>NZ_JACSUE010000034.1:0-9025 GCF_014384845.1 Caballeronia sp. EK
GGCCGAGAAGCTGCACGCAGCGGCAAGTTCACCACATCAAGATATCTAGCCGCTCCACCTGAGGCAATCCTGCGCCCAGGCGCGCACGCCTCTACACACGGCCTAGGCGAGCCGCTTACGGAGGTCCGGCACTCACGAACTCAGCAGGAGTTCCTTGGTCTGCAGCGTACATTGACACCATTGGGGAGCCGACGGCGGACCTTCGCTCTAATATTGCAGCGGAGGCGCGAGCCAAGATTGTGTACGAAAGGCTAATTAACGTGACGGATGACCCAGGCATCAAAGAAACGCTTGGATTCCTGATGACCCGGGAAATCGCACACCAGAAGTCATTCGAGAAAGCACTTCACTCGATACAGCCGAATTTTCCGCAGGGAAAGCTACCTGGTGTGCCGGAGTTCACCAGTGTCTACTACAAGATGTCGAGCGGCGACGAATCTCCGCGGGGCCCGTGGAATGAGGGACCCGATTGGGAGTTTGTCGGAGCACCTGAGCCGGCAGTAGACGGCGGCGACGGCTTGGCGATGGTTAACGTGACCGCGGACGATGCCGACGTGCTGCGGGCCATGGCATCCCGCACCGCGTCCGATACCACGGCCGACCCCTTAACTGGCGCCGACCTCGGAGTGGGAGAGGCTGTTAAGTGAAACATCGGAGCCCGCACGCCAATGCGGGTTCCGTACATTGGAGGTAGCCTGACGGATAATCACGCGTAGCTATTTCAGACAGCGCGAATTTTACCTTCGCAAACTTGTTGTTGTTTGCCATGGGTTTCGCGCAGACCTTTCAGTTCGGCGACTTTACTTCCCCCTGCTTAGGCACTACATGGCCTGATTGGCGGCCACCCACGTTTCTTCACGCATTGAAGCGCTAGTGCCGACGTACATCATCGAGCACTTGGCGAACCTCACGCGCCAAGTCTGCTTGTCTGTATGGCTTGTGAATGACTTTGAACCGCGCGCCATTGACATCAGTTTCGTCCACCACAGCCTGAGCATATCCAGTCGCTACGAGCACTCGGAGGTCTGGTCTCAGGCGCCTGGCTTCACGCGCCAGCCCAACGCCGGTCAGCATGCCCGGCATGACAAGGTCCGTAAAAAGCAAGTGGAACTCTTCGCCTGAACCCAGTATGGTCAAGGCGTCCTCCGCGTTCAACACTAGTCTCGTCGAATAGCCCAACTCGCTGAGCATCGCTTCGGCAACCTCGCCGACGTCCCTGCGGTCATCCACAATGAGGACTTTCTCGCTCCCTGTCTGGCGAAGTACGTTGGAGACGCCTGGTTGCGGCTCCTGCCGTGTCTCAAGTGCCGGAAAATAAAACGTCAACGTCGTGCCCACGCCGTCTTCCGAAGATACGGTGATTGTGCCGCCCGTTTGATGTGCAAAAGCCGCAACAATGCTCAAACCAAGGCCCGTACCTTTTCCTTGGCCTTTGGTCGTAAAGAACGGAGTGAGGACTTTTTCGACAACCTCCGGCGGCATCCCGACTCCATTGTCTGCAATTGACAGCGTTACATAGTGTCCTTCTAGCAAGTCGACCGGCCCTTTCAATTCGTCCTTCGTTACCTCGAAGTTGGCTGTTCGCAGCAGCACTCGCGCATCAGGTCGAGCATTCAATGCGTCCCGAGCATTCAGAATGATATTAAGAATTGCCATTTCAAACTGCGCCACATCCAGAATGCAATTCCGGAGGCTGCTCGCAAAGTCGGTTCGAACCGAAACTGTGGCTCCAAGCGTTTGCCGCGCGAGCTCAAGCAAATCGTCGCAAACTCTGTTGAGGTTGACAGCACGACCAACGACTACCTGCTTTCGCGCGAAAAGAAGCAATTGTTGGGTCAAAGACGATGCGGTTTTGACTGCGCCACGAATCTTCGCGATATTTTTTAGTAGCTGCTCATCTCCGGCAGCCATTTTGACGCTCAAGTCGAGCAGGTCCACATATCCCACCATGACCTGCAGAAGATTGTTGAAATCGTGGGCAACGCCTCCGGCCAGTTGTCCCAGCGCCTCCATCTTCCGAGCTTGATGCAATCCTTCCTCAGCCTCATGTCTGCGGCTCACGTCAACTTGCGACGCGAAGAAGTATATGAGCTCGTCTTCTTCGTTGAAAATCGGCGAAATGAACAGCTCGTTCCAAAAGGTTGACTTGTCTTTTCGGTAATTGAGGACCTCGGCGGCAAACTCCCGTTTCTCTGATAAGGCAATACGGAGCTCATTGAGCACTACTAGGTCTGTATCGGGACCTTGCAGGAACCGGCAGTTATGGCCGTATATTTCGGAGTCGCTGTAGCCCGTTAGCCTCCGGAACGCATCGTTGGCAAAGATAATTGGATAGTCGGGGAGACGCGCGTCCGCAACCAGCATGGGCGTACGTGTCGTTGTCACGGCGGCAAAGAACAGGTCATCCTGGCGCGGACCGAATTCAGCGCTATCTTCATCGCCGGCGCGGGGGCCGTCTCTTGCTAGATGCATGATTAATACTCCTCGGAACGTCGCTGCGCAACACGCAGTTTCGATTTTAAGCACTAGCGCTCGCTTCATACCAGAAATTGTCGTCATGCCCTTCCGGGCTGCCGGCCGCCAGCCAAGGCTCGTACCCGCGGCTTCGAGTGTCAGACTCAGCAAATTCGGTACTCATTTCTCGACTCCAGAAAGTGTCTACTTGGTCTAATTCGGATTCGGGTAAGCAATTGCTGCCATGCGGACAACGGCTACCGCCACACCATCATGGGCTTATCGTTGTTGTGCGGGGACAAAGATTACCGAAAGGTGCTTTGCGCTCGACGACCGGCGAGGATGGGTAGTTTGCGCCTGAACGGATGGGAACCGGACTAGTGCTAGCCTCAAGCGTGGCCTCAATCAAATTTGGTCGTCTTCACTTTCGAGCGTGTCGTCGAGTACGCTCTCACCGACGAAGAAGTGACGAAAGTCGACCCCGCCACCAGGGCATGGTTACTCTGAACCGCGGTCCACTCACCAACGTCGGTATGCCGGCAATGCCATGGAATTCAAGCACGTTCATGAGGGCAACAAAGTCAAAGTCCGCGTCAAAAAATGAGCCAGTCTCGGGTGCAAATCAACAGGCCATCCTCAGGCTACAGATTGTTCGACGGCGTCACGACAGCTTTTAACTCGTAACCCAACGCGCTCATTGCGGTCAGTCTCGCGTCGATGCCTTCGAGCTTCAAGACTCGCGGTCGTGTTGATGACAGTTATGAAGAAACGACAACGCCGGCGCGCCGTATCGGTCACTTCTCCCCCTATGTCTATTCTTGATTGCGACGATGGTTATAGTTCTGGAGTTCGCAGGTCACCGTGCACAATATCGCCGCCTCGCTGAACCGCTGCTGCTCGAGCTGCGGCTTGGGTGGAAAAGGGACCAATTTCATCAGCGCCGTCAAAAGGATAGAGTAGACGCGCATCGGTCAGTCGCACGACTTTTAGAACGCCGATAAAACCCTTAAGGTGCGGTCGATACGAGGCGTAGATGGCGTAATCTTCTTCATTTTTTCCGGCGACCGCGCTCACTATTGGGCGGCTGGCAAACAGAACGACTTTGGCCCGCCGAGAGGATATTTTTGGCATAGCGCCACTCCAAAAAACTATTGAGTCCAAGCAAGGTTCATACCCAAGGGAGTCCAAGCAAGGTTCATACCCAAGGGCTTGCAACCCTTCTGGTCTTGATTGTCTTGTCAAGGAGGCAAGCCCCGGCCGACTTAATTGCTCAATCGTCGATAGGCGTTCAAATGTCTAATTAGACCGCGGCGGTCGCCGCCCTTGTCTAACAGGATGGCGAGATTATGATGGGCGTCGGCGTAATCCGGATTAAGCGCCAGGCACTGCTCATAGCTCCTCCTTGCCTCATCGAGTCGCCCCATCGAGTCGAGCGCCACCGCTCGATTGAAATGCAGCACTGCATCGGTCGGGAAATGCTCTAGCGCTTGGTCGAACACGCGCAGCGCCTCACCGCATTGATGTTCGTCCTCGCACAATAAAGCGCCGAGGTCGACGTACGCAGCGTAAAAGGGCTCGGGAGACAGCTCGATGGCGCGCCTGTAGTTCCGCTCGGCAGCGTCCGGGTCAGCCGCCAGCAATTGTTCAGCCAATTCGTAGCGCTCCTGTGCCTGAGCAGCTGCTGTGCTCTTGCGCTCAGGCGTCGCGTCAAAGAGAACGACGTCGCCTCCGACCGTGGCCACTTCGAAGTCGAGCAGCATCTGACCTGTTACCGCGTCCCACCGCGACGGCCCTGTCTTGACGACAATCGCGTCTCCCTCCGCAGCGATGCGGATGCCTGACAACGGAAGCTCGTCAGGAAGGTCGCGCTTGAGTCGGGCGAGCGCCTCTCGCAGCTTGCGCGGTGTGGTCTTCGCCGTCCGCAACTGCAATGCCGTGCGCAAAAGGACGATATCCTGGAACGTGAAACGCAAGGCATTGCGAGGTCCTCGGGTAGGCGTCACGAGACCTAACTCGATGAGTCCATCGACGACGCCGCGCGACACGCCAAGCATCGATTGAAGCTTGGCGAGAGAAACGTAGTGCGATACGTCGCGCTTGCTCACTTTCGGGCGCGCACCTTCGCCGGAGTTTCGGCGGCAACCTTTGGCGCTCGTGCGGCAGGTTTGCGGGTCTTCGGAACCACCGGTTCCTCCACAGCTTTCGACGCGGTCTTCCGCTTCTCTGTGGGCTTTGCCTTCTCGCCGCTCTTGGCGAGACTAGCGCGCAACGCTTCCATCAAGTCAATCACTTCGCCAGTCGGTGCAGCTTCGCCAGCCTCGGGCGCAACAATTTGTTTGCCTTCAATCTTGCGGTCGATGGCAGCCAGGACGCGCTTTTTCTCTTCATCCTCGTATGCTGATGCATCGTAGTTGTCCTCGGCACCCTGCTCGATGATTTGCACCGCAAGCTTCAGTTCCGATTCGGACACCGCGGCATGTTCGATATCGAGGTCTTTGAGAGACCGGACTTCGTCTGCAAACAGAAGCTGCTGGAAGACCATGCCGTCCGGGGTCGGGCGGACTTGGACAATGCGAGTCTTTCCCTTGTACGCCCACTTCGCCAACGCGCAACGGCCAGTTCGGGAAAGCGCCTCCTGTAGAAGGCTGTACGGCTTGCCACCGCGCTTGTCGGGAGTGATGAAGTACGCCTTGTCGTAGAAGAGCGGGTCGACGGACTTTTCAGGAACAAACGACACGATTTCTACAACGTGGCTCGCGCCTTCCTCCAGCGCCTTCAGTTCGTCGCCGGTGAAAACGACGTAGCGGTCCTTCTCGAATTGGTACCCCTTCTGCATCGAGCTTCGCTCGACCACTTTGCCCGTGCTCTCGGAAACGTATTGTTGCTTCACGCGCGAGCCGTCTGGCGCGAGCATGTTGAACCGCACCTCAGATGAGCTTTCCGTCGCTGAGTAGAGTCGGACCGGAATCGAGACCAGACCGAAAGAAAGAGAGAGCGACGCAATCGAACGGGCGACCATGGGCTTCTCCTAGACGGCGGCGTTATTCGCCTGACGTAACCAGATGAGCGAGTCATCAACCGCGACTTGCGGGCCGCGGGATGGTCAGAATAGCACTACACGTGCCGAGCCATGTCCGCCAACCGAGCCATGGGCTTTGGTCAAATCTACGCCAGTGTCGTAGACGGATGGAGGCGACATACCCCCTGAAGCGCGGTCCTAGGGCCCACGCGTCGTTTGACGGCACGCGATTTGCAGTATCAAATCATCGAAACGAGGGAAACCGAGATGGTTTCATCCCGCAAAACTACGGCGGCGACGCCGCTCGAGCGCTATCGTAATAAGCGCGACTTTGACGCCACGTCTGAGCCGTCTGCATCGAAAGCGAGTGTGGCAAACGGAACGCCGAATCAGGGCCGCAGCTTTGTTGTGCAAAAGCATTGGGCCAGCCACCTTCACTACGACTTCCGGCTCGAACATGACGGCGTGCTGCTGTCATGGGCTGTTCCCAAAGGGCCGTGCTACGACCCGGCCAAGAAGCAGATGGCGGTGCACGTTGAAGACCACCCTATCGATTACGCTAGCTTCGAGGGAACCATCCCTCCCAAGCAATATGGCGCAGGAACGGTCATTGTGTGGGACCGTGGGACGTGGGAGCCGGTCGGAGATTCTCACAAGGGTATGGAAGCAGGAAAATTGATTTTTCGTCTGCACGGTGAAAAGCTCGCCGGTTTGTGGGAGCTGGTGCGTATATCAAAGCCTGGAGACAAGGCCGACCAGTGGATGATGTTCAAGAAACGCGATGAGTGGGCGCGTCCGCTCGCCGAATACGACGTCATCAAGGCACTCCCCGACAGCGTTATCGCGAATCCCCTTGGACCCGTCGAAGAGCGCGAACCGCGCAGTCCTCGGAATTCGCGCGCTGAAGCTCCGGAGATTGACCTCTCAGCTGCAGTGATGGCGTCACTGCCGGCTAAGCTTGAACCGCAGCTTGCGACACTCGCGCCCTCACTGCCAGCAGGCGGCGAGTGGATAGTGGAGTCCAAACTTGATGGGTACCGCCTGTTAGCTCGAGTCGACAAGAAGAGAGTGAAGCTCCTTACCCGCAACGGTCATGATTGGACAACTCGATTCCCGCTGCTCGTAGCCGAACTCAAAGAATTACAGCTATCCAGCGCATGGCTGGACGGCGAAATCGTCGTGTTGAAAAACGGTATCCCGAGTTTCTCCGCGCTTCAGAACGCGGTTGATGGGCAATCGAACAAGGACATCCTCTACTTCCTTTTCGACGTGATGTTCCTTGACGGCAAAGACCTCCGAAAAGTGCCGCTGTGGTCAAGGCGTGCGTTGCTTGCACCGATTGTTGAAACCGCAGGAGAGCGGCTGCTGTACAGCCAGGACTTTGACGCTCCGCCAGCGCAGATATTCGAAGCTGCGACAGGGCTTGGTTTGGAAGGACTGATGCTCAAGCGGCGCAATGCAGTCTATGAGTCGGGGCGTACGCAAACTTGGCTGAAAGCGAAACCTCGGCTGAGACAGGAACTCGTTATCTGTGGCATGACGGCGCGTGGCGGCAACGACGGAGAGGTCGGCAGCTTGCTGCTCGGATATTACGTTGGAAGCAAGCTTCATGACGCGGGGAGCGTCGGAACTGGTTGGGATTCGAAGACTGCGCGCGACCTCTGGAAGCAACTTACGCCGCTCGAAGTCGACGCAACACCCTTCAACACGCCCCTCAAGAAACCGGGTCGATGGTCAAAGCGCGCAGCGGGGAGTGAGAGATGGGTAAAGCCTATCCTAGTCGCGGAGGTCGAGTTCACTGAGTGGACCGCCGATGAAGTGATTCGTCAAGCGTCGTTCATAGGCTTGCGTCTCGATAAGGACGCTCGTGGCGTAGTCCGAGAAGGCGGAACGACGCAGGCCTCTGAGCCTTTTCCTCAACTGAAGATAACGCACCCTGAGCGCGTGATTGACGCGTCAGCGTCGGTCACGAAGGCTGACCTTGTCCGGTTCTACGCCAGCGTCGCAGAGCGGATATTGCCCCACCTGAAAGACAGGCCCGTTGCCCTCGTGCGCGCACCTGATGGTGTCGCCGGCAATCTGTTTTTCCAAAAGCACGCTGAACGCACCGCGATGCCTGGGCTTAAAGCGCATGACCGAGAATTGTGGCCAAAGCATCCACCGTTGCTGACGGTCGACACCGTCGACGCGCTGCTGTCCGCCGCGCAGATGAATACCGTCGAATTACATACATGGAACTCGGTAGTCCGGCGCCTCGATGCGCCCGACCGGGTCATCTTCGACCTCGACCCGGGCGAAGGCGTTAAATGGAGTCACGTCCAGGAAGCCGCTCAACTTGTCGGCTTGCTGCTATCGGAGTTGGGCTTGCAAGCGTGGTTGAAGACAAGCGGCGGTAAGGGCCTACATGTGGTCGTGCCGCTTGCTCCGCGGTTGGACTATGCGACAGTCAAGGCATTCTCAAAGACATTCGTTGCGCATCTCGCGAAGACGATTCCCGAACGCTTCTCTGCGATTTCTGGACCGTCGAATCGGCTTGGAAGAATCTATGTCGACTACTTGCGCAACGGGAAGGGGCAAACAACTGCTGCAGCCTTCTCTGCTCGCGCTCGACCAGGTATGGGCGTCTCGATGCCAGTTTCTTGGGAACAACTTGCCGACCTCAAGAGCGGCGCTCAGTGGACCGTGCAAACGGCGCGCGAGTATCTGAGCTTCCATACTGGTGACCCATGGGCCGAATACTGGTCGACAAAACAATCGCTGACCCAAGCGATGAAGCGACTGCCGTAGATTTGATTCAGCTGGTCGCTCCGTCCCTACGACGGCACTTCAGTCGTCCACGCGAAACCCTGCTTTCAGGGTTACCTGCCAATGCGCAATCCTGCCGCCTTCCATATGACCTCGGGTTTCTGTCACCTGAAACCACTCGATGTTCTTCACGGTCACCGAAGCTTTCTCAAGCGCAACCTCGACTGCTTTATCGGATGACTCGGGTGAAGAGCCGGTGATTTCGAGCAGTTTGTAAACATGGTCAGACATACGAACTCCCAAGACAATATATCTCTTCAAAAGATGGTTTTTGGTTGCAGACTTCCATGAGAATCTGGGTTCTGGACCGTCGCTGCACGCGGTCAAACGCAGAAGGCGCCGAAAGTCCTCTGGGGAGCTAGCTTCGAGCTTCCGTGCCCTTCAACTCGTCGTGCTTGTGGGCATGAGTCGCGGCGTACTTCAATTCGAAATGCGCTCCCTTGCCGCTTCGCGTTGGGGGAAAGTGTTCGCCCTCAACACACGTAACTTCGAACGTATCTTTGCCGTCGTCGTGAACGACGGAATAGATGCCAGACACCTTCACGCGCTCGCCCGGTTTGTATGCAGTATCGCCAGCCATAGTTTTGCTCCTTGAGTAGATGACGAACGCTGGACAGCAACTCGTACCTTTGCTGCGGGGTTGGAATCAGTTCGTGCAGAGTGGCCACCGACGCTCCTGTCAAAGCGGTCGCAGCACCGCCTGGTCCTCGAATTTGCAGTAGCAGATGCCGTGATATCGAGCGTCGA
>NZ_JACSUE010000034.1:9123-27373 GCF_014384845.1 Caballeronia sp. EK
CGTACCTTTGCTGCGGGGTTGGAATCAGTTCGTGCAGAGTGGCCACCGACGCTCCTGTCAAAGCGGTCGCAGCACCGCCTGGTCCTCGAATTTGCAGTAGCAGATGCCGTGATATCGAGCGTCGAAAAAAGGCACAAGCGCGCGACGACGAGCAGCATGCAAACGTCCTGCCGAGGCGAACGCGTCTTAATCGACGATTTGTACTTCCATCCCTTGGCGAAGCAGGGCCGCGAGCCAGACGGCCTCTTCCTCATCCTTCGCGAATGTGATGAATTGGTCGCCTGGCCGTTCGGCGTGAGGCAACGCGATGCTCCAGACGCCGCCGCTTTCTTTGCGGACAACGACGCATGGAAAGGCTTGCTGATTTTTTGTGGCCATCGTGCGCCCTCGAAAGCGCCAAACGCCGTCGCGATGTTCGACGGGTCTGCCAGTAATTCGGCCTATTCGGAAGGAAGGACGGATTTTGTTTCGCGACTCGGGCCCGTAGTCGCATCTGCCTTGGAAAAGTGCCATAGCCCCTGTCGCTGCTCACCTGACTTACTGCGCTACCAGACGGACGCGAGTATGTGCGGAAGACTGTAGCCGCCAGGCACGTTTCAACGCGATAGGTCTCGGGCTAACGACGGCAGCCGATGCCCCCGGCATTGCGAGGAGATTTGATGTGCCAGCCGCCGATATCGCAAGTGCGAATGTCTTGCAACGTCGTGCGCGCCTTTAGTGTTCGCACGATTTCTACGCTCTTGACCTGGATGCCGGCTCCGTGTGTTCATTGTTGCACGCAAAACCTCGCCCATACGAGTTTTAAAAATCATTTCTATACTTTCCGACCACGACCGGTGTATTTGACCGGAAAATCTGAAAAGCAAATGCTTGGATTCGGCCATTGTGCTCGCATGGTTACCGCATTGAATTCGACCGGCCGAAAGAGGCGTTGTCCGGCCCAGTTCGACTCGCACTCGGAGCCACGTCAGGTGCCGTCCGAAAAAGAGAAACCTGGAATTCTCCTGCTGACAGGTGTCTGTGGCTCTCTTCTTGCTGTTTGACGGGAACAACCGCCACTGGACATTCGTATGACATCTGCTTCCCTGACTGTGCTCGTTCAACGAGAAGGCATATGGTCCTACGACGGGCGTGTGCTACTCGACGAGATGGCAGCAATGCAAGCCCTCTACTCGGGCGTCAGCGCAAAGTCACGCTTCTCGCAAAGTGAAATAAGCTCTGCCCGAGGGCGTTTTCTTATTGCTCGAACCTTGAAGGGTGAGGCTATTGGTTGTGGGGCATACAGGCGGCTCGATTTCGGTGTCGCTGAGCTCGTCTGCATATATAGTCGAATGCCAAACGCTGGCATCGGAAGAGCTGTGTTGGCGGGACTGGAGTCGAATGCCGCAAAAGCCGGCTACCATACTCTCATGGTCGAAATGTCGAGAACGAACCGGTCGGGAAAGCGGTTCTTCTGGCGCACGGGATTCGAGCCGGCTATTTCCACCAGCGCGGACCTCGACCCGGAGCAGCGCCTTTTTCTCGGGAAAAACGTGGTGTAGCACGCTAGCATCCCGCGCAGCCGTTTCAGGCACAGGTCCTCGACCAATCGAACCAGCAAGGGTCGGCTAATGGCCTTCGAAGCAAGCGCCAATCAGGGTTCCGTAATCACTCTCTGATGTCTCGACAATTTTCCGCATCATCGCGTCCAGTCCCGTGTGGTTGGCTAGTTCGCGGACGAACACGCGAGCAGTGCGCAGAGTGATGGAGTCCGTTCGAGCCTCGGTACCGTCATCCTCTACGAGAAAGTGGAAACGGTGCGACTCTTTGTCCCCACTCTCCGCGGCAGTGTGGGCTGTAATAGTTATTTTCATGGTCAGCCTTCGAGAATGAGAGCTAACCACATTCAGCATGACGCGAGCCTGATGCCGTAGAAACCTCTCATGCGGTTCTTCTAGGCAAAATCTTCAGCTCCTCGTCGCTTGTTCGAGAGGGGCAACTCATCATGCAGCGTCTCTGAGGACTCTTCCGCGGGGAGGAAACGAATTTGAGCTTTTGGGCGTAATTGTCGTGCAAGCGACAGCGCTTCGTCCTGGTCGCTTGCTTCCCTGACAAAGACGCCGTCTTTACGAGGAAACTCTACACGCCAGACCCCGCCTGCGGCAGGTCGAATGATGATTTCGGCGTCATCAGCGCCCTCATTCGTCAACATGTTAACCCCGCCTTCTCCATCTAGTAGTGCTATTTTCCCACGCCAAAAGGGTAAGGTTGATGACTTTCCGCAGCAAGGTGATGTCGGAGATATACAAAGCAAGTTTGACCGACTTTTGTCGATTGCGCCGGCGCACTTAGAGGGCGCGCGGGAGCTTGCTAGCGCAATCTTGCGTGGCAGCTCAAAAATTTAGGAAGAGGCGCAGATGCACTCAATCGGGCGTTGACCAGTTGCCATAAACCGCTTGATTACGCCAATATGTATTAGCAGAAATTGCGGCTCACCGTAGTGAGCCCGCCGAGCAAGTGAGACAGGTCGACGAGTCTCTGCGCAACTAGATGTCGTACTTCGCCTTCGCACTGCCACGTCCCGTACACCGCAAGTAGCGCCGCACCGAGCGCTTCACGCCGAAACTTCTCGAGCAGAGAAGGCCAAATGATGACGTTCACATTTCCTGTCTCGTCTTCGATAGTCACGAACATAACGCCCTTTGCCGTACCTGGCCGTTGACGCACGGTCACGAGTCCGCATCCGCGAGCGAGCCGGCCATTCGGATAGGTCATAAGCGTTGACGCAGGCACAAGACGTTGTTCAAGAAGAGTTGGCCGCAAGAGCGAAAGCGGGTGACGGCCGAGCGTGAGACTCATTGAGTTGAAGTCAGCAATGATGTCTTCCGCTTCGGACGGTGCGCCGAGCGCGGGCGTTCCATCATCTACGCGCGCATCGAGGAGAAGGTCGCGGTCTGGCACAGCGGCGACCGATTGCCAGAGCGCTTCGCGGCGATTGCCAGCCAGTGATGAAAGCGCATTCGCGGCCGCAAGAACCTGGAGGTCTTTCCTGTCCAGCTGAGCGCGTTTTGCCAAATCACTGACGCTTGTGAACACCTGAACTGCTCTTGCGGCTTCGATGCGCTCGGCGGCGCCATCCTTCATTCCCTTTAGCAGAGACAGACCGAGTCTAACTGCTGGCTTCGCTCGAGCATCATGGCACTCGAGAACCGAATCCCAGCCGCAGATTGTGACGTCTGCTGGAAGGACCTTTACGCCGTGTCGTTGCGCATCCTGGATGAGCTGCGAAGCCGAGTAAAAACCAAGCGGCATGCTATTCAGCATCGCAGCGAGAAACGCCTCCGGCTCGTGGCATTTCAGCCAGCTGCTCGCGTAGACGAGCAACGCGAAGGATGCAGCATGACTCTCAGGGAAGCCATACTCGCCGAAGCCATGAATCTGCTGAAAGATTGACTCAGCAAAGTCGCGCTCGTACCCTCGTTCCATCATCCCATTAACGATACGGTCGTAGTAGCGGTCGAGGCCACCCTTGCGTTTCCACGCTGCCATCGCTCGGCGGAGTTGGTCCGCTTCGCCCGGAGTAAAGCCAGCAGCCAGAATGGCGACTTGCATGACCTGCTCTTGAAAGATGGGCACGCCGAGTGTTCGACCGAGGGCGACCTTTAACGCTTCGCTTGGGTATGTGACAGGTTCGATTCCTTGGCGGCGTCGCAAATATGGATGCACTGCACCGCCCTGGATTGGGCCTGGTCTCACAATGGCCACTTCGATGACGAGGTCGTAGAACTCCCGTGGCTTCATGCGAGGTAGCATGCTCATCTGTGCGCGCGACTCAATCTGGAAGACGCCCATCGTGTCTGCGCGAGAAATCATCTCGTATGTGGCGTCGTCCTCAGGCGGGATGTCCTGCATCTCGAACCGCTCGCCACGCTGCTCCGACACGATGTCGAGCGTGCGACGAATCGCCGACAGCATGCCGAGCGCCAGGACATCAATCTTCAGAAGACCGAGCGCCTCCAGGTCATCCTTGTCCCATTGAATCGCCGACCTGTCCGCCATCGCCGCGTTCTCAACAGGAACGAGCCTTGTCAGCTTCCCGCGACTGATGACGAAGCCACCTGAGTGTTGCGACAGATGGCGCGGAAAATTGAGAATTTGCGCTGCCAACGACGCCCACAAATCGATGAGCGGATTCTCGGGGTCTAAGCCAGACTCCGCGAACCGTCGAAGAAGGTCCTGCGAATGGTCGAACCACTGATGTGACTTGGCGACTTTATCGACGATTTGCGGGTCGATGCCGAGCGCTTTGCCGGTTTCGCGAAGCGCGCCGCGCGGACGATACGTCGAAACTGCCGCTGCAATCGCGGCTCGGTCGCGCCCATACTTCCGATAGATGTATTGAATGACCTCCTCACGCCGCTGATGCTCGAAATCCACGTCGATGTCCGGCGGTTCACCACGCTCCTTACTGATGAAACGTTCGAAGAGCATGCTGCCGCGCGACGGGTCGACTTCGGTTACGCCGAGGCAATAACAGACCGCACTGTTCGCAGCTGACCCGCGGCCTTGACACAGGATGTGTTGACTGCGCGCAAAGCGGACGATGTCGTAGACCGTGAGGAAGTAAGCCTCGTACTGGAGCTCGCGAATGAGCTGTAGCTCATGCTCGATTTGCTCTTGAACCGCGTGCGGAATGCCGCCAGGAAACCGGCGATGGCCCCCGATGTAGGTTTCCTGCCTCAGATACGCTTCGTGAGTGAAGCCTTCTGGCACGAGCTCATCCGGATACTCGTATCGAAGCTCATCTAACGAGAAATTGCATCGCTCTAGGATGTTGAGCGTCTCCGAGAGCGTGTGCGGCGGATACAGATTTGCAAGACGCAGTCGCGACCGAAGATGTCCTTCCGCGTTCGGCGCGAGGTCATAGCCACAATCTGCGACGGGCTTTCCGATTCGAATCGCCGTCATCGTATCCTGCAGTGGCTTCCTTGAGCGCACGTGCATGACGACGTTTCCGGTCGCTACGACGGGTACCCGGTATTGGTCCGCCACGAACTCGACGGTACCGCGATGAATGTCGTCCATCGCGCGCTGGTGCAACGTGAGGCCCACCCAGGCGCGTTCAGCAAAAACGTCGTTCATCCACTCGAGTTGCACAGCGAGCGCGTCTTCCTTTGCAGGGAATTCGGGCACCAGGATAGCGAGGCAGTCTGGCATGCCTCTCAAGTGCGCATGTTCTCTCTCGGGCCTTGAGATGTCATGTGGCGTCAGCAGGTACTCGCCCTTGGCTGCCCGCATGCGCCCTAACGTGATGAGCTCAGAAAGATTGCCGTAGCCGTTGCGATTCTGGGCAAGCAGGATGAGTCCAAACGCTGGACTCTTGTCCGCGTTCACAAGCTGAAAGAATGACCCGATGATGAGCGGAAGCTTTTCCTCCTTCGCCTGGACATGAGCGCGGACTACGCCGGCCAGCGAACACTCATCGGTGACGGCAAGCCCCGAATATCCGAGCTGCGAAGCACGCAAGACAAGTTCCTCGCCATGGGAAGCGCCGCGGAGGAAAGAGAAGTTGGTGAACGCGAATAGCTCCGCGTAATCCGGCAACGCCAACGAGGGGAAGTCCACGACGACACCTGCTTACCCGAACAAGCCGTGGAGGAACCAGCGCACTTCTTCCGAAGTTACGCTCGGCCGTTCGCGATAAATCCAGTAGCAGCTTTTGTCGGCCGCCTCGGCGACGTAATAGTCGCGGGTAACCAGTTCGCGGTCATGCCAACCTCCTTCAATGCGCTCGCCAGTTGAAACGAGCTTGAGCGGCGAGCCATAGAACGGTCGATGGTTCTTCACCATGAGGCGAACGGGCTCGTCTAGCAACCAAGTCGGACGCGGCAGTCCTGCCGGCGGTATGGTCGGCTTCGCCTCGTCCTGAACCGGCACCCAACGATTTGCGTGTTCCGGCCTGTGGTCGGAGGTCGGCGCCGGCCGCAACACGTTCTCTGCGCCAAGTCTCGCAACGAGGAGTTCGATAAGGCGGTTGTGGTCTTCGGAAGACCCGCCAGGTTCGGGAAACAGCGAGTCGCTCGGCGGCTCGGCCGGTTCCACTTTGGAAGCAGTCAGTCGAACGGCAAGCACAGCAGCCGGCAGTTCAGTGCGTCCGAGCCGCTCCTTGAGCAAGCGCACGAGATGCTCTTCATGCCAGGTCGGCTCAGCAAGAGCGATTTCAAGAGTGGTGGGCTCAACGGCTTGTCGGCCGCGTTCGTGCTCGAGGGATACAGTGGCGTGTGTCAGCGCGAGTTGCTGCGCGCTCAACCAGCCACAAAGCTGCACGATGAGCCTTCGCGCGGAGAAAAGCACGGCTTCAGCGTGTTCGACTCGGTCGGGCAGTTCGGTCCTCGTGCTGAAGGTCGGTGGTACCTCCAGCCACTGATACAGCTCTGGCGAAAGGCCGTAGGCGCGGTCGAGAGAATCAAGCAAGTCCACACCGCACCTTTTCTTCAGCCCAGCACGTGGGAGGCGCCGGATGTCACTCAATGCTCGGCAACCGAGACCATGAAACCAATCCGAAAACGCGCGAACCTCTTGCACGACTATGAACGGAAGCGCATCGAGATTTCGCTCGAGCGAGCGCATCTTGAGCACGCGGCATCGGCCACGCTTGGCCAGCAGCCATGCGCCTTGCCCTGTCGGAGCGACGCTCGTGCGGGCCGTCACGCCTATCGACTTCACAACGTTTCGCAACTGCGAACAGATACTGCGGATGCCGCCAAACAGACGCAGGCTTGCCGTCACGTCGACTACGATGGTTTCTTCATCGCAAAGAGCAACCTGTGGCGAGAAGCGCAATAGGCCGAAAGCGACTTCTCGCTGCATCTCCCGCTCTCGTTCCACACTTCTGTCGTAGACCGCTGCGTCAGGCGAAAGCGTTGTCACTCCGCCTGGCTTCATTCCTGGGAGCACCCCAGCTTCCCCCGCTACCGAGTCCATCACAATCACCTTGTCGCGCTCCAGCACAACGCACCCGTGCTCAGTCGGCGGTAACCACCGCTGACGGAACACCTCCAGCGAAAGCCGGGGCAGGAAGATGGCGACGAACACGGCCATAAGGGCTGAGCAGAATCGGTGACGGTTGCAGGGCGACGGACAATGTTTCGGTTCGTGTCGGGCCTCGTCGCTTTACAACATCGACGACGAGGCCGCCGTCAGCCGGTCGGACTCCCAGCCGGAGCGTGGCCGGCGATGCGTCTTGAGCGCTGGCCAGCGGCCTGATTAGCACCAGCAAGGTTTCCGTCGCCTGCGCCGCAAGGTGAAGCCGTCGCAGAGCTTCTGCCCGGATGCGCTGTTGCCAGAACACGAGGGCGCCGCAGGTTTTGGCCTGAAGCACGCGCTCGGCGCACCAGAGCGCATCCGCCGTCTTCGGCGCTCGCAGTCTCATCAGCTGGTTCATCGGCAGCCCGAGAAACGAAAACGCCAAGGCGTTAGGAACGTGCGGTGCCTGCAAAAGCACCACTGGTCGTGCGCTCAATTCGGAGAGCGCTGGCCTCAACAACCGCATCTCGCCTATCCCTGGCTGCTGGACGAGCAACTCCACCAACGCTCCCAGTGGCCAGCCGCCGCCGGGCAGCTCGGCGCTCAGGGCCGCATACCCCGTATCGACCGTCCTGCCGTACGCACGGGCGAGCTGAGACCCGCGCCAGAGGCTCGGATGAAGCGACTCAATGTGCTGGGGCAAGGCGGCCATGTCACGCAAACACTGTATATTTATACAGTATCGTAACTCAAAATTCGAAGGAATGAATTGCCCCTTTTAGGTCGTCAGAGGAGATGCGTTTGGATATGCTTGTGCGAAAGCACCCGATGCTGGAGATTGCGGATTTCGTGTCGACTCTGCGGAATGAGTTCGGTGATGCGACGAACGATGATATCCGTGGCGCGCGGCAAGGCGGGCGCGCCGACGTTCTTTGGGCGGGAACACGGCCGCACGGTCGGCGCAAGGTGTTGACGACGTCAATCGTTAGGAGGCTGACGGTAGCCTACGCAACAGACGTTGCGGCACGATGCGACGGTTCATGCTCGACGAGTGCCTCCTCGAGCAGCTAGCGCAACAGATTGCGAAACGGGAGTGAAAGACGTCAGTGTCGCTGTTCGGCAGAGCGAGATGCAAACGCCGTTCACCGGCGAGACGACAACCACGCAAGCACGACCGTTCAGAAATCGATGGAGTTGTGCAAGACCCGCTCTGCCAGGCGCGGCGCCGCCGAATCCGCAAATCAACACGTACAGGATTTCCAAACATATAGGCGTAGAAAAAACAGTTCCAATCAGTTGATTTTCAATGTTGAAAAAGCGCATTCGCGGCCTATGCTTTTTCAGGTCACCAATAAAGGCGAACTGCCATGACCCGAGCCGAGGTTGAAGTGGTCGAGATTGTCGTCGAGGCGGATTCCCCCAGAGAGTCCGAGTTGCTTGCCAACGATTTGCTTACGCATCTGCAGGCGACTGTTGAGCACTTCGAGCCGCGCCGGACGAAGCGAGACCCGACGACCCAAAGCCTCGGCGCCGTCCTTCTGATTGTCGGGCCGATACTCGCAGAGATGGCGGGCGTTATGTTGTACGAGGCGGCAAAAGACCTCGCTCGGCAGATTGCCGTCTGGATGCGAAAGCGGCGTCGCACCGTTGCGATGAAGGACCTGGCGGGCGAGACCCAACAAAGCAATCTCAGCCCGGAGGATGCCGAGCGGTTAATTCTGCAATTTCTGATGCGCAAGTACCCTGAGATTGCGAAAGCCGCGGCGGAACAAGGAGCGGCCGAGCGCGAAAACAAAGGCGTGGCCTAGACGGTCGATGTCCGACTCCTTAGCGAGAAGCCACATTTAGAGGGGTCTGGCATGTCCGAGAAAAAGCCTTCGAAGGATTCGCCGGAAAGCAGGGCGGCTCAGGCGCCCACTTTTCAAGGTGAATGGGGGGGCGGGAATTTCCATATGGCGGGCAGGCAGAAGTTGGTCATCAAGACGCGAGAGCCCGTTGAGTCGGGCCAGTTAGCACCTCGACAAGAAACCCGCATTGCAGCCATCCTGCTTGGCGCATGGTCATTTCCCTATCACCCTGGGTTCGGTCAAACACAATCGTTTTTGAATTCCAAGGAAGCATTCAAGGGCTATCTCGTCCGGACCCTGAAAGTTGATGTCATTCTGGACTTGTTCGGTTCCGAAGACTTGCAGCCTGTTCAGCTATCAAAGATTTCGACTTTTATCGACACAGACCTCCGGACTCGATTCGGAACGCTGTCTTCGGTCAACCTAATCGTCTACTACATCGGACACGGATACCCCGCGCGAGAGGACCCTTCCGAGTATTTTCTTGCGCTGGCGTCAACGACGGAAAAACACCCGGATTTCACCTCGCTCGACTTTCGAACCCTCGCGCGTGTCCTGCGGACCGAGGCGAGCACGATGCGCAAGTTTGTGATTATCGACGCCTGTTATGCGGGAATTGCGCTCGGGCATATGGGTTCCGAGGATAATGCGCAATCCATTCTATCGGCAAGGACGAGCGCGGTCCTAGGCGCAACCGAGCGACAGGAGCTGGAGGTCCCGACGCGTGGCACCGCCCTCTATTGCGCGGCAGACAGAGACGCCGCCGCGCTCGCGCCACCAGGCTACGAGTACACGATGTTCAGCGGGGCGCTGCTTCACGTGCTCACGTCTGGCAGCGTACGGTCTAAGGAATTTCTGTCGCTCGACGATATTCACGAGGCTGTATGGGAACATCTATCAGAGCGATACAAGAAGGAGGCTATCCGCCCAGCACTGCACGCTCCGGACCAGTCCGGCGGAAACATTGCCTCTAAAGTCTATCTCTTTCCTAATGCCCAATGGAGGTCGGCGCAAGCGCAATTCGTTCGGGCGGGGGCCATTTTGCTCGGCACTTCAGTTCACCCTGAACGTCCCGACGGTCCAACAGCCGCTCTCCTTCGTGCCACCAAGGCTGCCTTCACCTCTTATCTATCGAACAATCTGGGCGTTGACGAAGTTCTTGATTTGTTTGACGCGCCAGAGCCGGAGCGACGAGTCTTCGAACGAATAGCAGAGTTTTTGAGAGACCGGCTCGTCGCTCATCCCCGACAGAAGCGCGTTCTCATCGTCTACTATGTTGGATACGGTCGGTCCACTAGCGTAAAAGGTGCAAGGGACTATCTTCTTTTCCGACCAGCGGACTACGCGAGTACTCCCGGTTCAGCCGTTTTTTCTTTTCGTGACCTTGCTCACGTACTCAGCGAGTCTGGGCCAGATTTGCAGAAGATTGTGATTGTTGACTCCGGGCAAATGATTTCCGACTTACTCAAGAATTTTGGAGCAGAGGACGGAGAGCTCGTCGCCGTGGGCGAGGAAGCCTTTCTGGAACGTGGTGATGGGCAGGACCAGGAGGGCGGTACAGTGCTCTATTGCACCACTGCTCAGTCGTTCACGCCTAAACCGGGGAGGTCGCTGACCGCGTTTACCGGCGCAGTTCTTCATGCGCTTCTCGTAGGCCGAGCGCATCAGCAACCGTTGTCGTTGGCGGACCTCAATGAGGTAGTCCAAGGCTTACTCAGCGACAGCAAGCTTGGGCCGGTCTTTGCGCCGATTGACGACGCGGGCATTGACGTCTCTCGAAACAAGTCTTTATTTTTATCTATCACGACGCAGTACAGGCGGCGTGCCTTTTGAGCGGCCGGTTCGAGGTGAAAATGCCCGAGGTGTCCCACAACGGTCTGTTTGACGCAATGGGTACCGTCCCGCCATACCCTGAAGCCCTGTCCGCTTGGCGAGACAGGCCAATGTTCTACTCGCCGGCCGAGTGGGACCTGCGACCATCCGCCGGGAAAGATAAGCCGCCACCCTCAGCTGTGGTTGAGACGCCTACTGCGGCAATCCTGCTTGGCGCTTCGGCGTATCCGCAGCATAAGGAATTCGGTGAAACGAAGTCGTTTCTCAATTCGAAAGAGGCCATTAAGCTGTATCTGCGAGATACGCTAAAAGTCTCCTGCATTCTGGACCTCTTCAACGCGCCGGAGCCGGCGTCGGTGCTCCTCACCCAGATGTCTGCTTTCCTGAAGATGGACGTTCACGCGCGCTTCGGTTCCCTCGCCTCCGTGAATCTCATCGTCTATTACATCGGGCACGGGTATCCCGCGAGCAGTGACCCGACCGACTACTACCTTGCTCTGTCGTCGACCACAGATGACCATCCGGAGTTTACTTCATTAGAGTTTCGGTTGCTCGCGCGCTTGTTGCGAACTGAAGCCAGCGAAATGCGCAAATTTGTGATTCTGGATTCGTGCTTCGCTGGCATGGCGTTCATCCACATGGGGAATTCGAGAGCCAACGCGCAAAAAGCACTTTCCGACAGGACGAAGGCGCTGCTGACGACACGCGAGGTCCAGGTCAAATCCGTTCCCACGAAAGGGACGGCGCTTTACTGTGCTGCGGACCGTGACGTGGAGGCGCTCGTGCCGCGCGAGGACCAATACACGATGTTCAGCGGCGCGTTGCTCCACGCGCTGAAAGCCGGGCGGCCCCGCGCCCGACAATACATGTCGATGGCCGACATCCATGAAGTGGTATGGGAACATCTGGAACAGCGGTTCCGGAAAGAGGCGGTGCGGCCGGCTTTGCACGCGCCGGACCAGTCAGGCGGAGACATCGCCAGAAACGTGCTCCTTTTTCCGAATCCGCAGTGGCGCGAGGGGACGGTCGACGAATTCACCGACGAAATTCCAGTGCAACGAACGGCCGGCGATAAAAGCGCGCTGGCAATAGCGATAGCTGCAGTCGCTGTATTCCTGCAGCTCTCACGTGTGTTGGCTCCAACGGAAACTGAGATGTCCAAGGACTGTGACACCGCCTGCTGAAACGCCCTCGCTTCCAATTCGAGAAGCGAGAAGGTGGCAAGTTCGGCGACTCTGATGCTCATAATCATGCCAAGACCGCGCCGTCGGTAGGCGGCCTCCTGCCTGCCATTTACCAATTCTGTGGCGGAAGCTGTCATCATTTCGCAACCGTCCCGCTTCCGGTATCTCACGTTTTCTGCCGCCGTGAAGTCGGGAGGATACTTACCAACAATCCAAGTCAGTGTCCCAAGGACTGCCATGATTGATGAATCTCTCGCGGTCTCTGTCTTTATTAGCTATTCGCACAAGGACGAGCGCTTCAAGGAAAGCCTGGAAGAGCATCTGGCGGTCCTCCTGCGGGCAGGAAAAATTTCGCACTGGTGCGATAGGAAGATTGTCCCAGGCACATCTTGGACGACAGACATTGACCGCAACATTGAGCAGGCGGATGTAATCCTTCTTTTGCTAAGCCCGAGCTTCATTGCTTCCGGGTACTGTTACGAAAAGGAACTGGCGCTTGCTTTGACACGACACGAGGCGGAGAGCGCCGTCGTTATACCTGTCTTCGTGCGCCCGGTCGACCTCACGGACGAGCCAATAATGACTATCCAGGGGCTGCCCAAGGATGCCGTCTCAGTCTCGGAATGGCCGAACGAAGATTTAGCTTGGCGCGACGTATCACGCGGCTTGCGCAAGGTGGTCGATGAGCTCTTGGAACGAAAGAGCAGGAGGCACGAGCCGGTGGAAATGGCCTCTCTACAGGAGACGCTGTCGGAGATGGTCGACGGTATCAACGAGCGATACCAATCAGATAACATTGGGGGCATTTCGTATGGGCTAGTAGACCTAGACCGCGTCACCGACGGCCTCCACCGCGGACAATTGGTCACACTTGCTGCCCGCCCCGAAATGGGACTGACCGATTTGTCACTAAGCGTTTGCGCTTCAGTCGCAGAAATAGGGCTGCCAGTGCTGATATTTAGTACCAAAACGGCCCGAGTTGAAGTGATGAAGCGACTTGTGTCGATTATCGGTCGAATCGCACACCATCGATTTCAGCAAGGTCGGCTCACCGATGCCGACTGGGTCGGCATGACTCACTCAGTAAAGTTGCTTTCCGACGCTCAAATAATGTTCGATGACAGCACCGAACTGGACCTAGACGCATTGCGAAGCCGCTGTCTGTCCGCCAAGACGAAGCTAGGTAATCTGGGTTTGGTCGTGATTGATTCCGTTTCCTACATGACAGCCTCGACCCATGCTGGTCCCCGTGAGGAGGTTATTGCGCGCGGGCTGAAAGCGCTCGCGCGCGAACTGAACTGCGCCGTGTTGGTGACCGCACCAGTTTCGCGTGTCGTAGAGTCACGACCGAACAAGCGACCTATCACTGCGGACCTGAAGAGCTGGCATGAACTCGCTGACGAGTCCGACGTTGTGATGTTTGTTTACCGCGATGAGTTCTACAACTGGGATTCGTCCGACAGGGGGGCCGCTGAATTGATTGTCGCGAAGAATCAGTTCGGCAGTGTCGGCCCACTGAGGGTGTCCTATAAACCGGAGTTCGGACTGTTCACAAACTTCGCTGGTAGCCAATCCGACGAGCCGGATTATGGCAAACCAGGCGCTGATGCCAACCGTCGCTAGGCTACAATTTCGGGCGTAGCAGTGGGTAGGTCACCACGGGGGCAAACTTCGAACAGGACGCGAAGATGAGACTGCCAGAGAGGGATATCGACAGTATCGAGGCTGCAATTTCAACTCTGGGCGACCAAGAGTGGCGTGAACTCGCCGTCCCGATGGCTTCCGCTGGAGTTACCTCATTTTGCGCCGAAGCAGCTTTGCTCCAGTTTGTCGTGACATGGGCACGACACTACCAAAACGAAGCTGTCGCGACCTTCTCGGACATTCGCATTCCCGCAGAAAATTTTGAATCGAGCCTCCAGAAACATCTTGGGCTGCCTTATATCCTGGCCGCCTGGGTGCTCGCTGGCCATCTGCAAGATGGAGACGGCCACGCCCTTAAGCGTCGAGAAGCGAAGGGATACGGCACGTTTCTAGATGCAATGGACAATTTTCAGTTCCATCAGACGCACGAGACAAGCGAGACCCGCGCCAACCTCATGTGTATCCAAGGGAGCAAGCGCGAGTTTATTCGCCCGTTCTACGAGCGTGACAAAGCCACATGGCGAGTGCGACCGGAAGGCGACATCCGTGTTGTGATTCAGGACGTGCTCGCTCACCTTGCAGGAGACTGGACGGCGAAGTATCTACGCGAAGTCTCCGACCCATTAGCGCATCTCGTCAGGGAGCTGGTCGAAAATTCGGACTGGTGGGCGCGAGCTAACCACCACGGAGTTGAATACGACAAAGGCGTCAGAGCGGTAACACTGCGCCTGCGCCAGATTGACGACGACAATGCGCACATGTTTGCAGGCGGAAATTCTCACGTTCACTCGTACCTCTTGCATAGTCTCACGACTCACCCTCGCGTGAAAAGAGACGAGCCGCCGAGTACACACAAAGGCCCCTTGCGAAAGCTCGGCTTCATGGAAGTAACGATGGTTGACTCCGGACCGGGGCTCGCGCGCCGTTGGCTTGCGAGCCGCCCAGAGGCAAAGCGCTCAGTGGACAATTTGGCCGACATCCCGGTGGTCGAAGAGGAAAACGCAATCATCGATTGCTTCAAGAAGTGGCGGACCTCGTCCGGCAACTCGCTTCGTGGCATAGGCTTGTTTAGCATCGCTACTCTCCTAATGAAGCGAAATGGGTTCCTGCGCATACGTACAGGTAGGCTTGCGTACCTTTTCGGAACGCAATCGGCGGTCACTGACATCGATACGCAGTTGCGAACCCACAACTTAGCGACAGACTACGTCAAGCTAGAAGATGGAACACATGTCTTCTTGCAGGAGGGGAAGATGATGTTCTTCCTCCGACCATGGTCGAAACGAGAACTCGGGCCTGTTGAGGGCACTGCTTACTCCATCCTGTTGCCGGTGTGAACTCGATGCTTTTCATTCCATTTTCCGGCCCTACGTCGTTCACAAAGAATTCACTGCTTTTGTTCTTGGGCTCTGATACGCCCGATTGGGCTGAAATTCGAGAGAGCTTTCGAAATTGGTCTGCGGCGAACCCCGTGCCTCCTGAACTCATCGTTCTCGGCAACACGGAGGCTGCGAGGCGGTTGCGTGAAGAGCAAGAGATGCCCGACAGCAACGGCACTTCGTTCGACGTGGTCTCACGGTTGTGCAACGTGTGGCTCTTTGCCTACTCGAGTGGTGGGCGCGTCTACCACGTTGCTAAAGAAAATCAGATGGAGGTTAACGGCCTGCGAGACGTGCTGACGCCGGCGTTTCGGAGCTTCGTAAAGTCGGAGTTTGACCTGGGAAGCATTGTTGCCGCAGCGCCCCAAGGCTTCTATTTCGCCAAACTGTCTAACCGAGTGTCATCCCACTTCATCCGCACGGAAAGCCTACTCAGTTGCACCGCCTCTATCGAGTTCGTCGCTCTTCGACTGTTAGACTCTTTCACCAAGTACTGCGACGGGCTGCCCGAGGCCAAGGTTCGCGTGTTAGTTGATTCAATGGCAATTTGGCCCGTTGCCCAAGCGTTAATTTCAATGCGCAAGGCAATCGACTCCCAACGGCGGTATGTCATCGAAAGCTTCCGCTCCTATGAGGGATTGGAGGAGGTTAGCCTTGACTCTGGTCCAGCTTTCGCCATTATCTCGGCGTCAACTTCTGGCGGCCTTGAGGCTCGCATCTTCGAGATACTTGGGCATCGACACGTCGAGTGTTTCACAGTTCTAGGCCTTGAACCGCGAGAACTACTGGCTGAGAAAGAGGCGGCGGAGCATGGTCGTAAAATTTTGTTTAACTTACCTCGTCGACTGACGGGCCCGTCATCTTTGGCAGGGTTGCGGCCTCAGTTCGAAACCGATGTTGGGGAGATTCCTCCGGGGTGTGAGGCAGTTCGAATCATTGGCGAACGTTTTCTGAGTCAGAACTTCAAGCCAAAATCGGTACGGTTGGCAGCCAAAGCGCTTCCCGCTCCTCGACGAGCTATCCTGACCAAAATCTCCAGCGATAGGGTCGCCCTCGTTGCGCGGCGTCGCCCCGGCGGACAGTCTTTCTGGTCTTTATCTTTCGACACGACTAGACTCGTCGACATGTATTGCGTCGACAACGCCAACGGCGAGTGTTTATTGCGAAGCTGGCTTACCAACTACGCGGCGGCTGGTAATACGGCAGTGGTCTATCCAGTCGACACTCTTGAAAAGGGCCGGCCAGGCGAAGGCGAAGCGAAGCGCATGGCCGAGTTGGCGCGCACACTTCTGACTGAAAAATCGCCCGGGGCCGATATCCGAGTTCTCAATAGCTCTGATTTGGATAGACCGAGCGACGAGATGCGGACGTTCATCCTCCGTGCTAGCGTGGTGGTCGTCGCGCCCATACTCGGCAACGGATTCATTTTCAAACAGATTAGTGCGTCATTGAGGGCGACCCAACCCAAGGGACCGCGTCTATATCTCGCATTAGCTGTTCTCCCTGAGAGCGACGCTAGATTGAAGGAACTGCAGAACGACCTTCAACTCAACGCAGACGATAGTCGATACCAGTTCAAAGCGCGCATCGAACTTCCGATTGGCAAAATTGACCAAGACTTGGACTGGTTCGCCGAGGCTCAGCTCGTAAAGAAGGTGGTGGACGAGTGTTCCGACCAAGATATCGAAGCTCCGGAAGGCTTAAGCGGGCGATTGCTCAGATTCCGAGAAGGAAATGGTCTGCCGGGTCCAATGGCATTCATGCCATCGTACGTTGACAGTCCGCCCGCAATGTCTCCCGGATTTCTTCTGTGGCAACCGTCTCCACCACTCGCGGGAATTGATTTAGGGTCTGGCGTGTTGCTGACAGTTGCGGTGTTCCTCGAGGCGTGCCGCGCTGCTGGGAGCAAGGACAGCGAGACGAGTCTCATCAGTGGGCTATTTCAGCAAACTCTCATCTCGCCTGCGAACTTCACGCGGTTCAACGACCCCGCAATCCAGGCGGCACTACTCCGAGCTGCATACAAATCGGAATTGAACTACTCGGCCAGCCCGGACCTCAGTGGCGATATGCAGAGGCTTATCTTGAGGCTGATGGATTTGCATGACGCGCCGGCAGGAGAGGCATTGCCGGAGTTCATGCTCGCCCTAGCCATGGAGCGCGTGACTCTCGTTCGGGAACACATGAGCGCTATTTTGGAGAAGGCACGAGGTCTCCCGGGCTGGTTGCGTATCCTCGCGGAGGAGCTTCCGGGGTTCCAACCGGTGCGCGAAACGTCCGGAGCGAAGATTGGTTAGCGATTGACAAGCCACCTTAAGCCACCATGGGTTTGTCTCTCAATAACATCGAGATTGCAGACTTTGCTGAATGGACATCTTTTACTACTGGCAGAACCTCGAATCCACCTTGAAGAATGACGAGGTCAGTTAGTACACCCGCATCCAGCCTTCAAAGGGGTAGCGCGCGGGGTGCGATATGCGTTTCAGTTTCGCGGCTTGCAGACTCGGCACTTTGTGTTCATCGTGAGCGCTGGTCCCAAGGCGGAGCCAGTGCCCGCGAACGAAATTGCGCGATGCAAATGGTGCCGTCTAGAGGAATTACGTCACATTGAGGCGAGCATTCCCACCAAAGGGATTGCCGAGATTTTCCTGAGGCAAGCGCGGACCAGCCATCGCGTCACGCTCAAGGATGCCATTGACACGATGGCCGCGTAGCTGAAAGCGCAAACGATGACCGAACTCGACGATGAAGGCCCATGAACAGATACGAGCAGTGCTCGCAATTCTTGCGCTCGGCACCGGCCAGCCTTGGTTATATCAGCCCGACACCGCGGAAGCATAAGGCTTGAATGGCGAGTGCTAGCCAGTAGCGTCGTCACCGGTCCGGCTCGTGGCGGGCGGTTTGCAAGTTGTCGAAATTCATTCAGCGCGCGGACAGTTCGTCGCCGGGCGGCGCATTTTGCTCAATTGACGGGTTTTCTACGGCACAATACTGTATGTATGAACAGTGCATTTCCGTCTTGTTTGTCTCGCCCTCGTGCGTCCGCGCTGAACTGCGGCAGATAAGTCGCGCCGGGCTTGCACGTCAAAAGTACAACGGCCGTTTCCATCGCTGAAAGCTTGGATTTTATCGGACCAAGAACTGGCGATAGCTGCTCAGCCTTATCTGACAAGGCTCGGAGACAAAAGCGCTATGCGACATCTGTAGGGTGCACTGAGGTCGGTGTGCGACATCCGAAGGGTGAACACGTTCCACTTCACCGCATGGGAAGCCTGCTTTTTGCTTCGAGTCTGGCCAAGAATCTTCGAAAACGACATTAGTAGAGTGCACTTCGCGACATCAGTGGGGTAACGGCACA
>NZ_JACSUE010000035.1:0-23263 GCF_014384845.1 Caballeronia sp. EK
TCGCCTCGGCATCCACAAAGTCGTTCTTATTGCTCTTGACGAAGGGCTTCACGAACTGCGGCGAGATCAGTCTAACCTGATGACCGATATGAGCCAACTTGCGAGCAAGGTGGTGCGCACCGGAACACGATTCCATGACCACTATGCACGCATGAAACGTCGCGAAGGATTCGTGGGTCAGGTTTCAGTCGGCGTTGACAGCTCCGTACTCACCGGCTTTGCACCGGCTCCACCCAGCTTGTTTTCCTGCTCAGCCTTGACCCAATTGGATATCGACTGCGTTGGCACGTCCAGCGTCGCAGCCGCCGCCGCAACGCTCTGGCCGGCCCTGAATAGCCGAACCGCTTTCAGTTTGAATTCGAGCGTGTAGCGCGCCCGCTTCGTCTTGCTCATCTTCTTGACTTTCCTTGCTTGCGGTTAAACGCTCAGCAAGGGATTCGTTTTTTGGCCGCAGCTCATGTTCGCGTGGATGCCATTCTCAGAGATAGCCTTGGGAGCGGGAGGCTTTGCCAGCCGGTCCCGAAGCTCCCGTGCGTAGTTCGGACGGTTCGCTCGACTAAAAATGAGACGTGTGCGACACTTGCCGAATAATAGAATGGCCTCGAATCGGGGCGTGTATGTAGACTACGCACGGCTCTAGCCGACGCGCAAATATCACTGAGGTCCGTCACAAGTATATTGCGGCTTCGCCCTCGGGAAATTGAAGGGCACCAGCTCGGGACGTTGACGAGCGGCCATCCACCGAGATCTGAAGTCACATGAGTCCGGTGGTCATTTCGACTGACGCCGAGTTACATCTTGCTGCGTGTTTCTGATAGGGGAGTGAGTTAGACATGATCGTAATTCTCAGCGGGTCTTCTAAGCGACGACGCACTCTCGGTGTCGCTATGCTGACAGTCGGTCTGAGCTTGACGCTCGGGGCATGTCTGCCCCCCCCACTTGCAGTTCAAGGGCAGGTGAGAGCGTCGATAGCGAGCATGGCTGCAAACCGATTTGGAAACGACCGGCTTATTTCTGGCGAAATTGAAAATGGGACATCGAGCGAAGTACACACTGTCGTCGTACAACTGGGCGCCTATGACAACGAAAACGTGCGGATTCGTAGTCTCTACGCGACAGTCGGCCCACTGCCAGCTGGTACGCGGACGCGCTTCACCGTTTCGTGCCAAGTTCCTTGCGCCGAGGTAAGGGTGGAAACCATTGACGCACTGTAGTCTACTTTTTCGCGTGGGGTAAGCAGCGATACAGGCATCACCTTTCAGTCGTTTGGAATTCTATGCGGGACGCTACCGTCGCCTCGAGGAGGAAGGTGGGAAAATGTGGTGCCGCATCAACGACCCCGAACAAATCAAGCTGTTGTGTGAGAGCATTGCCTTCAAGAACGGCGAATCGGTGCAAGCCATTCAAGCCGGTCAGCGGCGGCTTGCTGCCTGAGGTTGCCGGCCATCAACCGCTCATACACCAGGCAGGGGTGTTCCCGGCTTGCCAAGGTCTCGTTTGTGATGGAGGGAAGGCGGCAGCGCAGCCACGCATCCGGACTTCGATGTCCAGCGTGAAGGTAATGTCGCATTCTTTCACGTGTTTGGGTTCGGTCCATTGGTTTGGTGGGCACCAGGGTAGCCAAACTCAACGACGAAATCTACACGGTGCTCAGGACTCGCTTATGGAGCGCCTGATCATTGCAAGCCTGAATTTGCAGGGCTCGAGTATCGCGGCCGTGGCCCGAATAAGTGCGCAGGGTTACGCCAAGTTCTCTCAAAGCTGGACATCAAACCCGTCAGATACCTTAGGTTGAACACGCGCAGCGCGGATATGATTAATGAATGTTTTCGGCGCCGCTGAACGAAAAATTTGAATTTGCGCTTCGAGTGCGTCTAGCGCGCGCTCTCTATCGGTCACATGGAGGTGCTTAATGGCCGCGAGAATTTGATCGAACGATCCGCGCCGAACCTCTAGGGGCAAGCAAACACTGTTCACAGCGAGCCGGAGGAGTGGTCTGCCTCGATCGACAACGTCGAGCTGCGTAACGGCCGCGAGCACGAGTTCGAAGGCTCTCTGCATCCGTTCGTGCGGTAGCCAAATTGTGTGTTCTGCGAGCATGACCAGCGGTAGGACTCGCGCGGACACGCTAAGTTGCTCGGCAGCCCTCAAGACTTGCTCGAATGGCTCGTGGCGCTGACTTATGGGCAGCCCGGAAATCTTGTCAACGAGCACAATTAGCGCTCTGCTCCGGTCGGTCACGCTGAGTTGCATAGCACCCGCCAACATCCGAAGATAGGCCGCGAGCCGGAAATCACGGGGCAGCTGTCCGATGCTGCGTACGAGCGCGATGGACGGTGTGCCCCGGTCGGCGACGTTGAGTTGTTCAACAGCCTCCAGCGTTCGTTCGAACACTACGAGTCGCGTCTTTATTGGTAAGCGTGAGATTAGGCCGGCAAGCTCGGCCAGGGGCCGATGCCGATATCCGGGCGGTAGATTCCGGATGTCTCCGAGGAGTATCTCAAAATCGTTGAGAGTGGCCATGCTCGCCGCCCGCTCCGTCGACCCTTGAGCCTTAGTTACTTCAGGCGCATCGAGGGTTGAAAGAGCCTTAGTGACGCAGCGTATCGCTCCCAAGTCTCTGTGAGCCAGATGGTTACGAACCACCCACCATGCTTCGGGCTGTAGATTGGTCTGCATCAAAATCTCCCGCGAACTCAGATGCTCCGATCGCACATTTGTTGAATCTTGTGAGTTCAATCTTGTTGCCGCAGCTTGAATCTCCGGATCAAGCCCTTCTGGATCAATAATGTGCGCTTCACGAAGCGCGGTCGCAACCAGTGATGAAGCGAGCTGGTCGCCCTCAAGGGGCAGTCCTTTGAGATCATCGCTGCGCTCCGATTTGGGGAAACTCAGTCTCATCAGGATGTCGATCGACTCACGACCGGATTCAAAACGAAACTCCAGCCGTTCGTAATTACAGTCATGGTTATACTCTCCGGAGACGAAGGCATTGACTCCCATCGGCGAAAGGAGCGATACCAGTATGACTTGTGCCATTCGGAGATGCTGCGACGTCAGTCCCTGGACTTCGCCGTAGCCCCGACGATGCGCCTCGCTGGACAGCGCGAGCGTCGCGATTTGCTGGAAGGCGCGTCGCGTGGCATCGTGCTCAAACAGGCGATCGCACAAAGCGACCGTCAACGCACAGCAGATGCTGTCGCGGGCTCGCTGAATCGAGTCTGAATCAGAAAAATCAACCGACTGGAGCGCTTCTGCAATGTCCTCCTGAGATGAAGGCCGCTCAATGCGGAGGCTGCGCGGATGAGAGGCCAATCCTATAGCATCTGACACGTTCGGATATCCTTTCTCTTTCTTACACACCAACCGGATTCCTGGGGCGGATATAAGTCCTCCCAAGGTGAATGATTTGAGTTGCACTAGCGTATGCGGGCCCCGAAGAGCTTCGATGTAACCTCGGCGGGAACGTAGAGAACGCTCGACCCGGGGCAAATGTACGCGTCAAACCATAAAGTCATTTTGGTAAAGTGGCTCCACCGTTTGTAGATCGCCACGGGCACACCCCGACCAACTCGAGTTTCAACGCTACTAGATTCGGGAAGGGCGGAGCTACAGGCAAATGCATTGCCGCAGGAACAGCAAACGCTTGCAGACGCTGTCGAAATTGTGCGTTAGTGCGGTATTTCGTCGCTGTGCGTGTTGAGGCTTTCTGGCTTTTATCGAAAGTAGATTCAAATTTGGCAAAGCAGTTGCGGAAGCGCTTGTTATAATGAAGTAACGCATTTAATTAACTGGCTTGGCGCGACCTGTCAGTTAACTGAATAGGGCGCGCTGGTGAGCGTACTGGTTGTTGGCTCGTGCTGTACGGATGGGGCGTGATTGGGCGTTTGGCATGTGCCACTTTTGGTAGGGGCAAGGCTAAGGATGTTGTGCCTAGTCCGGGGGTAGTATCTGCGGGAAGGGCGCTCGGCATCGCAAATGTAAATTCTGGCTTGGTGATTGCTTTGGTTCGAATGTGGGGCATGCAAGTGCGGTGCGGGAGGTAATGGCTATTGCTTTGATTATCTATGTGGCGAAAGTCTCGGCGCACGGTTGGTGGGTGGTGACTACTGAATCGGGTTCGTCATGTATTTTTGGAGGCTTTGTGGCTCTGGAGGGGGCTTCAGGACGTCTGGGTGTGTTTGAATAAAAGAGGAATTCTCTGTATCGGTGCGGTGTATTTCGTGCGTTGGATGAGTCACCCGGCAAACCTATTCAGCGGCGGCAGGGGTTAATACGCATGCGATGCTGCGCCGAGTCGCACTAAGGCATCTAAGGAGGGATGTTCATCAAGGTGGAAGGGGGTGTTTGGAAGCTCACTTCGAGGAGCGCCTGTCGCCGGCTTGATGTTCAAATGGGTTTCGGGTCTTTAGATGTTTTAAGAATTCCGACGATTAAAGCTTGTGTAGCGATCTTTGGGAAGTGTATGTGAATTTCGGGGTGTCTGTGAAGACTGGGCCACAAAACGCGTGTGATATTCGAGCAAATTCGGCGCTGACTACCAGTGCTGTCTCGCTTGATCGGATTGCAGTTCCGCGCTGAAGTGCGTGAGTTGCAGTGCGCGAAGCGGCGAAGTCGAACTCTCCGCAACGTCGTGGGCCAGCTTAAGATGGTGTGGGTGAGGGCGCCTTTTTGGTGTGGCGTGGTATGGCCCCTCCCCTTGATTGCAGTTGATGTTGGGCGCGAATCACGAAAGTCCAACGAGCCGGCGCACGTGGCTTTTCATGTCGTCGCGGTTGATAGCTGTGGCATCGTCGACTGTGCCCACGTCGCGATTACTTCATGCGTTCTCGCTCGTTTAATAGGGGTGTTGGCCGCGCGACAGGTTCTTGATGGAATGCAGTACTAAATGAAAAACGTGCCGGACGGCTTTTTCAGGCTGTTGAGGTGTATAAGTGTCCTTCGTAGATCAGAGCTCGCTCATTCGAGAGTGCTAGCGCGACGAAGAACTCCGAGTGGTCTAACGCTGGACTTCGTTGACTCAAGCGCTGCAAATGTCGCGTTTTCTTCCATTTTCGCTTTCATGCCGCTTGAATGGCACGGGTGCGGGTCAGGTCGTAGGCTACGTGGGTCAGCAGGAGGAGTTGGTCGGCGCGCTTCAGACTTCTATACATCGACTGTTGATTATGGGCGAATGTTTTGGTCCAACCAAGCACTTGTTCATTGCATTCGCATTTGTGCCGGTTGGTACCGTAGCCGAGCCGTCATGTCGTTTGAGCATCGATGGCGGATCAGCCTCCCCAGTGGTCATTTTTCGCCATGTACAGCGTCGCATTGTTTGCGCTGCACGCTGCGACGACGTTAGCTGTGTCTTAGTTTTTATCGGCACCCACGGTAATAGGCCTACTAGCGGATCGCGCGGTGTCGGCGAACATCCATGCGGCGGCGTCCAGCGCGGCAAAGCCGTCACCCTTCGTGACCTGTGCGTTCGTCAACGGGCCATACCGATTGTCGCTCAGCACCAGCCTCATGTAGCAAAGCATCGCTTCCATGCCATGAATTTCGCGGAACCGTCTGGATTGATCGCCTGTGCCGCAATCATGTGTGTCGTTGCTACGCCTCTCGCCATGCAATTTCTCTTGAGAGCCAACACCACCGTTAGGCGGCATGTCGTCATCAGGCTTCGGCCGTGGCACGAAGCTCTCGTGTTCAGCTCAATACTGAGTGAGCACGCCGTCCACATCGACATGTGCTCCCGATGGATGATCGCGCACGCGTATAGGCTCCATCGCCTCGGAAAACAGGCTCACAATGACATCATGAACTATCAGTCAGTCTCGGTCGTCGGCGAAAGCGGAATGGCTCCGAGTCTCATAGCCTGTCGCCAGTTCGACGAACAAGCGAAGGAGGATGTTGGGGGAGATTTGCTCCATCAACACGCGTTCGCTTCGAATCGAGTACAGCACCTGAAACAGCAAGGCATGAATCGGCATCCCCGGCGCGAAGCTAGAGCGACTACATCTCGCGTCGCTCTCGTTTATCTGCGAAAAGACTGCGTCCATGCGGGAGCGCGCTTCGTTGAACTAAGGCCGCTTCGGTCGCAGCAGGTGATTGACCGGAACGAAGTCATCTCGCAGGGACATTGTGAAAATCGACGGGGTATAGCCGTCTGCTCAGCGCATCCTTTCGGTCTCTGTAACAGTCGATTTTTTTTGTCGATGTTCGCCCTTCGTGCTCGATTGACCCGCGGGGAAGGCATTCAACAGCCTGTGAAAGCTTCCCTTTGACTGATGAGGAAGCGAGGAAGTTAACTATGAAACGGTTGCCCTTGAGGAAGTCCTTATCTTTCCGTCTTAGTTTAACCCTGGGTGCTGTCGCGGCGATATTTTGGTTCGCGAGTGCAAGTGTTGCATTGTCCTTTGAGTTTCAAGGGAGTCGAAAAATATTTCTCCAACACCTAGAGGCAGAAATCAGCAGTCATGTAGCGCGACAACATGTGGAACTACAGAATATACAGCACGATATCCGCATACTGTTGAGAGGCTGGGAGACGCTCCCAAGCAGCGACAATGCTAGTCGGCAGTATCCGGTGGCTCGATACGTAGAAGAGGCAAGCATTAGAGGCAGCGACGATCTTATCGATCGCGCAAAGTTATTCGTCGAGACCTACGGGAACGCGGGGATCGGAAAGTTCGTCGACACTTTCGTGTTGCTCAATGATGGCTTCGCAATAGCTGGAGCCGATAGCGCGTCCGAGTGCTGTACAGCGACTGGCAGTCGAGATCTTCGCAACATCGCAAAGCTGCGCGAGACGAAGGCCAGGGACGATCTGATCTGGGGCGATCCATATCGGACAGAGAGCGGTGAATGGCATGTTCCGGTTGGAAGTCGAGATCCTAAAAGCGGTGCGATTGTGGGCGTTACGGTGCGACTTTCTCCGAGTTTTCCTCAACAGCACCTAGATGTCGTGAGCGAGGTCGCTTTTATCTGGCTAGACGAACACGGCGAGCCATTGACGCCGGTGCCTGAAATGACGCGTCTCGATTTGGCGACTGCTTTGCTAAACTGCGACGACGTTCATCCGCGGCAAGCGGGAGGCATGCAAATAAGTTGCACGACGTTGACTCCGACTGGCTGGCGGATGATCTACATCTATCCGTCCGCCCTGTTAAACGAAATGGCGTTGAAGAATGTGCCGGTACGCATTCTCGTGGCCGCTACGATGTTGGTTTTGCTGATTGTGTTGCTCTATTTGATCCTTTGGCATCGTCTCGGGCGTCCGCTTACTAGCTTCATTGAGTCAATTCGAGCACAGGACGTTGTCGATCAACAACAACGCTTGCCTCAGGAAAGGGACGACGAACTGGGTCAGTTTGCCCAAGCCTATAACTGCTTGCTCGACGCTGTGCAATCTCAATACGCCCTGCTTGAGGCGAGAGTGGCGGAGCGCACGCTTGAGTTGGACGATGCCAAGTGTCGGGCGGAACGGGCCAGTATCAACAAGAGCGAACAGATAAGTAGTATTAGTCACGAAATTCGGACGCCACTTAATGGCCTCGTCGGTGCGCTGACGCTACTGAATAGGATGATCTTCAACAGGCATCAACGTGACCTGATAGACACTGCTCATAAATGTGCAGATCACTTGTTGGAGATAATAAATAATCTTCTGGATTTTTCTCGTATCGACTCAGGGCACATGGTTCTCTCGCAGAACGAGCTGGACCCCTATATCCTAATTGACCAAGCGATGCTTAATGTCCAGTTGCCCGCATTGAAAAAATCGTTGAATCTTCGGGTCGAGACCGATTCTAGCTTTCCATCAATAATCGTAACCGATGGCCTGAGGCTCCGCCAGATTTTGATAAATATGCTTGGGAATGCTGTTAAGTTCACGGCCGAAGGTGATGTCATACTGCGGGCGTGGGGTGCGAATGGAAAGATCTACTTTAGCGTCCGCGATACCGGGCCCGGAGTTCCTCGGGAGTGGTGGGATGAGGTTTTCGTTGCCTTCAAGCAATTGGACAACCATATTATCGGAAGTGGACTCGGCCTGCCTATCGCACGCAGCTTAGCGCAGTTGTTGGGTGGAGACCTCTACTTAGTTCCAGTTGATCGCGGAGCCTGCTTTGAGCTCGAGCTGCCCTGCGAAGGAGGGAGGCGGCAGTCGGTGTTCGATCGCGGAGTCATTTCTGCGCCGCTTTCCTTGCATCCACAGTTACGTGCTTGGGGCTTTCGGCCTACTGTCGGCGACAACGAAGCACTCAGTTCACCGGAACTGCTTTATCTTCCGGCGAAACTACGGCAGCGTCTTCTGCTAGACGGGACTTCTGACGACGGGCCAGTCGAAGGGCAAGTTCCAATTTCGGCATGGTCGTTGAAGGTGCTAATGGTCGACGACGTTGAGACAAATCGAGAAATCGTCGGACAAATGATACGGCTTCAAGGGCATCAGGTGTGGGAGGCCGCTAGTGGCGAGGAGGCGTTGGTGTTGGGGCGTTCCCATGTTTTTGATCTGGTATTGATGGATGTACGCATGCCGAGTCTTTCGGGTTTTGATACGATATTGTTGTGGCGAGACGAGGCTAGCGGCATGCTGGACGCTGACTGCCCCATCATCGCGGTTACTGCAAATGCTCAACCGGGTGAGCGTGAACGACTTCTTCGCGTAGGGTTCAATGAGTATCTGACGAAGCCCGTTACGTTGCTGATGTTGGCGCGGGCGCTGGATCTCGCGGCCGATCTACAATTAGTGCGCGGGATGGAATTAGCAGCTAACGTTCAATGCGGAAAGCCCGTGCTAGGTTTTGATAGAGGCCGTCCATTGTGTTTAAGCCGCGAATTGGAACGCTATTGTGAAGACTTAAGAGAGGCGTTTGTGGCGCAAGACGAGAAAAAATACCTTTCCCTATTGCACACACTTAAAGGCCTGACGGGCCAAGCAGGACTTCGATCGCTCTGCGAGTCAATCGAACATTTAGAAGCGTATCTCAATGGGACTGGACTCCAGCAGCCGAATATCCAGGAGGCTGTATTCCGATTGATTGAAGACGAGATCGAGTTGTTGGATCGCTCAGAGCGTTCCGAGGAACTCATGTCGTGAGCGGCTCGCAGTTGTCGATGTGCTAAAAGGCCGTCTCCGTCAATGCGTTAGATGATGGGCATAGTTCGTAATACGCTGTACGCTCGGCGCAAGTGTTGCTCGCGGACGACGCGGGCTTGCTATTTTGACGTCGATGGTTTCGATTTATCGAGTGAGGACACTAATGAAGGTCGGTGAAGAACAGGGACGATCGAAGAAGTGGTTAAAGACTTTAGAGCTCTGCGCACGCGTACTACGAGGTGCCGGCTTGTTCGGACCGGCGACTATCGCGACTGGCGGAAAGTGCTCCCTATTCAGGCCGAGGAGGTTCCTTTCTCATGCGCCACATTGAACCAAAAACGCGGATTTTGTGACCTTGCCCCTTTTTGACGAATCCCATAGCCGAATCTATCAGGCTGCCTGTCCTCGCTGAGCGGCGACCCAATTCTTCTCGAACGTCATGGGGCTGACGTAGTTCAATGTCGAATGCAGTCGGCGGGCATTGCAGAAACCAAGCCAGTCGACGATTTCATCCATCGCAGCGCGCCGCGTCGCGAAGTGCCGACCGTGCAGTCGAGCGACCTTCAGCGAACCCCCACAGGCTTTCGGTCGGCGCATATCCCAAGAATCGGCACGCCGGCTCATCAACGGACGCACGCCATACGCGCGTGTCCGGGAACAGTCCGCTGCAATACCGGCGGACACGGGCGCTATGCACAATCACGCCGGCTTCGGGGAGGCGCCGGAACCATGCCATGCGCAGCGCGTCCGTCACCAGCCCCGGCCTTCATATGTGGTTGCATCGACAAGCCCACCACCTGACGGCTGAACGGGTCGATTATGTCGGCCAGATACAGGCAACCTCCGGCCGTCGCGACATAGGTGATGTCGCTCGTCCAGACCTGATTTGGCGCTGCCGCCGTGAAGTTGGGCTCCAACAGGTCCGGCGCGATCGGCAAGTTGTGATTCGAGTTCGTCGTCGCGATGTCTTTCCACATGCGCGGCCAACCGTATTCGCCCTTGACATGCGCATGAATCGCCTTGATGTGCAGCAGCAGTGCGTCGTTGCTCACTTCGAGTACTTCGCATAACACCGAAATCGGCCAGTGACGGCGATTTCGTTCGATGAAGGCGTATTTCACGTCGAGTCCTTTGTGAAGTACGCATAGGCCTTTTTTAGAATGTCGCGCTCCATCTTTAGCCGCGCCACTTAGGCGCGAAGTCTCGACAACTCCATCTGCTCCGCGCTCACCGGCTTCCTGCCCGCTCCGCCAAGCCTGCCTTCATGCTAGCCTTGACCCAGTTGGAAATCGACTGCCCTGGCACGTCCGGCGTGCCGGCCACCGCCGAAACGCTCCGACCGGTTTTGACCAGCCGAACCGCTTCCAGCTTGAATTCGAGCGTGTAGCGCGCCCGCGTCGTCTTGCTCATCTTCTTGATTCTCCTTGCTTGAGTTTAAACGCTCAGCAAGGGATTCGTTTTTCGGGGGCAAGCTCAGCGTAAAGGCAATTGCGATCCTAAACCGCAGGTATCGGGAGCGTCCCGGGCGCTACCTGGCGGAAGCGTACCACAGGAACATTTCGTCATCGACTCGTTTGGTAGGCTTATAGTAGACAATGTCACCCGCTTACCTCGTTGAGTTTGCTTTTACCGCTGTTCAAAAAAATACGATATTTCAGCAGTCGACCTAGTCGATGCATTGCAAAAACAATCCGAGACTCGATGTAACGCGCTGAACGCATCCCCATTCGGTACCAAAGCTTTTATGGTTTCGCTAGACAATCTTGTGGGTGTAGAACGGGAGTAGCAACGCACCGGCGAAAGGCACGAAGCTTGAGCACAGCTCCCGTCCACCGATAATCTAAGCCAGGTTCCGGTCTGCAGGATAGTAACGTGTGGCCGGAACACGGAATGTGAGCACCGTAATCGCGCATTTGAAGCAAAGCATCGGTCTTGGCAGGATCGGAAATCTTTGCGCCGCAAAACTACCGAATTTTGCGCCGAGGCGTAACTCTCAATAAGCCTGCGGGTCTTGAAGATGGATTCAGGCGCATTTATCGTTCCTGCCGCCCCTACTCTTCATCTTCTGATTGTAGAAGATCACACACTTATTATAAACGACATTCGAAACCTGCTGTCTAATCAACCATGTTATGAAATAGTTGGCGTTGTCTCCGATGGTCTGGTAGTTCGCGAGTCATGGCAACGATTGAGTCCGAGCTTGGTTTTCTTGGATCTGGGCTTGCCAGGCATGGACGGTAGCGACATCATTCATCAATTTATACGCCGCTGGAAGACGCTGCGCATTGTTGTCGTCACATCCTCCACGGACGAACGATGGGTCCGTGCCGCAATTACCGCGGGGGCTCTCGCCTTCGTCCTCAAATCAAGCTCGCGGCAAGTGTCACTTTCCGCGATTCAACACGCCGCCATAGGCAGGAATTATATTGATCCGGCGCTCAAACTGGCGACAGCTGGCGTTCGGGAGCGCGTGGTGTCGGAGTTAGCACTCATGTAACGGGAACGTCAGGTGTCGAGGCTGGTGGCGGAGGGTTGGCGCAACCGTGCCGCTGCCGTGTAAGCGGCTAGGCGACTCAGCTTGATTCCATTGGAGAGCTTGGGAGTATCGTGTCCACGTAACGAAATTGAACCGAACCCCAAAGGTTGGACATCAACCGTGAGGGGTTTATGGGAAAATATAATGAGCGGACCAAGCTCGCCGCAGCGAAGGATTATTGTGAAGGCCATTTAAGCCTGAGGGCAGTCGCGAAGCGTCACGCCGTTGACTTTTCGTCCCTCAGGCAATGGGTGGCTGCTTACAAGGCGCATGGCGCCCGTGGGCTGCAAGCGAAGCGAAGACAATGCTACTCAGCGTCTTTCAAGCTTTCTGTGTTAGCGCGCGTCCAAGAGGACGGTCTGTCATATCGTCAAGCAGCCGCGCTGTTCGACATACGTAGATCCGATGTCATCGGTAATTGGGAGCGTCAATACAAGGAGGGGGGCGTTAAGGCGCTGTCCTTTGGCTCCAGCGGTTGTCACAGTAAGAAGATGAAGAAACCCAAGCCCAATGCCCAACCAGCGGAGCCCGGCGACGCGGTACGTAGCCGGGAAGAGCTTCTTGACGAGCTGAACTATCTTCGTCTGGAGAACGCGTACCTAAAAAAACTCGACGCCTCGGTTCGAGCGAGCAAACGGCAAGCGCAAGAGAACGAGCGCAAATCGTGCTTGAGCTGAGGCAGTTGTACCCGCTCGCGGGCCTGTTGAGAGCTTCCGGCCTGCCTCGAAGCACCTTTTACTACCAGCAGAAGGCGCTGCAGATGAGCGACAAGTATGCTGCCGTCAAGGCTAGCATTCAGAAGATCTTCGAGCAACACAAGGGCAGATATGGGTATCGACGAATCACGATGGTTCTCCGCAAGAGCGGCATGCTAATCAACCACAAGACGGTGCGGCGGCTGATGGGGCAGATGCAGATAAAGTCATGTCTTCGGGGCAGGAAGTTCCGCCTATTTCGGGGAGAGGTCGGTCGTGCGGCGCCCAATCTACTCCAGCGCAAATTTGCAGCAAAGAGGCCTAACGAGAAATGGGCGACCGACGTGACCGAATTCAACATCTCCGGCCGAAAACTGTATCTGTCGCCCGTACTGGACCTCTACAACGGTGAGATCATCTCTTACGAGATGGCAAGACGTCCCCTATTCGATATGGTTGGGACAATGCTTCGAAAAGCCTTCACCAGGCTGAAGCCCAAAGATCGACCGGTGCTTCATTCCGATCAAGGCTGGCAATATCGTCTCTCCACCTACCGTCACTTGCTGAAGCAGAACACGGTTACGCCGAGCATGTCCCGGCGCGGAAACTGCCTCGACAATGCCGCAATGGAGAGTTTCTTCGGTACCCTGAAGACGGAGTTCTACTACGCCAGCGAGTTTCGCGATCTCGACGACCTTGAAGAAGGCCTGAAGGAATACATTCACTACTACAACCACGAGCGTATCAAGCTGAAGCTTAAGGGGCTGAGTCCCGTCGAATATCGCGTTCGTTTCGCTCCAGCATAGCCATCAGTCGTCCAACTTTGTGGGTTCGGTTCAAATAAGCGGACACGTGAACACTATCGAGGAACAAGCGCTGTCAGCAAGTCGGCGTCGTCGGCGCTTTAGCTGCCGCTTGCCAGGTCTGTGGCGTGTCAGTTGCTGCGGTCGCGCTGGAACATCGGCTTAACGCGAATCTATTGCGCCGCTGGCTTTGATCAGGATGAAGGCAGGCTTCCAAGGCGGTTGCCGGGGCGTCCGGCAGAAGCTGAATCAGCACCGCTGCCAGCGCTCGTCCCGATGTTATCGAGGCAAAGGATGCCCATTTGACCGCGATTCGCGTCGAAGTGCGGCGGGAGATCAGTCGATATCGGCGAGCTGGCCTGTCTCCGAAACCGCGCAGTGCGCGCTGTGGCTGCGCGAGTGGGCTGCGGTGATCCACGTCGATGAGATCTGGCTGGCCGTCGGTCCGCTGGGCATGCGAGCCGGTTTCGACACGGCGCTGGCGCGCGTCGTGAAGATGTTCGGCGCCGCGCATCCGCACCACGCCTATATTTTTGCCAACCACCGCGCCGACTGCCTGAAGGTTCTCGTCCACGACGGCATCGGCATCTGGCTGGCAGCGCTACGGCTGAATGAGTGGCAATTCGTCTGGCCGCGCTCTGGCCCTGAATCAAAGCACCACGCATTCTCGCACGAACAGCTAGCAGGTCTGGTATTGGGAGGACCGTGGCAACGCATCGGTCAGAACGGCGTCATACGAGTAATTTGACGCATCGAGGGGGCGTAATTGACTCGTCGGGTTCATGCCGTGGGGCGCGAACAACGCATAGACACCTCCGCGAAGGCGGCGTGCAGGCACGCTTGCGTCGCACGCATTGCTATGTGAAGTGCGACCAGGCACCGCGATTATCGGGAACTGGACTGCTCAGGCATTCTCCGTGGCGTTTCAGAACCGACGTTGGGCGGCTGCTGTCAGGCATAAGGGACGCAGCCTGCAACAGCATAAATCTTACGACAAAATGACGACAATTCAGTTGCGGTGGCGAATAATCTGAGCAAAAGCAACCTTCCGAAAGAGAAAAAGCTCCGTCATTTTTCCAAGGATGATCTCAGCTCCGCAAATTAAGATGCATTCACTCGCTAGGGAAATAAGCGACCGCTCCGGAAGCTCCCGGAAGTAGTGCTCCGGCGGAAGTAAGGTAGGTTACTGCGGCCCAATGCGAGTTTTAGGATCTTGCGGCTTAATGGCTCTGTAAGGTGGGCGCATGTGAACTTGCCAACGGGCCGAAGAAGTAACTGTCTGAAGCAGTTTCCGATGCTTACTCTGTTTCACTATCGACATAAGGAGTTGTCATGGCAGTCCAGATTAACGAAGTTAATGCGGCCAATTTGGTTGGTGGCGCCGCTCAGCCGACGTATGGCGGTGGATCGATCACGTCCGATGGCATAGCCGTCTTATACAAGTTTATGAATCTATACACTGACCAAGCTCAACAGAAATACGAGCAAATGAGCTACAAGGCAGACCGCTCGCGTAACTCGCAGCAGGTGGCTAATCAGGTGGATGCGATTATTGCTCAACTGAGTAAGCCAGATGAAAAAGGTAATATTCCGATGTCGGTGCTGGAGTATCTGAAGCAAAATAAAATTATGATAACTGCTAATGAGGATATTGAGAGTTATATTAAAAGCCATGGAGATTGGACGGGCCTAAAATTATCGAAGGGTGATTTGGAGGTGGTGAAAGGTGCGCTGGAATCAGACTCTGGTCGATGTTCTGATTTTGTTAGTCAGGCTCAGTTGCAGATTCAAAAATACTTACAGTCGTACAACGTCTGCGTTTCGATGATCAATTCTATGCAAAGCATGGTTGCAGAGGCGAGCAAGAGAGTTGCGGAAAGCATTCGGTAAAGCTGAACCGGGTTTGTGGCGGTGCATTCGGATCCTTGTTCACAGGTCGAGGGGGCACGTCTCAATGTTTGTTAAAACGCTAAACATAACTAAGTCTACGATCTACGAGATCCGCTCGCCGAGAGAAGCGCGGCCGGGTCGACTGGATAAATGGCTCGCCGGCCAACCGATCTATTGGTAACGATCGACTGGGAGCTGGTGTAGAAGTTACAGGTAAGACTGGCACGGGTCTCGCGCATCGTGCGTTTTAACGTTTTGCGCAGGAGCCTTTTGTCTAAGAGATCGCTAATATGAATGCTCCCATCATTCGAACCAATTCGAGCAGTACCGTCGGTGTATCAACATCGCACGCCGTCGATACCATGAGCCTCGCTTCTCCTGTCGGTGCCGGTGCTTTAGCACGAGGCGCCTGGCAGCGGCTCGATGGCCTCGACGACCAAACAGATAGCGGTCGCCCAAATTTAATGCCTCAGGTTCCGGCGCGGTCTAGCGAACTGGTTACGGTTCGCGTAGCTGAGGCTGCGCTAAATCGTATTCTTTCGTCGTTCGGGAGCAGTGAGCTCTCTAAATCGGTCACTGTTGCTCAATTAGAGCATACTCCGATGGAGGCAATGAATTTGGCCGCCTCGCTCTTGGGCGTAAAAGCGCTGGGTGATATGGCAGGGCTGAAGGCGCTGGCACTTGAGATTCGTACTAAAGGCGTGGAGAGTATTCGTCAGCTCCAGAATGAAGAACTTCGCAAGCAGGTCGACAAGTCGATTCTGGATGCTCAGAAGGCAAAAGAGGCGGCAATCTTCAACGTAGTTGTGGATTGGATCATATCCGTAGCCGAAGTGGCTACCGGAGCGGCCAAGCTCATTTGCGGAGACTTCGCTGGCGGGACCATGGACATCGCTGCGGGTTGCGCTGGACTAGTTAAAGCGATCGTTGAGACAATTGCCCTAGGGGCCGACGAGAAGTCGGCGAAAGAGCTCCACGAGATTGCGGATGTCGCGGGCAAGATACAGTTGGCATTCGAAATTGCAGGCGTCTGTGTAGACATAGTAAGCGTCGGTCGTGGTGTCATGGCCACCAAATCGATCGCCAACACGACTGAGACGGTGTTGAAAGATGGAGCTGGCGAGATGCTTTGTAACGCACTCAACTCTGGTCGTAGTGCGATTATGGGTGCAGTTGGCAAAGAGGGGATATCCCTTGCGAAGACGACGGCAAAGGAGCTAATAAAAGACGTTTCAGAACAAATCGCCACGGTCGTTGCGCAGCGCGTTACAGACGAGGTGAAGAAGACGCTCGCTGAATCAAGTTTGCGTTTCATGGGCCAAAATCATCTGATCGCGGCTTTCAGCGAACAGGCGATCAAGAAAATCGTGAGCGCGGCAACTGAGAACGTCGCGAAACGCGCACTTAAGGATGTGACAGTTGTCGCCGCGGATGAGTTAATAAAGCGAGTTGTAGAGCAAGTTACGTTGGACCTGATGCGCCAGGTATTTCTAGCGGCGATGATGAACGCTCGGAATAGCATCAAGGCGGGTGTTCGGGGGGGGCTCCAGGGCGCGAATTCGGTTGGGCAGGGCGAGATTGGGAGACAGCGTGCCGAGGTGCAGCGAATGATTCAACAATTAACAGTTGATAGCAGCTTCGTGCAGTTCTTCATCGAGGAGTTCGAGAAGCGCAAAGAGCAGATACGAAAAGACATTAGCCACTTCCTAGAAGATTCTGGCATGGTATTGGCGAATGCGTCAGAAAGCCAGAACAAGGTAGGCGCGATGCTTAGCAACATAGCTCACAACATTGCTTAACCTTTAGAGAAAAGATCATGAGTAATACAATCAAATTTGTTGAGACCCGAGGTTCTGCAGTTAGCAGTTTAGAACTCCAGAATGTATCCGACTCGCGTAGTACGGAAGCCATTGCGCTGATCAATGAGCTCATGGTCAGTCTAGGGCAGCTGTTTGGAAAGCTACGCGACGCTCTTCGGGAGTATAACAAAACCCAGCAGCTGAATACATTCAAAATGGAACTTACGTCAATCAAGACACAAATGAGTGCCATCGAAAAGGAGTTCAATGGCAAGAATGCTCAAGCATGGGCACAGATTGCGAGCGGTGTGGTACAAATCGGAGGCGGCGCCGTTGGCTGTAAACTACCCCCGGTAGCCGATATCGGCCGGGGCGCGGGTTCTGCAATAGAGGGGGCGGTGAGCGTTGGAACTGCCAATCAGTGGTCTCGCGAAAGTCAGGAAGAGCAGGCGATCGGGGGCTATCAGCACAGCACCGCGGAGCAGCTAAGGAAGGTCGCAGACTCAACTCTTGGTGATGTGCTCAAAGCATCGTCCGATTTGCGTCAGATGCTGGACTCTCTTGTCCATGCTCACGATCGCATTACAAGTGTTCGTCAGTAGTGTGGATCTTTGAATGTTTGGCGTTTCCAGGACAAGTGCCGCGCGTATCTGAGTCAAGCTGATTGGCCGGCGCCGCCCTGCGGAGATTCAATGAAAGCGATGCAGCACATCGCCGCGTATTGCTGTCCACGACCGCACCTAGGTTAGTTCGTGACAACGGGGCAGCAATGCCCAGACGCTCGGATAGCCGTCGGTCTGAAAACGAGCCATGGAGTGGCGGGTCGCGAAGCCTCTTGGTGTGGTCACCTACGAGCACTCTCATTACTTCGCTCGTATCGCCAGCGAAGACATTCGTCAGCAGCGCTCTGAAAAAGGGAGAATTGCTGAACGCAAAGCGACGATCGAACGGAGCGAGGAATTGTCGGTTTCGCACCAAGTTCTGCTTGTCGGGATCGCGGGATCGAGCGCGTTTTGCCGACGACAGTCGTTCAGCGAAACCAACAAAGTGTTGATGCGGCAGATCGAGGAATTTCATCCGGAGGATCTGCTTTCGGGAGCCGTGATGCAAGTGCGCCAACTCCGCCACGAGGTTGGCCCGTGTCGTGTGCGCGCGCTTTTGGAGCCTGTGGGCAGGAACGGCCAGCTCGGCATGGTGAGTCCACCGATCAATGCAGTAAGCTCACAGCGAGCGCGTTCGCCGAGACGGTCTTAGAGGTGTTAACAGAATGACTTTTGCAGGTGTCGCCAGCATATGATGCAGCAGGCGATTCTGAGGAAAGCTTCGTGGATGAAAGCGAGCTGTTCGAAGCGGATGCGCAGTCGGCGGAAGTTGTGAAGCCACGAGATGGTCCGCTCCAAAACCCAGCGTGTTTTGCCGAGCCCACTACCATGAGGCTGACCACGTCGAGCGATTTCGGTTGCAATGCCGGCGGCATGCAGTGGACGTCGGTATTTATCGTGGTCGTAGCCTCTGTCGCCCTGAACGACCCGAGGCTTCGATAGTGGTCTGCCACGCTTGCCGCCGATTGGCGGAATTGCCTCGACCAGCGCTTGCAGTTGAGTGACGTCGTTGCGGTTTGCGCCGGTCAGAATCACCGCGAGCGGGATGCCCTGCGCTTCGGTGATGAGATGGTGCTTTGAACCGGGTCGCGCGCGGTCTGTGGGATTCGGTCCTGTTTTTGACCTGAGCCCACAGCGCGGATTGAAGAGGAATCGACGATGACGCGAGACCAGTCGATTTGGTCGGCTGCGCGCAATCGCGCAAGCAGCACCTCGTGCAACTGCTCCCAGACGCCTGCGGCTTGCCAGTCACGTAGGCGACGCCAGCAACTCATGCCGCTGCCGCAACCCATCTCGCGAGGCAATAGGTCCCAACGCAGGCCTGTTTGTAGGACGAAGAGAATGCCGGTGAGCACCGCACGATTTTCGAGCGGCTTGCGCCCCGGATAACGGGTTCGCCGTAGTTTGGGAGGGGGCGGCAACGGTTCGATGAGTGCCCACAGTTCGTCGTCGAGTAGCGGCTTGGTCATGTCCTTTTCACCGTCGAAACAATGAAAAGGTTAACAGCATTCATCGAGAGTTAACAGCCCCTTCGTTCATTTTGTTAAGGGTTCTTAGGCCAGGCCCCCGTCTGCCGATGGACGGCAAGGGAGGTTGGCGCGACAACGTGTTCGTCGAGCGGGGGCGCAAAATCAAGCAGGCTGTTGAGATACCCTCTCCGGGCTGGAGGGGCGAACGTTAATTCAGGGAATCGAGCGAGACCAAGACGACGCGCGGAGCGGATGGCTACACCGAGTCGATGGTCACGATGTCCAAGCTGGATGAGTTCGTTCCGGCCAATCACCGGACCGCTCCACTCAAAAATCACAGAAGGCCGTCCGAACGAGCGAGACCGCTTCCCTGCACCATATGCTGACGATCACTGCGAACCTCATTGTGTTAGCGTCTGTTAATGCTCCCCTTTAGTCGCTCAGTCTTGTCGTATATCGCATCGAGGCGGTCGTAAGGGTTCAGTTTGACGAACACGCCGCCGCACAGATGCCAGTCGAGGAGCGCACCCTATCGGGCCGATGATCGAAGCGACCAAGTTGAGCCACGGCGCGGGCGGCAAATTGGGCGGTACATGGTGGCACTACGCCGGGCGACAAAGTCTATAGCGAGTAGTCGAAAGGGCTGACGGCGGGAGATGCAATCAAGCCTGGGTTTATCGGGTGCTCGCGCTCATCTACGCGTGGTTTGCACACAATTGTTGGCTCGACCTAACGATTCTCCAAAAAACCTTATTTAAAGAAAGTATCACTGTTTTCAAAAGTAAGTCGCGGCCGAATTTTGTAAAGTAACGACTATTTAGTTGTAGTCGGTATGGCGTCTGCGGTGGTTGCCCTTTAATTGCGACGGAACTTGAGGATAAGCGTATGACGAACCCGGTAAGTGCAAGTACGTTTTCAAGAGCTTTCGATTCTCAGCGATTGCGAGCGGATATAACAGATGGCAACCCGAAGATCGTGCACCGCGCGAAGAGCTTTGGCAATCCAGGTGGCATCAAGGATCTTGTTTTGTCGATACTGACCTTTGGCGTCTACGCTCTCGCCAAATTATCTATCATGGAAGAAAAAGAGAGGGTTGCGGAAAAAGCGGTCAAGGAGCTTTGCGAAGCAGTGAAGTCTCGGTGTGAGGCTCGTGGCCCTGGTACGGGCCCTGTCGGCGTTTCTTGCGAGCGTGACGAATTGTCTGTCGAGCAGGTCCTTAGCGGCACCAATTTTTGTGGGTCGTTTGGACCCGACTGCAAGCTAGACGTAAGAGTATTGTTTTGCGGAGATGAGTGTGCCAGGATTGACGATATGACTCTTGAACAATTCCGTGACGCATTGGAGGCGGAGGTCGCATATCTCGAGAGGAAGAATGGAGCCGAAAGTGCCGACATAATGGGCAGGTAACAATCGCTTGCAGTGTAGGGGTCGCCGCGCCATCGACTCGCGAGGCGGGCCCGCCTCCTCCAACTCGGTCGGCGGTATGATGTTGTTAGACCGCGTGATCTGCAAGACTCCTTTCCCGTGCTTTTGTCGGTCGATCCTGAATATTGTCATCGGGCCGACCGACAGCTAGCCGATGCGAAGTTTAAGCGGAATCAGCAATATAACTGGGGATCTAGTTTCGTCATGGTTGCAAGCCGCGGTGGCCGCATGAGTCTTCCGCTAACTTGCTGTTGAACAGGTTAGGCCTTGTAAGATACTCTATCGTTTTTATACCGGTTAGGTGGCGACGCAATGCGTTTCGCCTGTAAGGACCAGCGGCGTCGAGAATTTTGGTCAAAGTATCGTGCCTTTCAAGATTTTGACAAGTACCGCTCCAGCACGAATGACCCAGATTGGTTGAGGCACTGGTTGCGGTGCGGTCGGTCAGCCTGTCTTCGAATGTGTAACAGTAAAATCGAGTTCGAGTAAGACATCTTAACCATCGCCATTTTTAAAAAGAGGAATCAACGTGCGCATCTTCAAGAGTGCTACGCAGCCAGTTAGCACCAAACCACAACATTGCGAGTTGGGACGAGATGTAGCACTAGTTTCAGGATACGCCGGATGGTGTGAAGTCACCAGCGCCGATGCGATAGTTGGCGTGACGAGTCTCGTGAATCCTGATGGCGGGTTGGCGAGCTCCGATTTGATGGGAACGGGATTCGGTTCGGGGTGCGCGGCATTCGGAGCCACGGAAGTGGGACTTGTAGCGGTAGACTTCGTCGCTTTGGAGATGAAGGGGAGGAAAATTGCCGCGGAAGTAAAAAGGTTGCGCAGTGACGAAGCGCTCCATGAGGAAGACGTTACGTCTGTTGAACTTCTGAGAGCCGAGCAAGAATGGAGGGATTTCAGAGTTAAAAATGGTTCGGCCATTATTATATTTCTTCGAGATGGCGTGATTCAACTCCTCGAGGTTACTAATAATGTAATTGCTCTTGGCAAAAAGTGTTGCCTTTTGTTTGGTTACGAGGTCCTAAAGGGTGTTGCTGACGCTACCTTAAAGACCATAGCAAGCGTATTGTCTTGCGTGATGGGGGCCTTCGATGTCATTGCCGGTGCCGTCGAATTAATCCGACACCGGAATGAGACGAGGATATCTAGCTCGGTTGCGGCGAGACTTGTTAGCTTTATTAGTTCGGAAGATCAGAAAGTCGACCTGAATCAAATCGCGAGCATGGCAGATGAAAATGACGTGACTAGACAAGATCGATACATCGACGTCGTTAGCGGGATTGGGTCCGAAAAAGACACGAGCGATTTGAAATCTGAGTTGGAGAATGTTCGATCAATATACACCGATATGGTTCGTATTGCGAGTTCGTCTCGAGCCGACATTGTCGGAGATAAAAAAAAGATGAATTTTTTTTCGTATGCACGCATCGTATATGGTGTTGCGACGATGACTATTGGCATACTCATTGTCTGCGGCGTGGCAACCGGCGTTTTGCCGGTTGTTGCGGCGATTCTGGGAGCAGTGGGACTGGGCTGTGCCGTCTATAGGTTAATCGAAACTATTGCAGAGAAACGAAGATCGGTCAAAGTTGAAAATGCGGAGATGAGTACTTTAGATTCTCTTAATAAAGATTCTCTGTATGAGGTTGAACACCAATTCTGTAATGATCCTAAGTTTCGAAATTCGAGCAAAGTCGCGGCTGCAATATTGTTGGAACATCTTTCGGGAGGAAAGCGAGAGGAAAAGGTATCGGGAGTAGGGAAAGGCAAGTTGGCTTTGGAGAGAATTGGGCAGTATTGTAGTGGGGCGACCGCGCGTATATCCTCTTCGGCCGACGGCCTTCACATGCGACGGCGCACGGCAGTTCGCTTTCTACTGAACTTAGGGTTGAATCGTTCACAGATAAGAGGTATAAAGGACGCTATTGCAAAGGAGCAAACGGGTCACGCATTCGTCCAATTGGATGGTTTTATAAAAGGAAGATTTTCGGTCGGCTGATGGAGCTCGACCGTCTACCCAAGTGATGATTGCCTTGATTGGCGATCACAGGTCGACGTATTAGTATTAGCTGGGACACGGTCTGACCGGCAGTCGGGGCCGATTGAGTTGGGCTCAGTTAAATGCTTGCAAATCCAATACCAGCAAGGCGCTTCTAATAGTTACAGAACGTTTCTAATAGCAAGTCTGATGAAAACCAAATCAACAGATGAATTAGCGAAGTGAGGGTGACCCGCTTCCGTGGATGGTTGTCAACGTCGACTAACCTTGCCGCTGTCTGGCGAATCCCATAGCTGAATCTATCAGGCTGCCTGTCCTCGCTGAGCGGCGACCCAATTCTTCTCGAACGTCATGGGGCTGACGTAGTTCAATGTCGAATACAGTCGGCGGGCATTGCAGAAACCAAGCCAGTCGACGAGCTCATCCATCGCAGCGCGCCGCGTCGCGAAGTGCCGACCGTGCAGTCGAGCGACCTTCAGTGAACCCCACAGGCTTTCGGTCGGCGCATATCCCAACAATCGGCACACCGGCTCATCGACGGACGCACGCCATACTCGCGTGTCCGGGAACAGTCCGCTGCAATACTGGCTGCCACGGTCGCGATGCACAATCACGCCGGCTTCGGGGGAGGCGCCGGAACCATGCCATGCGCGTAAGCGTCGCGGCGCGGCCGTCTTGATCTGTGCAATCTGAGACGCCAAAGTGGTTCCCACCATTTTGAGTCTCGTCTTTACCCACAAATAAGGTCATTCGTTCTGCCTGAAGATGCGGTACATCTCCGTAATCTCGTGCAGAGCGAGAAAGCCGCGCCACATAACGGTTGGCCCGGGTGGACGATCATGCTTGCGCGCGAGGTAACCGCCGAGTTTTGCGATCCATAGCACGACCTGCGTCAGCGTTGGAAGCCGAGCAGGCAACGTCGTCGTGTTGTGTACGCGGCAATACAATGCG
>NZ_JACSUE010000036.1:0-20138 GCF_014384845.1 Caballeronia sp. EK
CTGACTGCCTCACATAGATGTTCCAAATACTCGTCGAACGACGTCTCCCAGTCCATCACTTCCTCATGCAAAGGATGAAGAAGCTCCTATAATGCCATGTGTTTTATGACACAGTAAGACTAGTAAGCTGTTGAAATACCCTCTACGCGGGTCATCCGGGCTGGAGGGGCAAACGTTGATTGAAGGAATCGAACGACACTGAGACCGAAGCGATGCGCGGAGCGGACGGCTACACCGAATCGATGTTCACGATGTCCAGACTGGATGACTTCGTTCCGGCCAATCACCCGTTGCGACCGATTCGACTGTGGTTGAACGATGCGCTCGCTCGCATGGACGCGGTCTTCTCGCGCATGTATGAGAGCGAGCTCGAGGGCGGTCGTCCGAGCATCGCGCCGGAGAAACTGATTCGCTCATTGCTGTTGCAGGTGCTGTATTCGATACGAAGCGAGCGCATGTTGATGGAGCAAATCTCCTACAACATGCTGTTTCGCTGGTTCGTCGGACTCGCGATGGACGATGCGGTTTGAGACCACTCCACTTTCAGTAAGAACCGTGACCGACTGGTAGTTCACGATTGGGCCAGCCCCCGCAAACGCCGGACATGCGGTAACGCTTAAATTTTGAGGTAGTCTTCTGCCTATGTTTAAGCCTAGTCACAACGTGGAACCTCTAGAAGTTCTGACCCAGCCGGAGCAGCGCCGCCGGCGTTCTGTTGAAGAGAAACTTGCGATAGTTCGCGAGACCTTCGAGCCCGGTGCAACGGTTTCTGGCGTCGCTCGCCGGCATCAAGTAAATGCCAACCAGGTTTTCGGCTGGCGCAAGCTCTATCAGGACGGGAGCCTATCGGCGGTCAGTGCCGGCGAGCAGGTTGTGCCGGCATCAGACCTAGCCGAAGCGATGAAGCAAATTCGCGAGTTGCAGCGATTGCTCGGAAAGAAGACGATGGAGGTAGAAATCCTCCGTGAAGCAGTGGAGTATGGTCGAGCAAAAAAATTGACTGCGCGCTCACCATTGCTGCCGGGGGACGACCGTTGAAAACGGTCTGTGAAGTCCTGGGTGTGTCGCGCTCGAATCTCGCAGTCAAATCGAAGCGGTCGGCTGATTGGGTCGACCGACGCAAGATGCCCGTCCTCGACGACATGGCGCTTGTCGTCGAACTTCACGAGCTGTTAGGCGAGGTGCCGACATATGGATATCGACGTGCTTGGGCGCTGCTGAGGCGAAGCCGGGATGCGCTGGCTCAACCGCGCGTCAATGCAAAGCGGGTGTATCGCGTGATGCGTCGCCACGGCCTGCTGCTTGAACGTCGCCCTCGTCAAGCTTCGTCTACGCGTCGGCATGATGGTAAGGTCGCGGTGGACAGAAGCGACATGCGCTGGTGCTCGGATGGCTTCGAGTTCCGCTGCGATGACGGTGCTCCATTGCGTGTCATCTTCGCACTCGACTGTTGCGACCGCGAAGCGATGAGTTGGGCCGCAAGCACAGGCGGTTACACTGGCGACATGGTGCGTGACGTCATGCTTCAAGCCGTCGAGAACCGCTTCGCCGGCGCGTTGAAGACTGAAACCGAAGTCGAGTGGTTAAGCGACAATGGTTCCTGCTACATTGCCGACGACACATTAAAGTTCTCTCGAAAAATCGGACTGAAGCCGGTCGCGACACCCGTGAGAAGCCCGCAAAGCAACGGGATGGCCGAGAGCTTCGTTAAAACGATGAAGCGTGATTACGTTTCGTGGATGCCGAAGCCCGACGCCAGGACGGCGCTGCAAAACCTGGCCATCGCGTTCGACCACTATAACGAGTCACACCCGCACAGCGCCCTGAAATACCGCTCGCCGCGTGAGTTTCGTCGGCAAGCAGTTTCTCCAACCTAAGCGTGACCGGGCGTCCGGTTATGCGGGGGCAAATCCAGTGACGCGAACGGTCACGACACCAAGCAACTAAATGCGCTGGTCTCGGCCATTCCGCCGATTTGCGGCAAGCGAGGGCGCTCCGTGCGCGAACCCGGCATCGTTCGTGGCGACTGAGGTCACAGCTCCAATACGCACCGGCAGGCGTTGCGCAAGCAGGGGCATCGTGCCAGAATTCGCTCGTATCGGCGCACCGCACGGTAGCTGTCTGGGCGAAACGCGGTGAGTCGCCGAGCGCTCGATTGCCTGGCGGCATTACTTTCGACGCCTGAAGATTCGTTATGAACGATATGACTATATTCACGAGGCATTCCTTTCGCTCGCGTGCGCGCTGATCTGCTGGAACCGGCTTAAGAAGCCTGGAACTTAATTCTGCAACAGCTTCTAAGCCTAGCTCGTAAGAAAATCGCCATAAACGTGCTCGCGTTCTACGCCTTGCCAGCGGAGCGCTCACAGCACCAGGGATTAGCCAATCCGATCGAGTCGACGCTCGCCACCGTGCGCGGTCACCCGGGCTGGCCCCCAAATTGCCTTTCGCGGCCAACGTTACTCGGCATGCCGGCATGCCGTTCAGGCTTTTTGAATTTCCGAGCAGGCGTGACAGGCTAAGGATCAATTCGCTTCGAACGGCTCACTTTCGATCACGAGGACGTCCTTGAAAAAGCACCCGATACATCAATTGTTGGCAGAGCCCCCAACGTCATCAGTTGGCACCTTCCATTCGACGGCCGCGGCCGGATGGTCCCCATTAACCCTTGCTTCCAAATTTCCCCATCCTGGGACCAGATTTGCTATGCGGCTCACCAGCCAGCGTCCCCGCTTCCGGACTGGTCCGAACGCCCGCGGAATACTTGCTTTTCCGCCGGAACAATTATTCTGTAAGATGTGGGCCAGTTGATGCGCAGACGCGCTTCCTCGAGCTGATTCTGACGCTCTTTCTCTCTTGTCGCGCCCCTTAAAAGGATAACCGAACAGCCAATGAGTAGACATGCAACCGAGATCTCTGCGAGGAGCGTTATCATTTCGGTCATCCTTTGATTTGGTGGCGTGACACGCACAGCTTCCCTTTGCGGCGCTCTTTACGTGAGACGTGGCAGTTCGCATGCGTGTACGTCATTCCAAGAAGGCGGTAGACTTCGAATAACCTAAATTCTGAGAGTTAATGCCAAAGCGCCTTCGCGGAGGCGGCGGCACTGAGGAACCAGCCGACGCCGATCGAAATCCCCGTTATTACGACAGCGCCGATTGTCTTATAGAGCGTACGAACGTCCTCGAGACGCTTCGCGGCGAGCAGAAGGGCGTTGTCATCCACTATGCGGTTCGCCTCAGCCACCTCCATGCTAATGTCGAACTTCTTGTCACACGCGTCTGTACGGTGGGTCCAACGCGCGGCGACAAGTGCGGCTACGCGACCCTTGCGATGACGCCCGCTTCTCGAGCGCAGATGACAGAGATATTTGAATCCGAGTTTCGCCAGGGACATATTGATCTCCTTCGACTTAGCCAAGGCTCTGTCATTGACCACGCATTGAATAGACTGTTCCGTCGGCTATCGCCTCCCAAATACGGACCACCTCGATCGCAGCCTATCAGACCGCCTCTTTTGGTACTTTTGTGTTCTGCCACGCTGTTTGTCATAAGCGTCAATTGAACGCTGGCACAGAGGAGTGCGTATTTCGGCGAATCCGAACAGGGACTTCGGTTAAAGTCGGACCGGTTTTCCTCAGGAAGGTGAACAGCCGTTTCGCTGTATCAGTCTGCGCATCCCGTCTTGAGGCGAAGTTAACGCCATGCGAAGGCGTTTCCATCGTAAGAACCGGAGCTACGCGATGGAGAACGCAACAGGTGTCGAGGCCGCTACTCGCCGGCCCAGGCAAGGCGAGGCGTTTTGGCTAGAAATGGTTGTGGCGTGGCGAGCGAGCGGAATGGGTGCACGACATTTCTTGTTCGAGCAAGGACTGGTCAGTACTTTTGGTCTGTGGCGCAAGAAGCTCGCGGAAGCGTCCATGGCACCAGCGTGTTTGCTCGCGATGACCCCGGACGCTGCGTTTGTCGTCGCACATTCGGACGCAACTCCGCTCGCGACGCCGCCTTCATCGAGCGTGGATAGTTCGTCCGCTCGTGATCGCGTGATCGTGACGCGCGCTGGAGTTCGCATTGAACTGGTTGGGGTCCACGCCGAGCGCATTGTGCGCTTCGTGCTCGGACAGCTTGGCGGTGCACGGTGCTGATCGCCACTGATCTCCGAGCCTGCATCTGCCGCGGGCCGGTCGACATGCGCAAATCGATCGACGCGCTGTTGTATCTGGTTGAACCGCTGCTTGCGCAGAAGCCGGCCTCGGGCAACCTGTTCGTGTTTGTCGGCCGGGACCGCACGAAGGTGAAGTGCTTATATTGGGATCGCACCGGGTTCGCGCTCTGGTACAAGCGACTTGAACACGTCTCGTTGTCGGTACTGCGGATGGCTGAATCCGCCGGCGGTTAAGGTGGCTCCTTTTGGGAGAAACTGACGATGTCGGCTCGCCGGACGACGATGCGCAAAATAAAAGGTTCTTCGCAGAATTTCTTGGATGCCCATCGGTGATTTTGTAATCTGACGTCTAGAAATAGACGCTGGAGGCCGAATTGTTGGATCGAAAAGCATTGGAAGCGTTGAGGGTTTCTGGAAAGGCTAGCTGGTGGAGTGGGTGGAATGGCCGCAAGGCGAGCACCGCACGCTTTCGTTGTATCTGAAGCCGGTCGGCAAAGTGATGCGCTGCGAGCAATGCGGCGCCCGCTGCACGCAGATTCAGGAGACAACCGTACGCCGGGTTCGCGATCTTCCGCTGTTTTTGAATATCGAGTGGTGCTGCATGTGCCGCGCCGGCGCGCCCGGTGCGATCGCCGCTCTGGTCCGCCACTGGAGCGGCTGGACTGGCTAGGGCGTTACTGGAGTTGACACGGTTTCGTGGATACCTTGCTATCCTTTGGAACAGAAGGTGGCCCATCATAGGAAAGCACCGTAACCCCTGCCCGCCTGAATTTCGGGCTCGGCTCGGCTGCGCCGCAAGGTACGCCAGCTCGAGCGTGAGCGGAGACTCTGCCAATAGCGGCGGTGGTTTGCACGGGAGACCGTAACCGTGCCCGGGAAGGGTTCGCGTTAATGAAAGCGAATCAGGCCAGATGGCCCACGGCAACGATGGCTCGGCTGCTCGGAGTCTCCGCCTGCGGCTTCTACGCGTGGCTTGAACGCGCGCCATCGAAGCGAGCGTGCAGCGACGCCGAACCGCTCACGCGCATCCGAGCGATTCACGCCTTCTCGCGCGACACCTACGGCATGCCTCGCATTCATTTCGAACTCACCGAGAAAGGCGGGCATGTTGGACGCAAACGGGTTGCCCGTCTGATGCGTCTGGCACGCCGATGCGGTGTGAGCCGGCGGCGCTGGATCAGCACCATACGGTGCGAGCCTGATGCGCGGCCCGCGCCAGATCTCGTGCAGCGGCACTTCGTGGCCGATGCGCCCAGTCGACTGTGGGTAGCGGATGCGACCTATGTGCCGACTGCCGAAGCATTCCTGTATCTCGCGGGGGTGCCCGATGTGTTCAGCCCCGGATAGTGGGGCTGGGCGATGTCGGATCACCAGTACACGGAGCTGATGCTCAGGGCGCTGGACGTGGCCCTCATGCAACGCCGTCCCGTCGACGTCGTCCATGATTCCGATCAGGCGCGCCAATACACATCCATTGCCTTCGGCTGCCGCTGCCGTGAAGCTGCCGTGAAGCTGCCGTGAAGCTGGCGTGCGTCTGTCGACGGGGACCGTGGCGGACTGCTTCGACAACGCCATGTGTGAGAGCCTCTTCGCCACGCTCGAATGCGAATCGCCGCGCCCGCACACACTTCAAAACCCGTGAGCACGTGCGGCAAGCGCTGTTCTCGTGGATCGGAGGTTGGTACAACGTCGGCCGTCGTCATAGCAGCATAGGTTACCGCTTGCCGATCCGCTACGAGCAACTTCACAACGAACAAAACCGAATCCGCTCTATTGGTAAGTTGCCTACCGCCGGCCGGCGTCGTGGTCGTAGCGAGCGACCCGCCGACCGGCCGTGGACAACTCACCGCACGGCTCAAACCGGAGGAAACCAGTCCAGTCGAAATTCAACCGCTTAACCGTACATGGAAGCGGGTCACCCCAAAAAGCGTGCCATGTTCACCTTCCGGACACTCCATATGCTAACTATAGCCCCTCGAGGGACCGGGCGGTTCCAATGCTTTGCAACCGAGCAATCCCGCCTCCAACGCTCGCCCGAGACATCAAATTACAAAATCGTCAACGGACATCCATGAATTTCTGCGAAGAACCAAAAAAAAAGCCGCAGCAAGGCTGCGGCTCATCAAGCTCGACCAATGAGCAGTAGCCGGGAGACTACCGCTGATGATTTTAGGAGAGTGGTCGGACGAAGCTATCGAAAAACAACCGATCCTTCCGATTGTGCGCGAGGATCCTCTAACAGACTGGTGAAAATCCTTTATGAACGCGCGCTCACTTATCAGAAGAACTGGCGTGATGCGGCTTCCCGATTGAATTGACGCCAACTTTCCTTGACTCAGGTGCTACCGATGAACCGCCCCGGATTTTGTAGAGGCTTCAACTCTTGAGAGTGGACCATCGGGTCTTGCCCGACCCCGAAGAAGGAAGCGCACTACTGCTGCAAATGGACTTGGGACGGGATAACCAGCGACGAACCTGTTCAACTAATGCGACGTCGGACCATTCGGACTTTGAAACGAAGTGATGCAGGGACTGGTTCCGCGCACTTAGCATAGCCGGGCCATCGTGTCGTTCGAGCATCGATGGCGGAGCCGCGGACGTGTCAGAAATCTTGTGTGCTGAGGTCGATTAAAGAATCGCAGCTGATGGCGCAGGTGAAGCGCTCGCCGAACAGAATGGCGAACTGATTGACTGCTTGCCGCCAGGTTATAGGCGGCATCTTCCAGTCCTTCTCGATGTTGCGCAAGGCCCAGATACAGCAGTTTGCTGGCAGCTTCGTCGCTCGGGCAGTGGCCGCGATTCTTGACGATCTTGCGCAACTGCATGTGCATGCTCTCGATGGCGTTTGTCGTATATACGATTCGACGCACCTCGGGCGGATAGGCGAAGAAGGGAATCACCTGTTCCCATTGGCGCTGCCACATCGCCGCGACGGTAGGAAATTTGCGGCCCCAATCGCTGCTTGCAAAGGCCTCGAGCGCGGCTGCCGCCGCCTCGGCGGTGGCAGCCTGGTAGATCGGCTTGATCGCGGCCGCCAGCGGCTTGCGGTCTTTCCAGCTCGCCAGATTCAGCGAATTGCGGATCAGATGCACGATGCAGGTCTGGATCTGGGCGCCCGGATAGACCGCCTCAATCGCTTCAGGGAAGCCGCGCAAGCCATCGACCACCGCGATCAGGATGTCGTTCAAGCCGCGGTTCTTCAGTTCGTTGAAAACCTTCAACCAGAACTTGGCGCCCTCGGTTTGCTCGATCCACAGTCCCAGCACTTCCTTGCGACCGTCGGCGCGGATGCCCAGCGCCAGATAGACAGCCTTGTTCTTGACGGTGCCTTCGTCGCGGATCTTCAGTCGCAGCGCGTCAAAGTACACGATCGGATACATCGCCTCGAGCGGGCGTTGCTGCCACTGCTCGACCTCAGCCAGCACCTCGTCGGTGACCGTCGAAATCAGATCGGGCGACACCTGCAGCCCGTACAGCTCCAGCAGATGGCCCTGAATCTCGCGCACGCTCATGCCGCGCGCATAGATGCTGATGACGTGGTCGTCGAAACCCGGCAGCCGGCGTTGATACTTGCCAACCAGTTGCGGCTCAAACGTCGCCTGCCGGTCGCGCGGAATATCCAGCTTCAGTTCGCCGTTGGGCGTCAGGACCGTCTTCGTGCTAGTGCCGTTGCGGTGATTGCCAGCCTTGCCTTGCTCGGTCTCGGCTTCCAGACGGTGGCTCAGCTCGGCCGCGAGCATGCGTTCGGCCAGCCGCTTCTTGAGTTGGCCGGCCAGACCCGATTCGCCCAGGACCGACTCGGCATCCTTGCCCTGAACTTGTGCAAGCAATTGGTCAATTAGCTCATCGGGAAACAGCTTCGGTGCCTTTGTGCTCTGGTTCTTCTTTGTCACGGTTGCTTCGGTCATAGGACGTTATTCCCCTTATCGTCTCATGACCTCGGCACACTAAAATTTGACAGGCTCCTAGTACAGCGGTGTCATAAAATCCGTGGCATTGTAGGAGTTTGTTCATCGTTTTCATGAGGAAGCGATGGACTGGGAATCATCGTTCGACGAGTACCTGGAACACCTCTGCGACACAATTGGACACAGTGATCGTCGTGCCGGTCTGGTGGGATATTGTCAAGGGTTGATGTTGCTGATTGCGCGTGGAAGTATTGAGCCGCGGGCGGCCCATCGCGAGCCGCATCGCGTAAGTGCGCGGCACCAGTCCCTGCATCACTTCGTTTCAAAGTCCGAATGGTCTGACGCCGCATTTGTGAACAGGTTCGTCGCCGGGTATTGCCGCACATGAATCCGTCAAAGGGGTTGTATTGGATCATTGACGATACCGGTTTTCCGGAGATGGGAAAGCATTCGGTGGGCGTGGCGCGGCAATATTGCGGGCAGTTGGGTAAGCAGGGCAATTACCAGGTAGCCGTGAGCCTGTCGGTAGCCACCACGGAGGCGAGCCTGCCCGTCGCTTACCAGCTTTACCTTCCGAAGGGGCGTTTCGTGATGGCGTGAGTGAACTGGGACTGCAACACGCCGTGGGTATCCAGTCGAGCACCCGCGTATGGCCACCGGACCTTGCTCCGACATAGTCCCGTCGCAGTCAAAGACCTTGCGCTAGCGCTCGAACCATCCCGCTATCAGACCGTTTCGTGGCGCGAAGGTACGCGTACCGCCCTGAGTTCCCGCTTTGCGGCGTTGCGCGTGCGGGCTTCGCACCGCGATTATTGGCGGGCTGCGCCGCGCGATGAAGAATGGTTGCTTATCGAGCGGCCCATTGGCGAGCCCGAACCAACCAAATACTGTATTGTGACACGATAATACTAAACATCGAGGCGGGAAATCCCTAACTCGGATGACTACTTTCCAAAACACAAAACGCGCGACAAAATTTCCAAGGTTCTATTAAATAGAGATAACTACGATAGGCCAATCGTTTCAACGTTCGAAGCAGGCATACCGTATGCAAGACGACCTAGATACCGTACGCGATTTTTTTCAAAGAGGTGGGACGGTGCAGGCGCTGATGAAGATGGATCCGCGTGATCTTGAGCATGTCTACGCATATGCCACTCAGCTCTTTGATGGCGGAGACTATGCGGCGGCCAAGCGCTTTTACATGCTGTTATCCCGCCTCAGCCATTGGCAGTTTGATTATTGGTTTGCGCTTGGACTTTGCTGCCAACGCCTTTCTGAACATATGGAGGCGGTGTTTTGTTTCGGGCAAGCCGGACTGTTACGCCTGGATGATCCGCGCCCAGCATATCTTGCCGGGCAGAGTTATCGAATCGCTGGTCAGCCAGAGAATGCCCGCAAGGCACTGGATGCAGCAATCAAGTGGTGTGCGAGCAAGCCTGAGTATGCGGACCTTAGAGAGGAGATTGCGCTGCAACTCTCACTCTTTTCTCACGAGACGATCGCGGTGAATGTCGATGGAGTGGGTTAATTCTTCCCAGGGTAGGGAAGTAGAGCCAAGGGAAATTAGCGCGTTGGAATTCCGTCGTAGGAGGAGTGCAGCGGCACAAAAGGAATTGCGCCGTAGGCTATAGCTGACGGCGCCGCAAAAATAGCGAAAGGCTTCCTCGTGGAGCTGAGCCCAGCCCTGTTGACTGGACTTCCAAACCACACGCCGGAAGCTGCGCCGCAAGTACCGCAGGGTCATGACGAGCAGCCTGGGGCGGCGGTAGCAGTCGGTCTTAGGGTCGCGGGTCAGCGCGCCTTCACCGCAGTCGACCTGGGCTCCTTCGCCGGCAGCGAACTCGAGGTGATCGAACTGTTCAGGGTCGGTAGACGCAGAGCACGAACGAAAGTAAGCGGTAGATTTAGCACACCGAACAGGGAATCAATAGCAAGCGAAGGGCAAGCATGGCCGCGTCTAGCGGTCCTGACGGCGTGCGCGCCAACGCGATGATCGAAGCGTGCTCGCTGGCTCAGCTGACGCTTGCCTTGGCCTGCCGCTTGGCGTAGTTGAACGGCAGCAGGTCGCGGATGTCAGCGTCCGGGGACCGCTGCGGCAACTCGGTTAGCACGTGCAGCAGTCAGGCATATGGTTCGACGCCGCAAGCTCGGCACGTGAGCATCAGACTGTAGACGACCGCGCTTGCTTTCGCACCGGCTTCGTATCGCTGAACAGCCACGATTTTCTCGCTGTGGCAAACGGCCTGATGTCGCGCTCGATGACATCATGCCGACTCCGCGATTATGCCGCGTCACGCATGCGCGTGGCGGTCAGTATGGCCTTTCCTGATCGCTGCATCGGCATAAATCTATGATTTCTTAGGCTGGCTATCGCGCTGGCCAGGAGAGATCAGATGAATGCGACACGCACAGTCAGCGAATCCGGCGGGCTGCCGGCCCATCACATCGATGCATTTCTTGATCGTCTACGGACGGCTCACTACTCCGAGGTATCGCTTCGCAAGAAACGAAGAGTCCTGTGTGCGTTCTCTGGGTGGATGAAGCACAGGAACATCGACCTGATTGACCTCGATGAGTCTGTCACGGCACGTTTTATGAAGCGCATGATCGACGCATCACGAGACCGCGTCCAGCGTGCTCGTCCCACATTGCGGCAGTTTCTCGCCTATCTGCGCGCGGAAGCCATTGTGTGTTCGCCGACATTAGGCAGCCAGTCTGCGATCGCGCACACTTATCGCCGATACCTGGACTATCTGAGGCAGGATCGTGGACTCGCGAAGAACTCTGTGCTCGTCTACGGTCCGTTCATTCGCGACTTTCTCGACAGTCACTCGGCCGGCGACGGAGGTTTATTGCCAGATGCATTTGACGCGGTAACGCTCCGGAATCATCTTCTTGCCCGCAGCAAAGGCCGATCGGCGGAATACACGCGGCTGATGGCAGTTGCGCTTCGCTCGTTCTGCCATTTCCTCTTTCTGCGTGGCGATACGGCCCGAGACCTGGCTGGGTCAGTGCCCTCGGTTCGTAAGTGGCGACAGTCGACTGTGCCGACGTTCCTCACGCCTGAGCAGCAAAAAGCTCTCATTGCATCTGCAGACCGGTCGACTCCGACTGGGCTCCGTGACTATGCAATCCTGCTGTTGTTGGCGAGGCTCGGCTTACGTGCCGGAGAAATCATCGAAATCGAGCTCGACGACATTCACTGGCGTTCGGGGAAACTCGTCGTTCATGGCAAGGGGCAGATGGTCGAGCACGTGCCGCTCTCATCGGAGGTTGGATAGAGAACGACAATTATCTTGGCCGGTCCTTTGACAGTTACCTTGGCCGGTGGTGAGGAGTCGAAGGCGGCGTAGCCGCCGGAGACGACGAACTACCGGCGGCGCCGGAGTAGCGGGGTTTTACGATGGCTGATCGCGTCGAACAAGAAGCGAACAGCCATGCCTGGAACCTACGTGACGGACCAGCAGGTCCGACTCTATATGAGCAAGCGCAAACATCACACTCAGGAAGTCGCCGCGGCGATGGCGGGCATGAGCGTTCGCACGGCCCGGCGCATCGAGCATGACGGCCGTCTGCCGTCGCAGAAGCCATCACGCGCGTGGCGTACACGTCACGATCCGTTCGCGGAAGTTTGGGAGAGCGAGGTCGTGCCATTGCTGCGCCACGCGCCCCGGCTCAAGGCCATCACGTTGCTGTGCAAACTGCAAGAGGCGCATCCGGGCCTCTTCCCTGACAGCATGCGGCGTACGCTCGAGCGGCGCGTCAGCCAATGGCGCGCACTCGAGGGCCCTGGCAAGGAGATCTTCTTCCCGCAGCAGCACTTGCCCGGCGTGCAGGGGCTCTCGGATTTCACCGACATGCGGGATCTGCGCGTGACGGTCGCCGGCGCGCCCCTCGATCACCGGCTCTATCACTTCGTGCTCGCGTTCTCGCACTGGGAATACGCCTATGTCGTCGAAGGTGGCGAGAGCTTCGAGGCCCTCTCCACCGGATTACAGAACGCGCGGTGGCAAGCCGGCGGCTGCCCGCATGAGCATCGGCGCGCTCGTGCACAACACAGCACGCGGCTCGCATGCGGCCAATAGTCGCCGTCGCAAGCTCGACTACCGGCACTTCATCGAGGCGCTCAAGCGCAAGCCCCAGGCGTTTAAGGGGCTGGTGTTTCGCGACGACTTGTTCCCACGCGAGGCGTACCGCCGGACGTGGGAGCGGCTTGAGGCTCGGCTCACGCAGCGCGAAGCCTGCAAGACCATGGTCGGCTTACTGGAACTGGCCGCGAATCACGGAGTCGAGGCCGTTCTTGCTGAGCGGCTCGAGGCGTTGCTCGCCGCTGGTGAGCTGCCCGATCTCGAGCAACTACAGAAAATTTGCGCCGCGGCGGGCGCAATGCCCAGACGTGGCTGTGGACATGCCGACGGCCGCTCTCTACGACACGCTGCTTGGCGAGGAGGCATCTGTATGAACGCGCCCGCAATTTACGATGCCGCCCGTATGGGGCTGATGCTCACCGAGTTGCGCTTGCCGACGATCGCGCGGCTATGGGCTGAGTTCACTCAGCGCTCCGACAAGGAAGGCTGGCCATCGACGCGCCTGCTCGGCGCGCTGCTCGAGCACGAACTGGCCGAGCGCGCGAAACGGCGCATCGAGCGGCATCGCGTCGAATCGCATCTGGACCCAAGCAAGACGCTCGAGGCCTTCGACTTCGGCTTGGTACCGGTGGTGTCCAAGGCACATGTAATGGCGCTCGCGAGCGGCGACTCGTGGCTCGAGAAAGGCGCCACGATCCTGCTGTTTGGGCCACCGGGTGCTGGGAAGAGCCATTTGGGCTCCGGCATTGGTCATGCGCTGATCGACGCCGGGTACCGGGTGCTGTTCACACGCACCGGCGAAATCGTGCAGAAGCTGCAGGCGGCACGCCAAAGCCTGCAGTTGCCATCGATGCTCGCCAAGCTCGATCACTTCGATCTGATCATCCTGGATGACCTGTCATACGTCAGAAAGGACCAGGCGGAAACGAGCGTGCTGTTCGAATTGAACCATTGCCACACGACCTCTTCGTCGGACAGGTCAAACGCATGTTGAAGATACAACAGACCGGCGATCCGTCGCGGTGAGGTGGCCGGGCGTCCTCTGCTCGAAACGAAGCTCTCACTCATCGAACTGCCCAAACGGCCCCAGTTGATCAGATCAGCCAAGCCGACTAGCGGATGCTTCAGGTTGATCTGCTCACGCAGCGGTTGCCGGAAAAATCCCCTTCCGTCACAGGCGTCTTTGGACCCATCCGCACCTCGTCAAAAAATGCAGGAATCAAGCGTCAATATGCCTGCTTCCTGCAATTCGCTCAACATGGTTTGGGGCACAACGTCTTGTCGCGTAAGGCTTTGAGGATTGTTCAGGGTCGACTAGTTATGAACCGCGCCGAGGATGTAGGAGACTTCGGATCTTGGCTGTAATTGGAGATTTGAAGTATGGAAAGCGAAAGCAAGGTAAGGAAGCCCATCGGGACACGATATTCAGATGAGGTGCGGGAGTGCGCGGTGCGGATGGTGTTTGAGCACCAAGACGAGTACCAAACGCAGGGGGCGGCGATCCGATCTGCCGCCTGCTGCTGATCGCACCGTCGACGTATTATGGGCATGTCGGGCGGCGCAGCGATCCGGATTGTGCAGACGGCGATTCACTTAACGCTTGATGGCTGGCGAAGCGAATGAGTGCGAGCGCGCCGCGCTGACCCTCCGATGTCGCCCGTAGCCGTCTCATCAGGAATTAAGGGCGCCCCAAATATTGCCGTCTGGCTTTAAGCACTCTTGATGGAAATTCCAAAATATTGCCTCAAATTTCGGACTAAGCCTAAGTCTCCCATCCAAAGCGAAAGCCGTATGCGCTTTCAACAACTCCTCCAATGCAAGGAGTTCCTCCGAGGCATCATCTTCCTCGAACATTTCCCAAATCTTGTCGTCAATACCGGCTTTAAGATAAGAAGACTCACAATCGCGACACACTGCCCCCTCTGCCTTGAGAAGTTCAACAGCCGCATTATAGTCTCCGATCTCACGACTCCCACGCGCTTTATCGGAACCAGTTAATTCTATATCTAACACCCCGAAGACCTCAATATGGTCTACCTCTCTATTCAGGGAGGACCAGAAATCTACCATTCTCATGCTCTCGATTATGACTTCCTCTCCATCGAAGGACACTTTCAAATCAAAATCTCGGCTTATGAGATTCTTAAACTCAGTGACAACCAATCTCTTATCATCGATTTTCGCTTCAACCTCTTGAATTTGGTCGGGCCCATTCTTTGCCATTTCATGCCAGAGATCTTTCAAGGCTTGATCGATGGCTGCGCCCTTTTTATCTATACTGTCAACCTTGATGAAATCGAAGGTCCTAAGGGTTGGCATCGAGAGAAGCAAATTCTTGATATTTATCGCGTCGACGTAGCTCGCCTCGTGCTTTGCCATATGCGAAAACTTGGAAACATCGTGCATCTCGGCATCTTGAATTCCGTCCAAAGTCCGCGTATTAGTTCGCCCAGTCACCCGACTCATCCCATCTCTCCAATTTAACCGATACCGTTTGTGCCATCTCCCAACCTGCATTTGACAGCCTCTGCCGGCTCGCCAAGCGATTCCTGTCCATTCTACGGAATCGACCGCGCTGTACTTTTTAAAATCGGGAACGCTTCTGTTTATTGGATCTCTGAGGTCGGCTCGGTTTGAGGGACGGACTTTCGGTCAGAGACGCGTCAGTGTCCTTCGGAGTCTGTTGATGTCGTCCACGCAGCCGACCATGTCTCAGACTTCGTCTCATGTGATTGCACGCGGCAGATTGGCCAGACGATGGACCCGCGGCACCTCCACCGCCGCGCTGAGGTCCCGCTCGACGATCCTCTCACGATGACAGTACCTAAGGAACACGCGCAGTGTTCCACACAGATCGCGCCGTGTCGTGCGTGCCAAGACCGCGCAACGCTCGACAAGGAAAGTGGCGAGCAATGATGGCGACACCGACGCCAGTGATGTGGCTCCAGTACCATCGAGAAATGCGCTCCAGCCTTTGAGGTAGAAGGCGCGTAGCGCCCGATGGTATCGACCTTTAATCCGCGGTCGTCGCGCAAGTGGCTAGCAAATCCGGGAACTTCCAATTTAAACGGGAACGGCTTGCGTTCATGGTATGCCCCGACGCTGCCATACAGCGCCAACTCCAGCATCTGTCGGACTGGATTACACGCGTCATAAGCGACCTGCGCGCGAGTGACATCAGAATGGCACGACTTACCGTGAATCGACAGCCGGTGATGCGCGAAGGCCTCGATGTGGTCCAGCGCAGTCTGCCGTCGGTTGCGCCGCGGGCGCTTGCGAATTCGCCGAACTGGCAAAGAATGAGCACGCGTCTGCAAACGTTGCGGTCCGCATAGCCCTGCGCACGCAGCCAACTGACGTAGTGCTCGATATAGGCCCCGGCGACGTTGGCCAAAATACGATCGACGGTGGTTGGCTTGACGTAGTAGTACTCCAACATGACAACCTCCGTTCCAAAATGGGAAGGGAGATTGATCATCCACCATCCGACCTGCGTTATGTGCCCGGCTGCGGTCGAGGCTTGAGGCGCGTGCGCCTCTCAGGCCGCTAGGGCACAAAACAAGTCAGGGCACAAAACTGCGCGACTTACCCTGCCGCCAGCGCTACCACAGCAGTGCTTTGTGCCCCTCGCTGTAGCAAATCCGACATCGCTGTCGTCGAACGTCAGCAAATGCCGCCGAGGAGGCCTCGGTGTTCATTTTATTATCTATTACCTAATTTCGGCGGCAGAGCCAAGGACATCATCAGTTGTACGTTTTCGTTGTTAGGCGCATCATTGGCTCGCATCAATCCCCCGAAGTCGGACTCCCCCCTTCTGACCGAAACTTGGCAGCCGTTACGAACATTCGCGCTCTGAGCACATCTACTCAGTGAGCAGACCGTCTTGGACCCGATGCGGCACGGACTGCAGTTTTTGACTACGACGTGGCCTACTATTCCGTCGGGCTCCGAAAAAACGGTCGCGCGTGACACTCGATTGTCTCGCCAATGCGTTGCCGCAATCATGGTTTGTTTTATCCGGTAGGCGAATTGGCCGCCTCGAACTCGCCGCCCGCCCCCACCCTCTCAATTTCGGACCTACGCTCTGCGTCTTGCCGCGAGACTCGCCCATTGGACGGGTACCCGTCGAACGGAGACGTTTCGGGCGCGGCTTTCGTGGCTTTCATATTCTTACGTGCAGCTCCATTCCTACTGATAAATCTTACGACATAGATTAATATGCCCAAATTGCTACATCTCGTTGCAGATAATTCGTATTCAACGTAATATTTTGACTAGTAGACTGGGTCTGCGGAATGAGTCGATCTCGTGTCGTCTGTAAGGCCCAATCATTTGGATCGATGATCGAAAGGTGACCATTTTCTTGACGGATCTCCAATACATTGATGTGCTGCTTAAGCGATTGTAGCCGTGCTTTTGCCGAAGAAATTTCACCGCCTCCGCTTAAACCGCAGTCACGCATACAACTTTCAACTTCATCACCGGTAAGGCGTTTGATCGAGGCAATTTGATCGTGATCCATTACCGGAGGCAACCAAACTCCTCGAACCGCAGAGCCGGCACTCTCCTTTAGAACGTCCTTTGCATCTTTGAGAAGGACTCCGTTTGGATGCCGCTCGAGTTCCGGATCTAGTTCTGCCACCCCGTGTTGCGCATAAATCAGGTAGTTCGGATGGCGCACGAGCTCTCCGGCACACTGATCATTATCGATTCCCCATACTGCGTGGCCTTCCACATCTATGAAGTAGTTTGCCGCATGGCGGTCTGCCTGTCCCGTGATCGCATCGAGAAGTTGCAGATCGAACATCTTTTTAATTAGCTGCGGATCCTCCATAATTCGAACGAAGCATTCTTTGCCGGCGTGGAAGGCTGGCACCCTAGTCGCCACAGCTTGGATATAACCAAACTCACCGTCGATATGAGCAAATTTCGTCTCCGGAATAACATCTAAACCGAGGCGATTACATAGGTTCCAAGTAAAGACACTTCTATTACCCAGCCGCGCATTGTTTCGGTCTATCCCGGAAACAAATCCAGCGTCGCCGGCATTATGCCGATTGCTCTTCTTGAAAAACCTATCGTCGCTTTATCCTTTTCTATTCGGAATGTGTCATCCGAGTCGTCGATGGGGCACTGCTTGAACGAGTCATCGAGAAAGCCGTAAGAAATCTCCGCTTTTTTTAACCTTTCTTATCGGTCGGGATTCGGAGTAACCGAATCGCTCTCCAGAACTGGACTGGCATCCGTTAGCCGGCACGAACTTTCGGTAGTCGCCCCTGTGCAATCCTCAAAACACGAGCGTGAATCCACGTTGCGCCAGCGCCGCGGGCGATGGGAAATGCCCATGTTCAAGCCGCTTGTACCAGAGCGCGAACCCCGTGCGATCCCAATACAGGCACTTCCCCTTCATGCGGTCCCGGCCGACGAACACGAACAGGTTGCCCGAAGCCGGCTTCTGCGCAAGAAGCGGTTCGACCAGATACGACAGCGTGTCGATTGACTTGCGCATGTCGACAGGCTCGCGGCAGATGTAAGCTCGGACGTCAGCGGCGATCAGCACCGTGCACCGCCAAGCTGCCCGAGCACGAAGCGCACAATGCGCTCAGCATGCTCGCCACTCAATTCGATGCGAACGCCGGCGATCGATAACGTGACGCGATCACGGGTCGATGATGATGGTGTATCGGCTGACGCAGATGATGGTGTCACCGCAGGCTCACTTTCGAGGCGAGCAATGACAAACGCGGCGTCGGCCGTCACGGCCAGCGGACTCGTTGAAGGCGTTTCGCCCGTAAGCTTCTTGCGCCGCAACCCGAAAGTACTGACGGCAAGGCCTTATTCGCGATAGAAACGTCGAGTGCCAACGCCGCTGATCTTCGATGTTGCCACCATCTCTCGCCAGAACGCTTCGCCCTGGCGCGGGCGTCGCGCACGCATTCGCACCGCAGCACGGCCCACCGCGTCGTCGTCCATCCCATCCCTCCAATCACTACGATGGCCAAACCTTCGCATCATGCACGCGGACAATCAAGACGGGTTGCGCTGACGGATACGAAGTTAGTGAAATCAGGGCTCTCTCAGAGCAGGTGCAAATTGCGTACGAAGAGCGGAAGAACGATCCGGCATCTTGAATGGATTGGAAACAGGACTTCTCCAGAGCATCGCCGACCAAGTAAGCGAAGCAATGTCTGCGAATCGTACAACTTAGTCGCGCATTTCGTACCTTTCATGAAGCGAATCCAGTTCGCTTAGAGTGTCTCGCGACAAGATCACGAATCCATCCTCATCACGCAGATGATTCGTTAATAAGCCATCTAATTCTGTACATGCGCTCGAGACTTCCCCACCAATCTTGAGCTCTTTGGAGACATCGTTAAGGATTCCAGGGGCGAGATGCAAAACGCCGTTCGCGTCCGACAGGACACCGCGAGTGAGTAGTGAAATCGCCCTATCAAAATGCTCGTCGTTAGTACGTCGCGTGAATCGATCGGGCAGGGACCGAAGTCCGGACTCGGCTTGTACGTAGTGACGCAAGTCACTAAGCGACATTTCTCCTAAGGCTGCCTCTCTAATACATCGCTCCGTTCGTGCATCAATTGACTTAATTTTCAAAATGCCGTCCTCGTCCTGCTCGATATGAATGCTCTCCCGATCTAATTGGACGGCAACACGACTGCCGTTCGAGCCCATGGCTAGAAGGCTCAGATGAATCTCCTTTACAAGCCGCTCAAGAACATGTGACTTTTCTCTTGCACCGGAAAACGGCAGAAATGAAAGAAACTTGAATCGCAATAACGCGGACATCTCGTGCTCGTCGCGGAGTGCGCCCAGCGCGGTTATAAAACCGGGCGAAAACACCATCACTCCGTCCTTCATCTCCCCACGCTCACGTAACAAGCTACGCAATTCTATATAGGCTTTGGAGGGTTTCAAATTGTACTTAAAGTCGTCCTGAATATCGTAAATGTCTTGGAGGGTCTGTACGGGAAAATATGAAAAGCCGCGCTCGTCTAACAACATGCCGCGAGTGAGGAGCGACGCCGCCTCGTCAAAATGCTCATCGTAGATCGGCAGCAGGAATTGACCGGGATATGCCGTGAGCCCTGACTCACCTTCTATGCGAGAAAGCAACTCTACAAACGGCATTTGGATTATCGCAATCTCTTTATTGGAATTCCTAATTGTCACCGTTTCGTCCGCATTCTGTGCAAACGAGATTTCTTCGCGATCGACTTTGACGATAACTTGATTGGCGCACCGCTTCTTCGTAAGCAGAGCAAGATGAAGATCTTTTACTAGTTGATCAAGAGCTTCTTTTTTCTTCGCCACGTTGGAGATTTTGATGAAGGAATAAATACCGAACGTCAATATCGAGAGAAGTAAGTCCTTAAAACCACCATAATCCCCGTAGCTTGCGCCTCGCACCGCAATTGGTGACTTACTGCCGCGCTCATCATCTGAGCCGATGTCCAGAAATGCCCTTGATAGGGTACTCATCGTCACTATATCTCCCACCATCGCACCTTTAATTAGCGAGGCATGCGGCCTCTAGAATGTTATCGAGCCCATGGTTCAAACGACATGATAGGCGATGCTTCGTCTCGTTCTTTCTCAAAATCGCACTGACGATTGTAAACTCGCAGCCTTGTGCTTGTTGTCGTCGCGCTTGCACCTCCTCTCAACACTCAGCGCGCCCGATTCTTATGTCATGCACCTTTTGTGTCTTGTCCGAGCCCCTACTCATACGATCACCGCTCCGCCAGCGCTGGCAGGATTGCGATTCGCTGAAAGCCCTCTTGCAGAGTTGACCAAGAAGAGTGAGAAGTTGGCTAAAAGGACTTTCTCATTTAACTGTGAACGCCGGTCTAAATCCGACACTAAGCGACGGCGTCGTGGAATTGATCCGCTAAACGAGCGGTTTCTCGTTGAGGAATGGCAGGGAGCGTGCAGCCGGGCACTGATGGCGCTTTGTGCG
>NZ_JACSUE010000037.1:0-18843 GCF_014384845.1 Caballeronia sp. EK
GACGATTTCGATTTCCTCGCCGACCTTCACCACGCCGCGCTCGATACGACCCGTCACCACCGTGCCACGACCCGAGATCGAGAACACGTCTTCCACCGGCATCAGGAACGAACCGTCAACTGCCCGCTCCGGAGTCGGGATGTACGAATCCAGCGCGTCGGCCAGATTCATGATCGCCACTTCGCCCAGCTCGCCCTTGTCGCCTTCCAGCGCCAGCTTGGCCGAACCCTTGATGATCGGCGTGTCGTCGCCCGGGAAGTCGTACTTCGACAGAAGCTCGCGCACTTCCATTTCGACGAGCTCGAGCAGCTCGGCGTCGTCCACCATGTCGCACTTGTTCAGGAACACGATGATGTACGGCACGCCAACCTGACGGGCCAGCAGGATGTGCTCGCGCGTTTGCGGCATCGGGCCGTCAGCGGCCGAGCACACCAGGATTGCGCCATCCATCTGCGCCGCGCCCGTGATCATGTTCTTCACATAGTCAGCGTGGCCCGGGCAGTCGACGTGTGCGTAGTGGCGGTTAGCCGTTTCGTACTCGACGTGCGCAGTGTTGATGGTGATACCACGCGCCTTTTCTTCCGGCGCTGCGTCGATCTGGTCATACGCCTTGGCTTCGCCGCCGAACTTCTGCGTGAGAACCGTCGTGATCGCTGCCGTCAGCGTGGTCTTGCCGTGGTCAACGTGACCGATCGTGCCCACGTTCACGTGCGGCTTGGTCCGCTCGAATTTACCTTTTGCCATGATTACCTTCTTTCAAAGTTTGGTTATCGGTTAAAGCTTGTGGCTTGCGCCGAATTACTTGCGGGTATTACTTACCCTTGGCGTTGATGATCGCTTCGGCGACGTTACGCGGAGCTTCGGAGTAGTGCTTGAACTCCATCGTGTACGTGGCACGGCCTTGCGTCAGCGAACGCAGCGACGTCGAGTAGCCGAACATTTCCGACAGCGGCACTTCGGCGCGAACGATCTTGCCGCCGCCAATCATGTCTTCCATGCCCTGGACAATACCGCGACGGCCCGACAGGTCGCCCATCACGTTGCCCATGTAGTCTTCCGGCGTTTCGACTTCCACAGCCATCATCGGTTCGAGGATGACCGGGCTTGCCTTGCGCATTGCTTCCTTGAAGGCCATCGAACCGGCCATGCGGAACGCGTTTTCGTTCGAGTCGACGTCGTGGTACGAACCGAACGTCAGGTGAACCTTCACGTCGACCACCGGGAAGCCAGCCAGCACGCCCGACTTCAGCGTTTCCTGGATACCCTTGTCCACGGCCGGGATGTATTCGCGCGGAATCACGCCGCCCTTGATCTCGTCCAGGAACTCGTAGCCCTTGCCCTGCTCGTTCGGCTCGAGCGTAATGACCGCGTGACCGTACTGGCCGCGACCACCCGACTGCTTGACGAACTTGCCGTCGACGTCTTCCGCCTTGCTGCGGATCGTCTCGCGGTAAGCAACCTGCGGCTTGCCGACAGTCGCTTCCACGCCGAATTCGCGACGCATACGGTCTACCAGAATTTCCAGGTGGAGCTCGCCCATGCCCGAAATGATGGTTTGGCCCGATTCTTCGTCCGTTTGCACGCGGAACGACGGATCTTCCTGTGCCAGACGGTTCAGCGCCAGACCCATCTTTTCCTGGTCAGGCTTCGTCTTCGGCTCAACTGCCTGCGAAATCACCGGCTCCGGGAAAATCATGCGTTCGAGCACGATCGGGTGTTGCGGATCGCACAGCGTGTCGCCGGTGGTCGCTTCTTTCAGACCGACTGCCGCCGCGATATCGCCCGCGCGCACTTCCTTGATTTCTTCGCGCTGGTTGGCGTGCATCTGCAGAATACGGCCGAGGCGTTCCTTCTTGTCCTTGGTCGCGTTCAGCACGGTGTCACCCGAATTCACAACGCCCGAGTACACGCGGAAGAAGATCAGCTGACCGACGAACGGGTCCGTCATGATCTTGAACGCCAGCGACGAGAACTTCTCGTCGTCGGATGCACGACGCTCGCCCTTCTCACCGCTTTCGAGTTCGCCCGTAACCGGCGGAATGTCGATCGGCGACGGCAGGAAGTCGATCACGGCGTCGAGCATGCGCTGCACGCCCTTGTTCTTGAACGCAGTGCCGCACAGCATCGGCTGAATTTCGCACGCGATGGTCCGGTCGCGGATCGCCTTGACGATTTCCGCTTCGGTCAGCTCTTCGCCGCCGAGGTACTTTTCCATCAGCTCTTCGGTGGCTTCGGCAGCCGATTCGATCATCTTCTCGCGCCACTCGTTGCACGTGTCGACGAGTTCAGCCGGGATATCGACGTAGTCGAACTTCGTGCCTTGCGACGCTTCGTCCCAAATGATCGCCTTCATCTTGATCAGGTCGACCACGCCCGTGAACGTGTCTTCAGCGCCGATCGGCACCACGACGGGAACCGGGTTCGCCTTCAGACGCGTCTTCAACTGGTCGTAGACCTTGAAGAAGTTCGCGCCGGTACGGTCCATCTTGTTGACGAACGCGAGACGGGGAACCTTGTACTTGTTAGCCTGACGCCACACGGTTTCCGACTGCGGCTGCACGCCGCCCACTGCACAATAGACCATGCACGCGCCGTCGAGAACGCGCATCGAGCGTTCCACTTCGATCGTGAAGTCGACGTGTCCCGGGGTGTCGATGATGTTGATGCGGTGCTCGGGATAGTTGCCGCCCATGCCCTTCCAGAAGGCCGTGGTAGCAGCCGACGTGATGGTGATGCCGCGCTCCTGCTCCTGCTCCATCCAGTCCATCGTTGCTGCGCCGTCGTGAACTTCACCGATCTTGTGGTTCACGCCCGTGTAAAACAGAATGCGCTCGGTCGTCGTCGTTTTGCCGGCGTCGATGTGAGCGCTGATACCGATATTGCGGTAGCGCTCGATAGGTGTCTTGCGAGCCACTTTGGATCCTTTTTCGGTCGACGCGCCAGCGAGTGCGAGCGCGCCCTAACACAAACGGGCGAGGCGCCTGGAGTAGCGCACCCGCCCTGATTTTTCCGTTTGCTCTACGAGCGGGAGCTTAGAAACGGAAGTGCGAGAATGCCTTGTTGGCCTCTGCCATGCGGTGAACTTCGTCGCGCTTCTTCATCGCGCCGCCGCGGCCTTCAGCCGCTTCGGAGAGTTCACCTGCCAGACGCAGGGCCATCGACTTTTCGCTGCGCTTCTTCGCGGCTTCACGCAACCAACGCATCGCCAATGCCATACGACGCGAGGGACGCACTTCGACCGGAACCTGATAGTTGGCACCACCAACGCGACGGCTCTTCACTTCGACCACCGGCTTCACGTTGTTGAGCGCAACCGTGAACACTTCCAGCGGGTCCTTGCCACCCTTGGTCTGGATCTGTTCAAAAGCGCCGTACACGATACGCTCGGCAACCGACTTCTTGCCGGAGAGCATCAGCACGTTCATGAACTTGGCTACATCTACGTTACCGAACTTCGGATCCGGCAACACTTCCCGCTTGGGGACTTCGCGACGACGCGGCATGATTCTTCCTTTACTTTTTCAGTTGGAGCTGACTTTCAACTCCGCGGCCACCAACAAACCCGATCCATCTATTCGACTAAACCAGCTTGGCCGGGTGACCACTTACTCGACAGCACCGGCATTTCCGGCACCATCGCCTTAACCGCCTTGCGGCGACCTGATTCCTTAACTTCGACCGGCGACTTACTTGCCAGCCTTCGCGCGCTTCGCACCGTACTTCGAGCGAGCTTGCTTACGGTCCTTGACGCCCTGGGTATCCAGCGAGCCGCGAACCATGTGGTAACGCACACCCGGCAAGTCCTTCACACGGCCGCCGCGGATCAGCACAACCGAGTGCTCTTGCAGGTTGTGGCCTTCACCGCCGATGTACGAAATGACTTCGAAGCCGTTCGTCAGACGAACCTTGGCAACTTTACGAAGTGCCGAGTTCGGCTTCTTCGGCGTCGTGGTGTACACGCGAGTGCACACGCCACGACGCTGAGGGCAGTCCTGCAGGGCCGGCGACTTGCTCTTCGTCGTTTCCGACGCGCGGCCTTTGCGAACCAGTTGATTGATGGTTGGCATTGTTTAATCCTAAAAATGAACAGAATCCGCGCAATTCTTTCGGGCAAAGCGAAGACAATTGCGCGTTTGACGATCTCGCCGATGAATTCCGCTTTCTGCACCCGGGACTAAGCCGGTTCCGAAGGCGGACCAAGAACGAGAACCAAGCATGATATTCCGAAAATCGCAATCGGGTCAATACGTTGCGACGATTTCGAGGGCTTTTCGCATGCGTGGCATCAATCGGAGCCGACGACGGCGAGCAATTCGTCGCCGAAGCGTTCCAGTTTGCGCACGCCGATGCCAGGAATGTGGCGCAGATCGTCGATCGTATCGGGATCGCTGCGGACGATCTCGGCGAGCGTGGCGTCATGGAAAATGACGTAGGCCGGCACACCGTCGCTCTTCGCGGTCTCCGCACGCCAACTGCGCAGACGCTCCCAACGGGCCTTTTCGCGCGCTGACATGCCGGCGGTCGGATCCGCACGCTCGCCGGTTCGACTGGAAGACTGACGTGCTCGAGTCGGCTTCACGTATTTGCGCAACGTGACGTGCTCTTCGCCCTTCAGGACAGGCTTGCTGGCGTCGGTCAGCACGAGCGCGCCAAAACCGTCGTGATCGACGGCGAGATAGCCGAACGCCACGAGCTGCCGGAACACCGCGCGCCACTCGGGTTCGGAAAGCGCGGCACCCACACCGAAGGTCGAAATCTTCTCGTGTCCGCGCTGCAGGACCTTCTCGCTGCGGGTGCCGCGCAGGATATCGATGAGATGGCCCGCGCCGAACCGAAATCCGCTCGCCTTCTGCGCGCGATACACGCACGACAGCGCCATTTGCGCCTCGCGTGTGGCATCGAAGGACGCGGGCGGCTCGAGACACGTATCGCAGTTGCCGCAGGGCGTGCTCGTCTCACCAAAGTACGCAAGCAGACGCACGCGACGACACGACGCAACCTCGCACAGACCCAGCAGCGCATCGAGCTTGCCGGTCTGCACGCGCTTGTGTGCGTCGTCGGCTTCGGATTCGTCGATCATCTTGCGCTGCTGCACGACGTCGCCCAGTCCGTACGCCATCCACGCGTTCGCCGGTAGACCGTCGCGGCCGGCGCGCCCCGTTTCCTGGTAATAGCCCTCGACGCTCTTCGGCAAATCCAGATGCGCGACAAAGCGCACGTCCGGCTTGTCGATGCCCATGCCGAACGCGATCGTCGCGCACATGACGACGCCCTCCTCGCGCTGAAACATCTCCTGATGCTTTTGGCGCGTCTCGAACTCCATGCCGGCGTGGTACGGCAGCGCGCGAATGCCCTGGCCCTTCATCCATTCCGCGGTTTCTTCGACCTTGCGCCGCGACAGACAGTACACCACGCCGGCATCGGTGGTGCCGTCCTTGTTCGTGTGCTCGGCCCGGATGAAATCGAGCAGCTGCGAGCGCGCGTTGTCCTTCTCGACGATGCGATACCGAATGTTCGGCCGGTCGAAACTAGAAACGAAGATGCGCGCGTCGTCCAGCGCGAGCCGATGGACGATTTCATCGCGCGTGATCGCGTCGGCAGTGGCGGTGAGCGCGATGCGCGGGACATCCGGAAATCGCTCGTGCAACACCGAAAGCTGGATGTACTCAGGGCGAAAATCGTGTCCCCATTGCGACACACAGTGCGCTTCGTCGATGGCGAAAAGGCCGACGCGCGCGCGTTCGAGCAGTTCGAGAAAGCGCGGCGTCATCAGCCGTTCGGGCGCGACGTAAAGGAGATCGATGTCGCCGTCGCGCAGCGCGCGTTCGGTGGCCGCGGCCTCGGCGCCCGACAGGGTCGAATTCAGATATGCGGCGCGTACGCCGACTTCCTTGAGGGCCGCGACCTGATCCTGCATCAGCGCGATCAATGGGGACACCACGATGCCCGCGCCGAGCCCGGCCTCGCTGCGCACGAGGGACGGTATCTGATAGCACAGCGACTTGCCGCCGCCTGTTGGCATCAGCACGAGCGAATCGCCGCCGTTCGCGACATGCTCGACGATCTCCGCCTGTTGTCCGCGAAATGCGGGATAGCCGAAGATTTCGTTGAGTATTTCGAGTGGGCGGGACATGGAAGACGGGTGCGTACTGCGATGAGAGATAACGAATTCTACCAACGCATCCACGCGCGCCGACGCGCAAGAATGCGCGTTAGCCAAATGACGGAGGCAACGAGGCGGAATCGACACCCGAAAAAAAACCGCTCAGCCGAAGCTGAGCGGTTCGTGACTACTACGAGCGAAAGACGCTTACTCGTTGGTATGCGGCTGCTGCTGCTCCGCCGCCGGGGTTTCCGGCGTACCAAAGTCGAATGCCTCTTCGGCCGCGATCTGGTCGAAACGCTCGCGATCCGACGATTCCTTCGCCTTGCGTGCCTTGTGGAACGCGAGACCCGTACCGGCCGGAATCAGACGGCCGACGATCACGTTTTCCTTCAGGCCACGCAGATCGTCGCGCTTGCCCATGATCGCCGCTTCGGTCAGCACGCGGGTCGTTTCCTGGAACGACGCCGCCGAGATGAACGAATCGGTCGACAGCGATGCCTTCGTGATACCGAGCAGCACGTTGTCGTACGACGCCGGACGCTTGTCTTCCGCGATCATCTTGTCGTTTTCGTCCAGCATGTCCGAACGCTCGACCTGCTCGCCCGGGATGAAGCGCGTATCGCCGTTGTCGACGATCTGCACACGACGCAGCATCTGACGCACGATCACTTCGATGTGCTTGTCGTTGATCTTCACGCCCTGCAGACGGTACACGTCCTGCACTTCGTCCACGATGTAGCGCGACAGCGCCTCGATACCCTGCAAACGCAGGATGTCGTGCGGATCGGCAGGACCGTCGACAATCATTTCGCCCTTGTTGACGACCTGACCATCGTGCACCAGCACCTGCTTTTCCTTCGCGATCAGGAACTCGTGCTGATTGCCTTCGAGATCCGTGATGACGAGACGCTGCTTGCCCTTCGTGTCCTTACCGAACGACGTCGTGCCCGTGACTTCCGCCAAAATACCGGCGTCCTTCGGCGAGCGCGCTTCGAACAGTTCGGCCACGCGCGGCAGACCACCGGTAATGTCACGCGTCTTCTGCGCTTCAACCGGGATACGTGCCAGCACTTCACCGACCTGCACTTGCTGACCATCCTTCACGGTGATCAGTGCGCCGACCTGAAAGCCGATCTGCACCGAATGCTCGGTGTTCGGGATCTTCACTTCCTCGCCGTTCGCGTCGAGCAGTTTCACCTGCGGACGCACGCTCTTCGAAGCTTGCGAGCCGCGACGCTTCACGTCGATCACGACCAGGGTCGAAAGACCGGTCACGTCGTCGATCTGCTTCGCAACCGTCACGCCTTCCTCGACGTTTTCGAACTTCACCGTACCGCCCCACTCGGTGATGATCGGACGCGTCAGCGGGTCCCATTGAGCCAGTTGCGCACCGGCCTTGATCTGCGCGCCGTCGAGTTGCAGCAGCGTCGCGCCGTACGGCACCTTGTGACGCTCACGCTCGCGACCGAAGTCGTCCGCGATGATCGCCTCGCCCGAACGCGAGATGACGACCTGCTCGCCCTTCGCGTTGGTGACGTAACGCATCGTTGCCGTGAAGCGCACCGTACCGTTGCTCTTCGCTTCGACCGTCGAAGCAACCGCCGCACGCGATGCCGCACCACCGATGTGGAACGTACGCATCGTCAGCTGCGTGCCCGGCTCGCCGATCGACTGAGCAGCGATCACGCCGACGGCCTCACCGACGTTCACGCGCGAACCGCGGCCGAGGTCACGGCCGTAGCACGCGGCGCACAGGCCATAGCGCGTTTCGCAGGTCAACGGCGTGCGCACGCGCACTTCGTCGATGCCGAGGCGTTCGATTTCCTCGACCGCGTCTTCGTCGAGCAGATCGCCCGACGCGTACAGCGTTTCCTGCGTTTCCGGATTGACGACGTCCGCCACCGCGACGCGACCGAGAATACGGTCACGCAGCGCTTCGACGACTTCACCGCCTTCCACCAACGCCTTCATCGCCACGCCGTTCGACGTGCCGCAATCGTCTTCGACGACAACCAGATCCTGCGTCACGTCGACGAGACGACGCGTCAGGTAACCCGAGTTCGCGGTCTTCAGTGCCGTATCCGCCAGACCTTTACGAGCGCCGTGGGTCGAGATGAAGTACTGCAACACGTTCAGGCCTTCGCGGAAGTTCGCGGTAATCGGCGTCTCGATGATCGAGCCGTCCGGCTTCGCCATCAGGCCGCGCATACCGGCCAACTGACGAATCTGCACCGCGGAACCACGAGCGCCCGAGTCGGCCATCATGTAGATGGAGTTGAACGACTCCTGCTTCGTTTCGTTGCCGTCACGGTCGGTGACGGGTTCCGTCGCGAGCTGCTCCATCATCGCCTTGCCGACGCTTTCCGACGTCGCCGACCAGATGTCGACCACGTTGTTGTAGCGTTCCTGCGCGGTGACAAGACCCGACATGTACTGACGGTCGTACTCCTTCACCTTCTTCGCGGCGTCGCCCACGATCGTCTCTTTCTGCGGCGGCACGAGCATGTCGTCCACGCAAATCGAGATGCCGGCGCGCGTTGCGAGGCGGAAGCCCATCTGCATCAGCTGGTCGGCGAAAATCACCGTCTCGCGCAAACCACACTTGCGGAACGCCGTGTTGATCAGGCGCGAGATTTCCTTCTTCTTCAGCGGCTTGTTCAGCACCGTGAACGGCAGGCCCGGCGGCAGAATCTCCGACAGGATCGAACGGCCGACGGTCGTCGCATACAGCGAGATCTTCGGCACGAACGCCGGCGCGCCTTCGCTCGTGTCCTCGTTCGCCACCATTTCGGTGATACGCACGTTGACGCGCGAAGCCAGCTCGACTTCCTTGTTCTCGTACGCGCGGATCACTTCCGACACGCCCGTGAACGTCATGCCTTCGCCCTTGCCGTTGATCGCTTCACGCGACGCGTAGTAAAGGCCCAGCACGATATCCTGCGACGGCACGATCGACGGATCGCCGTTCGCCGGGAACAGGACGTTGTTCGACGCCAGCATCAGCGTGCGCGCTTCCATCTGCGCTTCGAGCGACAGCGGCACGTGAACGGCCATCTGGTCACCGTCGAAGTCGGCGTTGAATGCCGCGCAGACGAGCGGGTGGAGCTGAATCGCCTTGCCTTCGATCAGCACCGGCTCGAAAGCCTGAATGCCGAGTCGGTGAAGCGTAGGCGCACGGTTCAGCATCACCGGATGCTCGCGGATCACCTCTTCGAGGATGTCCCACACCACCGCCGTCTGGTTCTCGACTTCCTTCTTCGCGGCCTTGATGGTCGTCGCGACGCCCATCACTTCCAGCTTGTTGAAGATGAAAGGCTTGAACAGTTCGAGCGCCATCAGCTTCGGCAGACCGCACTGATGCAGCTTGAGCGTCGGACCCACCACGATCACCGATCGGCCCGAGTAGTCGACACGCTTACCGAGCAGGTTCTGACGGAAACGGCCGCCCTTACCCTTGATCATGTCGGCGAGCGACTTCAGCGGACGCTTGTTCGCGCCGGTCATCGCCTTGCCGCGACGGCCGTTGTCGAGCAGCGAATCGACGGCTTCCTGCAGCATCCGCTTTTCGTTGCGGACGATGATTTCAGGCGCCTTCAGTTCGAGCAGACGCTTCAAGCGGTTGTTACGGTTGATCACGCGGCGATACAGGTCGTTCAGATCCGACGTCGCGAAACGGCCGCCATCCAGCGGCACCAGCGGACGCAGTTCCGGCGGCAGCACCGGCAGCACTTCGAGCACCATCCAGTCAGGCTTGATGCCCGAACGTTGGAATGCTTCGAGCACTTTCAGGCGCTTCGCGTACTTCTTGATCTTCGCTTCCGAACCCGTGTTCTTGAGTTCGGTGCGCAGCATCTCGACCTGTTCGTCGATGTTGATCGCGCGCAGCAACTCGCGCACGCCTTCCGCGCCCATCTCGGCACGGAATTCGTCACCGTACTCTTCGACCTTGTTGTAGTAATCCTCTTCGGTCATGATCTGCCGCGCTTTCAGCGGCGTCATGCCCGGATCGATGACCACGTACGCTTCGAAGTACAGCACGCGCTCGATGTCGCGCAGCGTCATGTCGAGCACCATGCCCAGACGCGACGGCAGCGACTTCAGGAACCAGATGTGCGCGACCGGCGAGGCCAGTTCGATATGGCCCATCCGTTCGCGACGCACCTTGGCCAGCGTCACTTCGACGCCGCACTTCTCGCAGATCACGCCACGGTGCTTCAGGCGCTTGTACTTGCCGCAAAGGCATTCGTAGTCCTTGATCGGACCAAAAATCTTCGCGCAGAACAGACCATCCCGCTCCGGCTTGAACGTGCGGTAGTTGATGGTCTCAGGCTTCTTCACTTCACCGAACGACCAAGAACGAATCTTGTCGGGCGACGCGAGGCCGATCTTGATCGCATCAAAAACTTCTTCTTGTTGGACTTGCTTGAATAGATCGAGCAGAGCTTTCATTGCTTTCTCTCCGTAGTCCGATTAGTTGCGGTCCAGATCGATATCAATACCGAGCGAGCGGATTTCCTTCACCAACACGTTGAAGGATTCCGGCATGCCCGCGTCGATCACGTGATCGCCCTTGACCAGGTTCTCATAAACCTTGGTCCGGCCCGTCACGTCGTCCGACTTGACCGTCAGCATTTCCTGCAGCACATACGATGCGCCATACGCCTCGAGCGCCCACACTTCCATCTCACCGAAGCGCTGACCACCGAACTGCGCCTTACCACCCAGCGGCTGCTGCGTGACGAGCGAGTACGGACCGGTCGAACGCGCGTGCATCTTGTCGTCGACCAAGTGGTGCAGCTTCAGGTAGTGCATGTAGCCGACCGTGACTTTCCGCTCGAACGGCTCGCCGGTGCGACCATCGTGCAGCTGAACCTGATTCTTCGACGAGTTCATGCCGAGGTTCGTGGCGATGTCGTCCGGATACGCCAGATCGAGCGCACGCCCCATTTCCTCTTCGGTCGCGCCATCGAACACCGGCGTTGCGAACGGCACGCCTTCGCGCAGGTTCTTCGCGAGTTCGAAGATTTCGTCATCGGAGAAGCTTTCCAGCTCTTCCTTGCGGCCCGACTCGTTGTAGATCTTCGTCAGGAACTGGCGCAGTTCCTCGATCTTCGTCTGACGCGCCAGCATTTCGCCGATACGCCAGCCGAGACCCTTCGCGGCCCAGCCCAGATGCACTTCGAGAATCTGACCCACGTTCATCCGCGACGGCACGCCGAGCGGATTCAGCACGACGTCGGCCGGACGGCCATCGGCCATGTACGGCATGTCTTCGATCGGCACGATCTTCGACACGACACCCTTGTTACCGTGACGGCCTGCCATCTTGTCGCCAGGCTGCAGACGACGCTTCACGGCGAGATACACCTTGACCATCTTCAGCACGCCCGGCGGCAGTTCGTCGCCTTGCGTGAGCTTCTTGCGCTTCTCTTCGAATGCGAGGTCGAACTGGTGACGCTTCTGCTCGATCGAGTCCTTGATCGCTTCCAGCTGCGCCGCTGCTTCTTCGTCCGCGAGGCGGATGTCGAACCAGTGGTAGTGGTCGAGATCTTCGAGGTACGGGAGGTCGATCTTCGTGCCCTTCGCGAGCTTCTTCGGACCGCCGTTCGCGACCTTGCCGTTCAGCATGCGTGCGAGACGCTGGAACGCGTCGCCTTCCACGATACGAAGCTGGTCGTTCAGGTCGAGGCGATAGCGCTTCAGTTCGTCGTCGATGATCTGTTGCGCGCGCTTGTCACGCGTGATGCCTTCGCGCGTGAACACCTGCACGTCGATGACCGTGCCGCTCATGCCCGACGGCACGCGCAGCGACGTATCCTTCACGTCCGATGCCTTCTCGCCGAAGATCGCGCGCAGCAGCTTTTCTTCCGGCGTCAGCTGGGTTTCGCCCTTCGGCGTGACCTTGCCGACCAGCACGTCGCCCGCTTCCACTTCCGCGCCGATGTACACGATGCCCGACTCGTCGAGACGGCCAAGTTGCACTTCCGCGAGGTTCGAAATGTCGCGCGTGATTTCTTCCGGTCCGAGCTTCGTGTCGCGAGCAACGACGTTCAATTCTTCGATGTGGATCGACGTGTAACGATCGTCCGCGACGACCTTCTCCGAGATCAGGATCGAGTCTTCGAAGTTGTAGCCGTTCCACGGCATGAACGCGACCAGCATGTTCTGGCCGAGCGCGAGCTCGCCCAGATCCGTCGAGGCGCCGTCGGCCAGCACGTCGCCGCGCGAAACCTTGTCGCCAACCTTCGCGATCGGACGCTGGTTGATGTTCGTGTTCTGGTTCGAACGCGTGTACTTGATCAGGTTGTAGATGTCCACGCCGACGTCGCCGGCAACGGCTTCATCGTCGTTCACGCGAATCACGATACGGCCCGCGTCGACGTAATCCACCACACCGCCACGCAGCGCCTGCACCGTCGTACCCGAGTCGACCGCGACCGTACGCTCGATGCCCGTACCGACGACCGGCTTCTCCGGACGCAGACACGGCACGGCCTGACGCTGCATGTTCGAGCCCATCAACGCGCGGTTCGCGTCGTCGTGCTCGAGGAACGGAATCAGCGATGCAGCCACCGACACGATCTGCGACGGCGCCACGTCCATGTACTGGATGCGGTCCGGCGTGACCATCAGCGTTTCGCCCGCTTCACGCGACGACACGAGTTCGTCGGTCAGCGTGCCGTCGTCGGCCACTGCCGCGTTCGCCTGAGCGATCACGTAACGGCCTTCCTCGATTGCCGACAGATAGTCGATCTGGTCGGTCACCTTGCTGTCCACGACCTTGCGGTACGGCGTTTCGAGGAAGCCGTATTCGTTCAGGTGGGCATACAGCGCCAGCGAGTTGATCAGACCGATGTTCGGACCTTCCGGCGTTTCGATCGGGCACACGCGGCCATAGTGCGTCGGATGCACGTCGCGGACTTCGAAGCCCGCGCGCTCGCGCGTCAGACCGCCCGGCCCCAGTGCGGAAACACGACGCTTGTGCGTGATTTCCGACAGCGGGTTGGTCTGGTCCATGAACTGCGAGAGCTGCGACGAGCCGAAGAACTCGCGAATCGCCGAGGAAATCGGCTTCGAGTTGATCAGGTCGTGCGGCATCAGGTTTTCGCTTTCGGCCTGGCCGAGGCGTTCCTTCACCGCGCGCTCGACGCGCACGAGACCCGCGCGGAACTGGTTCTCCGCGAGTTCGCCGACGCAACGCACGCGACGATTGCCCAAGTGGTCGATGTCGTCCACTTCGCCCTTGCCGTTACGCAACTCGACGAGGATCTTGATCGTCGCGAGGATGTCGTCGTCCTGCAGCGTCATCGGGCCGACGATTTCGTCACGACCGACACGGCGGTTGAACTTCATACGGCCGACCTTCGAGAGGTCGTACGCGTCTTCGCTGTAGAACAGACGGTTGAACAGCGCCTCGACCGCTTCTTCGGTCGGCGGTTCGCCCGGACGCATCATCCGATAAATCGCGATGCGCGCGGCCATCTTGTCGGCGGTTTCGTCGATACGCAGCGTCGACGAGATGTACGGGCCCTGGTCCAGATCGTTCGTGTACAGCGTCTGGATGTCCTTGACCTTCGCTTCGCGCAGCTTCTCGAGAACCGTTTCCGTGATTTCCTCGTTGGCGTTCGCGATCACTTCGCCCGTTTCCGGATCGATCACGTTCTTCGCCAGCACGCGGCCGAGCAGGTACTCCTCGGGCACCGAGATGAACTTCGTCTTGGCGTTTTCGAGGTCGCGAATGTGCTTCGCGTTAATCCGCTTGTCCTTCGTGACGATGACGTTGCCATCGCGATCCTGGATGTCGAAACGCGCGACTTCACCGCGCAGGCGCTCGGGAACGAATTCCATTTGCGCGCCTTCGCTCATCAGGCCGAAGTTGTCGAACACGAAGAAGTTCGCGAGGATCTGCTCCGGCGTCATGCCGATCGCTTTCAGCAGAATTGTGACCGGCATCTTGCGACGACGGTCGACACGGAAATACAGCACGTCCTTCGGGTCGAATTCGAAATCGAGCCACGAGCCACGGTAAGGAATGATCCGCGCCGAGAACAGCAGCTTGCCGGAGCTGTGCGTCTTGCCCTTGTCGTGCTCGAAGAACACGCCAGGCGAACGGTGGAGCTGCGACACGATCACGCGCTCGGTTCCGTTGATGACGAACGAACCCGTCGGCGTCATGAGCGGAATTTCGCCCATGTAGACTTCCTGCTCTTTCACTTCCTTGACGACCGGCTTGCTCGGCGACTCCTTATCGAGCAGAACCAGGCGCACTTTTGCGCGCAACGCCGAGCAGTACGTCAGGCCGCGCTGCTGGCATTCCTTGATGTTGAATGCGGGCGACGACAGCATGTAGCTGACGAACTCGAGCCGCGCGAAGCCGTTGTGCGAAACGATGGGGAAAACAGACGTGAACGCAGCCTGCAAGCCTTCTGACTTGCGCTGCGACGACGACGTGTCTGCTTGCAGAAACGTCTGGAATGATTCAAGCTGGGTCGCCAGCAAAAAGGGAACTTGGTGAACGATGGGGCGCTTCGCGAAACTCTTGCGAATACGCTTCTTCTCGGTGAAGGAATATTGCATACGATCTCCGAATCACGGCGGGCGTTACCGAGGCGGGATACCTCGGTGTCACAGCCCGGTGTTCACCGACTGAGACTCGCGCACATGTCCGGGGAGGACGCGCGAGCCTAGAAGCTTGGTGGTTGGCCGCTACCAACCGCTGGCTGACGGCAGCGGATGCCTGTGTTTCCCGCTACCCGACCAAACTTGCCTTCTGCAGTCGCTTCAGAAGACAAAGCGAACAGCCGGAAATTCATGCCGATCCGACCGTTCGCTTTGGCTTCTGTGAGGACTTTTATACCTGCCGGCAGGCATAAAAACTCGGTCCCCACAAAGCACAAAAAGGCCGGCGGTGGAAAACCGCCAGCCTTCGCACGGCGCAATGAAACTTACTTGATTTCAGCCTTCGCGCCTGCTTCTTCCAGCTTCTTCTTCGCTTCTTCAGCGGCAGCCTTCGGCACCGCTTCCTTGACGGGCTTCGGTGCGCCGTCGACCAGGTCCTTCGCTTCCTTCAGGCCGAGACCCGTCAGTTCACGAACAGCCTTAATCACGGAGACCTTGTTTGCGCCGACTTCGAGCAGGTTCACGGTGAACTCGGTTTGCTCTTCGACAGCAGCAGCTGCGCCGCCACCAGCCGGGCCAGCAACTGCGACAGCAGCAGCCGACACGCCAAACTTCTCTTCGAACGCCTTGACCAGTTCGTTCAGTTCGAGAACCGACATCGAGCCAACGGCTTCCAGGATGTCTTCTTTTGCGATTGCCATTTGAAATACTCCTAAATTGAATTCGGATCGAGCTAGCGATCTAGCTAATACCTAACTGAGCAACTGGTGCCCAAGCGCGTGCGTTATGCAGCTTCGCCTTGTTTCTTTTCGGCGAGCGCGGCCAAAGCGCGCGCGAAGCCGGAAACAGGTGCTTGCATGACGAACAGCAGCTTGGAGAGCAGTTCTTCGCGGCTCGGGATGTTGGCCAGCGCTTGCACGCCTGCCTTGTCCATCACATTGCCTTCGTAGGAACCAGCCTTGATGATCAACTTGTCATTGCTCTTGCCGAAGTCGTTGACGACCTTGGCAGCGGCAATGGCATCTTCCGAGATGCCGTAGATCAGAGGACCGGTCATCTGCTCAGCCAGCGGAGCGAACGGGGTACCTTCGACAGCGCGACGCGCCAGCGTGTTCTTCAACACGCGCAGATACACCTGTTGCTCACGCGCTTTCGCGCGCAGCTTGGTCAGATCGCCAACCGTGATCCCACGATACTCAGCGAGCACCATCGTCTGAGCCTTCGCGACTTGCGCGGCGACTTCAGCGACGACTGCCTGCTTATCTTCTTTGTTCAGTGGCACGGTTAAACCTCCAGATTCGATGCACTCGGGCCACAAACCCTCATGCACCACGTTCGACAACGGCGTCCGACTGTTAGGAGTATTTCGATCGATCGGTGATCATTCAGGATGATCGACAACCGACTTCAACCACTGCAAAACTGTTTCGGGTTCGCCATCTGCGTTGGCTTGAATTAAGGTGCTGCCTGCCTGCTGCATCACCACCAACGGTCTTTGACAACCGGTTGCTCGACCCGGAACCGCAATCTTGCAACCGCCCAAAGCCCTTTAACAGCGCGACCTTGCGGCCGCGCCAGAAATTCTTACTGTTGCGCCAGCGTGGCTTGATCCACGCGAACGCCGACGCCCATCGTGCTCGACACAGCGATCTTGCGCAGATACACACCCTTGCTCGTCGCCGGCTTCGCCTTTTGCAGCGCTTCGATCAGCGCAGTCAGGTTTTGACGCAGCGATGCCGGCTCGAACGATGCGCGACCGATCGTGCCGTGGATGATACCGGCCTTGTCGACGCGGAACTGCACCTGACCCGCCTTTGCGTTCTTGACTGCTTGAGCGACGTCCGGGGTAACCGTGCCGACCTTCGGGTTCGGCATGAGGCCACGCGGACCGAGGATCTGACCCAACGTACCAACGACACGCATCGTGTCCGGCGAAGCGATCACAACGTCAAAGTTCAGATTGCCCGCCTTGACTTGCTCGGCCAGGTCTTCCATGCCGACCACGTCTGCGCCAGCCGCACGAGCTTGCTCGGCCTTGTCGCCTTGCGCGAACACTGCCACACGAACCGATTTGCCGGTACCGGCCGGCAGAACCACGGAACCACGAACGACTTGGTCCGACTTCTTCGCGTCGATGCCGAGTTGAACCGCGACGTCGATCGATTCGTCAAACTTCGCGCTCGCGCATTCCTTGACGAGAGCCAGAGCGTCTTCGATCGCGTACAGCTTTTGACGATCAACCTTGCTCGCGAATGCCTGAAGGCGCTTAGAAAGCTTAGCCATTTACACGCCCTCCACAGTGATGCCCATCGAACGCGCGCTGCCGGCGATCGTGCGCACGGCGGCGTCCAGATCAGCTGCCGTAAGATCCGGCATCTTGGTCTTCGCGATTTCTTCCGCTTGAGCGCGGGTGATGTTGCCGACCTTGTCGGTGTGCGGCTTGCTCGAACCCTTTTGCACAGCGGCAGCCTTCTTGATCAGAACGGTAGCCGGCGGCGTCTTCATGATGAAGGTGAAGCTCTTGTCCGCAAATGCCGTAATAACGACCGGCACCGGCAGACCGGGCTCCATACCTTGAGTCTGCGCGTTGAACGCCTTGCAGAACTCCATGATGTTCAGGCCGCGCTGGCCCAGTGCCGGACCGACCGGCGGCGACGGATTGGCTTTACCTGCAGGAATCTGCAGTTTGATAAAGCCGATGATTTTCTTTGCCATGTTGAAAACCTCTGCTGGACGCGTGAGCGTCCGATGAGTGATAGCGCGCGTTCGCCCTTGCCGGCTACTGACGCTCCTCAACGGTCATGATGCGGACCGTAAGCGCGAATCGCGCGATGACTCGGAAGCCACGCGCGATGTACTAAATTAAAGCTTTTCGACCTGACCAAACTCAAGTTCAACAGGTGTCGACCGCCCGAAAATCGTCACGGAGACACGAACTCGGGACTTTTCGTAGTTCACTTCTTCGACGTTGCCATTGAAGTCGGTGAACGGACCTTCCTTCACGCGGACCATCTCGCCCACCTCGAACAGCGTCTTCGGCCGCGGCTTTTCGACGCCTTCCTGCATCTGCGACATGATCTTTTCGACTTCACGCGGCGAGATGGGACTCGGGCGGTTACGCGCGCCACCGACGAAACCCGTTACCTTGGCCGTATTCTTGACCAGATGCCACGTTTCGTCCGTCATTTCCATCTCGACCAGGACATAGCCCGGGAAGAAACGACGCTCCGTGACCGACTTGTGACCACCTTTTACTTCAACAACTTCTTCCGTCGGGACGAGAATCTGACCGAATTGATCTTGCATTCCCGCACGGTCGATGCGCTCCTGAAGCGCACGTTGCACGCTCTTCTCCATGCCGGAGTAGGCGTGCACCACATACCAACGCTTTCCACTCGGGGATGCCGGAGTATCGCTCATATCATTTCCAACCCAGAATCGCCGAGAAAATCACCCATTCGATCGACTTATCGCTAAGCCAAAGAAAAATGGCCATGATCAGAACAAACGCGAAGACCACCAGAGTCGTCTGAGTGGCCTCTTTGCGAGTTGGCCAGACAACCTTGCGGACTTCCTTGTACGAGTCCTTGGCGAACGCGATGAACCCTTTGCCCGGCGCAGAGAGAAGACCGACTGCGACACCCGCGATGACACCGACAGCAAGCGCTCCGCCGCGGACGTACCATTCTTGGCCAGAGAGCCAGAAGAACCCAACGAACCCGGCCAAGACCAACAATACGCCCGCCACCAACATTAACTTGTCGCCGGAAGTATTTACAGTTTCGACGGAAGGATTCGCCATAACACCTTAAACAGCGCCACTTGACGCGAGAAGTTGGCAGGGGCAGAGGGAATCGAACCCCCAACCTTCGGTTTTGGAGACCGACGCTCTGCCAGTTGAGCTATACCCCTAAACCATTTGGGGTCGACGGACTTCGCCGACCCCGAAACCACTAACTATCGAGAAGATTTCTGGCTCTTACTCGATAATCTTTGCCACGACACCGGCGCCGACGGTACGGCCGCCTTCGCGAATGGCGAAGCGCAGACCTTCTTCCATGGCGATCGGAGCGATCAGCTTCACCGTGATCGACACGTTGTCGCCCGGCATCACCATT
>NZ_JACSUE010000038.1:0-18738 GCF_014384845.1 Caballeronia sp. EK
TGCCTGTTTCCGTCGTGGTGGGCGCATCGCCAACCCCATTCGCTGGACAGGACACTCACGGTGCAGGACAAAGCTCCTATCAGGTCACAAACGCTGGGCCCGGCAATGCTCGGGAAACGCCGGGGAGCCCGATCGACAGGTCAATGCAAAGGCAGCCCGGCCAATCCCAGCACGGGTCAGATCGGTCCGACGTTCAAGACGTATTTTGGACTGAGTGTCCCAGCAATCTCCCTTGCGACTCATTGAGCAGCGCATGCCATATTCCGTCAGCTTGCGCTGGAAGTCGTGGCTTGCGTACTGGCTACCCCTGTCTGAATGATGCAACGCGCCGGGCTCAGGCCGACGTCGGAACCACGCTATCGTCAGCGCGTCAATCACGATGTCCGCCGTCATGCGCGGCTTGATCGACCAGCCGACAACTTCCCGGTCGAACAGTCCAGCACGATCGCCAGATACAGCCAGCCCTCGTCGCTCCGGATGGACGTGATGTCTGAGGTGAACACCTGATTAGGCGCCGTCGGCCTAAATTTGCGCTTCAGCAGATTCTCAGCGACCGGCAGCTTGTGCTTCGAGTCCGTCGTTAACCGGCATGGCTTGGTAGTCAACGCGCGTGTCACATACGCTGATAGGTATGCCGAGCGTGAAGCGGCCAAGATCATGATCAACGACGCGCGGCAAGCAGTATAGGATGGGAGCGTAGAGATCGCGCTAGTGCGGACAAGGGTTACGACGCACAGGAATTCATCGAGGCCTGCCACAAGATGAAGGTCACACCGCACGTCGCGCAAAATATCTCGGGACGGCGCTCGGCGGTCGCTGACTCGATTGCCTCGAGCGTTGACTACGCGATTTCTCAGCAAAACGCAAGCGGATCGAAGAAGGCTTCGGCTGGGCGAAGACCGTGGGGCGCCTGCGCCAGGCGATGGTGCGCGGGTTGAAGAAGGTGGATCATTTGTTCGTGTTGAACATGGCCGCCTATAATCTCGTGCGCCTGCGATCCTTGGCTCAAGTCCGTCCATCGTGACGGTAAGCGCGAAAATGAAACCAGAAATTCGGCCCAAACCGCCCAAAAAGGACCTTAAGCTGCATTGGGCTTGCACAATGCGAAAAATTCGCGGCGAAAGCCTTGTGACTGGAGCGAGGCCGCTTCAGATCGAGTGCGTTTCAGCGGCCTGCTGCGATGGAACTGACTTGCTGCCATTCCACTATGCCCGAAAGCAGCGCGAATAGGTGCAGGCCGGATGACAGGCTGAATCCACGGCAGCACGCTGGGCACCACGCATGCTCACCACTCTGGCGCAGACATCGCTGATTAATCGCAACCGTCGCAATGCGGCTACGCTTGCCCGGTCCGTGCGAACAATTTCTTGTCGGGTGTGCGGGAATCATCGCTTACAATGATTTTGATTAAATTGTGCCTATCCGTCGTTTTTCATTTGGATGCCCATGCGTTCGCTCATCCCGCTTGTCGCGGTTGTGGAAGACAACCCTTGTCTGCTTGCCGATCTTGTGGAATTTTTGAGGATGCGTGGTTTTTCCGCGCTGGGTTTTGTGAGTGCGGAGGATTTTTTCGTAGTCTGGCCGGCACAGCGTTTCGATTTGCTTTTGCTAGACGTGGCCTTGCCGGGCGTCGGAGGGTTGGAGGTGACCAAGCGGGTGCGTGCCCAGGATACGGCCGGCATCGTCATGCTGACGGCTTTCGACTCGAACGACTATCATGCGCAGGGGCTGAGCGCAGGTGCCGATGTATTCCTCTCCAAGCGCAGTTCTCTGGAGGTGATCGAGGCGGCCTGTCATAGCTTGTTGCTGCGGCTAGAGCGGCACCACAGCAATGGTGCTCAAGATGCGGCCATTTTCGCGAGTAACGGGGCGTGGTGCCTGCGCGCCAGGCATTGGCGATTGACGGCGCCGGACGGCACTGCCGTGGAGTTGACGCATGCCGAGGTAGGTCTGCTGGCGGCGCTGTTCGAGTGTCCGGGGCAGGTCATCGAGCGCAATACGCTGCTGAAGTGTCTGGGCAAGCCGCCCACCTTGTCCAACTTGCGCAATCTGGACAACACGGCGAGCCGTCTGCGCCGCAAAGTGCAGGAAGCGTGCGGTGTCGATCTCCCCATCCGGCCCAGTTACGGAAAGGGTTATACGTTTCTCGGGCTGTGCGAGGTGGCGGCATGATTTGGTGGCTCGTCGGCCGGCTGCTAGTAGCCTTATGGATTGTTCTGGTCGCGCTTCCGGCCGGAGCGGTGCAGCTGACGAAAGAAATGCCTGACGTTTCACTGAAGGGGCATCTGGAACTCTTCGAGGATAAAGGCCGATCCTTGTCTTTCGATGCGGTCAGGCAGGAGAGTTTCACGCGGTTGCCGGATTTTCGTAGCCTGAGCTACGGCACGAACGACCACTGGTTCCGCGTCGCCTTCACACGCGTGGCTGACGCCCCAGCAAGCTGGGTGTTATCCATCGGCATGCCGGAACTGGAGGAGGTAGATATCTGGGTCAGGCAGCCGGACGGCGGTTTTCGCAAATATGAACTGGGCTATCATCGGCCGTACGAACACCGCCCTTTGCAAACCCGTCTGTTCGCCGTCCCGGTCGAGGTATCCGCGTACGGAGTCACCGACATTTACTTCCGCGTACGCACGACCAACGCCATCAACGTCAGCGCCGAGCTCTGGCAGTACAGCGCATTCGTCGCCAATGAGACGAAGGAAAATTTTTATCGCGGAGCGTATTTCGGCATCTTGCTCATTGGCGTGCTGCTTTACGCGATTCTCGGCGCGCGGCTGCATGATGCAGCAATGGCGGCCTACGCCGGGTATGTGGCCTCGATGGCGCTGTTCCATTTGGGGACCAATGGCTATTTGCCAGTGCTGCTGCCTTCGCATCAATCCTGGTTCAGCGACGCCCTTCCGCGCATCGGCTGGCTGGGCGGGTCGATTTCCATCGCGCTGATGTGGGACAGGTTGCTCGATTTGCGGCAACATTTTCCTCGCGTGCATCGCCTGTTCCGGTTCACCATTTTTCTCAACCTCGGGTTGCTGCCTTTCGCATTAATGCCCTTTCTGGTAACGGCCGCGCTGCTCTACGTCGTCAAGCTAGCGAATGTCCTCAACAGCCTGAATTTCTTTGCCGGCTTGGGACTGGCACTGGTCTTTTGGCGACGCAGTCGCCGTGTTGAACCGCTCCTTTATTTTGTTGCTTTCGTCATCCCGGCGCTCGGCACGCTTGTCAACTTCGCGGCCAATCAAGGCTTTTTGCAGCAAGACGTGGTTACTTCCCATCTTTACCAGATTGCACCGTTGATTCATGTGCTGGTTATGAGCTTTGGTCTAGCGCTACGGTTGCGGCAGTTGCAGCAGGACAAGACAGCGGCCGAGCGGGAAGCCGCTGTCGCCGCCGAGCGAGCCGAGGAACAGCGGCGTTTCGTGGCCATGCTGTCGCACGAGTTTCGCAATCCGCTTGCCGCTATAGACAGGGCGACGCAGATGGTCGTGTTCAAAACGCCCGCGCTGCCGCAGACAGCGGCGGAGCGCCTGTCGCAAATCCGCGCGAATGTGGCAACACTATCCGGCTTTGTCGACAACTTCCTGATGACGGAGGCACTCGAAAACGGCGGTCTGGCGCTGTCGCGGGAGCTGTGCGCTATCCGTCCACTGCTTGAAAACGCCATTCGCCAACAAGGCGAAGCGGCGGAGCGACGTACCATCCTGCGGCTATCGCCCGACGACGCCACTCATTGGCTTGATCCGACCTTAATCAACATCGCGATCGGTAATCTGCTGACGAACGCCTTGCGCTACTCGCCGGAGGAAAGTCCATTGGAGGTCATCGTCGCGCGGGACGAACGAGGATTGCGCATCGAAGTGAGGGATCACGGACCGGGCGTCGGGCCGGACGAACTTCCCCGGCTCGGCACGCCCTATTTCCGCGCTGCTTCTTCCGTGGGAAAGAAGGGCAGCGGCTTGGGCTACCACTTCACGCAGCGCATCGTCGCAGCGCATGGCGGCGTCATGGCCGCGCGCTCTCCGGAAGGTGCCGGACTGACGGTGGAGGTAGTTTTGCCGTAGCCACCTCGCCGCCACCCGCTATTGGTCGGCGGATTCAACCGGTCGATGCAACACAATGAACGCTGCGTAAGCGGCGGGAGTGTTGCGATGAAACAAAGACGCCGAATCTATTACAGTGAGAGCCAGAAGGCGCTTATGTGGGAGCACTGGCGTGCGGGCGAGTCGCTGCAGCGTACCGCGCAGCTGTTCGATCGCCATCATTCATCCGTAGCGGGAATTTGGCGCAAACTGGAGGAATTCAGCCTCCGCCGCGACGGCGATCGAAGCGGTCGCTCACGCTCGCCGAGCGCAAACAAATCTCAAGAGGTCTCGCGGCAGATCAGTCCATCCAGTCGATCGCACGACGCCTGTCGCGAGCGCCTTCCACGATCTGCCGTGAGATCAAGCTCAACAGCGGCGAGAAAGGCTATCGGGCGGACTCCGCCGACCAGCTTGCCTGGCAGCGGGCGCTGCGCCCGAAGGTGTGTAAGCTGGTCACGAAACCGGCGCTGGCAAAGATCGTGGCCGCAAAGCTGCAGCTGCAGTAGTTGCTGCGGCAGGTCGCCGGATGGCTAAAGCGGACGTGGCCGAGCAACGAGGATTTCCACGTGTCACACAGAACGATCTATCGAATGCTGTTCATTCAGGCACGTGGCGCGCCGAAGAAAAAGAGGGGGTGCGGACAAAATCTTGGACTACCTGGAGGTAGTTCATGTTCTCATTCGAAGATCGCATTCGAGCGGTTCGACTTTAGTTGAAGCTCGGCAAGCGCATCGGAGCTACCATTCGGCAGTTGGGCTATCCGACCAAGTACTCTCTCAAGGCCTGGCATTGCGAATACGAGCAGTGCCACGATCTACGGGCGGGCTATGTTTGTTCAAGGCCGAGGTATTCCGATGAGCAGAAGAAGGTGGCTGTCAATCATTATTTGAGTCATGGCCGCTGTGCTGCCGCAACTTTGAGGGCTTTGGGTTATCCGAGTCGCGAGACGCTCGCGGCCTGGATCGAAGAATTGCGTCCAGAAATCAAAAAACGTAATGTTGGCCGAGCCGCTGGAAGCGTTCCAAAATCACAAAAGGTAAAGCAGGCAGCAGTCATTGGATTGTGCACCAGAGACCAAAGCGCACGCGTGGTTGCCGAGAAAGCCGGTGTGAGCCGGCCAACGCTGTATAACTGGAAGAATCAGCTACTCGGTCGAAAGGTTCCGGCATCTATGAAACGCAAAAAGAAACCAGCATCAGACCATCAGCGTGCGGAGCTGGAACAACAGGTCGAATCGCTTCGATGCGACATCCGACAGCTGCAGCTTGAGCACGATAGTCTGAAGAAGGCGAACGAACTGATAAAAAGGGGATGGGCATCAGCCCGCAGCTCCTGAGCAACCGGGAGAAGACGATGCTGGTTGATGCCCTGAAACAGACCTATGCGTTGCCGAAGCTGTTAGCCGCTTTGGCTCTTGCCAGCAGTTCTTACTTCTATCACCGTGCACGGCTGTTGGTTGCTGACAAGAATGCTGACGCGCGTCGCGTCATCGCGGACATTTTCGAACTCAATCACCGTTGCTACGGTTATCGTCGAATTCGCTCGGCATTGATCAGACAACAGGTCTTCATCTCGGAGAAGGTTGTGCGTCGTTTGATGCGACACGACGGCATAGACATCGAAGCGATGCGCGCGCATCCGACGCGCTATTATCAGCGCGTGACCTGAAACGCGAGCCAGCATCGCTGGTCTAATCCGGCGATGCCGCCACCATCCTCATCCCCCACCGACGAGCTGCAGTCGCTGCGCGCAGAACTCGCTGCCATGAAGGGCGAGTCACGCGTGGTGACCGTCGAACGCGATCTGCTGCGCGAGAAGCTCAAGGCCTATCAGCGACAGCTGTTTGCCGCCAAGAGCGAAGTGCGCGGTGCCGATCGCGCGACCTCTTCTTGAACGAAGCAGAAGCGGCCGCAACGGGATGCGAGCCAGCGCAAGAGACCGAAACGGAACAGGGCATCGAGGTCGGCGCGCACGAACGCAAGAGGCGTGGGCGCAAGCGGTCGGACCCGATGCTGCCCCGCGAGATCGTGCGTCATGAATTGCCCGAATCAGAACGCGTCTGCGCACACGACGGCCACGCGCTGGTCGAGATCGGTTCCGAGATCAGCGAGCAACTCGACATCGTGCCGCAGCAGGTTCGTGTCATTCAGCATAAGCGAATCAAATAGGCATGCTCTTGCTGCGACCTCGGCATCAAAGTGACGCCGGCACCGGCTCGTATTATCCCGAAAGGGGTTACTGACCGAGTCGGCGCTTGCTTGGGTGGTTGTGAGTAAGTTCGCTGACGCGTTGCCGCTGTATCGAATCGCCGCGCTGCTGCATCGTTTCGGTGGCGATCTCTCACGTGACACGTTGGCAGCCAGCGTAGTGCGTGTCGGTGCGGCCGTGCAGCCGCTAGTCAATCTGATGCGCGATCACCTGCTCGAGGCCGACATCGTCTATGGCGACGAAACGACAGTGCAGGTCCTTAAAGAGCCGGGCCGTGCTGCACAACGCAAGAGGTATATGTGGGCGCAGATGAGCGGCACTGGTCCGCCCGTTCGGCTATTCAGTTACAGCCCGACGCGCAGCGCGGCACAGGCGGCAGCACTCTATGCTGGCATCAAACCCGGCGCGGCGTTGATGACCGACGGCTACGAGCCGTACAACGATGTCGCCGACACCAACCAGCTGGTGCATCTGGGCTGCTGGGCGCATGCACGTCGTTACATGATCGAGGCGGAAGAGAATCTGCCGAAGACGCAGCGTGGTCGCGACCACCCCGTCAGCGATTTCATTCGGTTGATCGGGCAGCTCTTTGCGATCGAATCGCGCTGCCAGAACATGACGGCAACGGATCGGTTGCTCGTGAGACAGCGCGAGAGTCGTGTGACCCTCGCGCAAATCGAGGAACTGCTCCTGCGCCAGTTGCACGCTGTGTTGCCACAAAGTGCTTTCGGCAAAGCGCTACCGGCGCGCGCGAGGATCGAGGCGCGAATCTCCTTCCGGTCCGCCGGATAGCGGCCGCGGTTCTCAGGCTTGATCGGCATGCTTCCTCCGTTTCAACATTGCCTTAGCGTATCTATGGACTCCACCCGTTTTGCAAGGGACGATCGTCGATGAACGACTGGGTAAAGGTTGCGCGTATCTATCCGGCCTTCGGGTGAGCACCGGGATGCTCTGGCCACAATGCAGTGCGCACGTCAGGGTCCAAATACGAAAGCGGCTTCAGAAGCCAGTACGCTAACCTGATTTTCCTGACGCTGGTTTTACCAGTTGTGCATCTTTCTCTCGTTCCTTCGCAACCGTGGCAGAACTTCAAACGTTCTCGAGGGCGGCGCTCAGCGCGCCGTCATGCCGGCGAGGTGCGCTGACTCATAGTGACGACCGTGTGCGAGCAGCGCCCAGACGATCCGGGCGAGTTTGTTCGCCAGTGCAACGGCGGCTACGTTCGTGCCTTTGCGTTGCTGAAGGTCTGCAGCCCACCGCAAGATTCGGTCACTTCGCTTATGCGCCCATTGCAACGCGCTTCGCGCGCCGTGAATCAGCAGCATGCGCAGATAGCGATCGCCGCGCTTGGTGATGCCGAACAGGCGCTGCCGACCGCCCGTGCTGTGCTCGTGAGGTACCAGTCCGATGTTGGCGGCAAAGTGCCTGCCACTGTCGAAGGGCGACGCGTCATTGAGGGACGCCAGCAGCGCCGTTGCCGTCAGGACGCCGACGCCGGGCACCTCCATCAGGCGTCGAGCCCGCTCATCGCTGCGCGCTGCGTGCCTGATACGGCTGTCGTACTGGGCGAGATGTTCTTCCAGATCGTCCAACTGGTGAGATAGATCCCGGAAGTTGTCGAGCGCCGACGCGGACAAACCATGCGCATCGCTGGCGAGTATCGCTCCCAGTTCTCGACGAAAGGTCTGGGCGCCGGTGGCAATCACAATTCCATACTCGCCCAGCAGCCCTCGATCCTGGTTGATGACACCGGTTCGACGCTCGATCAAACTTTGCCGGACCCGGTGCATCATCTGCAAATCCTGTTGCGCCTCGGTATTCAACGGAACGTATTTCGTCATTGCGCGGCGGCGGGCTTCTGCGATGGCTGCCGCATCGTTTGCGTCGTTCTTGTTGCCGGTCAGATATGCCTTGACGTGCTGTCCGGCGATCAGGCAAACATCGTGACGTTGACCGGCAAGCGACCGAGCCCAGTAGTGGGCGCCAGAACAGGCCTCGATGCCGACCTTCGCCGGGGTCGCGCGAGCGAAAAAGGTCAGTACCTGACGTCGCGAAAGCTTCTTCCTGAACGCTTCGCGGCCCTGATCTTCACGCCCGACGGCAACGAACACGTTCTTCGAAATATCCAGGCCAATCACGGTAGCAACGCAGGTCATGATGGATTCCTCATCCTAGACGGGTTCGACGCCGCTCGTCACCCGATCGGCGCATTGTGCCGTGGCGTCGGGGTGGGTGGAGTCCATTACATTACGAGAATGCGCTGCTCATGAGGATGAATCCGAACGGCTGGAACGGCGGCGACCCGTGGACGTGTCAGCGGCCGTTTTTCAAGGGGATGTGCGGTCTCGCTTTTGATCCGCGCGACCAGGCGCGCGTGCATTCTTCGATTTTGCGAATCAACTTTCGCAAATGATCCCGAGTCTGCGGACTTGGCTGGCCCAGCGCGGCTGACGGTGAGTTATGATCCACCTAGTTCATGTGCGGCAGTAGCTCAGCTGGATAGAGCATCGGCCTTCTAAGCCGAGGGGCGGGGGTTCGAGTCCCTCCTGCCGTGCCATACGTTGTCAGCAGATCCAGCCCATCAGATACCACCTCCCTCTTTGCTCGACGCGCTCGACTCAGGCTGGTTAGGAAGCGTGTTCCAGTCTTTCTCTGAAAGCACGAACGGCATGCATCGCGGGCGACGGCACATCACATATTCACCGGAGCGCGTCATATAACGGATTTCGCCGTGCTTGTCATAGCGGCCTTTTGTGTCGATGATCGCTTTGCTCACGATTGCTCCTTCTCACTCGGCGCGTCTTTGATCAGATCACGAATCGCCTTCGCGTAATACTCATGCGGCGGGTATCCAAGGATGGACATGCAGCGCTCCAACGCCATACGCTCAGCTTCTTGCCATGCTTCCCCAGGCGCAGGGGACAGAGTCTCTGCCGTAAAGTCTGGCCATGGATCGCCATTTCATAAGCCGTTCGTGGCTGGTCATGTCTTCGTCCCGTCGTTCGACGCGCTCTCGATCATTACGCGGAAGGCGTTGGCGCGCTTTCTCGTGGCGTGCCTGGGCACGTTCGTCATGTACGCGGCGCTATGCTCTTCGCAAAGATGCGCCGAGCGCTCCAGCGCTTGTCGTTCGATCTCCTTTTCGTAGCGCTTGATCAGAACGTGTGACCTTGTTTCCCCTTTATCCGGGTCGTTGATCTGATCCTATAAAGCCAACTAACCGATGCTCATCATTGCTTCTCCTTGGAAATCGCAGCCCGACGATTTCACGCCTACTGCGCTTCATCGCTCGAGGCGCCCTCAAGGCATGCGCCGTGAGAGCGGGGGGTCTGAATTGATGACGCTGCAAGCCGGACTTCCATATCAGATGACCCATCATGGTCAAGCGGCGTGCAACGATATCAAGTCAGATGGCCGGATTGAGCGCCGGCCCGCTTTCGCAGTGGTTGATGAGAGGAGTTACTCGGGCGTGCCGAGCAGAATCTTGGTGGATGTCTGTTCCTCGATCTGCGTCCAGATAGCGCGGAACGCGAGTTCGAGGACCTTGTGCGGGCGGACCAGCTCGTACCAGATCTTCAGCACGCCGTCCTTGGTGCGGTATTTGATGCGGGCCTCGATCGAATAAGGCGCGCCGTTCTCGAACACCGGGATGCTCAGTGTGATCTGCGAGGGCATCGCGATCTTGTTGCCGGTAGCGTTCACGTCTTCCTTCCAGACGAAGTTTGTGCTGCCGTCCTGCAGGCGAGCGGCCGACACGAAGTTTCCTTGCTGGCCTCGAAGTTCAGCGCGACGCTGAACATCGTCGAGCCATCAGGATTGACGATGTCGGGCAGGTGTCTTCAATCAACTCCGCGAGCTCCAGCTGGCTCATCGGCTGGCGATCCTTGCCAGTCCACGTCTTCCACTCGCGCGAGGCGGGGACCGGGAACTCGACGCGGTACGCGCGTCAGTTCCAAGGACGCGTAGATCAGGCTTTCCGGGCGCTTCTGACGGTTGAAGTACTGGATGAAGCTCGCCGCATCGCGCAGCTTCACCGTGCCGGATGTGCGATTCGGGTTTGCGAAGACGTCCTCGACGATTTGAGTCTTGAAGCCTTCCGGGACGATCACGAACGGTTTGCCGTCTGTGACAGGGCTCTTCTTCGGGTCTGCGAGCGAGACGCCTGCGGCGAGGAGGGCAGTGACGTCTTTCTCGCCAGTGAAGTTCTGGAGCGTGACGCTTCCTTATTGGTTTTGGAGGTAGAGCAGAGAGGGCGACGATTAGCCGAACGAGACGGTGTCAACGGCACTCAGGAATTGATACAGTTCAGTCTGCATTGGCACTTCAGATTTGATACACCGAGTTGCAGTGTTTTTGCGGTGCCGACCGCATTCCGTTGGCGGCGTTCTCCTTTGTTGTAGTCGATCTCTTCATAACCAGTCCGGCGCGCCGCTTGTCGCGTAGTCGATAGCTCTCGCCCTGGATTGCCACGACGTGAGCGTGATACAATAGTCGGCCGAGGATGGCAGCAGTGAGCGTTGCGTCATCGGCGAACGTTTGGTCCCGCTGCCCGAACGGAAGGTTACTGGTCACGATCAGACTGCCACGCTCGTATCGTTTGGCGATCACCTGGAAGAACAGGTTGGCCTGCTCACGGCTCATCGGCAAGCAACGCAAGCTGGGATCAAGGTGCGCTTCATCACCGCAGCGGACCTGCCTTTTTCATCCGATCCTCCGATCGTGTAGTTGGATTCGATGGCTGCCTCTCCGACCTGTCACGCCTAGATCTCGCCGCGGCGTTCCGTACGCAGTGGAACCGTTTCATTGCGCTGCCGGCCAGCGGATGCGCTTCTTGCGTTGCTCGATCTCTTCGAAGTGACGCTTAGCGCGGGCATCCGCACCGCGCACCAGGGCGATCGTCGCGACCATCGTCACGACAAAAAAAGGACTACTATATGATAAGCGGTCATGAGTGAGCCTTTTCGGGATCGCTTTCGGACGCAGCGCACGACGGCGTAGCATTCGATACGTGCGGCCGACAACCTAGCGAAGGACTCCGGGAGTACGTCGACTCTCTCTTTGGCGGGAATGGCTGGAGGGCTGACCTATGCGGCCAAAGGCGTACAAGAGGGCAGCTGGACGCCGTTCACCGCGGGCGCTACGGCGCTCACCGCCTGGCTTTTTTTCTCAGTGGCTTGCGGGTTTGGAAGTGCTTGATGGCGCGACCGATTCCGCCGGTGTTCAATGTCTCAAAAGAGGCGAGTTGGAAGGCTTCCAGCAAAGAATCAATGGAGCAACTGCGCGTAATAAGGCGATCGCTCAATGGCTGAACCGGCTACGCCTTGCGGCAGTAGCCAGTCCGCTCATCTTCTAATACGCGGCTAACGGATTCTATTGGCGTTAGGCGGCGCTTTGTCAGACGGCGTCCGAGTCGGAACTCGCTTGTCGTGATCCTTGCGATTCGGCGCACGGTACACGGGTTGTGGATCTGGGATTTTTGGAATATCGTTTGACTGCATGATTATAGTTGTTGAGTTAGCGAGCTCGACGATGTTTATGGGAAGCCCGCCCGGTTCGCGCCGTGCGGACTTTTCGCTTTATACGTTGGTAATGAGCCAGTTCGCCCCTTCAGCATTGAAGCCGTACCATGCCGCCACACGGGCGGACTGAACGACCAGCAACTTGTCGTCTCGATGGATGTGCTGCTTAAGGTTGTCCCGGATTGGGACCGCTGTTTGAGCCGACACGATCGCCCACGTCGAATCAAGGTGATGCTACCAATTGGGATACGCCTTAATGGCATTGATGAGGTTGTTGTAATCGTGCTCGCTCTTCTTGATAAGGTCGTAACCGACGATAAATGTGGCCATTGTTTATCTCGTTCTGTTATGGATGAGCCGACGCTAGCATCATCTAGTGAAGGCCGAGAAATTCTACAGCGCAATGACCCGATCTAGATTGGCGACACTCAAGCCGCGCGTCCAGTCGCTGAACCAGAACCGAATTCCTGTTAGAAAGACTTCGGTGCCCGAAGCGATGGGACGGGCGACGACACTGACGTAATGAACAAGGCGTTTACCATTTCAGAGTCCGTCTACTTCCCGCCGGGTTTCTATCCGACGTCGATCATCGCGCCTCGCCAATATTACGGGCCGGGTGTGCCGGTGACGCTCGCGGGCGCACTCGCGACGAACTTCGTCAACACTGTGGGTATCGAAGTGGACGACGTGAGTTCGCTCCAGGCGCTTCCAGCAGATCTGAAGCCTGGCATGAAGATCAGGACCCGGAAAACCGGTTTGACGCTCGTCGTGAGCCCGTCGACCGATACGAACGCGATCTTCGATTTCTCGGATGTCGGCGGCGGGAAATTCACCTACGCGGAGGGCATCACTCGGGAATTCTCATTTGGAACCAAATCCGTCGCGTACACGCGCGCGCAGGCCGACACGATGTCGGCGGATCTTTCGACCATGGTCGGCTACGCAGCCGGCGCGGGCACGACCGGCGGCGGCATTGGCGCGATTTACTGGGTGACGAACACGAGCGACGACAGCTTGGTAACTGGCTCGCTACGGTGGGCGTTCGACCAGGTACGCACCGCGGGATCCGGGCGTGTGGTGTTCCATCCGCGCGGCGTGTTCGATGTCTATTTGGGCGCGCAAATCATCGTGCCGTCGAACATTACGATCGACGCGCCGGGCCGCAACGCGCGCATCTGGGCGCCGACGGATGTGACGCGCGTGAAGCTCATCAATTGTTCGAACGTCATCATTCGTCGTGTGCAGCTCAGCTGGGTTCCGGGCGCAACGGTAACGCTGCGCGACGGTATCTGGATTACACCGGACACCGTCGACAAGGTGTGGATCGATCAGTGTTCGTTCCGATACGCGGGCGATGGCTGCATGGATATGTCCACGCTCGTTGAAATGCTTTCGGCGTGCCGGGTAACGGTCTCGCGCTGCCTGATCCGCCAGCACGACAAGGGCATACTCTTGGGCTCGCTCGCGTGCTACAACCCGAACCCTCCGGCATGGTGCCCGACGGCGGCGCCTGACGCAATCAAGCTGTTCGTGACGATGTATCAGAACTACTTCGATTCGGTGGGGCGGCGTCAACCGAAGGTGGTCTCTCAGACATTCGTCGACTCGGTCAATAACATCCACCGGCTGTGCGAGCAAAACCGCGATGATGGCACGACGGGTGCCACGTACGGGATTCTGACGGCGACGGGCGGCGCGGTGATCTCGCGTGGCGACTATTTCATGTCGACAAAGGGCACGGGCTGGTCCGGCGGCGATGCCGTGCTTACGGCTCAGGTCCCGTTGGGCGGCGGCACTGGTGCGACCGACGGCCCGGGTGTGGTGGATTACACGAGTGACACGATTGCAGCGGATGGCATCACGCTCGCATCGTTTCATCCCGAGAAGATCCCGGCGATCTCTTTTACCCTCGTGCCGCAACCGATTCCTGCGTCGAGCTATCTGCGGCGCGAATTTGCAGCGTCGATTCGCGCGAATGCAGGTGCAGAGTTCGATAGCGCGCCGGATGGTGAGTTTCGATGGGACTCGTCCACCACGGACACGCCGAACGCGTTCGACGTAGTCTCGGAGAGCTCAAGTGCGGGACGCTGGAAGCGCACCGATCGCATGAACGAAACGCCCGCATTCGCGAACCTCTTGCCTGCTGCGCGGACGGTCGTCACGCCGCGTGCGCCGACGCTAACCATTGCAAGCGACGCCATCACGATTCCCGACACCGGCACGTACTTGGCGGTCGACACCGAAGGTTCGGCGGCCACAGACTTTCTATCGACGATCAAGGGTGGGGTTGATGGCCGCTGGATCGTACTGCGCTCGGCTTCTGCCAGCCGCACGGTCACGGTGAACAGTGCGGGCAACATCGCGGCCCAAGACAGCTACCCGCTCACTTCCAATACCACGGCGATCACGCTGATGTTCGACGCAGTGACAGGGCGCTGGCTGTTGATGGAGAAGTTGCCGACTTACTCGAGCGGGTGAAACGGGGCGCTCCCCTTCAAGCTGGGCAGCTACTACGTGTGGGTGGATAGCTCGCAACGGCTGCGCATTAAGAACAGCGCGCCGGTCACGGACACGGACGGAACCGTCGTCGGAACGCAATCCTAAAAGGAGGCCGCATGGCACTCAAGAAAGCAGCAAGCTTCAAGACGATCGACTTGCCCGCGGCGTATTACCGCGTCGCGCTCCACAAATCGACGTTTCCGGCACATCGATGTCTGACATTGCCCGCGAATTCCGGATCCCTTAACTGAGCGGAGATTATGCCACCCGTTGGTTCTGGGCGGCGTACCAGTCCTGCTCGAATTGCATCGGGCTGACGTAGTCTAACGTCGAGTGCAAGCGCGAATGATTGTAGAAGCTCAGCCAGTCGATAACCTCGTCCATCGCTTCTCGACGCGTTGCAAAGCGATGACCGAGAATGCGGGCACGCTTGAGCGATCCCCACAGGCTTTTTATCGGCGCGTTGACGCTCCTATGTCAAGAAGGTCGGGCGGAATCGGCCAAGTCGGCCAGAATAAGCGGATACAGTTCTCTGACGATATAGCGCTTTAGGCAGCGATGAATTTGCGCCCCCGCTTCTGATGGGGTGGCGCATCCACGGCAGGCAGGCTGCTATCGGGCAACGCGAAGACACCGTCCGGATCGTCCTCGACAGGTGCCGCCGCGGCGAGCCGCTCGGCTTCGTCGAACACGCGATCCTTGAGCTTCTCGCTGCTCGGCGCGAAGCGCTTGAGTTGCGCGAGGCGAAACTGCTCCTCGAGTTGCTCGACGCGTGCCTTCAAGTCCCGATTACTTGCCTCGAGCTCGCGGATGTAGGCGAGCACTTCGGGCGGCAGACCGGCGGTGGAATCAGGGGCTGACATGACCCTCACCATAGCGAAATCGCCGGGTGCGTGGGTTTACGGAATGTGTAACGGCGAGCCCGACTCAAGCGTCATGGATACGTCAACCCGTGTGTCGATACTGTCGCGCGGGATGACGACGTGCCGCGTCGATATCGATCCCCTCGAGCAGCCAGTGCAGTTGCTCGGCGCTCAAAATAAAAAATCAATCCAAAGCCTTTTCCAATAAGGCTTCCCGCCGAATCACTTCTAATATTTTGCGCACATTTTAATCAGGTCTCTGCGCGGGTTTCAGACACTCTGCATGCCCCTTATTAGAAACGACAAAGCCACCCGAAGGTGGCTTTTCTATTGCAGTGGTGCTGGTTACCGTGTAGCTACCCGCCCACACGCCTTCAATCGTCGCGGTTCGAATATTTGAGGAATGCAGGCTGGTTGAAGATGGCGTCGAAATCGTCGCCCTTCAAATATTTGCTGAATCCAGCCTGGTTGGAGAAGGCGTCGAAATCGTCGCCCTTCAAATATTTGACGAATCCAGCCTGGTTGAAGGTGGCGCCGAAATCGTCGAAGTCGTCGGGGGTTTGGCTGATAGGTTGAAATTTCTTCGAAAGTTCCGCCGACCGATAGTAAGTATCGTACGTTTCGCTTCGATTTAGGTGAATTTCGTTAAATAGACAGTTTTCAAAGGTTTCAAAAGTCATACCGTCAATTCGCAAATTCTCCCCCCGGAAACTCACACTCAGGTAGGGCGCGAAGCCGTCGTATTGCTGCGAAATCGACAGGTCGTGTCCTTCGACTTGTACGGAAATTTCGCTTTGAGTTTCTTCTTTTTCCGCTAGCTTCGCGTGAAGATCGACCACCAGATTCTCAAGAGCTTCTTGTTTCCTAGCCGCTTGGTCAGCCATTGCTGCGCCATAACGTCCCAGCGTGAGGATCTGGAGAAGAACGAATCGTATTCCATCAAAGTCTGCGCGTTTCGCCCCACCTTTGGCGATCTGCGCACTTTTCAAATTACAAGACTCGTACCCTCCACCCGGCGTAGAGAGGGCCCGTGAGAGCGTATTAATTGTAACTGTCATAAATTATACCTATCGTGGATGCGCTGCTGAGTGCAGCTTGCTAGTGGGTGACTTAACCCAGACCATTATGACAGTTCGATTAGAGCTGGAGCTTTGGTAAACCGTCGTTTGCCTTCGAAAGATTGGGATCCTGCCCGTGCGGAGAATACTGGGATCGAGGCGATTGCCCGAGTGCCATCGCGGCAGCGTATCGGCAAGAGGCAGCCAGCTTAATTGCTGGCTTTTTTCGTTCACCCCCTACCGTCCGCCCGCACGCGCGGATCCGCCTGCGCCTTACCGCGGAAGAAAGATGCCACACCGAGCACTGCTGCGATCGTCAGCGTCATGTCTGCCGATAGCGTGACGGGCTGGACATGGAACAGCGGCAGCACGAACAGCGAGCCCACGTAGAGGCCGAACATAAAGCCGATGAACGGTCGCCACGTGTACGTCGGCCAGTGGTCCGCTTTCGCCTCCGCCTGCATCGTTGCATTGACGTCGCCAATCGCGCTCGACGCGGCTTCGATCTCCTTCTGCACAGTCGCAGCGCTGATCTGGGCCATCTGCACCTTGAAGTCGTTGTCGGCCTTCTGCAGTGCCGCGATAGCATCCGGTGACAGCCCGGCGGTGATTGCCTGAGTCACCTGGTCAGTCGTACCATCTTCGCGCCCGAGCACCGCGCTGCTGTCCGCGCGCAGCGCTGCACCCGCCACCATGCCCGCAGGTCCGCCAACGACAGACAGCGCGGTCGCCAACGTCGGCGCTACGCCGCCAAGTATCGATTTCCAATCCATCACGCCCCCTTGCCCATCATATCGGCCAGTCGAGTCGACCGGCCCTTGACCTGAGAAGCCCATGCGGAGTTCAACATGCCTTCCGCAGCAGCGTCGCACTTTCCTTGGCGCATACGATGACACCGGCAATACCTCGCCACGTGCTCATGCCGTCACTCCAAGTGCGCGGTTCGCCGAGCACAAGAAGCAGGAGGAGGAACGCGAAGCGAAGCGCAATGCAGATGAAGCGGCGGCAGCACAGCAGACGTCCGAGCCGGTCTCGATCGTATCGGCACCGATGCAGCCAGCACCGATTCCTACGCGCGTCGCGCCGGTCATCGCCGCCCCGTCCGGTGCGCCGACTCCACGGCTCGGCCAGATCAACGAGCGGCTCGCGCCGATCACGATGACCGCCGATGGCCTTGCGAGCCTCGGCTTCGCGCACGCCGCGACGGACAAGTCCGCGAAGCTCTATCACGAGGCGGACTTCGCTCGAATCTGCGATGCGCTAATTCGGCACATCGTCGAGAGCGCGCTCAGCGTGGAGGTGAGCGAGTGACCGTCGAGAGCCCCCTCTATCAAGCCCTGCGCCGTCTCCGCGACGCGCAAATCCCGGCCGCTGATCGCGAGCTGCTTCGTCCAGCCTTCGCCGCGATCGAAGACGGGAAAGTTCTGCTCTTGCCCGACCGCGTCGTCGCGCGTATCCGCGATCTCGATGCGCGGCTGAAGAAGTGGAAATAACAACCTCATCCTGGAGAACCCATGTTTGAACTCAACGAACACGCCGCAATCGTGACGTCCGTTACCAACATCGCCGAGAAGCACGGTAAGCCGACAGGCCACTGGTGGACGTTTGATCGAGACGCGCTGGCAGACTTTGCGAAGCATGTCGCACCCTCCGCCGAGATCGCCGCGCTGCGCGAGCGAATCGCGGGGATGGAGAAGGATGCGGAGCGGTATCGGTGGTTGCGCAGCGAACATTTCCCGACCGCAGATAAACCGCCCGTCGCACAAGTCATGTGGAAGCGCGGCAGCGACGATCGACGCATACCGCTATGTTGAGTTCGCGCTCTCGCTGATTATTCGAGAGGAGGAAACGTGAGCGATCGCTTGATGAGCGCCGAAGACCTCGCGCGCGTGACCGGCAAAAAGACATCGAACAAGCAGGCCGAATGGTTTCTTGAAGAATTCGGCCTGCGCGTCGTGCGCTGCGGCGACGGAAGCCCAGTCATGACCTGGGCGACCTTCCAGGCATTGATGGACAAGCGCGCCGGTATATTATCCAACGGTCAGGCCCCTAATCTTACTGTGTCATAAAACGCATGGCATTATGGAAGCTTCTTCATCCTTTGCATGAGGAAGTGATGGACTGGGAGACGTCGTTCGACGAGTATCTGGAACATCTATGTGAGGCAGTCGGGCATAGCGATCGCCACTCCGGGTTGATTGGCTATTGCCAAGGCTTGATGCTGCCGATCCGGCGCAAGAGCGTGGAGCCGCTGGCAGCACATCTGGAACCTCAGCGCGTGAGTGCGCGGCACCAATCACTTCATCACTTCGTGTCGAAGTCGGAATGGTCTGACGCCGCGTTACTCGAACAAGTGCGTCGCTGGGTGCTGCCGCACATGGATCCGACAAAGGGCCTTTACTGGATCATTGACGACACGGGCTTCCCGAAGAAGGGGAAGCATTCAGTTGGGGTGGCGCGGCAATATTGTGGGCAACTGGGCAAACAGGATAACTGCCAGGTGGCCGTG
>NZ_JACSUE010000039.1:0-16720 GCF_014384845.1 Caballeronia sp. EK
GCCATAAACTTGGAATACGTTCTTCGCAATATCAAGGCCGATGGTAAGCGCAGGCATCTCGAGTCTCCCAAAAGTGGCTTCGGAAGTGTGCGCCCCGGAGGGGGCGGGAGTCCATACCATCAGCCTATGAGGCGGACGCATGTCCGCTGGCCCTGATGGAATTCGCCGGGGAAGGCCTCATCTTTGTGGCGCCCTCGAAGGGCATGCTCTTGTTCAGGTTTGCTTCCCCGCGGTCCGACCTGTTTTGCCATCACGCGTACATCTACCTGCGCAACCTATTAGCGACCCACCTCCGTTAGTTGAGTGATGAACTACGCGGCATGCGCCGTGTAACCGGGTTGGTATACGCGATCGTGGGCAAGCATTGCCCAGATCGTGCGGGCGATTTTATTGGCGAGCGCTACCACCGCGACGTTGAACGGCCGTCGCGCGAGCAGGCGTTGCGACGTTTCGCTTAAATGTTTGCTGCATGCGAGCACGGCGCGCGCACCGTGAATCAGCAAGGTGCGCAGATAAACGTCACCGCGCTTGCTGATGCCGAGCAGCTTAACCCGACCGCCAGTGCCGCTCTGTCGCGGCACCAGCCCTAGGAATGCAGCAAATTCGCGGGCGCAGCGAAACGCGCGTGCGTCGCCGATCGTGGCCACGGCTGCGCTCGCGCTAAGCGGTCCGACACCGGGGATCGCCATGAGGCGCTTAGCCGCTTCATTGCCTCGTTGCCAAGCGGCAAGCCTGCGCTCAATCTCGGCGATGTCCTGCGAGAGCGCGTCAACACGCCGCAATTGCTCGCGCAGCGTATCAATCACGACCGCCGGTATCGTGTCAGCCAGTCGCGTGAGCGCTTGCGCCGCCTCGCCCAGGTTGTGCCGATTCGCCGGCACAGCCGCGCCAAATTCGTAGAGTAGCCCATGCATCTGATTGATCTGCATCGTGCGTACTTTGACCAGTTGCTCGCGCACGCGGTGTAGCGTTAGCACGCTTTGTTGGGCCTCGCTCTTTACCGCCACGAATCGCATCTCGGGTCGTTGGGCGGCTTCCCAGATCGCTTGCGCATCGGCAGCGTCGGTCTTGTTGCGCTTCACGAAAGGCCTAACAAATTGCGGCGCGATGAGCCTGGCTTCATGCCCCAGGCTGATTAATTGGCGGCCCCAGAAATGGGCGCTGCCGCATGCTTCCATGGCGATGATCGCCGGCGGACGATTGGCAAAGAATTCACGTAGTTGGGCTCGCTTGAGTTGGCGACGACCGATCTCACCTGTCTCCGTGTCAACCCAATGAATTTGGAACACGCGCTTTGCTAAGTCCACGCCGAATGTCGTAGTCTTCATTTCTGGTCCTCCTAACCCTCGGTGGTCGTTTTCAACACCACCAGTTTGGCACTCTGCTGCTGTCAGCTATGGCGAGTGCCCCGCCGTTTCTGCTGCCTCGCCTTACCGATCCGGGAGGGAGGCGTCCATACCATCTTTGTGCCCAAGACGAAGTCGGATGACGACTCGCCGCCTAACGGCGGCGCCGGCTCTCAGGAGAATTGGCGCGGCGAGAAGCGTAGCAACGACACACATGAATCCAGCACGGACACTCAGGCGCGACTGTTTCGTAAAAGTTGCGGCACGGGCGCGGTGCTTTGTTACATGGGTCACGTGCTGACCGATAACCGGCATGGCCTCGTGGTGAACGCACAGGTCACGCAGGCCAACGGCACCGCCGAGCGGGATGCGGCCGCAGAGATGCTTGCAGATGCTGCCCGATTGACCGGTACGTCCATTACAGTCGGCGCTGACAAGAACTACGACACGGCCGGCTTTGTGGCGACGTGCCGCGCGAACAATGTGACCCCGCATGTGGCGCAAAACGATGGACGCGCGGGCGGCTCCGCAATTGCCGCTCGAACTACGCGATGGCCCGGCTACGCAATCAGTCAGTGCAAACGCAAACGCATCGAGCAGGTGTTTGGGTGGGGAAAGACCGTCGGCAGGATTCGGCAGGCGATGTATCGAGGTTTGAAGAGAGTCGACCAGCTCTTTCTGCTGACTCAGGCAGCGTACAACCTGACTCGCATGCGAACGCTTGCTGCCCGGGCAGCTTGAAATAGTAAGCGGAGAGCAAAGCGGCATAGGCAGCACCTGAATCAAGGAAAGTCGGCGTCGATTCATTTGGAACACTGCAACGCGCTAGCTCTTCCAAATAAGTGAGGGCCCGTTCACACAGGGATATTTCAACAGCCTGCTAAAACTAAAGCGCCACCGTTACCCAGGGCGCAAACCGCTCGACAATCGTGCGGTGCTCACAGGCATCCTCTTCGTCTTGCAGACCGGCCTGCGCGGGGACCTTCTTCGTAGGTAGATGGGTTGTAAGCGAGTCCTCAATACCGTGTAGATTTCGTCGTTGACTTTGCCAATCGCGGCCGTTGCGCGCAAGTCGTGAAGCCTCGAGACAGAACACGGCGCCAACGGAGCCTGCACACACTGACGCGACTAGCCTCTGGAACCCGGGCCGCTCGATACTGCCAGATCCCGAACGTCCAAGGTCATCGTCGATCGTCGTCACTGAAGCAAAACCAATAGCTCGTGCAGACTCGGCGAGCGCGTACTGACGATTCTGGCTCTCCGTGTGCTCCACTACCTGGCTCATCGTTGATTGACGGACGTAGACCACTGCGCCTCGGCAGAGATGTTCAGCGGAGATCTTCTGGCTCATCGCTATCCCTGGGTCGTTTGTGTTTGCCGGATTGCCCAGCGCTTCCAGCAGAAGTGCCGCGAGCGCTTCGATCACTTCCTCCCGTCGACTCCCCACGACGCCTGCGTTGAAGGTTGGATCGCCGAAATGCGCACTGTGCATCTGAACCCGGATCGAATCGACAACCAGAGCGACGCCCCACAACACCGAAATCAAGACAGAGAGGGCTGCATGAAATCTAATCCTTGAGGCGGCAACTTCCTTAAAAATTTCCGATCGTGCGTCGATGTTCGCCGAAGAAAGCGGTGCACCCGCTGGCGCGAAGCCCGTGGTGTGGCGATTGGTGACCAACCGTGAAGCGCACGAACTGGATGCGGTGATTGAACCGATCGAATGGTATCGAGCGAGGCGGGAGATCGAAATGTTCTTCCATGTGTCGAAGAACGCCTGCAAGGTGGAAGCGTTGCAGGTCTCGCAAATGGATCGCGTCGAACGGGCACTCGTGCTGTAGACGGTGGTCTCGTGGCGTATTGCGCGGCTCATGCGCCTGGGCAGGACGTGCCCCAAGCTTGATGCGTCGCTGTTCTTCGATGCCTACGAGATACGCGGCGCCTATCTGCTCTCGAAAAGGCTCGCCCTACAAAGCCGCCCACGCTCAATCAAATGATTCGGCTGATTACTTCACTGGGCTGCTTCCTGGGCCGCAAGGGGGATGGCGAACCGCGTGCCAAGACGCTCTGGATCGGACTGCAGCGAACCATGGATGCTGCAGCTACGATTCAAGCTCTACGCAACGAGGGCGCACGATTTCTGTATAACGAAATGGGTTCAGGGAGGCCGAGACGGCTCTTTTGTAGCATGCCACCTCCGTTCGATCATTGCAGGACGAAGAATACACATAGCAAGTTGATCCAGGAGTATGGGGCAAGCCCGCAGACGTGTCACAATTGACGTCGGCTTACCAGCCGCTGACAGGAACTCTTTCCATAAAATGGAGCTCTATGAAACAAAGGAATAAAGAAGGACTGGCTGCGATTGCCCTGATGGTCAGAAATGTCTATGGCGTACATTTCGGCCTAAACTTGGCTGTACAGGCCATGGCCAGGACACAACCCGATCCCGAACTCGTCGCAGCAATACTTCGAGACGCCGCAGAACGTACGCTTGAAATCGAGGACAACGAGCCGTATCCGGAGGCCTTTCGAGACGGAATGCTGACAGTAGTGAATGGGGTTTTAAACGCCCTAAAACGAGGCGGTCAGGAATAGTGGTGGGTCCGGGCTGCGAAGCGTTGCTCTCGCCTCGGGCATTTTGTGTTCGCGACCAGCTTTACACTAGTCGGTTGTGCCGGGTGAATTGCACGGGATGCGCCGAGTTGGATCGGGATACTTCGATTTCAACTGGGTAGCCTGCTTGTGACTATGCCTCGATTTCACGTACGGCAGGAATTTGTTAATTTCCTGTATGTACCGAGATTTGAATGCCAGAGAAGCTAGGTGCCAAAGCGGCAATACACGGACAAGTTCAAGGTCGAGGCCATTCGGCTTGCCGAATCAGTCGGGTAGCGCGAAGCCGCACGCAGACTCGGAGTGATCCTGTCTCGTTTCCACGTTCAGTAAGCGATGCAGCGATCAACCTCGCCTCGTATTCGACCGGAGTGCAGAAATCGATAGAGGTGCATGCAGGCGTTGTCGATTGTAATGGCCGTCAATCTAGACCAGCCTGAGCGCGCGTTTCGTAGCCCGTAACCAACCTTCGCCGGTCCTGATGAACGGGCTGTCGCTGACCCCCCTGATCACGCCGCCCTCTCGAAACGACGATCAAGCAGCTTGTGCGCCACCGGCAGGCGGTCTGTCGAATCCGTCGTCTTCGATACAGGCGTTTGCAAACCGGCCGCAGCCCTTAGCGTTGCAGACTACGCGCGCACACGTTCCGCGCTCGCCGGCTGGCCTTGGGTCCGCCATTGCATCACGATCCGAGGACGGCCATAGCTGCCGCGACTGACGCGGTGTATCGCCGCCGCCTCCCGATCGAGCGCGGCATTTGCCTGAGCTGGCTGACCTGGCCCGCGGTTAGCCGCTGGCAAATATCCGCGGCGCGACAGCCGCGGTACTCGTCGATCCAGGCGTACTTTGCCGCGACCCCTTCACGAAGCACGCCGTCGCTTTTCGAAGGATCTCGATATCGAGTTTTGCGCTGGCGTTACTTGCGCGGTCGGCTGTTCTCCGCCTCCAGCTCGTTGATCGGGCGCGTCGATCGCGTTCTCTTCACTTCGTGACTGCGGACTTCACCAACATTTCAGAACTGCGGCTGCGTCGACTCCAATTGCCAACGTTACCACCGGCACTCCGAGTTTGCGTGCGGCTTCATGCTGCCCGACTGATTCGGCAAGCCGAATGGCCTCGACCTTGAACTCGTCCGTGTATTGCCGCTTTGGCACTAGCTTCTCTGACATTCAAAACTCCGTACATACAAGAAATTTACAAATTCCTGCTGTACGTGAAATCGATGGCCCGTCACAGCCGACTGCCTGGTAAAAGGCAAAGGAAGCGCCACTTTCGCTAATGAATGTCTTGCGGAGCATTGCGAAAATACCTACCCGTCTGGGTACGGTGTGATGGAAAGCGGGGGCCGTTAGTCCAACTGAGCGGCAAAAGATGGCGCCTCATGTCTACGCGTCGAGTCCTCTACATGAGGCGCTGGAGGTACTTGTGGGCGACGCGATCTCATAACTCGGCCCGGGCGGGGTCTCCGATTGTTACCATAATGTTTCAGTATATCAAATTGTATGGACGAATTGTTCTTGTGCACCATCAGCCGACCACTTGCGAAAAAGACAGGGCGAGGACGGACGCCCATTCCATGCCAATCGCGTTGACGGACTGCGCGGCGCAAATTGTTTAAAGAGCTAGGTGCAAAACTTCTCAAAACAGCAGTTTATAAATTAGCCAACAGGTGATGCGAGGGCGGAGCGCGGGATGTAGTAATGTTCCCCCGGAATCAATCCGGATGCTCACGAGAAACGGCCACGTGTGTTAAGAGTTATCGGGTCAAGCTGATAAAATAAAAATACCGCGTGTGCGGCGCCCTCCGCTTTCTTTCCTTGAAATGGGAATGCCCAGCGTAAGCAGGCTGGGCAACTCACCTTAAGTTCCATTTGAAGCGCTTTGGAGTATCGTGTCCACTTAGCGAATAAGCGGACACGTGAACACTATCGAAGAACAAGCGCGCCAGCAAGTCGGCGTCGTCGGCACTACAGCGAGTAATTCAAGGCGAGGGTGGTTGCCGCTCGCCAGACAACTGGCGTGTCAGTTGCTGCGGTCGTGCTGAAACATCGGCTTAACGCGAATCTGCTGCGCCGCTGGCTTAATCAGGCTGAAGGCAGACTACCAACGCGGTTGCCGGGGCGTCCGGCAGATGCTGAATCAGCACCGCTGCCAACCGTCGTGCATTGTAGTAGCGAGCCAATCGATTACTTTATCCGTTGCGCCACACCGTGTACCGAAGTTCCGGCCATGCATGCGTGCTATTTTCAGCGAACCCCACGGACTTTCGGTCGGCGCATTAACGCTCCTATGCCAAGAAGTCGGGCTAAATCGGCCACGTCGGCCAGAATAAGCGGATACAGTTCTATGACGATATAGTGCTTTAGTCAGCGATGATTTCCTTGTTCGACATTCCTTCCTTAGTTCGTCTGTCGACGTACGCCCGGGTTCTGGGGCCACTGCGGATTCCCACCATTGCAATGGTCCACAGAGCGTTGTTTGCAGCGCGGTCGCCTCCACGGTTCAGGTGATGTCGGACCGTCTTGTCAGAGAAGGCTTGCAATGGGCTCGTACATTCACGATGGTCCCGCTGTTGAGCTTCATCGCACTGGCTTGCAGCACCCGTCCGACCTCGGCAAACGGCTGCTCACCGAGCTTGTTCGTCTCAATCAGGCGCCGGAATTTGAGCAGCGTCGTTGCATCCGGCACAGCTTCACAACCCAGATCATGCCCAGGAACGCGTCGTTTGCCACTGCTTCCTACGTTGAAAAACACAATGCCGTCTAGTTTTAACTGAACGGCACTACCGCTTCCAGGCGGGGCAGATCATTTGCATAACCCTGAGCTCAAAGTCGAGCAGAAGTAGTTTTATCGTATCCGGGATCTGGATACCTCGCGGTGACGCAGCTTCAACTCGGATTGAACCCGTCAACCAAGCGCTCGCGTACGTGAGAGTGTCTGAACGATATGAGACAAGCGGTGCCGTGATCGACCTCGACCAAGCCGCAATATTCAGGCGGAAGACCGACCGCCATTTCCGGATACGACGAAGTTGCAGGTTCACGTTCTGGAACAATGGCCGGGTCAATCGGACCCAGCGATGGACGGGGACCTTGAACATTGTCCCGTTGAATAGAAAGTTCGCTAGCCTCAACGTTGAGCAACAAAGGATTGATTCTCAAAGCGGGTTCGTTGTCGAGGCCGCGTTGATTGCAGCGCTGAGTTCGATCGAGAACGGCTCACGCAAACGTGAGTCCGCGATTCAGGTCTGGGAATACGATGAGATACTCCCGACGCGCCTGCGCTTCGATCACTTATGCCGCGTGTAGCAAAGTCTCGGCGAGGACGCTTAAATGAATGTCCGCCGTGTTCGTGTCGAAGTGCGTGTTTGCTGCGTACTTCCGGAACCTTGGTCCGCAGTACCACGGAAGGACGCTTCCAATTTTTGCAATTCGCCATTCAGTTTTTCAGCATGTTTCTGCAATTTCTCATTTAGTGGCACAAACTCTCCTTGTATGAATTGGGAAAGCCGATCTAGGCGTTGGCGTGCCTGAGCATCATGTGGCGCGCGCTCCTGCAACTGGAGAATCTCCTGCCGTAGCCCCTCGAACTCTTTCAAGCGCGCCCCAAGTTCTTCTTGGCGCTTTTGCATATCTTGCATTAGATGAGCGAGCGGCGATTTGGGCGAACTGTCATTCATGATGAAGTCTCCAAGATGGACGCACTCATCCTAGCCTATTGAACGCGGATCCTCATGGGTAAACTGGTTTTATATTTGCATTTTTGCAGATGCCTGGACCTAGGCCGCATGCGCCGACGATCTTGTTGGGAAGCACGAATTTGATGGCCGACGTTAGCAAGGGGCGTTGGTCAGTGACGGCCCAGTTTTCGCGAAGTCGTGAACCAACTCTTCCCTCGCTGTAACCTTTGACAGAAAGAATCGGCCGACGTCCGTCGGAGATGCTTGGGGCGCGGTCACGATGGCGATATGGGAAATCGAAAGAGCTGGTCGCTTTTCGATGGCGTCGATCGGCTATATCGTTAGCATCAAACGAAGCGGCTTGCTGGACTAGCATCACGCAGCTCGGTTGCAAAAGGCGTAGGATCTCCGCGGCCTATTTTTATTAAGACGGGAGGCGTGTGTAGATGGACGAAGGTGCACGTATTCCCAACTTCTTGACTTACCAGACCAGAGCATTTTTGAATAGAGTCACTGTCATCCCAATGCTGCGTTCCATCCATCGCAAAAATCGCTGGCTTACGCTTGTCGTGCTTAGTCTTCTCGTGGTCATGATGGCACTTGATACCACAATCATGAACGTGGCCCTGCCATCAGTTGCGGTAAATCTCGGATTTACCGAGGCCTCCCTTGTGTGGATCGTTAATATGTACATTTTTGTATTTGGCGGTTGCTTGTGCTGGGTGGAGGGCTCGACGGCTTGCATCGGCACCCTAAGTTCGTTCTGTTCGATATCGCGCTGTTTGCGTTGGCTTCGCTTGGTGGCAGTAGTTCGATCTCACCGAGATTATTGATACATGGTCGCGCCGCACAGGATTTAACGGCTGTTGCGAGTCGTGGATTATGGCCCGTCTGCGGGACCAGTGGTTGCTCCTCCTGAGAAAGCAGAGGTGTCCGGGCGATTTAGGCAGCCGCATAAATGGAGCGGCCGAACCTGACCCAGTGATATTGCGAGCAAAGGAGCCGAGGAGTGGCGAGTAGAGTCCGATGCACACACTCAGCGGCGTTCAAAGCGAAAATGGCCCTAGCGGCAGGCATGGGCGAACGAACACTGACCGAGCTGGCGTGGCAGCTCGATACGCATGCGAACCAGATCAGCGAGTAGTAGCGGCAGTTGCAAGAGCGGGCGGTCAATGTGTTTGTGTCCGTTTGCGCGGTATCGAACGAGCCGCCGCTAGACGTGACGATGTTGCACGCCAAGATCGGCCAGCTCACGGGGGACCGCGATTTTTTAGCTGTGCGCTGAACAGGGCAGGACTTCTGAGCGCAAAGCGATGATCGACCGCAGCCACGCGTTGCCGCTTTCACTGCAGGTCCGGCTTGTGAGTATCGCGAGATCGAGCGCGTATTACCGAGCACCGCCGGTCAGCGAAACCGACCAAAAATTGATGCGCCGGATCGACGAATTGCGTCTAGTACTACTATGTCATTAAACGTGTTGAGTAACGGAGCGATACGGGCATCTCTGTAGTCGTTCGGAGATTTGAGCAGCAACCCGCATCAGCCAACACCTCCCCGTTCAGGGCACCGCTTTGCCTTGCCTCGCGCAGTTGCGCGATAGCGATCTGCGGCATAGTTGCAAGTTTAATTTTCTGGGGCTCCTGCGGCAGGTGAAGTTGATAAGCGACGGGCAGGCTCGCCTCCGTGGTGGCTTCCGACAGGCTCACGGCCACCTGGCAATTGTCCTTCTTACCCAACTGCCCGCAATACTGCCGCGCCACGCCCATCGAATGCTTTTTCATCTTCGGAAAACCGGTATCGTCAATGATCCAATACAGCCCTTTGACGGATTCATGTGCGGCAATACTCAGCAACGAACCTGTTCACTAATGCGGCGTCCGACCATTCGGACTTTGAAACGAAGTGATCCAGAGACTGGTGCCGCGCACTTATTCGCCCGGGGTGCGTCGCATCGTCTATACGGCTTCTCTATCAAACGGTCGCAACAAAGAATTCAATGCAGATGAAGTTCGAGTTTGCGTTGTGGACACGAGATATGGTGCGGGAGTTGATTCGTGAACATTTCGACGTCAGGCTTTCCGAGGTATCGGTGGGCCGGCTACTCAGGAAGCTCGGACTTTCGCCTCGGCAGCCGCTGGAGCGCGCTTACCAGCGCGACCCTGAACTGGTCGAGTCATGGATGAGAAAAGAATATCCGGCGATTTTCGGGCAGGGTAAGCGCTGGGGAGCACAATTGTTTTTCGTCGACGAATCGACAGTCCGTTCGGACTACCACAGCGGCACGACCTGGGCACCCGTTGGTAAAACACCGGTGGTCCAAGTTACGTGCGCGCGCTTCAAGGCGAATCTCATCTCGGCGGTCAGCCCACGTGGCCAACTCCGTTTCATGTGCTTTGTAGGCAGTTTCAAGATCACGGTGTATGTCGAGTTCGTACGGCGATTGATGCTCAATGCCGATACCCCGTCTTTCCGATTGCTGATGGCCATCCGGTTCATGGTCGCAAAACAATCCGCCAGCTTGCTGCAGAATCGGACTGGCTCCTTTGCCTGTTCTTCTTGCCTGCACATTCGCCGGATCTGAATCCGGATGAGCTCGTATAGGGCTACCTCAACACTACAAGATCCGCAAGCCTTCTATCAAAGGTCCCAGACATCTCAAGCAGCGCGTTTCGGGCAGTTCTGCGCTCGTTGCAGAAATTCGCGACCCAGATCCGATCGATGTTTCAACATCCGTCAGTCCGTTACGCGGCATGAACTATGTCCGGTTACTTTTTTCCGGCTTAGTAAGTTCATGGATTTTTAAGCCGGTTCCAGAAAATCAGCGCGCACACGAGCGAAAGGAATGCCTCGTGAAAATAGTCATATCGTCCATAACGAATCTTCAGGCGTCGAAAGTAATGCCGCCAGGCAATCGAGCGCTCGGCGACTCACCGCGTTTTGCCCAGACCGCTACCGTGCGGTGCGACGATACGAGAGAATTCTGGCACGATGCCCCGGCTTGCGCAACGCCTGCCGGTGCGTATTGGAGCTGTAACCTCGGTCGCCTTGAACGATGCCGGGTTCGCGCAAGGAGCGCCCTCGCTTGCCGCAAATCGGCGAAGTGGCCGAGACCAGCGCATTCAGTTGCTTGGTGTCGTGACAGTTCGCGTCACTCAGGATGACCACGAACGGAATCCCTTGTGCTTGGACAATAAGATGATGCTTGCTGCCGAGCCTGCGACTGTCCGTGGGGTTCGGACCAGCTTTTTTCCTGCCGATACGGCACGAATTGAAGAGCAGTCGACGATGGCGCGCTCCAGGTCGAGCTGGTCACGTCGGCGCGATTCAGCGAGCAATGCTTCGTGGATGCGTGCCAGACACCGGCCTTCTGCCAAGCGTCGAGTCAACGCCAGCACACGCTGCCCGACCACCAACCGAGCTCCTGCGGTAGCAGATTCCACGCGACGCCCGAGCGTAGGACAAAGATGATGCCGTTGAGCACCGCTCGATCAGCAATCGGTTTGCCCCGGGCATGGCGCCGATTGCGCGAAGTCGAACGAGCAACAGCGGTTCGATGAACTACCATAGCTCGTCGTCTATAAATTCTTTAGTCGTTGCTTCATGCATAAGCAAACAATTCAGGAGGATAACAACTCACGAGAAAATTAAGCAATGCTCTATTCCTAATTACACAACGGCTTCTTGGTATATGAAAAATAGCTACGGTTGTAGTTTTAGAAGCCTTACCAAAATGACATTTGCAGCCGTCGACAGCATATGACGCAGCAAGCGATTTTCAGAAGGGGCCTCGTGGAAGAATGCAAGCCGTTCGAAGCGGATGCACGGTCGGCGGAAGTTGTGAAGCCACGAAATGGTTCGCTCCACGACCCAGGGTGTCTTACCCAATCGTCTGCCGTGAGGCTGACCGCGCCGAGCAAATTTGAGTAGCGGTCCGTGCTGCATGGAACGGACGTCGATGCTTGTCGTGGTCGTAGCCTCTGCCGCTCTGAACGAATCGCGGCTTCGATGGTCGTCTGCCAGACTTTCCGCTGATGGGCGGGATAGTCTCGACCGAGGCTTGAAGTTGAGTGACGTCGTTGCCGTTGCCCAGCGTTAGATACACTGCCTTGTTCTTGACCGTGCCTGCATCGCGAATCTTCAGCCGCAGCGCGTCGAAGTACACGATCGGATACATGGCCTCGAGCGGGCGTTGCTGCCACTGCTCGACCTCAGCCAGCACCTCGTCGGTGACCGTCGAAATCAAATCGGGCGAGACCTGCAGAACATGCAGCTCCAGCAGATGGCCCTGAATCTCGCGCACGCTCATGCCGCATGCATACATGCTGATGACATGATCGTCGAAACCCGGCGGCGTTGATACTTGCCGACCAATTGCGGCTCAAACGTCGCCTGCCGATCGCGCGGAATATCCAGCTTCAGTTCGCCGTTGGGCGTCAGGACCGTCTTGGGGCTGGTGCCATTGCGGTGATTGCCGGGTTGGCCTTGCGCTGCCTCGGTTGCCAGATGGTGGATCAACTCGGCTGCGAGCATACGCTCGGCCAGTAGTTTCTTGAGTTGGCCTGCCAGCCCCGATTCGCCCAGGACCGACTCGGCATGCTGTTCTGGACTTGCGCAAGCAATTGGTCGATCGGCTCATCGGAAAACAGCTTCGGTGCCTTCGGGTTCTTGCTCTTCTTCATCACGGTGGCTTCGGTCATAGGACGTTATTCCCGCTATTCCGGGTCGTTCTTGATGTCGTGCGGCTCCTTTGCGAATAGATATTCAGTTTTAGGAAAGTTCTTTCGGCGATAAAACTATAAGCTGAGGCAGCCCTATCTAGGTAATTCAGCTCTCACGGACTTAAGAGGAGTTGTCATGCCACCGTCGTGATCCTGTTGGTCGTCGGGCTGTCTGCAATCGCTTGCCAATCGTCGCGAGACGCTCGTCAAGCAATGCTTTGCGAGTTCTTATCTCGCGCCTTCGTGGTCACGATTTAGCTGCCTCCTGGAGGCGGCGTAATGTTTACGCGCATTTAACGTCGTTGAGTTCTGCCGTTTGACTGAACGTATGCGGTGTGGCCGTACTTGGGCCTGATATAAATTCGAGCGCATTTTCACCGGAATCGGTGTTCGAAAGAGGAAGCATGCACAATGACACTCCCCCTCCGCGTTGCGACGGCAACGCAATCTCGTCCAGCGTCAGGCGGCGTCAATGGCTACAAGGCGCATTGGCCGTTATGGCGGCAGGGCTCACAGGATCACTGGCGCTGCGGGTCCTCGCCGATGGCCCGGCCGTCGCGTCACTCGATACCTTCATGACGATCTCCGAAGCATTGACGGAAACGAGCAACCTAAGCCGAGTGGTCGGTCAGCGTTTAATGCAGGCGTTGCAGCAAAGCTCACCCGAGACGCTCGAGAGTCTGTCGCAACTCGCTGGCGAGATCGCGTCAGGTTCCCTCAATCCCAGCCGCGAATTGCCAGCACTAAAAATTCTTGAAGCTTGGTATCTCGGCGTCGTCGACAATAAGGTGATTACCTACGAAGGAGCGCTAATGTTTAGTGCAGTATCGGATACCCTAGTGATACGTTCGTACTGCCCCAGCGGGCCCGGCTTCTGGGCAGACAAGCCGATCGAGGTGCGCTCCTGATGGTCGATACACAGAAAGCGGACGTCGTAATTGTCGGATCCGGCATAGCGGGCGCGCTCGTCGCGCATCAGCTTGCGAACGCGGGTAAGTCCGTAATCATGCTAGAAGCTGGCCCTCGCATACCGCGCTGGGTAATCGTTGAGCGTTTTCGCAACCACCCCGACAAAATGGACTTCATGGGGCCCTATCCGTCTAGTCCATGGGCACCGCATCCGGAATATGGGCCACCGAATGACTACCTGATCCTGAAAGGCGACCACAAGTTCAACTCGCAGTACATTCGCGCCGTCGGCGGCACGACATGGCATTGGGCGTCCGCGGCATGGCGCTTCATTCCAAATGATTTCAAGCTGAAGACGCTTTATGGAATCGGTCGCGACTGGCCGATTCAGTACGATGACATCGAACACTATTATCAGCGCGCCGAGGAAGAACTCGGTGTCTGGGGACCAGGCCCCGAGGAAGATCTCTACTCTCCCCGCAAGCAGCCGTACCCGATGCCACCGCTGCCGCTTTCGTACAATGAGAGGACGATCAAGAATGCGCTCAATAAACACGACCCGAGATTTCACGTCGTTACCGAACCAGTAGCGCGAAATAGCCGTCCTTACGACGGCCGGCCAACTTGTTGCGGCAACAACAATTGTATGCCAATTTGCCCGACCGGCGCGATGTACAACGGAATCGTGCACGTAGAGAAGGCTGAGCAGGCTGGCGCGAAGCTCATTGAGAACGCGGTTGTCTACAAACTCGATACCGCGCCCGACAAACGTGTCGTTGCCGCGATCTACAAGGACAAGTCGGGGCTCGACCATCGTGTCGAAGGCAGCTACTTCGTACTCGCGGCAAACGGCATAGAAACACCGAAGATCCTACTAATGTCTGCAAACCGCGATTTTCCGAACGGGGTCGCAAACACTTCTGATATGGTTGGCAGGAATTTGATGGACCACCCGGGGACTGGCGTGTCATTTTACGCGAGCGACAAATTATGGCCAGGGCGTGGTCCCCAGGAGATGACGTCGCTAATCGGCTTTCGCGACGGCCCATTTCGCGCTACGGCGGCTGCCAAAAAAATCCATTTATCGAACATTTCGCGCATCGACCAGGAAACACGGAAGATCTTCCAGGCGGCCAAGCTCTTGCGGCGCGAGGAACTCGACGCGCGCATTCGAGATCGTTCTGCGCGCTACGTGCAGTTTGACTGCTTCCACGAAATCTTGCCGCAGACTCGGAACCGCATCGTGCCGAGCAGGACGGCCACCGATGCGATCGGGATCCCGCGCCCTGAAATTACCTACACGATTGACGACTATGTGAAACGCGGCGCGATACATACGCGTGAGGTCTATGCGACGGCTGCGAAGGTGCTGGGCGGTTCCGACGTGGTCTTCAACGACGAATTTGCACCGAATAACCACATCACCGGATCGACGATTATGGGCGCGAATGCGCGTGACTCCGTTGTCGACATGAATTGCCGCACGTTCGACCATCCGAATCTGTTCATTGCGGGTAGCTCGACGATGCCAACCGTGGGTACTGTAAACGTGACTCTGACGATTGCAGCGCTAGCGCTGCGGATCTCGGACATGTTAAAGGCGGAAGTCTGACCGTGCAAAAACGTACCTTCACCTTACTTTTCCTGAGCTTTCTTGCACTTCCAGAACTCAGTCGCGCAGCTAACCCAGTCGATCCACTGCTCGTAAAGCGCGGCGAGTATGTTGCGATCGCGGGCGACTGTATGGCGTGCCACACTGCGAAGGGGGGTAAGCCCTTTGCGGGAGGCCTGGCTATGCCCCTGCCCATGCTCGGCAAAATTTTCACGAGCAACATTACTCCAGATCGCAGTACAGGCATCGGAGACTGGACGTATGAAGAGTTCGAACGCGCCGTACGGCACGGCGTCTCGAAGAACGGCGACAATTTGTATCCCGCGATGCCATACGTGTCTTATGCGAAGATCAACGACGATGACGTGCGAGCGCTCTATGCATACTTCATGCACGGCGTTTTGCCCGTGAAGCAGGTGGCGCCAAAAAACGAAGTTCCCCCGCTTCTGAGCATTCGGTGGCCGTTAAAGATCTGGAATTCGCTTTTTCTAAAGGACGGGGTCTACCAGCCGACGCCGGAGCAAAGCAGGGAGTGGAATCGCGGCGCCTATATCGTACAAGGGCTCGCACATTGCGGCACTTGTCATACGCCGCGCGGCGTCGCGATGCAGGAGAAGTCGCTCGACGAGACGGGCGGAAGCTTCCTGACTGGCTCGGTGCTCGCCGGATGGAACGGGTACAACATCACGTCCGACCCGAACGCGGGTATCGGCAATTGGTCGCAGCAGCAGCTCATCCAGTACCTGCGAACCGGCAGCGTTCCGGGGCTCGCGCAAGCTTCAGGCCCGATGGCCGAAGCGATTGAGCACAGCTTTTCCAAGTTGACCGAAGCTGATATCGGGGCGATTGCGACCTATATCCGCGCACTTCCACCTGTCGGAAGCGACGACGCGACACGAGCGCGTTCGTCCTGGGGCAGGCCGGCAGAGGACGGCCTGAAGCTGCGTGGCGTTGCGCTGGCCTCGTCGGGCATTGATCCCGCACGCCTGTATCTCGGCAACTGCGCGACGTGTCACCAAATGCTAGGAAACGGCACGCGAGACGGCTACTACCCTTCACTTTTCAAGAACTCGACAGTCGGGGCATCGGACTCGATCAATCTTCTACAGGTCATCCTGAACGGCGTAGACCGTAGGGCGGGAAAGGAGAATATCGGAATGCCGGCCTTCCGCCACGAGCTTTCTGATGCGGAGATCGCCGCGCTTGCGAACTACTTAATTCGACAGTTCGGAAATCCAGCCGTGAAGGTAACCATCGAGGACGTCGCAAGGCTACGCTGAACAATACGTCAAAGGCTGACAGTGTGTGGTCGGTTTTGTAAGCTCTAGTACTACCGTGTCATAAAGCGTTCGAGGTAAGGGAGCAATATGGACATCTGTTTAATCGCCTAGAGATGTGTGCGGCAATACCAAGCGACGAACCTGTTCACAAATGCGGCGTCAGACCATTCGGACTTTGAAACGAAGTGAGCAAGCTGTTGAAATACCCTCTACGCGAGTCATCCGGGTTGGAGAGGCAAACGTTGATTGAAGGAATCGAACGACACTGAGACCGAAGCGATGCGCGGAGCGGACGGCTATACCGAATCGATGTTCACGATGTCCAGGCTGGACGATTTTGTGCCCGCTAATCACCCGTTGCGACCGATTCGACTGTGGTTGAACGATGCGCTCGCTCGCATGGACGCGGTCTTCTCGCGGATGTATGAGAGCGAGCCCAAGGGCGGTCGTCCGAGCATCGCGCCAGAGAAACTGATTCGCGCATTGCTGTTGCAGGTGCTGTATTCGATAAGAAGCGAGCGCATGTTGATGGAGCAAATTTCCTACAACATGCTGTTTCG
>NZ_JACSUE010000004.1:0-689889 GCF_014384845.1 Caballeronia sp. EK
GCCTTCGTCGCAGGCATGCGAAAACTCCTCACGCAGCTCAACGCCATGATGCGCGATGGCACAGCCTGGAATCCCCCAAAACCTTGATTCTTTGCTCCCCACCGCTTGACTCTCAATACAGTTGCTTTCTTTGCAGCAGCAAAGAAAGTGACTGCCGCCCCGCACAGGGGCAGTGCTAATAGACCACCGCGAATCCGGGATCCAAAGTCAAAGGTCGAGCCTAACTCCCCCTGCCAAGCCGATCCATGATCGAACTAACAAGATCGACCGGCACCGGAAAGACGATCGTCGAGTTCTTGTCGCCGGCAATCGACGTCAGGGTCTGCAGATAGCGCAATTGCATTGCCTGCGGCGCCTGCGCGAGCATCTGCGCCGCCTGCAAAAGCTTCTCAGAGGCCTGCAACTCCCCTTCCGCATGAATGATCTTCGCGCGCCGCTCGCGCTCCGCCTCCGCCTGACGGGCGATCGCGCGGATCATCGTCTCGTTGATATCGACATCCTTGATCTCGACGTTCGATACCTTGATGCCCCACGCGTCGGTCTGCGAATCGAGCACGCGCTGAATGTCGGCGTTGAGGCGTTCGCGCTCGGACAGCAGTTCATCGAGCTCGTGCTTGCCGAGGATCGCGCGCAGCGTCGTCTGGGCGAGCTGGCTCGTCGCATCGAGAAAGCGCGCGACCTGGATCACCGCCTTCTCCGGATCGACGACACGAAAGTACACGACCGCATTCACCTTCACCGACACGTTGTCGCGCGTGATGACATCCTGCGGCGGCACGTCGAACACGACGGTGCGCAAGTCCATGCGCACGACCTGCTGCACGACCGGAATGATCAGCACGAGCCCCGGTCCCTTCACTTTCCAGAAACGCCCGAGCATGAACACGACGCCGCGCTCGTACTCGCGGAAGATGCGCACCGCCGATGCCACGATGAAGATGACGAACGCAATCAGGATGCCGCTGAAACCGAAAGTAAGCCCCATTTTTCAAGCCTCGTTGTCGATGTGTTCAGGAATGACCAGCCTCGCGTTCGCCGTCGATCGGCTCGACGGTCAGCGTCAGGCCATGACGCGAGATCACGCGCACGCGCGCGCCTTCGTGCGGCAACGCTCGCGACGCGGCCGGCTGCACGCGCCAGCGTTCGCCCTGCACGCGCGCCCAGCCGCTTTCGGACTCGTGCGCCAGCATCACGCCGATGGTGCCGAGCATCGCTTCGGCGCCGCTCACCACGGGGCGCTTGCGCGCTTTCAACGCAACGCCCGACACCGTGAAAACGAACAGCGCCGTGAAGAGCGCGAGCCCGACGACGACGCCGATCGGAATGCCGAAGCCCGGCACGTCGGTATCGATCAGCATGAGCGCGCCGATCGCGAACGCGATGATCCCGCCGATGCCGAGCGAACCGAACGTCGGCAGAAACATTTCCGCGACCAGAAAGCCCATGCCGAGCACGATCAATCCCAGTCCGACGAAACTGATCGGCAATAGTTGCAAAGCAAACAATCCGACGAGCAGGCAGATCGCGCCCGCGACGCCCGGCAGCACCATGCCCGGATTCGCGAATTCGAAGAAGAGCCCGTACATGCCGATCATCATCAGGATCAGCGCGACGCTCGGGTCCGTGATCGTCGCGAGAAAACGGCTGCGCCAGTCGGGCTGAAGCACGACGAGCGGCGCGTGTTTCGTCGTGAGAACGCGATCGCCGCTCGCGGTTTTGACATGGCGGCCATCGAGTTTCGTGAGCAGGTCAGGAACATCGCTGGCGGTGAGGTCGATGACGTTCTGCTCCAGTGCTTCCGTCGCCGATAGCGCCACCGCCTCGCGCACCGCGCGTTCCGCCCACTGCACGTTGCGTCCGCGCAGTTGCGCGAGGCCGCGTATGTAGGCGGCGGCGTCCTGCATCTGCTTGCGGGTTTCGGTCGATTGCTCCGCGGCATCGGCGCGCGCGCCCGATGCGGCCTTGCCCGTGCCCGCCGGCTCGCGCTCCGGTCCGCCCATGCCGAGCTGCACCGGCGATGCCGCGCCGAGGTTCGTGCCCGGCGCCATCGCCGCGATGTGGCTCGCGTAGGTGATATACGTGCCCGCGCTCGCCGCACGCGCACCGCTCGGCGCGATGAACGCGGCCACCGGCACCGGCGATGCGAGTATCGCCTGGATGATCGAGCGCATCGAGAGATCGAGTCCGCCGGGCGTATCGAGTTCCAGCACGGCGAGTTGCGCGTGCTCGTCCGCTGCCCGGGCAAGCGAGCGCACGACGAAATCCGCGCTCGCCGGGCCGATCGCGCCCTTCAGCGGGATCACGACGACGGGCGCGGTCGCGGCGGCGGCTGCGCTCATCGGCGTGAGTGCAAACCCCATCAGCAATAGCGCGCAGCGTGCGGAAATCCACAGCCAGTCGGCGAGGGTCGTTCTCATCGGCGAAAACCGGACGCGCGCCTGCGCGACGGTTCCTCGTGTTTGGTCTCTCTTTTAGCTTAGGTCAATTGCGAAATCACGGCCGCCGCGTCGTGCGGTCGATGACCTTTTCGACATCGGCGGTCTCGCCGAGTGCCGACACGAAACGCGCCTTGTCGAAATCGCGCGACACGCAGCCGTCGAGATAGACGAAGCGGCGTTGCAGCGTGAGCCACAGGCTCGTCTTCTCGCGCCATTGCAGCGACGCGTTCAGCGAATTCAGGCGGCGCGTCACGCTTTCCGCGATCTCCTTGTCATAGAGATAGCTGTTCGACAGACGGCAGCGGCCCGCAATCCAGCAGCTATTGCCGCGTTCGATGCGGTAATGCGCTTCGTCGAGCCATTCCTGCGCGGTTTCGGACGGGCCGCGCGGCGCGGCGCAATCGGCGATGGCGCTCGATACGTGCAGGAAAGGATCGTTGCCGCGGTTTTCGCGTTCGTCGTCGGCGCCGAGCGTAAGCGATGACACCGCCAGCACGGCGATGAACGCGAGCGTCTTGCTTTTTGAAAGCCTTCTGACCATCGTGCGCGCCTTCAATCGAAGCATCGTCCAGACAGCATAGTTCATCGCATCGGAACGAACCGGCGCGCGGGAAGCCGGTAAACTCCAGGTGTGGCGCACCGCCCATTCCTCGCACCGAGGCCGACATGAAACAGGCACTCCATCATCTGACGGTCGCGACAGGCTCGCGCGGCCTGCACGAAGTCACCCGCGAAATCGATCGCTGGATCGATCTTCAGGACATTCGCACCGGTTTGTTGACGCTGTTTTGCCGGCATACGTCGGCATCGCTGCTGATTCAGGAGAACGCCGATCCTGACGTGCGCGCGGACCTCGAGCGGTATTTCGAGGCGGTGGCGCCGGAAGCGCCCGGCCGCTACGTCCACGACACCGAAGGCCCTGACGACATGCCCGCGCACCTGCGCACCGCGCTCACCACCGTGCAGCTTTCGATTCCCGTTGAAGCGGGCCGCATGGTGCTCGGCACGTGGCAAGGCATTTACGTATTCGAGCATCGGACCGCCCAGCATCAGCGCGAACTCGTCTTGCATCTGATCGGCGAGTGACCTAATATACGCACCGCGTATATTTCGGGAGCGGTGACGATGACTCAGGAACTTCAGCAGCAGACGATTCTTCGCGACGCCATGCGGCGCCTGAACATGACCCGCGACGCTTTCGCCGCGCGCATCGGCGTGACGCGGCGCGCACTCGATACCTGGCTCCTGCCGGACGAATCGCCGGAATCGCGCGCGATGCCGGAAATCGCCGCACGCTATGTCGGCGAGATCCTGGGCGGTATGCCGGAAGCGGGTGCATATACGCAAAGCGCATATCAGGCAATTGAATTCGAAGGCCGTCCGCAACTGCTCTCGATCGACCAGTTCTCGCGCGAATCCGCCGAAGCGCTGTTTCGCACGGCCGACATGATGCAGCCCATCGCGCGCCGCAAGAAAATCACCCGGGTGCTCGAAGGCGCGGTGCTCGCCAATCTGTTCTTCGAGGCCAGCACGCGCACCCGCGTGAGTTTCGGCGCGGCGTTCGCGCGCCTGGGCGGCTCGGTATGCGACACGACCGGCTTCACGTTCTCGTCGATGGCGAAGGGCGAGTCGATCTACGACACGAGCCGTGTCATCAGCGGCTACGCGGATGCGATCGTCGTGCGGCATCCCGAGCAAGGCTCGGTCGCGGAATTCGCGCGCGCGACGAACATTCCCGTCATCAATGCCGGCGACGGTCCGGGCGAACATCCGAGCCAGGCGCTGCTCGATCTCTATACGATCCAGCGCGAGTTTTCGCGACTCGGGAAGATAGTCGATGGCGCGCATATCGCGATGGTCGGCGACCTGAAGTACGGGCGCACCGTGCATTCGCTCGCCAAGCTGCTCTCGCTTTACAAAGGGCTGAAGTTCACACTCGTGTCGCCGCGCTCGCTGGAGATGCCGGCGCATATCGTCGAGCGGCTCGCGCGTGGCGAACATGTGATCGAACAAACGAGCGACCTGCGCGCGGGGCTCGCGGGCGCGGACGTCGTGTATGCGACGCGCATTCAGAAAGAGCGTTTCGCCGACGAGTCCATTGAAGGCTATACGCCGGATTTCCAGATCAATCAGGCGCTCGTCGACGATGTGTGCGGACGCGATACGCTCATCATGCATCCGCTGCCGCGCGACAGCCGCCCCGGCGCGAACGATCTTGCCACCGATCTGAATCACGATTCGCGCCTCGCGATTTTCCGTCAGACCGACAACGGCATTGCGGTGCGCATGGCGATCTTCGCGGTGCTGCTGGGCGTCGAGCATCAGGTGCGCCATTCGATGCGCGATGCGGCGTGGAAATCGCCTGCTTCCATCGGCCCGGACGATGCCGTGTTCCAGGGCTTCGATTGATACGTTTTTTATACGCTGCCGCTATCTCTTAGCGTGACGTTGACGAAAGCCGGCCTATGCTTCTACACAAGGAAAACGTGATGGAGCAACGGTCATGGATATGTCGCTTGCGTGGGTTGCCAGCCGCAAAACATTACACGATGAAGGGTTCGGCGCATGCCAGCGTGTGCGCATTCTGGCGCTGGCGCATTTCGCGGATAGCGAGGCGTCGCGGGAACGAATACGCGCGCTGTTTCATTCGCCGCTTGGCATCTATGTGAGTCAGGCGCAACGCGAAGGCTGCGAGTTGCGACTCGAATTCGATACCGCTAGCGAAGATCTCGCCTTTACGTTGCGCACGCTGAAACGCGTGCTGCCGGAAGCGCGTGTCGAAGGGATCGCGCCGCGCGTGTTTGCGCATCGGGTGAATACGCGCGGCGCGAGTTGACAACTCATGCTTTCGATCGCTCGACCAGATCCGGATGATGCTCACGCATAAATTCGGCGTATGGCTTCATCCGCTTGAAGTCTTCCTCGGTGAGTTCGAAGGTGTCCGGATCCAACGCGATACCCCGGTTGATTTCCGCGTCCTCCTCGTCTGTGGGAAGAATAAACCCCTTATACGTCCGTTCCATTTTGCTTCATCTCTCTTTTGTTTGCGCGGCGCAGGCTGATGATGCGCCGCACTTCGTTTCTCCACGTGAGTACCACGCAGAACATACGTCCGCGAATAGGCGCATAGCCTACCTCACGAACCTCTCCATAATCGCGACGATCGTCCACTTCCAGCACGACATCGTCCCAGGCGATCTCTCTCGCAAGACCGAGCGACACCCCGTGCTGAATTCGATTGATCGCGTCCTTCAACGGGTCAAAAGTAATGTCGTCGAAGAGCATTCATTGTGGTTCCCAAAAGTAGAAGTGACAAGGCACGAAAGTTCTGATTTGCGGACCGTCATTTAATCCGAACTCCGAAGCATTCGCGTCACTTCATTCTTTCGCAAAACCTCAAGGCTTTTCTATAGACCGATTGGCCAGCGCGCACGAGTGATCCTGCAGTTCTTCCGACGATGCCCAGTCGCCCGGCTGAACGTGATCGTTGAGCAGAAAGAACACCGGTGCGCCATCGCTGCGCACGGCGCCCGCGAGCAGCAGTGTCTGTTCGCCCATCGTCTGGCCGCGACTGGCGGCATAGGGCGCGAGAAGCTTGAAGGGATCGATGTGGGTCAAATCGGCATCGTCGATGCGTATCGCGCTGTAGACATGACCGCGCAGTCTCACCGGCAGCGGTTTCCACTCCGTGCCGATGCCCGGCCCCACTTCTCGCAGCGTCTGCGCGACATCGGATGCTAGGCAATCGATATGAATGTGCAACTGATTCTGCGTGCGCCCGCTCGCGGAATTGATAGCAAGCGAAACCTCATCGCGCGGCAAGGTTCTGCGCAACGCGCGATCCGCATAAACGCGCGCATTCCACGCGTCGCGAAAATAATTCGGCGCATCGGGTTCGAGCAGTTCGGGACTTTCGATGCCGCTCACGCGCGCAGTCGGAATCAGCAGATACTGCGCGATGCCGACGAGATCCTTCAGCACCGCATAACCGCCCGCGAGATTCACGTCCGCGCATTTCTGCTGAACGTGCGCGCCCTCGGCGGCCGGCTCGCAATAATCGTGGACGATCTCCCACAGCGCATTCGGATTGGCCGCGCACGCGAGCGGCAGACAGAGTGCGCACAGCGCGGCAAGACGACGGAGTTTGAATGTGGTTTTCATCGGCATGATTCGGCGGCGCAAAAAATAGACAGGCTGCCGGATTATGCTTGCAAGCGCGTGAAAGCGTCTCCGAATGCGACAAAGCCCCGCGTCGCGAGGGCGCGGGGCTTTGTCGTCGGGCGCGCGTCAGGCCGTCTCGGCCCGATTCACCGGATGCGGTTCCTTCAGTTTGTTCGCGACGCGCGCCGCCTCGAAGTACGAAGCGTTCGGCGGACGCTTCAGATATTGCCCCGCGCCGCGCTCGGCACGCAGATCGCCGTTTGCCCACGCGAGCGCACCGCGCGTGAGCGTGTGCGTCGCGACGCCTTGCACCGTCATGCCTTCGAAGACATTGAAGTCGACCTTCTGATGATGCGTCTTCACCGAGATCGTGCGTGTCGCCTGCGGATCCCAGACGACCAGATCCGCGTCCGCGCCCACCTGCACCGCGCCTTTTCGCGGATAGAGATTGAAGATTTGCGCGGCATTGGTGGACGTCACGCGCACGAACTCGTTCGGCGTCAGACGCCCCATGTTCACACCGTGATGCCACAGCACCGACATGCGATCCTCCACGCCGCCGCAGCCGTTGGGGATGCGCGTGAAGTCCTCGCGGCCCATCGCCTTCTGCGATGCGCAGAACACGCAATGATCGGTCGCCGTCGTGTGCAGTTGCCCGGACTGCAGGCCGCGCCACAACGCCTCGCGATGCTCGCTCGTGCGAAACGGCGGGCTCATCACGTGCGCGGCGGCGCGGGTCCAGTCGGGATCGCGATACACCGATTCGTCGATCACGAGATGGCCCGGCAGCACTTCGCCGAACACACGCAGCCCGTCGTTGCGCGCCTTGGCGATCACATCGACTGCATCCTTAGCCGAAACGTGGACGATATAGAGCGGCACGCCGAGCACCTGCGCGATGCGGATCGCGCGATTCGCGGCCTCGCCCTCCACTTCGGGCGGACGCGACAACGGGTGCGCCTCCGGTCCCCTGAAACCCTTGGCCAGCAGTTGCTTCTGCAACTGGAACACGAGTTCGCCGTTTTCCGCGTGCACGGTCGGCAGCGCGCCGAGTTCGAGCGAGCGTGTGAAGCTGTTCACGAGCACTTCATCGTCGGCCATGATCGCGTTCTTGTACGCCATGAAGTGCTTGAAGCTCGACACGCCGTGTTCGTGCACGAGCAGCCCCATGTCGCGGTGCACGGACTCGTCCCACCATGTCACCGCGACGTGAAAGCCGTAATCCGCCGATGCCTTCTCGGCCCAGCCGCGCCATTCCTTGAATGCGTCCATGAGGGGCTGCTTCGGGCTCGGGATCACGAAGTCGATGATGCTCGTCGTGCCGCCCGAGAGGCCCGCGGCGGTTCCTGTGTAGAAGTCGTCGCTTGCGGTCGTGCCCATGAAGGGCAGTTCCATATGCGTATGCGGATCGATGCCGCCGGGCATTACGTACTGGCCGCCGGCGTCGACGGTTTGTGTGTCGGCGGGGACGTCGAGATCGGTGCCGATGGCGAGGATCGTTCCGCCAGATTGGGGGTCTGCGCAGAGCACGTCGGCGCGGTAGGTGCGGTCTGCATCGATGATCGTGCCGCCGCGAATTAATGTTGGCATTGTCGTGTCCTCCTTGGCTTTGGTTCGTTCGCTTTGCTTTGCTTTGCTTTGCTTTGCTTTGCTTTGCTTTGCTTTGCTTTGCTTTGCTTTGCTTCGCTTTGCTTTCGTGGAATCCTGAGTTCGTGTCGGTCTATTAGCTCTGCCCCTCCCCGGGGCGGGGGTCACTTTCTTTGCTGCTGCAAAGAAAGTAACCAAAGAAACAGCTATCCCCAGCCTAAGCACTTCACACCGGCCGCGGCACAGGCGATTGGCCTAATGGCCCGGCAGTAGCGAGTGCCCTCACAAAACTCTCGCGGCTTGGACCGCGCACGGTCCGACTCATCGCACCACACAACACACTGGTTCAGCACCAAATAGCTCCAGCCCGCTTCGCGGCCGATGGGTCCATTGGGTCGGCCGTCACTTCTTTGCTGACGTCTCCATCTCACTGCATTCGTTCTTCGTTGGTTTCCCTTGTAGACCCAGCGGCAGCGCGCAGCGCTGTGCCGAAGCTATATGGTGCTGAACCAGCGCCTTAAAACAACTAGCTTGTCAGACCGTGCGCGAGCCAAGCCCGGATGGGCCTTTGGGGGCGACACTTAGGCGAGTGCCATCGGCGGCTGGCAAGCATGGCCAACGTGCGTGTGACCGCGGGCCTCGACGAGCTGCTTTCTTTGGTTACTTTCTTTGCAGCAGCAAAGAAAGTGACCCCCGCCCCGGGGAGGGGCAGTGCTAATAGACCGACACGAAATCGGGATCCACCACCAAAACCGAAAATGACATCAAGCACTCAAAACCCCCGCCCGAGGGCTCCCTCGCAACTTCATCCACGATCCATAGACGACAGCCGCAAGCACGAGCCCCACGAACCACGCATACGTATAGAGCGTATTAAAGAAACCCGGCACCCCCGGAAACGAAGCCGGAAACGCCGTATGCAGAAACCCCGGCAGATTCGGCAACACGCCGACGAGCAACGCCACCACCGCCGCCACGTTCCACCCGTTGCTATACGAATACTCACCGTCCTCATCGAAGAGCTCTCGCTGATCGAGCCGCGTGCCGCGTATGAAGAAGTAATCCACCATCAGAATCCCCGCAACCGGCCCGAGCAGCGCCGAATACCCGACGAGCCACGTGAAGATATACCCCTGCGTGGTAGCGAGAATCTTCCACGGCATCATGACGATGGCGATCGTCGCCGTAATCATGCCGCCCGCGCGATACGAAATGCCCTTCGGCCACAGGCTCGAAAAATCGTACGCCGGTCCGACGAGATTGGCCGCGAGATTGCAGCACATCGTATCGAGCGTGAGGATGATGAGCGCAATGCCCACGCCAATGCCCGTCATGCGGCTCGTGAGATCGATCGGGTCCCAGATCGCCTTGCCGTAAATCACGACCGTCGCCGACGTGACGACCACCGAGATCACCGAGAGCAGCGCCATCGGTACAGGAAGGCCGATCGTCTGCCCGATCATCTGATCGCGCTGCGTGCGCGCGAAACGCGTGAAGTCGGGGATATTGAGCGCGAGCGTCGCCCAGAAGCCGACCATCGCGGTGAGACCCGGCCAGAACGTAGCCCAGAAAAGCCCTTCCTTCTTGCCGCCCGCGACGAACTGCGACGGCGCCGAGAGCATCGAACCGAGTCCGCCCGCCTTGCTCGTCGCCCACCACACGAGCGCAATGCACATCACGACCTTGATCGGCGCGGACCAGCTTTCGAGCCAGCGGATCGAATCCGTGCCATGCCAGATGAAGTAGAGCTGCAACGCCCAGAACACGAGAAAACACGCGAGCTGCCCCACCGAGATGTCGATGAGCGGCAGCGCCGCGCCATGCAAGGCATTGCCCGTGAGAATGTTCACGAGCGTATAGATCGCGCTGCCGCCCAGCCACGTCTGAATGCCGTACCATCCACACGCGACGATCGCGCGCAGCAACGCGGGCAGCTTCGCGCCCTGCGTGCCGAACGACGAACGCACGAGCACCGCATACGGAATGCCGTGCTTCGCGCCCGCATGTCCGATCAGCAACATCGGCACGAGCACGATCAGGTTGCCGAACAGAACCGTCAACACGGCCTGCCACGGCGACATGCCCTGATCGGTGAGGCCCGCGGCCAGCATGTATGAAGCGATATTCATCACCATGCCGACCCACAGCGCCGCGAAGTGATACCACTTCCAGGTACGCTGCGCGGGGCCGGTCGGCGCGAGATCCTCGTTATATAGGCTGCTCGTCTCGACGTTATGCGCTGTCTGATTCATCGGATGCACTCCGTTTGAGTGTGCGGTTGATCATGGGGTTTCAACGGCGACGAGCGCTACGTCATGTCATGCCGCTTTCGCGGGCTCTTCCGCATCGACGCGAGCGGGATTGTTGGAATGCGTGGTCCAGTTCGCGTACTCGCCCGCATCGACGCGTTCCATCGTGATGCATTGCTCGACCGGGCACACGTGCATGCACAGATTGCAGCCGACGCATTCCGAATCCACCACCTCGAAATGCCGCTTGCCGTCCTTCTCCTTCAGGATCGCCTGATGCGATGTATCCTCGCACGCGATATGGCACAGCCCGCACTGGATGCACTTGTCCTGATCGATGCGCGCCTTGATGTCGTACTTGAGATTGAGGTACTTCCAGTCCGTGACGTTGGGCACGGCGCGGCCGCGAATGTCGTCGAGCGTTGCGTAGCCTTTCTCGTCCATCCAGTTCGAGAGGCCATCGGCGAGATCGGACACGATGCGAAAGCCATAGTGCATGGCCGCCGTGCATACCTGCACGCTGCCCGCGCCGAGCACCATGAATTCCGCCGCATCGCGCCACGACGAAATGCCGCCGATACCCGAGATCGGCAGATTCGGCGTCTCCGGATCGCGCGCGATTTCCGCGACCATGTTGAGCGCGATCGGCTTCACGGCGGGACCGCAGTAACCGCCGTGCGTGCCTTTGCCATCGACGGTCGGCATCGGCGCCATCTCGTCGAGATCGACGGCGACGATCGAGTTGATCGTGTTGATCAGCGACACGCCGTCCGCGCCGCCCTTGAACGCGGCGCGCGAGCCCATGCGGATATCGCTGATGTTCGGCGTGAGCTTCACGAGACAGGGCAGCTTCGTGCCTTCCTTCACCCAGCGCGTGACCATCTCGATGTATTCAGGCACCTGCCCCACCGCCGCGCCCATGCCGCGCTCGCTCATGCCATGCGGGCAACCGAAGTTCAGTTCGACCGCATCCGCGCCCGTGTCCTCGACCTGCGTGAGGATCCACTTCCAGTCCTTTTCGTTGCACGGGACCATCAGCGAGACGATCAGCGCGCGGTCCGGCCAGTCGCGCTTCACTTGTTCTATCTCGCGCAGGTTCACATCGAGCGGACGGTCGGTGATCAGCTCGATGTTGTTCAATCCCGCGATGCGCTGCCCGTTCCATTGCACCGCGCCGTAACGCGAGCTCACGTTGACGACGTGCGGATCGAGCCCGAGCGTCTTCCACACGACGCCGCCCCAGCCCGCTTCGAACGCGCGATTGACGTTATAAGCCTTGTCGGTCGGCGGCGCGGACGCAAGCCAGAAAGGATTCGGCGACGTGATGCCGGCGATGTTGCAAGTCAGATCGGCCATGTTTATGCGGCTCCTTATGTTGGTCAGGCGGCTTTGATCGCAGTCAGCTCGAACGACGCGTCGATGGACGCCGCCGCGAGCTTGCCGTCCTGCACGGCCTGCACGGTGAGATCGAGTCCTTCATGGGTCGCGCAATCGCCGCCGGCCCATACCTTCGCGAGCGTCGTCTGACGGTTCTCGTCGGTGACGATGCGTCCGCCGTCCAGCGTCAGCAACGCGCGATCGATGCCGATGGGCACGAGCGTCTGACCGATCGCCTTCAGCACCATGTCCGCATCGATGACGAAGCGCTCCGTGTCGCGCTCGAATTCAACGCCGGTCACGCGCCCGTCGTCGCCGATCAGACGCACCGGCTTCGCATGCGTGACGATGCTCACGCCGTTGGTCTGCGCGAACTCGCGCTCGGCCCACGTCGCGCTCATGTTCTCGACGCCGCGCCGATACACCATCGTCACGTTCGTCGCGCCGAGCTTCCGGCTTTGCACGCAGGCATCGACGGCCGTGTTGCCGCCGCCGATCACGACGACGCGCCGACCGACAGGCACCGTCGCGAGATCGTCGGCCTGACGCACCTGCTCGATGAAATCGACCGCGTTCATCACGCCGTCCAAAGCCTCGCCTTCGAGCGCCAGTTCGCGCACGCCCGCAAGACCGAAGCCGATGAACACCGCGTCGTACTGCTTGCGCAATTCGTCGAGCGTGAAGTCACGGCCCAGCGCATGACCTGCCTTGATCTCGATACCGCCGATAAAATACAGCCATTCGATCTCGCGCTGCGCGTAATCCTCGACCGTCTTGTACGCGGCGATGCCGTATTCGTTCAGGCCGCCCGGCTTCTCGCGCGCATCGAAAATCACCGCTTGATGTCCGGCCAGCGCGAGCCGATATGCACATGCAAGCCCCGCCGGTCCCGCACCGACGATCGCCACGCGCCGGCCTGTCTCCGGCGCGCGTTTGAAAAGCGGCTCGCCTTTGGCCATCGCCCAGTCAGTAGCGTGTCGCTGCAACGCGCCGATTTTCACGGGCTCGTCGCCCGGATGATTGCGCACGCAACTCCCTTCGCAAAGAATCTCGGTCGGGCACACGCGCGCGCACATGCCGCCGAGCGGATTGGCCGAGAGGATATCGACGGCCGCGCCCTTCAGGTTGCCGTTGCCGATCTTGCGGATAAAGCTCGGAATATCGATGCTCGTCGGGCACGCCTGCACGCACGGCGCGTCGTAGCAATAGTGGCAGCGGCTCGCGGCGGCAGCCGCGGCGGTGGCGTCGAGCAACGGCGCGACGTCCGAGAATTCACATGCGAGCTGTTCCTGCGTGAGGCGATGGCTCGCGATATCGCCGGTCATTTTTATGGTCATGCGCGTTCCTTGTGGGGACGAACGAGTGCCCGTCATCCGCGCGCAATGGCGCGGACAACGTTGAACGTAAGACGAAAAGAGCGCTGCTTTACGAAGCGGGTTCCGAAGCGCGCTCGAGCATCGCGTGCAGGAGCACGTTCGCGCCCGCCTCGATCCACTCCTGACTCGCGTCTTCGATTTCGTTATGGCTGATGCCGTCGACGCACGGCACGAACACCATCGATGTCGGCGCGACCTGCGAGAGGTAGCACGCGTCGTGGCCCGCGCCCGACACCATGTCGCGATGCGAATAGCCGAAGCGCTGCGCCGCCGCGCGCACGGACGCGACGCACGCGGCGTCGAATCTGACGGGCTCGTAGTAGAAGATCTGTTCGAGTTCGGTCTGCAAGCCGATCTCGCCGGCGATGCGCGCGACACCCTCGCGCAACGCGGCGTCCATGCGCGCGAGCACGGCATCGTCGGGATGACGGAAATCGACGGTGAAGAACACGCGGCCCGGAATCACGTTGCGCGAGTTCGGATGCACCTGCATCATGCCGACCGTCGCGCAGGCGAGCGGCGCATTGTCGAGGCCGATGCGGTTCACGAGATCCACCACGCGCGATGCGCCGAGCAGCGCATCCTTGCGGCGCGGCATCGGCGTCGGGCCTGCGTGCGCTTCCTGGCCCGTCAGCGTGATCTCGTACCAGCGCTGGCCTTGCGCATCGGTGACGACGCCGATCGTCTTGTCCTCGGCCTCGAGAATCGGGCCTTGCTCGATGTGCAACTCGAACGCTGCATGCAGCTTGCGGCCGCCGCACGGCAGATCGCCCGCGTAACCGATGCGCTTCAGTTCCTCGCCGATCGTCTTGCCGTCGACGTCCTTGCGCGAAAGGCCGTAATCGAGCGAGAACACGCCCGCGAATACGCCCGATGCGACCATCGCGGGCGCGAAGCGCGAACCTTCCTCGTTGGTCCAGATGACGACTTCGATCGGATGCTCGGTTTCGATGGCGCGATCGTTGAGCGAGCGGATCACTTCGAGTCCGCCGAGCACGCCGTAGATGCCGTCGAAGCGGCCGCCCGTGGGTTGCGAATCCGCATGCGAGCCGGTCATGACCGGCAGCGCATCGGGGTTGCGCCCGGCGCGGCGCATGAACACGTTGCCCATCTGATCGATGCTCACCGTGCAGCCCGCCTCCTTCGCCCAACTGACGATGAGATCGCGCCCTTCCCTGTCGAGATCGGTCAGCGCGAGACGGCAGACGCCGCCTTTGGGTGTTGCGCCGATTTTGGCCATCGTCATCAGGCTATCCCAGAGACGCTGACCATTCACCTTGATGGACGTATCGAGACCAGCCTCTCTGATTGCATCCGTTACGACGTTCATTCGCCTCGCTCCTTACGATCGACTTCGTATGTGAGTGACTTCGTTTCGTGCATGCCGGACGTTTGCGGTGCGATGCTGCACGCGCCCGGTGCACGCTTTCTGTTATGCGATGAATGATGCGAACGACGCGCTTCTTCAGTACTTCGAGCGCTCTTCAAATCCTGTCCACTTGGACAGGTTGTAGCCGATTAAAATAAGCAAATCAACGTCTTTCGTGTGCGGACAAACACGGAGCAAACCTAAGCGATAAGCGTGCCATTGCAATGCAGCATCGGCAGGCACTGGCCGCGACGGCATTTTCGACGCGATGCAGCGCCGCGTGCATGAACGGCGCGAATGAGGCACGATGCGGCACACACGGCAGAAAAATTCGACGATGAGACACGACGACGCGGCTGACGGCATCACCGAACGCGAGCACGCAGCGCCACCTTTGCGGCGACGCAAGGCGCAGATTCGCGAAAGCAACGAAGCGCAGCTTCTGGCGTGCGCCGAAGAAGTTTTCGCGGAGAAGGGACTGGAAGGCGCGAGCACGGCGATGATCGCCGAGCGTGCCGGATTGCCGAAGGCCAACCTGCATTACTACTTCCCGACGAAGCTCGCGCTCTATCGACGCGTGCTGGAAGATTTGTTCGAGGACTGGCATCGCGCGGCGGACACCTTCGAATGCAGCGACGATCCGGTCGAAGCGATCGGCGGCTACGTGCGCGCGAAGATGGAGTTGTCGAGACGCAGGCCGCTCGGCTCGAAGGTATGGGCGAGCGAGATCATCCACGGCGCGCATCACATGCAGGACATCCTCAACGAGCGCGTGAAGCCGTGGCTCGATACGCGCGTCATCGTGATCGAAAGCTGGATCGCGCGCGGCCTGCTCGCGCCCGTCGAGGCGGACACGTTCATGTTCATGATCTGGGCGATCACGCAACACTACGCCGATTTCGATGCGCAGATCCGCGCGTTGAAGGGCAAGCGCGCGCTCACGCGCAAGGCCTTCGACGAGCAGACGGAAGAAGTCGTGCGCCTCGTGCTCCGCGCATGCGGCGCGGTGTCGCCGCGCGTCGAAGCGAACCGGAACGCACAATAAAAAACGCCGGTCGCTCGATAGCGGCCGGCGTTCGACTTGCTGCTTGCTTCTCTACTGCTTCACTGCGTTGCTGCCTTACTGCGGTAACGCTACTGCTTTTCTCGCAAGATACTGCCTTACTGCCAACGCTTGCTGCTGCACCATCTACCGCTACAACTACTCACTGCTGCTGCCACTGCCTTTCGATCAGTTGCCGAAGTAGACCGAGTTACGGCCCGACATCGGTGCGCTCACGCGGGCGCCGGAATTCGACGTGCCGGCGGCCGAAGGACCGTAAGCCGATCCACCGTTCTCAGCATGCACACGCGCTTCTGCGGCCTGAATGTTTTGCGGATAGTCCACGCGATCGGTCGACGGGTTGTAGCCGGCCTTTTCAAGCTGAACCAGTTCCGCGCGCACTTGAGCGCGGGTCACTGGGCCGTTGCTTTGCGCGAACGCGAAAGTCGGAGCGGCCAGAGCGCTGGCGATGACGAGTGCGGGAACGAATGCCTTGATCATGATGAACCTCCAATAGTCTTGTTTTGAAATCGAAACTGAATCGGAAGCTTTTTAAGTGGTTTCTGATTTCGTTTCGCTTGAAGACAAGTGTAGGAGGCAGCCGTCCTAGGGGAAACCCCAATTTGCACGAAACATAATTGTCGGGATCGCAACAATGAGTTTCGCGATGCGAAGCGCGTCGGAGCTTCACCCAATTAACTTAAGCCGTTGTTTTTATTGCGCTAATCGCTTCAATTTCTGACTCTGAAGGCAGTGTGTAATCGATTGCACGATGGCTCGTCATTACAACATCGCCAGCCAATCGCCATGCACGCGTCAGTTTCTACGCGCCCGTTGCGTAGGTCATCGCGGTCGTCAGGAGTTCGCGCAGCAAGGGCTGGATGTCTTTCGCCTTGGCCTCGTCGTAAGCGAACGGCGACGATTCTTCCATGTAGCTGATCTGCGTCAGCTCAAGTTGAATCGCGTGAACGCCCTTCTCGGGCTGGCCGTAGCGCCGCGTGATGTAGCCGCCCTTGAAGCGGCCGTTGGCCACCGTCGAAAAGCGGCCGTCGCGCTCGACGATCCGCGCGAGATGCTCGGCCAGCCCCGGCGCCGCCGACGCGCCGTCCGCCGTACCGAAGTTGAAATCGGTCAGACGTCCGTCGAAGAAACGCGGCACGACCGAGCGAATCGAGTGCGCTTCCCATAGCAGCACGCTTCCGTGCGACTGCCGCAGCGCGTCGAGTTCGCTCGCGAGCGCATCGTGATAAGGCTGCCAGTACATCGCGCGGCGCGCATCGATCTGCTCGCGCGAGGGCTCGTGGCCCGGCTTGTAGAGCGGCGCCTTGTCGAAGGTATCGACCGGACACAGTCCCGTCGTGTCGCGGCCGGGATAGAGATTCGCGTCGTCGGGCGGACGGTTTAGATCGACGACATATCGTGCGTATTCCGGCGTCAGAATCGATGCGCCCAATTCGCGCGCGAACGCGTATAGCCGTTCGAGATGCCAGTCGCAATCCTCGGTGAGTTTCGCGACGGGCGTCATCTCCTCGGCGAGCGCGCAGGGAATGCTCGTGCCCCGGTGCGGAATCGAAATCAGCAGCGGCGCGCTGCCGCGTTCCAGCGTGAAAATCGAAGACTCGTTCATGGATGACCTCAATCGAGCAAGCCGCGCAACGCGGCGCGATAGCGCAACAGCGCTTCGTCTTCCTGCGCGTGCCGGCGCGCGTCGATCACCTTGCGGCCGGAAACGAACACATCGCGGATCGGTGTATCGCCATGTTCGCAGAAGACAGCGCTCGAAAGCCAGCTCTCGGGCGCATGCTCGCCGATGCCCGGATGCGCTTCGTCGAGCACGAGCCAGTCGGCGCGCAAGCCCTGCGCGAGGGCGCCGACGGGTCGTCCGGTCGCGTGCGCGCCGCCGTCGAGCGCGGCATCGAAGAGACGATCGGCGGGACGGCTCTGCGTCGGCGACGCGAGCACGTTGCGCTGCTGACGCCACAAACGCTGGCCGTATTCGAGCAGGCGCAGTTCGGAGCGCCAGTCCACGCCGACATGACTATCCGAGCCGACGCCGATGCGTCCGCCCGCATCGAGATAATCGCGCGACGGAAAGACGCCATCGCCGAGATTCGCCTCGGTCGTCAGACACAGGCCCGCGACCGCGCCGCTTTGCGCGAGACGCGCGCATTCGTCGGTGTCGACATGCGTCGCATGCACGAGGCACCAGCGCTCGTCGACGTTAAAGCGTTCGAGCAGCCATTGCACCGGGCGCTGCCCCGTCGCCGCGAGGCACGCCTCCACTTCGGCGGTCTGCTCGGCAATATGGATATGCACCGGCGCATGGTGAAAGCGTGCATCGAGCCCTTCGATCACCGCCGCGAGCGATTCGCCCGACACCGCGCGCAGCGAATGCGGCGCGACGCCATAACGGCGCATGCCGTCTTCGGGCCGAGCGCGGGCGAGTTCGTCGATGAGCGCGAGCAGCGTATCGGGCGTGTTGAGAAAGCGCCGCTGATCGTCGCGCGGTGCGCTCTTGTTGAAACCGCTGTGCTCGTACAGCACCGGCAACATCGTGATGCCGATGCCCGCGCGCCCGGCCGCATCGACGACGCGCTCGGCAAGTTCCGCGCGATTCGCATAAGGCGCGCCGCCGGGCGCGTGATGCACGTAATGAAACTCGCACACCGACGTGTAGCCCGCTTTCAGCATCTCGATGTAGAGCCAGTGCGCAATGTCCGCGAGCGACTCCGGGCCGATCCGCGCGGCGAAGCGATACATCAGGTCGCGCCAGCTCCAGAAGGTGTCGGCGACGCTCGCGCGATATTCGGTGAGGCCCGCCATCGCGCGCTGGAACGCGTGCGAGTGCAGGTTCGGCATGCCGGGCACGACCGGCCCTTTCGCCCGCTCGACGCCCGCGGGCGCCGCGCTGTCGGGCGCTACGCGCACCAATGTGCCTTCGTCGTTCCATTCGAGCAGCACGTTGCGCCGCCAGCCGTCGGCGAGGCGCGCGTGGTCCGCGAAGAATGCGCTCATGTTCCCGTCTCCCTTTTTATGTCGATGCGCGGCTGCTCACAAATCGTCGATGCCGATGTGCAGCCAGGTCGTGTCGTCCGACGCCTCGCATCGCAAGGCGGCCGCACGATCGAGACGCAGCGTGTCGCCTGTTTCGAGCATATGGCGCGTGTCGCCATCGGCTTTGATATCGATGCTTCCGCGCACGCAGAAGATGAACGTCAGATCGTGGCGCGCGTCGGGCGAACACGAGCCGCGCCGGACATCCACCGTTGCACGGGCGCGATCGCGGCGCACCATCACGTTGAAATCGCGCGTCGGGCCTTCGATCAGCGTCGCGTGAATCGGCGTTTCGCCAGCGAAGCGCGCGATCGCGAGCGGCGCATCGAGCGTATGCACGCGGCCTTTCGCTTCGGTAAGACGCATGCCCGCGCCATCGAGCAGCACGAGCACGCGATCGACGCCCGCGAAGCACGAGAACGCGCCATCGGAGGCCACGTCCGCCAGCGACAGACGCCACGCGAACGCATCGAGCGACGTGCCTCGCGGCCCCGCCGCTATCTCGCGCGTCACGCCGCCGCCGTTCTTCCAGGGCTTGGGCGTGAGCGAATCGGCACGAATGATCATGGCGTTCAGAAGTGCCCCGTGAATTGATAACGGTCGCCCGGATGCCAGAGATTCGCGACCGATGCGACCGCGTCGCGCGACCACGTGCGCCGATGCAGCAACAGACACGGCTCGTGCTCCGCCATCGCGAGCGAGAGCCGGATCTCGGTCGACGGCACCGACGCCTCGATCCGGTATTCGACGCGCTGCAGCGGCGCGGCCGTCATCAGGTACTGGTTCGGCGTGATCGTCGTGAAATCCTGGCGCGCGTATTCCGGCGCGAGCTTGGGATTCACGTAACGCTCTTCCATCTGGACCGGCTCGTCGTTCTCGAAGTGCAGCACGCGCGAATGAAACACCGGGCTGCCCAGCGTGAGATGCATTTCGGCGGCGAGCGCCTCGTCGACGATCGATGCGCCCAGATGCAGCACATGCGCGCTATAGACGTGGCCGCGCGCGACGATTTCATCGGAGATGCTGCGAATCTCGACGAGCGTCGACGCGTATTTCGGCTGCGCGACGAAGGTGCCCGCGCCCTGCACGCGCGTGAGCACCTGCTCGGCGGTCAGCTCGCGCACCGCGCGGTTCACCGTCATGCGGGCGACCTTGAACTCGCGTGCGAGCTCGTTCTCGGAGGGCACCTGATCGCCCTCCTTCCATTCGCCGATATGAATGCGCTGGAGAATGTAGTCCTTGATCTCCTGATACGCAGGCGTGTTCATACAGGTTGTTCCGACGCGAACGCGAGCGGGCTGTGCTGCGCGACGACGCCTTCCTGCACGAGCGTCGCGATCGCGGCGATGTCCGGCGCGAAGTAGTGATCCAGGTCGTAATGCGCCACGTGCGCGCGCAGGGTCTTCATCACTTCGAGCAAAGGCGCGCTCGTCTGATGCGGCGCGCGCAGATCGACGCCTTGCGCCGCCGCGAGCAGTTCGATCGCGAGAATGTTCGCCGTGTTGCTCGCGATGTCGCCGAGCTTGCGCGCGGCGAATGTCGCCATCGAGACGTGGTCTTCCTGATTCGCGGAAGTCGGCAGCGAATCGACCGATGCCGGATGCGCGAGCGTCTTGTTCTCCGATGCGAGCGCGGCGGCCGTCACGTGCGCGATCATGAAGCCCGAGTTGACGCCGCCATCGCGTACGAGGAACGGCGGCAGGCCCGAGAGCGTCGCGTCGATCAGCAACGCGATGCGGCGTTCCGCGAGCGCGCCGATTTCGGCGGCGGCGAGCGCGAGATTGTCGGCGGCGAACGCCACCGGCTCCGCGTGGAAATTGCCGCCCGACAGGACTTCGCCGGTATCGGGGAAGATCAGCGGGTTATCGGAGACGGCATTCGATTCGATCAGCAGGATGTCGGCGGCGTGGCGCATCTGGTCGAGGCACGCGCCCATCACCTGCGGCTGGCAGCGCAGGCTGTACGGGTCCTGCACCTTCTCGCAATCGGCGTGCGACAGGTTGATGCCCGAGCCCTTCAGCAGCGTGCGGTACGCGGCCGCCGCATCCATCTGCCCGCGATGGCCGCGCAGCTCGTGGATGCGCGCATCGAACGGCACGACCGAGCCCGCCGCCGCATCGACGGACAGCGCGCCCGCGACGAGTCCGGTGCGGAACAGGTCCTCGATCGCGAAGAGGTTGTAGAGCGCGAGCGCCGCCGACGCCTGCGTGCCGTTCAGCAACGCGAGACCTTCCTTCGCCTGCAACGTGAGCGGCTTGAGGCCCGCAACCGCGAGACCGTCGAGCGCACTCGCGCGTTCGCCGCGAATGGTGACTTCGCCGATGCCGAGCAGCACCGTCGACATATGCGCGAGCGGCGCGAGATCGCCCGATGCGCCGACCGAGCCCTTGATCGGGATGATCGGCAGCACGTCGGCGTTGAAAAGCGTGATGAGTGCGTCGATGACCTCGCGGCGGATGCCCGAATGACCGCGCCCGAGGCTCGACAGCTTGAGCGCCATCAGGAGGCGCACGACCGGCCGCGACATCGGCTCGCCGACGCCCACCGCATGCGACAGCACGAGATTCTTTTGCAGCAGTTCCAGCTGATCGGCAGGAATGTGCGTATTGGCGAGCCGCCCGAAGCCCGTATTGATGCCGTAAGCCGGATCGCCTTTCGCGGCAATCGCGGCGACGGCGCGCGCGCTCGCGTCGATGGCGTCGAAGCTGGCGGGATCGAGTTGCAGCGGGTCCGAACCACGCGCGATGCGGCGCAGTTGCGGGAGAGTCAGTTTTCCGGGCGTAAGCGTGATCATGGTTCGTCCTGTCTATACAAGTTAGACTCAAGTCTAAACGGGCTCGAAGGACGAAACAAGGGGATATCCGGGATATCACTAGGATCATCCCGGAAGAAAGATGCGTCTTGTCTATACAGATTTCACGGTTCGAGCACCTTTTCCATCACGAACTGGACGAAACGTTGCTCGCGCACGATGATTGCGCGCGCCAGGAGCATCGTGAAACCGCAATATTCGAAGAACGGCCGCCCGGTGACGCTCGAATAAGTGTGCAGGGTGTTCAGGCCCATTTCGTCGGCTTCGGCCTCGATGCGCGCGAGCAGCGACGTCGCCACGCTTTTGCGCTGATGCAGCGGATCGACGAACATCATGTCGATGAGGCCGTTCTTCTCGAGATCGGCGAAGCCCGCGAGTTCGCCGTCGACGAGCCCGACCCACGTCGGACGGTTCAAGCGTGCGAGTTCCCACTCGTCCCGGTCGGCTTGCGCCCACGCTGCGATCTGTGCTTCGTTGTAGTCGGCCGATGCCGTTTCGCGAACGGCGCGTTGAAACAAATCGATCACACCGTCGAGATCGCTCGGATGATACGGTCTGACTTCGATGAGCGGAAACCGTGGCATTTCATCACCTTCGTTACTGTCAAAATAAAAAAACCGCTGCCGAGGCAGCGAGGGTCAAGCGTTGAAAACGCGGGAAAAAAACTTGTACGGGAATGAGTCGGACCGGGCGGGCGCAAACGTTCAAATCGCGGAAATCGATTGGCCGGATTGCGCTACAGGAACGTCCTTCAGGAAGCCACGACCACCGTCGCGATACCGAGCGCGGTCATCAGCAACGATGCGCATACGTGGATCGCGATTTCAGCGAGCGCCCAGCCGAGCCGCCCTTGCTGCAAATGCGCGACCACTTCGGCCGAGAAGGTAGAAAACGTGGAGAGCCCGCCCATCAGCCCGGTGATGATGAACAACCGCCATTCCACCGAGATATCCGGAAAGCGCGCGAAAAATGCAACGGCCACGCCGATGATGTAGCCCGCGATGACGTTCGCCGCGAACGTGCCGAGCGGAAGATTCGGAAAAATCGCATTCAGGCGCAGGCCGAGGACCCATCTGAGCAGCGATCCCAGGCCGCCGCCGAGCCCCACGGCGATGATCGACAGATACATGAATTATGTGAAATCGATTTGAAATTAACTGCGTTATGCCTCGCGCGCGAGCCGGTCGATCAGCGCGCCGCGACTCGCCTCGACGATCCAGCCGTCCTTGTGCCGGACATGCGCCGCCCACGTGCCGTCGCGCCGTTCTTCCCAGCATCCGGCATCGTGGCCGTCGATGAAGAGTGAGCCGCGCACCACGAGTTGCGGATCGGCGGGGTCGAGCACCTCGTCGTCATTGTGTTCGAGCTTCACCGTGTGCATGAGCATCGTCTGCAAAAAGACGTCAAAACCAGAGCCAGTTACGCGAACGGCTCCATTCTAACGATACTCGCAGCCGTTGGTCCAAACGCTCACCGTATCATGAAGGACATTGCCGAAAGGCAATTGAGTATCCGCACGACATGTTCGACGGAGAGCGCATCGAAGGCGAGCGTCACGGCATCGATGCGTTCGAGCGTTGGCCACTGGCAGAAGAGATCGGCGAATGCGGTCGTCTGTGCGCGCAGTTCGCAGCGATGTTCGGTGACCGGCGAACGCTTCGCATGGGCCGACGACGCGGCCGCTTCGATCGTCTCGCGCGCGGCGAGCCGGATCGCGTCGCATGCTGCTGCGGGCGTTTCGGTCACGCCGCTCGAATAACCGTGCGCGGTCTTCACGCATAGAAAACGCGCGCCGGGAAATGCGGGCAGCGTCTCGGCGCCGAAGACGTCGTCGCCTGTGAGCAACGCGATGCGTGCGCCGTGTTCCTCCGCGAGCCTGCCGTATAGCCCGGCCTCGCCGACTTCATCGCCGTCGAGCGTGACGCGCGCGAACGCGGCGCTGTTGATCGTATGCGCGAGGATGCCGCGGCTTTGCGCGCGCGCGTGATAGCCGACCATGAAGACCACTTCCGGCGATGCTTCCAGCCCCGCCATCATGCCGAGCGTGCGCGGCTTGCCGAGCACGAGACGCGCGCGCGGATCGAGCAGGTCCGGTATCAGGTTGCGAAAGCCGCCGTGCGAATCGTTGATCCACACTTGCGATGCGCCGCCATCGAACGCGCCTTGCGCAGCCGCATTCGCTTCGCGCGTCATCCAGCGGCGCGCCTGCTCGTATTCGGCGTTGCCCGCGCGCGTCTGCTCCGGATGGAACACGCCCGCGATGCCTTCGATATCCACCGAGATCAGCACTTTCATGGTCGTGTTCTCAATGCGTCCTTGAGTGATATGCGTCGATGGCCATCGCGTCCAGCGACCGTCTCCGCGCTGAAGAGCGCATCGAGGATCGCTTGCTCGATGCTGTCGGCGGCGGCCTGGAAAAGAGGATCGAGCCCCGCGTCGCTGACGAGCGGCGGCATCGTGATGAAGCCCGCATCGAAGGGCACGGTGTAAGCGGTCGTGAAAGCCAGCGCGATGTCGCCGCTGCCGTGACCGTACACCGAACCTATGCGCGCGAGGCCGGCGGCGGAACGCATCGCGAGGCGGCGCAACTGACGCGCGTCGAGCGGCGCATCGGTTGCGATCAGCATGATGATCGAGCCTTGCTCGGGCGTCACGTTCGCTTCTTTCGTCGATGCCAGCAGCGTCTTTCCGACCGCATCGCCGGCAATCGTGAGTTGCGGCAGACGGCCGAAATTCGCGAGCACGAGCGCGCCAATCGTGTACGCGTGCTCGTCGATCCGCACGATGCGCGATGCCGAACCGATACCGCCTTTCAGCTCGAAGCACGACATGCCGCGCCCCGCTCCGACCGCGCCGCGCTCGAAATCGACGCTGCAAGCATCGAGCGCGCTCATGTAATGCGCTTCGTGAATCGCGAGCGCCTGCATGTCGTTGAGATAGCCATCGTTGCACTCGAACACGAGCGGATTCACGCTCGGATCTTCGCGCCCGATACGCGGATTCGCAACGATCGCAGCGCGAATCTGCGCATTTACGATCGTGCCGACGCCGAAGGTATTGGTCAGCGCGATCGGCGTTTCGAGCACGCCGAGCTCGTCCACTTGCACGAGCCCGACGCTCTTGCCGAAGCCGTTGATCACGCACGCGGCCGCCGGCACCTTGTCGCGATAGACATCGCCAGCGTGTGGACGAATCACCGTGACGCCCGTTTGCACCGCGCCCTGAGCGAGCGTGCAATGACCGACCGTCACGCCCGCGACATCGGCGATCGTGCCGCGCGGCCCCGCGTCGAGCGAACCGATGTGCGTCATGGCCGGTCGAGCTTCGGATCGAGCGCGTCGCGCAGACCGTCGCCGAGCAGATTGAACGCGAGCACGGTAAAGAAGATCGCGAGGCTCGGGAAGATCGCGACGTGCGGCGCCATCGCCATGTCGGCGCGCGCTTCGTTGAGCATCGCGCCCCACTCGGGCGTGGGTGGCTGCGCGCCGAGTCCGAGAAACGAGAGACTCGCCGCCGTGATGATCGACGTGCCGATGCGCATCGTGAAGTACACGACCACCGACGAGATCGTGCCCGGCAGGATATGCCGCGCGAGTATCGTCCAGTCCGACGCGCCGATGCTCTTCGCCGCTTCGATATACGTGAGATGCTTGAGCGCCAGCGTATTGCCGCGCACGAGCCGCGCGAATGCGGGAATGCTGAAGATCGCGACCGCGCACACGACATTCACCATGCCGTTGCCGAGAATCGCGACGACGCCGATCGCGAGCAGGATGCCGGGAAACGCGAACAGCACGTCGGCAATGCGCATCACGATGCGGTCCCACCATCCTTCGTAATAGCCCGCGAGCAAGCCGAAGAACGTGCCGATCACCGCGCCGAGCACGACGGAGAGCAGACCCGCAGACAACGAGATGCGGCTGCCCACCAGGATGCGGCTGAGAATGTCGCGCCCCAGGGAATCGACACCGAACCAGTGCGCGGCCGATGGCCCGGCGTTGAGCGCGTCGTAGTCGAAGTAGTTCTCGGGATCGTAAGGCGCGATATACGGCGCGATGACCGCGATCACGATCAGCAGCAACACGAACACGGCCGCGATCATCGCGACGTGCTGCTGCCTGAACTTGCGCCAGAACTCCGTCCACGGCGTGCGGATTTCCTGCGCATGCACCGCGCTTTCGGCTGTCACGCTCATCGCGTCCTCACTTGAAACGAATGGTCGGATTGATGATCGCGTAGAGCACGTCCACGATCAGATTGATCACGATGAACTCCAGCGAGAACAGCAGCACTTCCGCCTGGATTACCGGGTAGTCGCGCATCTCGACCGCATCGACGAGCAGGCGCCCGAGTCCCGGCCAGTTGAACACCTTCTCCACGACGATCGAGCCGCCGAGCAGAAAGCCGAACTGCAGGCCCATCATCGTGACGACGGGGATCATCGCGTTGCGCAGACAGTGCTTCACGATGACCATCGGTTCGTGCACGCCTTTCGCGCGCGCCGTGCGCACGAAGTCCTCGCCGAGCACTTCGACGAAGGACGCGCGCGTGAAGCGGGCCATCACGGCGGCCACGGCAGCGCCGAGCGTGATCGACGGAAGCACGTAGCCCTTCCATGTGCCGTCATCGACGATAGGCAGCCAGCCGAGCTTCACCGAGAAAATTTCCATCAGCAGCATGCCGAGCGCGAAGGCGGGAAACGAGATGCCCGATACCGCGAGCGTCATGCCCAGCCGGTCCGGCCAGCGATTGCGCCACACCGCCGACACGATGCCGATCGTCATGCCGAAGATCACCGCCCAGACCATGCTCGCGAGCGTGAGCCACAGAGTAGGCATGAAGCGCTCGGCGATTTCCGTCGACACGGGCCGCTTGCTGCGCGTCGACATGCCGAAGTCGAAATGCACGACCTTGCCGAAGAAGCTCACGAGTTGCTGCGGCAGCGGCTTGTCGAGTCCGAGGTCCGCGCGCACGAGCGCGACCGTGGCTTCGTCCGCTTCCGCGCCCGCCGCGAGTCGCGCGGGATCGCCCGGCAGCATGTGCACGAAGAAGAACACCAGCACCGCGACGATGAAAAGCGTCGGCAGCAAACCTAACAGGCGTTTGGCGATGAAGTTGAGCATCGTTTTCTGTCGGATGCGGCCAGGCAATCACGCCCGGCCGAAAGCGATTACTTGATCGCGATCTCGTCGAAGCTGAACGAGCCGTCGGGCATCACATACGCGCCGGAAAGACGCTTGCTGCGCGCATACACGACCTTTTCCGTGACGAGGAAAATCCACGGCGCATCGGCCCAGATGCGTTTTTGCGCATCGGCGTAGAGCTTGGCCTTCTCGCCGCGATCCGTGGTGGCGAGCGCCTTCGAGAGATCGTCATCGACCTGATCGTTCTTGTAGTACGCGGTGTTGAAGAGCTTCGGCGGGAACGACGTGCCGCCGAGCAGCGGAGAAAGCGCCCAGTCCGCTTCGCCCGTCGACGACGACCAGCCGATGTAGAGCATGCGCACGGGCGCCGTCTTCGGATCGGGCGCGCTCTCGATGCGCTGCACGCGCTGCCCCGCTTCGAGCGCCTCGACCGTCGTCTTCACGCCCACTTGCGCGAGTTGCTGCTGCACGAACTGGATGATCTTCTGCGCGGTCGTGTGGTTATAGCCGGACCACAGCACGGTTTCGAAGCCGTTCGGATAGCCCGCTTCCTTCAGCAGTTCGCGTGCTTTCGCGGGATCGTATTTCCACGGTCCGAGCTTCGCCGCGTAGTCGACGCCCGGCGGCACGACGCCTTCTGCCGGCACGGCATAACCCGCGAACGCGACCTTGACGAGCGCTTCCTTGTTGATCGCGTAGTTCATCGCCTCGCGCACCTTCGGATTGTCGAAGGGCTTTTGCAGCACGTTCATGCTGACATAGCGCTGAATGATCGAAGGCGCCGCGATCAGATCGACCTTCGGGCTCGCCTTGAGCGTCGCGGCCTGCTCGAACGGAATCGAGAACGCGAAGTCCGCTTCCCCCGTCTGCATGAGCGCGGCGCGCGTGTTGTTATCGACCACCGGCTTCCAGTCGATCATGTCGATCTTCGGCAAGCCCTTTTGCCAGTAGCCCGCGAACTTCTTCACCTTCAGGTCGTCGGTCTGCTTCCATTCGACGAACTCGAACGGACCTGTGCCGACCGGATGAAACGCGATGTCCTTGCCGTACTTCTTGAGCGCGGTCGGCGAGATCATCACCGCCGACGGATGCGCGAGCACGTTGATGAATGCCGAGAAAGGAATCTTCAGGGTGATCTTCACCGTGTACGGATCGACGACTTCGGTCTTGTCGATCTTGTTGAAGAGGTTGTAGCGCTTGAGCTTGTTGTCCGGATTCGTCACGCGGTCGAACACGGCCTTCACCGCGTCCGCGTTGAAATCGGTGCCGTCCTGGAACTTCACGTCCTTACGCAGATGAATCGTGTAGACCTTCGCGTCGGGGCTCGCCTCGTAGCTCGTCGCGAGCACGTTGCGAATCTTCATGTCCTTGTCGAAACCGAAGAGGCCCTCGTAGAACGACTTCGCCACCGCCTGCGAGAGCGTGTCGTTGGCGTCGTACGGATCCATCGTCGTGAAGGTCGAAGCGACCGCCATCACGGCGGTGCTTTGCGCATGCGCCGCGACGGGCGCGAGTGCGGTCAGCGTGGCGAACGCGCTTGCTGCGAGCATCGCGCGCAATTGAAAGGACGGCATCGTTGGACTCCTTTTTGAAGTGCTTCTAGTAAGCGCCGCCAACGTGATGCTCGGCGACAAAATGATCTGGTCCGACTGCAACCAGTTTTGCGACGATCGGCTCATCGCCGAGCTTGCGGATCGGGCTTGGAATCTCGTCGGCGGCGAGCATGCGTTTCGCGTGTCTGCGCGACGGGTCGGCAACCGGCACCGCGCTCATCAGCTTGCGCGTGTACGGATGACGCGGCGCTTCGAACACGGCGGCGCGCGGCCCGATCTCGACGATCTGCCCGAGGTACATCACCGCCACGCGATGGCTCACGCGTTCCACCACCGCCATGTCGTGCGAGATGAAGAGATACGCGACGCCCAGTTCGCGCTGCAGATCGAGCATCAGATTGACGATCTGCGCGCGCACGGAGACATCGAGCGCGGAGACGGATTCATCGGCGATCACGACTTTCGGGTTCAACGCGAGCGCGCGTGCAATCGCGATGCGCTGTCTTTGACCGCCCGAGAATTCATGCGGATAACGCTGTGCCGCTTCGGGCGGCAAGCCGACCTTTTCGAGCAGCCAGTCGACCCGCGCCTGCGCTTCCTTGCCGCTCGCGACGCCGTGCACGAGCAACGGTTCCATCACGGAGAAGCCGACCGTCAGACGCGGATTGAGCGATGCGAACGGGTCCTGAAAGATGAACTGAATATTGCGCCGCAGTGTCTGCAGCGCATGGCCTTCGAGCTTGCTGATGTCGCGTCCGTCGAACTCGATGGAACCGCTCTGGCTTTCGACGAGCCGCAACAGCGAACGTCCCGTCGTCGATTTGCCGCAGCCCGATTCGCCGACGAGCGCGAGCGTTTCGCCCGGACGCAGGTCGAAGCTCACGCGCTCGACCGCATGCACCGACGCCGTCATGCGGCCGAACAAGCCGCTCTTCACCGGAAAGCGCGTGACCAGATCGCGCACGCGCAGAATCGGCCTGATGGTTTCATCGACGGCGGGCTGCCTTTCCTTCTCGACCGCTTCCGATGGCCGCAACGCGCTCGCATCGTCGGGCGCGACATCCACCGGCTCGACTTCGAGAATCGGGAATTTCGCGGGACAATCGGTGCCGCGCATCGCGCCGAGCGTCGGCACGGCGGCAAGCAGCGCCTTCGTGTACGGATGTTTCGGCGCATGGAACAGCGTGTCCGAATGCGCCTCCTCCACCTTCTCGCCGCGATACATCACGAGCACGCGATCGGCGACTTCCGCGACCACGCCCATGTCGTGCGTGATGAAGATCACGCCCATGTTCATTTCGTCCTGCAGGCCGCGCACGAGTTGCAGGATTTGCGCCTGAATCGTGACGTCGAGCGCGGTGGTCGGCTCGTCGGCGATCAGGAGCGCGGGCTTGCACGAGAGCGCCATCGCGATCATCACGCGCTGGCGCATGCCGCCCGACAACTGATGCGGATAGCGCGCGAACACGCGCTTCGATTCGGGAATGCGCACGAGATCGAGCAGACGCAGCGCTTCGGCGCGCGCCTCCGAATGGCTCTTGCCCTGATGCAGCGCGATGGCTTCCGCAATCTGGTCGCCGACCGTGAACACCGGATTGAGCGATGTCATCGGTTCCTGGAAGATCATCGCGATGTCCGCGCCGCGCACGCTGCGCACCGCCGCGGACGACGCTTTCGCGAGATCCAGCACTTGCCCGTTGCGCCGCCTGAACGCGATGCTGCCCGAGACGATCCGCCCGCCGCCATGTTCGACGAGACGCATCAGCGCGAGCGACGTGACCGACTTCCCCGAGCCCGATTCGCCGACGATCGCGAGCGTCTCGCCGCGATCCACGGTGAACGAGATATTGCGCACGGCTTCGATGGTGCGCGAGCGCGAGCGGAACGAAACCGACAGATCGCGCACGTCGATCACGCGATTTTCGGGCAAGGGCGAGGTCGCGTTCATCATCGATAGATCGCGGTGACGGGCGCTTCGCCCACGCGTGCAAAGCCGCGATACATGCCTTCCGTGTTGAACGGCAGCGCGACGTTGCCCTTCGCGTCGACGGCGACGAGCCCGCCGCGTCCTGCGATACGCGGCAGCTTCGTCATCACGACATCGCTTGCCGCGTCTTCCAGCGACAGGCCGCGATACTCCATTTGCGCCGATACGTCATACGCCGCGAGCATGCGGATGAACATCTCGCCCGTGCCGGTGGTCGAGACGGCGCAGGTCGCGTCGTTCGCATAGCAGCCCGCGCCGATCAGCGGCGCATCGCCGACGCGCCCCGCCTGCTTGTTGGTGATGCCGCCCGTCGATGTCGCCGCCGCGAGATGACCGTGCGCATCGAGCGCAACGGCGCCGACCGTGCCGAACTTCTTGTCGGGATCGATGGGATCGTTGTCGAACGCGAACTTCGTCATCGCATCGTGATCGAGCATCGTGCCCGATGTGCCGCGCGCCTTGAGCCATTGCTGATGGCGCGCCTCCGTGAAGAAATAAGAAGGATCGACGAGGTCGAGCCCTTGCGCCGCCGCGAACGCTTCCGCGCCCTCTGCCGTGAACATCACGTGGTCGCTCACGTCGAGCACGCGGCGCGCGGCGAGCACGGGATTCTTCACGCGCGTCACGCAACTGATCGCGCCCGCTTCGAGCGTCGCGCCGTCCATCACGGAGGCGTCGAGTTCGTGCGTGCCGGCCGCCGTGAACACCGCGCCGTGGCCCGCGTTGAAGAGCGGACAGTCTTCGAGAAGACGGACCGCTTCGGTGACGGCGTCGAGCGCGCTGCCGCCAGCGGCGAGAATGCGCTCGCCCGCGCTCAGGATGTCGGAAAGCGCCGTGTGATAGCCCCCTTCCGTTTCGGCGTTCATCGCGTGGCGCAGGAGCGTGCCCGCGCCGCCGTGAATGGCAATGACTGGTGTGGCGTTCATGTTTCGCGCGGTTCCGTGTGAGTGTGTCGTTTCGCGGCCGTGCGGCGCGTTGCGTGGACCGCCTGCGCTCCGTTGGCGATCGACGGCGCGACGAGCCACGGCAAAACGAATTCGGTCAATCCGGATGCCGCCTCGACCGAGCGTTTCGCCCGATGCGCGACCGCATCGCAGAGTGCTTCGATGACGGCGAGCACCGCCGTGTCGCAATTCGCCGCCAGCCTGCGCTCGGCTTGAATCGCGAGCAGCAGGTCGGCGACCTGCGCGAGCGGCGACGCGGCGCTGTCGGTGAGCGCGACGACGCGCAAGCCGTGATCGCGCGCGAGCCGCGCCAGCGTGATGGTGTCGTCGACATAGCGCGGAAACGCGATCGCGATCAGCACGTCGCCGGGCGATGCCGTGAAGAGCTTGCGCGCCGCGTGCGACGGCCCGCCCGTCAGCGCGAGCGACTGAACGTTCGCGCAATACGGCGTGAGCCCGTGCTCCATCAATCCGGCGAGAAACGCGCTCGCGCCATAGCCGATCACGAAGATGCGCGGCGCGGCGAGGATCACGTCGACGATCGCTGCAGCCTTCGCGCCATCGACGGATGTTTGGGCAAGATGCAGATTCGCGGCCGCCTGTGCGAGCGATGCATCGAAGACTTCCGCGCCGCTCGCCGGCGATTCGAGCGCGGTGCGCAGGCGCTCGACCGGTGCGATGGTCGCCTCGAAGCCGCGCACGAGCGCCTCGCGAAACGCCGGATAGCCCGAGAAGCCGAGCGCCCGCGCGAAGCGGTTCGCCGTCGCCACCGATGCGCCGACGGCGCCCGCCAGTTCATCAATGCGCATCGTCGCGGAACGGAAGAGGTTCGCCAGCACGAACGCCCCCATGCGCCGATGAATGGGCGTGAGCGTCGGCATGGCCGCGGCGATGCGCGCGGAGATCAGATCGTCGGCGCTCGCCGGCGCACGAACCGATAGTGAACGGGACATGGAATGCGCTGCGCTCTCATGGCGATGAAACGCGATGAAAGTATATTTACTCGAAAAGCCGGGCAAAAAAAATTCATTTTCATCGAACTCGGGTTTTCGATAAGAAGGTCAGGCGCGCCGCTTCCGATGCATCGAACGTGCACCATCATGCACAATACGGGGCGCACCGCGTCGCACAGGCCCATCATGCGCACGCGTTTCCAGTCCTGACCGAACGGTATGAATTTCGACTTCCTTCCCGATCCGCTGCCGCATCTGCTCGCCGCTCATCCGTGGGCGCAACTGCTCGCGGGCCTCGTCGCACTCGCGCTGATCGCGCTGTTCCTGCAATGGGTGGTCGCGCGCATCGTGCTTTATGTCGCGCATCGGCTGCTCGTGCTCGCCGGCCATCAGAAGTGGGACGCCGCGTTCATCAAGCATCGCGCCTATCATCGCCTCTGGTACGCGGTGCCGTTCGCGACGATCGCGCTCGGTATCGACGACGTGCCGCGCATCGGGCACTGTGCGACGGTCATCGGCCGCGTCGCGCACGCCGGCGCGTGGGTCTGCATCTTTTTCGCCGCGGGCAGCGCGCTTTCCGCGTGGCAGGACGTCTATGCGGAAAGCAAGGAAGCACAGACGCGCTCCATCAAGGGCTATATCCAGATCGGCAAGCTGGGCCTCGCGCTCGTGTGCGGCGTGCTCGTGCTGTCGATTCTCATCGACCGCTCGCCGCTCTGGATGCTCTCCGGTCTCGGTGCGCTGTCCGCCGTGCTGCTGCTCGTGTTCAAGGACACGCTGCTGTCGCTCGTCGCGAGCACGCAGCTCACATCGAACGACATGCTGCGGATCGGCGACTGGATCGAGATGCCGCAAGCCGCCGCCGATGGCTTCGTGAAGGACATCGCGCTGCATACGGTCAAGGTGCAGAACTGGGACAACACCGTGACCACCGTGCCGACCTACAAGCTTTTTTCGGAGAGCTATCGCAACTATCGGCACATGTTCGAATCGGGCGGGCGGCGCATCAAGCGAACCTTGCGCATCGACGCGCAATGCGTGCGCTTTCTCACCGACGAAGAGACCGCGCGCCTGAAGCGCTTTCGCCTGCTGCACGATTATCTGGAGCAGAAGCAGACCGAAGTCGAGCAGGCGAACCGCAATCTCGGCGAACTCGCCAACGAACCCGCGAATCGGCGGCGGCTCACGAATATCGGCACGTTTCGCGCGTATGGGCTCGCCTATTTGCAGCGCCATCCGGAAATCCGTCAGGATATGGCGATCATGGTCCGCATGATGGAACCGCAATCGCAGGGCATTCCGGTCGAGGTCTACTGTTTCACCGCGACGACCGCGTGGACGCAATACGAGCGCATTCAGGGCGACGTATTCGATCATCTGCTGTCGATCCTTCCGGAGATGGGCCTGCGCCTTTATCAGGCGCCATCCGGCGCGGACATGACCGGTTTCACGGGCCGTCTGCGCGGCGAAATGCCGGCTCTCTGATTCGCGGCATTCGCGCCGTCAAAAAGGATCAGGCAAGAATCCTCCACTTTTGTGTATTCACGTTGACGCTTCCGGTCATTACGATCTAACCATCGCCGATGCGCCTTTTTTCCGCAGCTTCATAGCCGCGGTGGGATCGTTTTTTCCGCGCATCGCCATTCAATCGTCATAAAAGGAAAACTCAACGTGATCGATCGCGTCCATGCCATGCGTGTCTTCACGCGTGTCGTCGATACGAACAGTTTCACGCGTGCAGCCGAGTCGCTCGGCATGCCCCGCGCGAGTGTTTCGACGACCGTGCAACAACTCGAAGCGCTAGTCGGCGTGCAATTGCTCGCACGCACGACGCGGCGCCTGAATCTCACCGTCGATGGCGCCGCTTATTACGAGCGTTGCGCGCAAATCCTCGCCGATATCGACGAGCTCGAATCCGGCTTCGGCGCGGGCGAGGAACGTCTGCGCGGACGGCTGCGCGTCGAGATGCCGGATACGGTCGCGACGTCGATCGTCGTGCCCGCGCTGCCGGAGTTTCACGCGCGCTTTCCGCAGATCGAGCTGTCGATCGGCATCGGCAATCGCAATGTGGATCTCGTCGGTGAAGGCGTCGATTGCAGCGTGCAGCTCGGCGAACTGCCCGATTCCGGTCTGATCGCGCGCCGGCTCGGCATGCTCGAACAGGTGACGTGCGCAAGTCCGGCGTATCTGGACAAGCACGGCATGCCCGAAACGCTGGATGATCTCGCGCAGCACGTCGCGGTGAATTGCATCTCGGAGAAAAGCGGCCGCCCCGCCGATTTCGATTTCGATGTCGACGGCGAGCCAGTCACCATGAAGATGCGCGGCTTCGTGCAGGTCGCCGACGAGCACGCGTACATCGCATGCGGCATCGAAGGCCTCGGGCTGATCCAGCCGTTGCGCATCGCGGCGCAGCCCTATCTGCGCTCGGGACAGTTGCGCGAGTTGCTGCCGCAATGGAAATCGCCGCCGCTCAAGGTGTCGGTGGCATTTCTCAAGAGCCGTCAGGCGAGCCCGCGCGTGTCGGTATTCGTCGACTGGCTTGCGGCGCTCTTCGAACGTACGCAGCAGATCGACGACACGCTGACGAGCCTTTATCGTTCGGCGCAACGTCGCGGCCCGACGCGCCGGGATCGTCCCGAGGAAGAAACCGCCGACGCCTGATTCCTGCGTTGCGCTATCGCACGGGCGTGGCTGCGTTCGCGCCCACGACCGTGTTCCACTTGCGCACTTCCCAGCGCTCGACTAGCCCGTTCGTCACGTACGGATCGTTTTTCGCGAAATCTTCCGCGGCGACGGGCGAATTACTGTGAAACAACAGCATCGCGCGATCGGCGGGTGCATCGAGCGCGCCCGCGAGCACGATGTCGCCCCGCTCGACCGCCGCCCACGCAAGGGCGAGATGCGCGTCGCGAAATTGCGCGCGGCGCTCCAGATAGTCTGAACAGAGTTCGTAAATCAACAAATAGTGCATCGCCGTCTCCTTAGTGGGACAGTGCCGGGTTCATCGAACTAGTTTGTCCTATTTTCGAGATCGAAACCAAGAGTTCTATCGGAAGGGTCTGATCGCTTAACGATAGCGTATCGCAGATCATATGCGGATACCCACAGGATTCCGCCAATGAACCGCAACCAGCCTCCTTGCAACGCGTGCCCGAAACACGATTGCCGCAACTGCGAGTGGACGTCGCCTCTCGATGCGTCGTACCGCACGCTCATCCACTCCCATTCCATGCTGTCGATCGTTGCGCTCTCCGTGAAGGATGCGGAACGCGTACTCGCCGAGCCGTCGTGGCTTGGCATCGCCTGCAAGCGCATTCTCAAGTTCTTCTCAGAATTGAGCCTGCGCGCACGTTAAGAAAACGCCACCGGAGTGGCATTGCAGCACCGTTTTCGTAAAGAAGGTTGCACGATTTTTTTTAGGATAACTGTGCATATAGAATCCACTGCACTTTTGCGCTTGCGTCAAGCGTTCATGTAGAAAGGAATTTCAGTCGATGAGCATCAATCTGGTCCAGGCGGTCAATGCCGCGATCCCGGAACACATCGCGGAGCAGCTGTCGCAACAATTCGGCATTCCCGGTCAGATCGTCCGGCAGCTCGCACTACGCATCGCGCCCGGCCTGGTCGCATCGCTGATGGACCGGGCGACGCTCGTGCCCGGCTCGCAGTCGGTGTACTCCGTCATCATGCAGCCGGAGACCAACGCCCACATCGCGGATCAACTCTCCAAGCTGATCACAACCACCGGCGGCCTCAAGCAGCTCGAAGCCAACGGTCATTCGCTCGCCGCGCTCGCGACGGGCCGGCGTCTCGATGCACTGAGCGACGCCGTTTCGGCCGAAACAGGCGTTCCCACGCAAGCTACGTCGGCGCTCGCGGGCATCGTCGCCGCTGTGCTGTTCGGCAGCATGAAGCGCCACTTCCTGCTCGCGCAATGGGGATTGCCACAGGTGCCCAAGCTGCTGCGCGATCAGGTCGGCGAAATCAATACGTCGATGTCGAACGCAGTCGCGACGGCTATCGGCGTCGGCAACACCGAAGGCTTCACCAGTTGCATCACGCCGCGGCTCGACACGGTCGCATCGAGCCTGGAATCGCGTGCTGATAGCGATGTCGCTGTAGCAGCGGCAGTCGCACCGGCGCCTGTCGTGACGCCCGCTCCCGCCGCGCAAAGCGCGCCGGTTTCCAAGGCCACGCCGCCCGCTCCGCCGCCGATGCGCGCGCCGGTGCGCAAGCCCGCGCCGAAACGTTCGAACAAGTGGGTCTGGCTGCTCTTCGCCGTTTTGGCCGCCGTTCTGGCATTGGTCTATTACCGCGGCTTCACACAAAGCAGCAGCGTCGATCTGAGCGCGGCACCGGCCACGCAGCAAGTCTCGGAAATGTCGACGCCGGCTTCGTCCGCGACGCTAACGACCACGCCTGCCGTCGATAACGCCCCTCTCGCGACGTCCGTGAACACGCCTGTCACAACCGCGTCGGCACCGCAAACGGCCTCGGCTCCGGCGGTCGCGCCCGCTTCCTGGAAAGACGCGCAGTTGCTGTTCAGCGTCAACGAAGCGGGCGCCCCGGCGATCGAAGCAACAGTGGGCACGGAAGCAGAGAAGAAGCATCTGATCGACACGTTGACCGCCCGCTTTGGAAAGGCCTACACGGCGGACGTTTCCGTCGTTCCCGAAACACGCCCGGCAACCTGGCTTTCTCGCCTGAACGATTTCTTCCCGCTCATGACCGTGCCCGGTGCGGAAGCCAAGATCAGCGGCTCGAAAGTGGAGTTGAGCGGCACCGCAGCGAACGGAAAACTCGGCTGGACCGATCGTCTGAAAGGCACGCTCGGCGGCATGTTCCAAGTCGCGGCGTTCGACGTCGACGGCGCGGTCGCCACCGCGACGCAATCCTTTCGCAGCGCGATGAAGAGCCTGCTCGCCACGGACACGCCTTGCTCCGGCGACAAGCTGACGCGGGTGCTCGACCTCCAGGTCGTCAACTTCGCTCGCTCGAGTGCGCAGGTGCCGGAAAGCGCGGTCGGCACCCTCGGCGAGACGGCGCAATTGCTCAAGAGTTGCGCAGCCAAGGGCTCGATCGTGAATCTCGAAGTCGCAGGCTATTCGGATGCACAGGGTGCGGCATCGGCGAAGCTCGAAGTATCGAAGGAACGCGCCGAGGCTGTTCGTGGCTACCTGGTGCGAAACGGCGTGCCGCCGCAATCGCTCACGGCCACGGGTTATGGCGACGCCAATCCGATCGCCGACAACGATATCGAGAGCGGACGTTTCGCCAATCGCCGGATCGAATTCGTCGTCAGGAAACGCTGAGCGCCGATCCGACTCGCGCAATTTTTTTCACGACGCCGTCGCACGAAAGTGCGACGGCGTTTTACTTTGAGCGCGCGCTGCGGCCGCAATGCAGCCGATTCAGCTCGGCTTCGCGAAATCGTTCTCGGCCCAGCGCTCGGCGCTCGCCTTGCTGAGCTTGAATGCCGGCGACACACGCACGTGCGCGAGTTGCGCGCCGTACGCATCGAAGGCCTTGAGGTTGGCGTAGGGATCGTCCTCATCGGGAACGATCTCCAGCGTGACGGTGATGTCTTCGCCCTGCACATCGACGGTGACATTCTTGTTCAGCATCGCGTGACGCTGCTGTTCGTGCCGGCGCAAGACTTCCGACGCCGTCTTGACCAACGTGCGAAACGCGTTTGCATCGAGAGGTTTTGGGTTTTTCTTGTCACGGCCCATCGTCCACGGACCAACGAGCGCGGGCTCCGCTTCGCCCGTCTGAATCATTTCGACGGCCCAGCCGTCGTCGTCCTCGTTCTTGATCACGCGCGCGGTCCAGCCGTCGTCGCGCCAGAGGCGATCTTCATGGATCGCGTCGTCGGCGGAGGGAAATTCGGAATCGGTCATATCGTAGCAAGGCAAGCAATGGGGCAATGCGACGAATTTTACCTTGGACGATGCACGGAGCATCGTTCGTGCTCAAAGCATTGGCCAGACGGCCAGTGTCATACCCAAACGCATTGCGCCGTGCTACTTTGAATGTACCGGGACCGTCCGGAATCCATCGGCAACGCAATTAAGAAGCCGTAAAACTCTGTCAAGGAGCAACCGCATGTTTGCATTCATCGGTACGTTGATCGTCGGACTCGTCGTCGGGCTCATCGCGCGCGCGCTCAAACCGGGCGACGATAATATGGGCTGGATCATGACCATCGTCCTCGGCATCGCCGGCTCGCTCATCGCGGGGTACGTCGGCCGTGCGCTCGGCTGGTATCAGCCGGGGCAGCCCGCGGGATGGATCGCCTCGGTGATCGGCGCGATCATCCTGCTCGTGGTATGGGGAATGATCCGCAAGCGCACGTAACGCCACGCTTCACCATTTCTTTTTTTGCGCAACGCCTCGTCCTAACCCGGACGAGGCGTTTTGTTTATCGTGCGATGCGCTCGAAATCGATCTCCGCTCCGCCACGCACGACGCGATTCGGCAGCGAGCCGCCGAGCCAGTACGAAAGCTCGGCAGGCCTGCCGATTCGCCAGGCGACAAAATCCGCAGCCTTTCCTGCTTCGAGCGAACCGTGCGTCGATTGCAGTCCGAGCGCGTTCGCCGCATGGATCGTCACGCCGGCGAGCGCCTCTTCCGGCGTCATGCGAAACAGCGTGCATCCCATGTTGAGCATCATGCGCAACGAAAGCGCCGGCGACGTGCCGGGGTTCAGATCGCTCGCGAGCGCGATCGGCACGCGATGCCGCCGCAGCGCATCGATGGGCGGCAACTGCGTTTCGCGCAACATGTAGAACGCGCCCGGCAAGAGCACGGCGACGGTGCCGGACTGCGCCATCGCGATGGCATCGTCCTCGGTCATGTATTCGAGATGATCCGCCGACAGCGCCCGATAGCGCGCCGCAAGCGACGATCCATACAAGGACGACAACTGCTCGGCGTGCAGCTTCACGGGCACGCCGAGATCGCGCGCGCATCGAAACACACGCTCGACTTGCTGCGTCGAAAACGCGATGTGCTCGCAGAATGCATCGACGGCATCGACGAGGCCTTCTTCGACGAGCGCCGGCAGCATCTCATCGCAGATATAGGCGATGTAGTCATCCGCGCGATTCGCGTACTCGGGCGGCAACGCATGCGCGGCGAGGCAGGTCGCGCGCACGGTGAGCGGCAGCGCATCGCCGAGACGCCGCGCCACGGCGAGCATCCTGCGTTCGTTGGCGAGATCGAGCCCGTAGCCGGATTTCACTTCGAGCGCGGTCACGCCCTCGCGCATCATGCCGAGCGCGCGTTGTTTCGCGGCTTCGAACAACGCTTCTTCGCTGGCTTCGCGCGTCGCGCGCACGGTGCTCGCGATGCCGCCGCCACGCGCCGCGATCTCCGCGTAGCTCACGCCTTCGAGCCGCTCTTCGAACTCGCCGCTCCGATCGCCACCGAAAACGAGATGCGTGTGGCAGTCGATCAGGCCCGGCGTCACCCACGCGCCTTCGAGATCGACACGCTCGCCTTCGCCGATCTCCGGCGCCGCCGCGCGCGGCCCGATCCATTCGATGCGCGCGCCGTTCGTCAGGATCGCCGCGTCTTCGATGATCGAATACTTGCCTCCGACCATCGTTGCGGCGTGGCAGTTTTGCCAGAGCTTTTTCATCACTTGGTGATCATCGGCAAATCGAGGCCCTGTTCGCGCGCGCATTCGATCGCGATGTCGTAACCCGCGTCGGCGTGACGCATGACGCCCGTCGCCGGATCGTTGTTCAGCACGCGTGCGATGCGTGCATCGGCTTCGTGGCTGCCATCGCACACGATCACCACGCCCGAATGCTGCGAGAAGCCCATGCCGACGCCGCCGCCGTGGTGAATCGATACCCACGTCGCGCCGCTCGCCGTGTTCAGGAGCGCGTTCAGGAGCGGCCAGTCGGAGACGGCGTCGGAACCGTCCTGCATCGCTTCGGTTTCGCGGTTCGGACTCGCGACCGAGCCGGAATCGAGATGGTCGCGGCCGATCACGACCGGCGCCGACAACTCGCCGTTGCGCACCATCTCGTTGAACGCGAGGCCGAGCTTCGCGCGCAGGCCGAGCCCGACCCAGCAGATGCGCGCCGGCAGGCCCTGAAAGCTGATGCGCTCGCGCGCCATGTCGAGCCACCGATGCAGATGCTCGTCGTCGGCGATGAGCTCCTTCACTTTTGCGTCGGTCTTGTAGATATCTTCCGGATCGCCCGAGAGCGCGGCCCAGCGGAACGGCCCGACGCCGCGGCAAAAGAGCGGACGAATGTAGGCCGGCACGAAGCCCGGAAAATCGAACGCGTTGTCGACGCCCTCTTCCTTGGCCATCTGGCGGATATTGTTGCCGTAGTCGAACGTCGGCACGCCCTGTTCGCGGAACGCGAGCATCGCGCGGACGTGCTCGGCCATCGATTGTTTCGCGGCCTTCACCGTGCCCGCCGGATCGCTTTGCGCGCGGTCGCGATATTGCGCCCAGGTCCAGCCTTTCGGCAGATAACCGTTGAGCGGATCGTGCGCGCTCGTCTGATCGGTGACCATGTCGGGACGCACGCCGCGGCGCACGAGTTCCGGCAGCACGTCCGCCGCGTTCGCACACAACGCGATGGAAATCGCGCGACCTTCCGACGTGTAGCGCTGGATGCGCGCGAGGGCGTCGTCGAGATCGGTCGCCTGCTCATCGACATAACGCGTCTTCAGACGGAAATCGATACGGCTCTGCTGACATTCGATATTCAGCGAGCACGCGCCCGCGAGCGTCGCCGCGAGCGGCTGCGCGCCGCCCATGCCGCCGAGACCGGCGGTGAGCACCCAGCGGCCCTTGAGCTCGCCGCCGTAATGCTGGCGTCCGGCTTCGACGAAGGTCTCATACGTGCCCTGCACGATGCCCTGGCTGCCGATGTAGATCCAGCTGCCGGCGGTCATCTGCCCGTACATCGCGAGGCCCTTCGCGTCGAGCTCGTTGAAGTGCTCCCAGTTCGCCCAGTGCGGCACGAGATTCGAATTCGCGATCAGGACACGCGGCGCGTTTTCATGCGTCTTGAACACGCCGACCGGCTTGCCCGACTGGACGAGCAGCGTCTCGTCGGCTTCGAGGCGTTTCAGCGTCTCGACGATCTTGTCGTAGCACGCCCAGTCGCGCGCCGCCCGGCCGATGCCGCCGTACACGACCAGTTCCTTCGGATTCTCGGCCACTTCGGGGTCGAGATTGTTCATCAGCATGCGCAGCGGCGCTTCGGTCAGCCAGCTCTTGGCGTTGAGTTGCGTGCCGCGCGGCGCGCGGATCTCGGTGTCGCGAAAACGGGAAGATGAAGTCACGAATGCTCCTGCGCATCAAGAAAAGAGAGAGTCGAAGGACACGAGCGACGGCTCGCATCGAATGGTTCTCATGTTCTTGTATATACAACTTAGGGTGTATTAGGGGAATCCCGGAGCCGTCGCGTCGTCCTTGTGTCAATCTTGTATAGACAATCGTCAAGGTACGGGCAAACCGCCGTCGCGTTTGAGCTCCCGCAACGAGAGCATCGATTCGACGGCCGTCACGCCCGGCAAGGTGCGCAGGACGTCGCGCATGAAGACGCCGTACTCGTCGAGATCGCGCGCGACGATCTGAAGCAGATAATCCGCCGTGCCCGATATGTTGTGACACGACACGATGCGTGGAATGCCCCGAATTTCGCGTTCGAAACGATCCGACAGCGCGCGATCGTGCACGCTGAAACGCACCTGCGCGAAGGCGACGACGCCCAGTTCCAGCGCCTTGCGCGACAGCACCGCACGATAGCCGTCGATATATCCCTCGCTTTCGAGGCGCTTGAGCCGGCGTGCGCACGGCGTCTCGCTCAGGCCGACGCGCTCGGCGAGTTTCGCGACGGACATGCGTCCGTCCTGCTGTAGCGCGACAAGCATCGCGCGGTCGATTCGGTCGATTTCGGTCATGGAGCTTTCCTCTTGATTTGCCAATAATTCTAGAGGAAAGCCGCAATCCCAAAGGAGGAACTGATGAAAAAGGCCAGAAAACGCTCCATCCGAAATGGCACGATGTAGCCATCGAAACAGGAGCGAATCATGGTCTCGGCACACTTACTTTGGGTTTTCATCGGCGCGCTGGCGGTCGTTTATGCGCTGCCGGGACCGGACATGGCGCTCGTGCTTCAGACGAGCGGCTCGCGCGGTTTCCGACACGGTCTCGCCGTGGCCGCCGGGCTCGCCACCGCGCGGGCGACGCATGTGACGCTGTCGGCGCTCGGCGTCGCCGCTCTCTTGCGCAGCGCGCCGTGGCTCTACGACGGCGTGCGCATCGCGGGCGGCCTGTATCTCGCTTATGTGGCGATCCAGATTTTCCGCTCGCCCGCGTTCGGCCTCGACGCGACGCCCGGTCAGGCCGCCGCATCCACGCTACGTTCGGCTTACGCCAAAGGCATTCTGAGCAGCATTCTCAATCCGAAGGCGCTGCTGTTCTGCTCCGTGCTGCTCCCGCAATTCGTGCGGCCGGAGTCCGGTCCGGTCTGGTCGCAGGTGCTGGAACTGGGCGTCGTGCTGGTCGCGGTCGGCGTCATGTTCGACCTCGCGCTGGCGGCGGGCGCGGTGCGGATTTCCGGCTGGCTGCGCCGTCATCCGAAAGCACAGACCGTGCAGCGCTGGACGTTTTCCGCCGCGCTGCTCGCGTTCGCCGCGCGGCTCTCGCTGGACTGAACTCAGGCTTCGAGCGGCTTGAGAAAAAGCTCGTGCTTTGGCGCGAAATGCGCATAAAGCGGCAGGATCGCGCCGCCCATGGCGCGGGCGTCGGGGCCGATCTGCCCTTCGACGAGACGTGGGCGCGTCATGCCTTGCCAGTCGAAGGCGGCGAGCGCGTCATCGGTGCGGCCGATGACCTCGCGCAGCAAGGTCCGGTCGATCTCGCCGTCGATCACCACGGCTTCGAGATCGAGCAGCGCGGCCGACGCTGCGATGCCCGTCGCGATCGCGGGACAGCTCTCACGCATCCACGCGTCCGATAGCTCGCGCAGCGCCGGCGAGCACGCGCGCTCGTCGTGCGCAGCGGCGGCCGGCGCGCCCGCCGCGACGAACGCCTTCTCCAGCACATATACCGACGCCGTATCGAGCAATTGCCCCGCGCGTTGCCCCTTGCCGCGTTTCATCAGCGGCAAAGAGCCGATGGCGCCAGCGTTGCCGCCCGGTCCCGCGTGCAGGCGACCGTCGATCACGAGCCCGCCGCCGATGAACGTGCCGATGAACACATACAGGAAGTTGCGCAGCCCGCGTCCCTGACCCATCACGAGCTCGGCGGCGCACGCGGCCGTCGTGTCCTTGGCGAATTCCACTGGCAGCGCGGTCATCGCTTCGATGCGTTCGCGGATGTCGATGTCGTCCCACGCCGCGAGCGCATCGGGCGGCGTGTCGAAGAAGTCGCGCCAGCCGCCGAGCCACAACGGCGCCGCGACGCCGACTCCCGCGATCTTCCGAGCGCCGTCGCCGAGCGCGCCGACCACGCGCGCGAGCCGCTCTTCCAGCGCGGGAAAGAGCGTATGCGGATCGGGATACGGATATTCGAGCGTCTCGCGCGTGCGCACGTTGCCGGCGAAGTCCATCGACAATACGTCGAGACTGCGTCGCCCCACTTTCACGCCGATGGAAAACGCGCCGTCCGCGCGCAGCGAGATCGGCACCGAGGGCTGACCGATACGTCCGCGCACGCGCGAACGCGGCTCCTTCGCGAGCAGTCCGTCCTCGATCAGATGATCGACGATCAGCGAAACCGTCTGCATCGACAGGCGCGTCATGCGCGCGATATCGGCCTTGGGCAGCGCGCCGTGAAGCCGGATCGCCTGCAGCACGATGCGCTCGTTGAACTGGCGCATGCCGAGCTGATTCGAACCGACGGAATGCGCCGAGGCTTTGCGCGCGGGCCGCTCAGACATCGTCGCGGGCCTCTCGGGACGCTCGGGCGCGCCGTACATCGATCATGTGTTCGTCCCCGTTCGATTAAATCCAGTGTTTTTATTTAGTAAAGACATCCGGGACGATTTTAGCAAGCGCCTTTCCTTGCACCGCGCGGCGATGCAGGTCGATTTTTGTCGCGATTTTTAGTCGGTTATGTTCGACGGGAACCGTCATCACCGACCAACACACATGAGCACACTCGAAGCCCTCCACGCGATCGTCAAGGACGAGAACGCGCCGCAGATCATTCGCGATCACATCGTCGATTCGCTGCAGTTCGCGCTGCGCAATCACGCCGGGTATTTCACGCGCAAAGAGATTCAGTGGCTCGCGCAATGGGACGACACGCGCATCCCGATTGCGGCGGCGAAGGTGTTGAGCGAGATGAAGACGGTTTGAGCGCGCGCCGTGCTCAGTGCGTGCCCGAGGCGCGCGCGTGCCATTCGTAGTCGAACACGGTCGCCTGAACCGGCTCCGAAAGACCTTCGACGAAACTGATCACTTCCGGATCCTTCACGAAGCTCGCGGCAGAACTCGCCGCGAGAATCGCCGAGCTGTCCTGCGGCCGCGCGACCAGGAAGCCCTGCACGTAGTCCACGCCGATCTCCTGCAACGCGCGCAAGGTATCGACGTCCTCGACCCATTCCGCGACGCTGCGCATGCCGAGATTGCGTGCGAGCGCGACGATCGCCTCGACGATCGCGATATCGGCCGGATGCGCGCACATCGAGCGCACGAATTCGCCGTCGATCTTCAGCGCATCGGCGGATAGCGCCTTCAGATATTTGAACGACGTGTAGCCCGCGCCGAAGTCGTCGAGCGCGATCTTGCCGCCCATGTCGTGCACGCGCGCGATGAAGCGCTGCGTGTTCTCGAGATCGTGCAGCGCGACGCTCTCCGTGATCTCCAGACACAGGTAATGCACGATCGACTGATGAGCCGCGAAGAGCGCGAAGATGTCCTCCATGAACTGCTCGTCGTTCAATGAGCCGCCCGAGAGATTCACACAGATGAACTGCGTGTTGCCGAGTTGCTGCTGATGCACCTCGATCCAGTCGAGCAGCGTCGAAATGACCCAGCGATCGATCGCCGCGATATTGCCCGATTCCTCCGCCGCGACGATCACCTTGCCCGCGGGCAGCGTCGCGCCGTCGGGCGCGCGCATGCGCAGCAGGACTTCGAAGTTGAGCGATTCGGTCGGCGCGGACAGAGACATGATCGGCTGCATCACGAGGAAAAGACCCGGCGGCAGGCGATTGCGCCCGAGCGTCTCGACGAGCTTCAGTTCCTCCGCGCGCTCCTCGAACGCCGCCGCGCCCTTGCGATACGTGACGAGATGCGTATGCGCGACCTTCTTCGCTTCGCGGCACGCGCGATCCGCGTGGGAAAGCGCGTCCTGCACGCGCACGCCCTGCGAGCATTCGACGAGACCGATCGACGCCTTCACCTGGAACGCGCGATTGCCGACCTGATACGGCGCGTCGGACAGAATGGAAATGAGCTCGCGACATTGCGCGATGGCGTCTTCGATCAACGTGTCGTGCATCACGCAGACGAACTCGTCGCCGCCGATACGCCCGACCGGATAGCTGCGCGCGAAGTGCGCCCGCGTGCGCGCCGCGACCTGGCGCAGCACTTCGTCGCCGCTGCGATGGCCGAAGAGATCGTTGACGAGCTTGAAGCGGTCGAGATCGACATAGGCCAGCGCCCACGGCAGCGTCTCTTCGCTCTGCGCGGAGATCGCCTTCTCGACGCCGCGGCGATTCAGCGAGCCGGTCAGCGAATCGTGTTCGGCGAGAAAGCGCAGCCGCTCGACGGCCTTCGAGCGCTCCGTCGTGTCCTGCAGCGAGCCTTCGATCCATCCGTTCGAGCGGATCGCCTTCAACAGATAACGCCGCTCGCCGGTGCCGCGCTCGGGCGAGCCGCCCATTTCGAGTTCGCCGTCGCTGCCCTTCGACGCCAGCGCCTGCAACGCACCCCACGCGCCGGCCTCGAAATAGTCGTTCCAGTGCCGCACCTTGTAGTCGGTTTTTTGCAGATCGAGCATCGCGCGCAACGCGGGATTGGCGCGGACGAAGTGACCGTCGGCGTCGAGCGTGAAGAGGCCGATCGGCGTGACTTCGTAGGTATTGCGCAATTCCATCTGCGCCTGGCGGCGGAAATCGCGTTCGGCGCGCATCTGCTCGGCGATCGCGAAAGCCGCCATCATGCTCGACGACAGCGCGGCCATCACCGTATTCACGCCGCCGACGAGCACCTTCAGGCCGAAGGCCGCGCCGAGCACTTCGGAGAATGTCGAGAACAGCACCACGCCGAGCGATGCGACATACCAGAGCACGGTGCGCGAGCGCGCCATCCATACGAGCCGCGCGAGGAAAAACAGCAGCACGCAGATGCCGAAGCCCGCGATGATCCACAGTGTCGGAATGAACAGCGCATACGGCAGCGCGAACGCGGCCGCGAGCAGCACGATGCCGACATACTGGATCACGCGCAGCAGCCAGCGATAACCGACCACGCGCAACTCGCGCCGGAAAAGCTGCTGGAATAGCGCGGCCGTCAGCAGGTAATAGGCGGCAAAGGTGAATTGCCGCAGCGGCTGCATGAAGTCCGACGGCAGCACGCGGCCGAGCCATTGCATGTCCCAGCCCATCGCGTTCGCGCACAGACGCAGATTGCCGACGAGCCACACGGCGAAAATCACGTAGGTCCATTCGTGATTGATGAGCGCCGTGACGAAGACGAACACCGCGAGCGTCAGCAAACCGCCGGCGATCAGCCCCGAACTTTCCTGAAAGTCGAGCGCCGAATTACGCAAGCCCTGCCATTCCCACGCGTAGGCATTGATTTGCGCGGGACCGGAAAACGTGCCGCGGCACAGAATATTCTCGGCCTGTTTGATACGGCCGACCTGAATGGAGAAGCCCGCCTTCACCACGCGCATTTCGCCGGTCACGCCTTCGCGATCCGCCTGGCCGAGCGGCGCGAGCGTTTTCGCGTTCCAGCAGGCAAGCGTTTGCGCATGACGGGACGGCAATTCGACGACCGTCGACGAATCCGCGCTCATGCTCGGCGTCGTGAAACTGAACCAGACCGGCTTCTCGGAAAGACGTGTGCTGTATCGGGAAACGGGCGCCGCGCCTTGTAGCGCGTCGAGCGCATTGGCGGGCGTCATGTTGCCGCTTTTATCGGCGACGACGTGAAGTGCGAGCGGAACCGCGCCGCGCGTTTCATATTGGCGCGGCAGGAAATAGAGCGTCGCGATCGTACCGAGCAAAATCAGAATCGGCACGGCGTAAACGGCGACTGCATACAGCGCGTCGTCGATCCACGAGCCCGTGCGTCTGAATCTCGATAAGGAAGCTGGAATAACCGACGCCATACCTGGAAAAACCCCCGTTTGCGCCCAGCGCGAAATACGCCGGCGCAGACAGCGGCGGAGCCCGAAGAACCCCGTGCGCCGCCGCTTTTTGGCCTACCGGACCGCTTTGCGATCCGGTTATTCGCTTTTACCTTCCTGAATACGATCGTGCCTTTTTCACCTGCCGTAAGCCATCAACGGGGCTTCCGGGCATCGTACCGGTTCCCAGTCAAAAGATAAATCTACAGAATGCAAATCGATATCCGGATGATGCGTGTGCACCATGTAATTGAAAAGCGGATGACGGGCTTCTTCCCAGCGCTGACGTGCCGCGGCGACATCTTTTGCGAGCACGCGATGCGGCAAGCCGCCCACATGCGACATCGGCAGAAATTCATTAACGCCGAAGACATCCTTGAAGAGCATCGCCTCATACTCCCGATCCAGCGGCGTACGCGCCGTAATCACCATGTAATCAATCCCGTGCAATTCGCAGAACATCCACAGTGCCTTGCACAACGCCACCTTGACTACGCGGCCCACCATCCCGCCCGCGACGCCGAGACGCGTCGCTTCCGCGAGGCGGCTCGTTGCCAGATGGTCGGGCAGACGCACCGACTGCTCGACGGCGAGCGGACCGTACGCATTGGTCTGAATGCGCATGGTGCCGAGCGGCGCGCCGTCCAGCTTCGATTCCGCCAGAAGGACAGCCGTGCCGCGATCCCAGTCCGAAGGCTCGATCGTCATCTTGTCGGCGAATTCGGGCAGATGCCGCCCATAGGCCGAACGTCTGATGCTCACGGCTTTTTGCAATCCAGCATCGTCTTTGACGATACGGATAGTAAACGGCATACGCTCACTTTTCTGAAGTGCGGGTACGACCGTGAGAGTTGGGCGAACCGCCGATTCGGTTTGGTTAGCGGCGGCATTGGTGGCAAGGTTCAGACGTTCCATTTGTAAACCCCATTTTTTCTTGGCGATTGGAAAGGTGCCGCGTGTCGAGGAGGTTTTGTAGTGGTTCCTTACACGGGCGAAACGAGCCTCTCACGAAGTCAAATAACGGGGTGCGCGCTTGCCACTGTTTCTCAGCAAATTTCAGGCTAAAGGAGTGGAAGAAAGCTTCTAAACGGCGAAAAGCAGTCGCCGGCAGCCGCCGAAAACCACATATCCATATGCCGTACAGGAATATGCGAGCCCGATCAAAAGTGAAAGAACGAGGGCGAGCAGCCACCAGGCGACGCGAGAGACAATCAGGAGAATAGCGTTCGCAGAACGCTCGTGGAGCATCGCGTAAACGCTGGAAAATACGTTAGAAAGAGTAACTGGTAACGTTTGCTTACACTTTTTCTTCGCAGAAAGTGCGAAACGCCGAACACGCGGGGATGGGGATTTAATGCCGCTGAAAAAGCCGAAACAAAAAGGCGGGCGCTCTTTCGAAAAAACGCCCGCGCTATCACAACATAATCATGTCGACTGTGTGGAATCCGCCAAAGCGGATTAAAAAATCAGTCGTCCTCGTCGAGCCAGGGAATATCGACGTCGGTAATGAAAGCGACCATCGCGAGCGGACGGCCTTCTTGTCGTCCGATATTGCCGTCGGCGCGTTGCCATTCGCAGCGGAAAATCGTCGCGGGGGTATCGGCGAGCAGCGTGATCGTGCGAATCTCGTCCGGATCGTTGTCTTCGACCGGACCATCGAGCGACACGAGCAACTGCTGCGGCCACACGCCGTCGGCGGGATCGTAAATCTTGTCGCCATCGTGAATGACGACGTGCGCCTCGACGCCGATCGTCGCCGAGGCCTCCACGATCATCTTGCCGAGCGCGCGCAGCACGGCGGTGGCGCGGCCCGAGTTGGCCTGGCGGATCGCGAGATCGCCACGCGTCAGCGCCTGCTCGAGTTTGGGATTGGTTTTCTGTTGCGCCATATCTCTCTCTAGGGGTTCGTTGCAGCTTTCGACGGGCGCGGCCCGGCTTAAGTTGCAGGCGGATCGTAGCATCGCACCAACAAAGATAGGTCGCGCGGGCCTTTGCAGCAAACCGGAGACAGCCGAAGCGTTCCTGACCTGCGAACGTCTTCGATGCTCAAGTTTGCGCACGACCGGCCGATATTGCGCACATCCCCACCGAAACGCGTGACTGCCGTGCCGTTAATCGACCTGACTGCTCCCTTGCGCATTCGTCCGCCGGCGCTCGCTTCCCGCACGCTGTCCACCCGCGCCTGAACGTGCTGACCCGACACACGGAGGTCGTCGACGGCATCGCGCTGCGCACGCATCTGCAACCGATCTACAGCCTGCCGCATCAACGCGAGGTGGGCTACGAGGCGCTGTTGCGCGGCGATGCGGGCGGCGGCGCGCTCGTCGGACCGTTCGATCTTTTCGGGCGAGCGATCGTCGCGGGCACGCTGACCGAGCTCGATCGCATGAGCCACCTCACGCATCTGCGCAACGCGGCGTCGATATTGCCTGCCGCGCAGTGGCTCTTCCTCAACATCAATCCGGCGACTTTCACCGATCCGGGCTATGCCGCGCGGCTCGCCTCTGCAACGCGCGAAGCGGGACTCGCGCCCGAGCGGCTGGTGATCGAAGTGCTGGAGTCGGGCGGCACGGATGTCGAGGAAATCTCGCGCGCTACGCACGCGTTTCGCGCGCAGGGCTTTCTCGTCGCGGTCGATGACTTCGGCGCGGGGCATTCCAACATCGACCGGCTGATCACGCTGCGGCCGGACATCGTCAAGCTCGATCGCAGTCTCGTGCGGACCAAGAGCGCCCACATGCGCGACGCGCTGATGCCGAAGCTCGTCGATCTGCTGCACGAGTCGGGCATGTTCGTGGTCGCGGAAGGCATCGAGACGAGCGAGGACCTGATGCTCGCCGCGCGCTCGAACGTCGATTTCGTGCAGGGCTATCTGTTCGGCATGCCATCGGCGGAACTCGCCGAACGCGGCGTGGCGACGCCGCTTTTCGAAGACGTGTTCGACACGCTCGCCCAGACGCGGCGCACCGAGCGCCTCGCGGGCGACCTGCTCTTGCTGCCCTATCGCGCGGGGCTCACGCAGGCCGCGCGGCGCTTCGCGTCGGGCGCGACGACCGAATCCGCGTGCGCCGATCTGCTCGCGCTGCCGTGCACGCTCAGTTGCTTCTTCCTCGATCGGGGCGGCCGCGAGTTCATGCCGGGCCTCGCCGGCGCCGCGGCGATTGCGCCGAGCGAGCGCTTCGCGCCGATCGCGGATCCATCGACCGGGCGCTGGGACAATCGCCCGTATTTCGTCGATGCGCACGCGAAACCGCAGCAGGTGATCACGAGCGCGCCTTATCTCTCCGTGACGGGCACGTCGCTTTGCGTGACGCTCACGATCGCGACGCAGCACGCCGCAAGGCCGGTCGTGATCGGCGCGGACCTCGACTGGCGCAAGCTGACCGAAGCGGCGCCCGCGATTTTCTGAGCGTCAGGCGGTAGCGCTCTTCGCTCGCGCGATCGCACTTGAAAGCGCCGCCGCGCCCGCGCGCAGCGCCGCGAGATTGCCAGGCTCGAAGGTCCAGTGCCCCGCCGCATTCACGACGGCCAGTTCCGCGCCGGGCCAGCGCGCGGCGAGGTCCAGTGCCTGATCGGCGGGACACACCATGTCGAAGCGTCCATGCACGATCCGGCAAGGCAGATGCGCGATACGCGCGACGAGCGGCAATAGCGGCACCGGCGGCAGTTCGTTCGCCATGTAGTGCCGCTCGAGGAGCGCCATCGAGATCGCGGCCGAGTTCGCTTCCGCGCTCGGGCGCTTCTCTTCCTCGGCCGGTTCCTTCTCCGGCTTGTTGACGACGGACAGCGTGGTCTCGTAGTGCGTCCACGCGCGCGCGAGCCGCGTCCCCGCCTCGTCGAAACGCGCGAGCGGCGCTTCGGTCATCCGTAAGATTTCTTCCGCATTCGTGGGACGCTTGCCGCACGCCGCCTCGATCGCATCGAGAAACGCGCGATGCGCTTCGGGAAACACGCGTCGAACGTCCCACAGGAACCAGTCGATATCCTCGCGCCGCGCGAGAAAAATGCCGCGCAGCAGGAAACCCGTGCAGCGCTCCGGATGCGCGACGCCGTATGCGAGACCGAGCGTCGTGCCCCACGAGCCGCCGAAGATCGCCCATTGCTCGATGTTCAACGCGACGCGCAGCGTTTCCATGTCGCCGACGAGCGCGTCGATGCCGTTCGCCTCCAGCTTGCCGAACGGCGTGGACTTGCCGCAGCCGCGCTGATCGAAGAACACGACGCGCCATTTGTCCTGTTCGAGCACCTCGGCCCATTTCACGTTCATCGCGCCGCCGGGGCCGCCGTGCACGACGAGCATCACGGGCGCCTCGCGCGGGCCTTGCGCGCGCCAGTAGATCGAGTGACCGTCGCCCACGTCGAGCATGCCTTCGTCGAACTGCACCGGCGATTGATTGTCCATTGCGTCTTCCTTGCTGAATAGGCTTCGTCGGGCTCCATTGTTGCATCGCTTCGATGACATCGCATGGCGCGAAATGATCGCCCGGTGCGTTTCGCCCGATACGCTATGCTTGCGGATTCCGGATGTTCGTCATCCAACTGTCATCTCACGAATTTCGATGCGACGCACCCTCGTCAAGTGGCTCTTTGCAACCTATCTGCTCGGCAGCGGCATCGTCTGGTCGATCCTGATCCTGCCGTTCTTTCCGTTCGTCGGGCGTAACGGGCGTTACCGGCTCGCGAAGCTCTGGTGCCGCGCGATGGTCGTGATGATGCGCGTCATCACCGGCGTCACGTGCTCGATCGAAGGGCTGGAGCATCTGCCCGAAGGCCCGTGCATCATTCTGTCGCGACACGAATCGACCTGGGAGACGCTCTCGTTCATGGCGCTCTTTCCCCGGCGCATCAGTTTCGTGTTCAAGCACGAACTCATGAACATTCCGTTCTTCGGCTGGGTGCTGCGCGGGCTCGACATGGTGAGCCTCGATCGCGGCTCGATCCGTCAGGCGCACGCCGCCGTGACACGCGAGTGCGCGGCGCGGCTCGAGAAAGGCGATTCGGTGGTGATTTTTCCGGAAGGCACGCGCGTCGCGCACGATGCGCCGCTCAAGCTCGCGTCGGGCGGCGTGCGCCTCGCGTGCGCGACGAAGGTGCCGGTCGTGCCTGTCGTGCATGACGCGGGCAAGGTGTGGCCCGCGAAGGGCTGGCCGGATCGCGGCGGGCATATCCGCGTGATCGTCACGCCCTGCCTGCCGCTCGATTGCCAGATTCCGCAGGAGTTGAACCGCCTCGCGCAGTCACAGATGGACGTGGCGCTGGCGGAACTGCGCTAGTCGCCGCTCAATACAAAGGCCGCTTCTTCGCGGCGCACAAACGATTGACCGCGGAAATCAGCGTCTCCATGTCGACGGGCTTGCGCAAATAGCCGTCGTAGCTGACGAAAGCCGGCGGATTCGGATGCCCCGAAATCATCAGGAAAGGAATGTGCGCGAGCGTCGCGTCGTTCTTCATCGTCTGACAGAGCAGCGCGCCGCCGAGGCCGGGCATCATCCAGTCGGACACGACGATGTCCACCCTCTGTTCTCCGAGTATCGATAACGCTCCGTTGCCGTCGAACGCGCACAAGACGGTGCACTCCTCGCCTTGCATGCAGAGGGTCCAGGCTTCGATGGTGTCGGGGTCGTCGTCGACGAGCAATACGGTCTTCATCTTGCGAACATGTTCGAGTGCGGCGCGTGTGTGGGGCGGGACGTTCACGACGGAGGCGGCGGACAACCTCGGATGTGACCGCCGCCGACGCCGTTTGTTGCAGTCACTTCGTACCCGCCGCTTTTGTCATAGTATTTCTTTCGCGCAAAACCTGCGCGGTAAATGCTGCTTCAGCAACTTGCGCGCCGCCCGTCATCTGCGGTCATTTGCTCCTGGCGCGTGAACGGCCGGCTTCGCGCAGCGCATCGACGAGCGTTTCCTCCACCGGCGTGCGCGCGGCGTCGTTGCGGCGAATCAGGCCGATAGGCTCGTCGGTGCCGGCGAAGGGCATCGGCAGCGCGGCGAGCAGCCCGAGCGCGATGTCCTGCTCGACCGCGCCGGCGGGCACGAACCACACGGCGTCGTTGTTCATCGCGAGCGAGCGCCCGAGCGACACCGACAGGGTTTCGACGAGCGCCGTCAGCGCATGCGCGCCGAATGCCGTCAGCACGCTTTCAGCCGATTGACGGATCAACGTGCCGAACGGCGGCACGACGATCACGAAGCGCGCGAGCAAGGCGGGCGTGAGCGGCGTTTCGAGCGTCAACGGGTGCTCGCGGCGCACGACCACGGCGAGCGGCTCGCGATAAATCTGCTCGAAGGACAGCCCGTGCATCGCCTCCGGCTCCGACAGCCGCCCGACCACGAGATCGACGTCGCCCGCCTTCAGCTTCTCCAGCAGGAGCGCGTTGGAATCGGTCCAGACGGACAGCGACACCGCCGGCCATTGCTGCCGGAACGACATCAGCGCGGGCGACAGCAGCACCGGCGCGACCGTCGGCAAAATGCCGATCGCGATGGACCCGGGCATGTCGCCGCGTTCTCGCAGGAGCATGTCGACGCCCTCGCGCAGGGACGCGACGCATGCGCTCGCGTGCGGCGCGAAAAGCCGTCCCTCGCGCGTGGGCACCGCGCCGCGCCGCCCACGCTCGAACAGCCGCACGCCTAGAATGGATTCGAGCTCGCCGATGGTTTTGGACACCGCGGGCTGCGTGATCGATAGGCTATCGGCGGCGCGCTGCACGCTGCCGAGCTGCGTGACGGCAAGAAAACATTGCAGATGCCTGAACTTGACGCGGGTGTTGGTGAAGTCGGTATCCATGACGATCCGTTATGCAAGATGGCACGAAACATCATTTTCCATAACTTGCGCCGTTCTATAAAGTAGCCGTCAGAAACATCCTATTCAACTTCCAAATACAGGAGACAGTCGACATGACCTCCCCCATCCTCACACCGCGCGATTGGGAATCCCATCCCGCGTATCTGTCGCCGGGTTACAAGTCGTCGATCCTGCGCAGCCCGGGCTTGCCGCTCATTCCGCTGAAGGAAAATCTGCGCAACCGACGCGTGCCTGTCTACGGTGCTGACGATCTGGGCGTGCTCGACAACGACCTCACCCGCAACGCCGCGAAAAACGGCGAACCGCTCGGCGAGCGCATCATCGTGACGGGGCGCGTGCTCGACGAAGGCGGCCGTCCGGTGCGCAACACGCTCGTGGAAGTGTGGCAGGCGAACGCCGCGGGCCGCTATGTCCACAAGGCCGACCAGCACGACGCGCCGCTCGACCCGAACTTCCTCGGCGCGGGCCGCTGCCTGACCGACGACGAAGGCCGCTATCGCTTCATGACGATCAAGCCGGGCGCGTATCCGTGGGGCAATCACCCGAACGCGTGGCGTCCGCAGCACATCCATTTCTCGCTCTTCGGCGAATACTTCGGCTCGCGCCTCGTCACGCAAATGTACTTCCCCGGCGATCCGCTGCTCGACCTCGATCCGATCTATCAGGGCATTCCCGAGCAGGCACGCAAGCGTCTCGTGTCGTCCTTCTCGATCGACACGACGCAGGAAAACTACGCGCTCGGCTACGAATTCGATATCGTGCTGCGCGGCCCGGACCAAACGCCGACGGAGTAATCGAACATGACCACGCTGAAACAGACCCCATCGCAGACCGTCGGACCGTACTTCGCTTACGGCCTGGTTCCCGAGCAATACAACTTCGATCTGAAGAGCCTCTTCACCGCATCGGCGGCGGATCGTGAAGTGCCGGGCGAGCATATCGCCGTCGTCGGCAACGTGTTCGACGCCGAAGGCAAGCCCGTCAACGACGCGCTGATCGAAGTCGCGCAGGCCGATGCAAATGGCCGCTACGCGCAAAGCGCGCAGGAAGCGCGCGAATCGGGCTTCCGCGGCTTCGCCCGCGTGGGCACGGGCACGGATCCGAAGCTGCGCTTCATCGTCGATACGGTGAAGCCGGGCGCAACCGCCGACGATTCCGCGCCGCACCTCGACGTCATCGTGCTGATGCGCGGCATGCTGCTGCACACGTACACGCGCATCTACTTCGAGGACGAAACCGAAGCCAATGCGAAGGACGCCGTGCTGCAGAGCGTGCCGGCCGAGCGCCGTCATACGCTGATCGCGAAGCGCGAAGCGGGCGCATCGGCCAAGCCGGGTTCGTCGGGCACGATCTATCGCTTCGACATCCATCTGCGCGGCCCGAACGAGACGGTGTTCTTCGACCTGTAAAGCTTTCTCGCAGCAGTCGTTTGAAACGAAGGGCGTCCGGCACTGCGTTATAGTGTCGGTCGCCTTTTGTCTTTTCTGCGCTTTCTCCCATGTCCGACGCTCCCACGCCCAGCCCGCTCTACGTCAAGCTCCTCGGTGAAACCGCCCAGATCGGCTGGTCCGAACTGGAGCGCTTCTTCGCGCAGGGCAAGCTCATCTGGGTGAAGCGCGATCTCGATCTCGTGAGCGTCGCGGAAGCCGTCGCCACCGACGACACGCAACAGGTCACGCAATGGCTCGCAGGCGGGCTGGTCGAGCGCATGCAGGCCGAAACGGCCGCCGATCTCGCCGCGCGCGATCCGGAATTGTGGGCGGTTGTCACTTCGCCCTGGGTATGCGTGCAGGAACGCGGCTGATTCACGAGTCTGAGTCGTACTAGCGCCGGTCGAGGACATAGTCCGTCCACAGCACGACGAGAATCGTCATCAGCGCCGGGCCGATGAACAGCCCGATCAGCCCGAACGTTTCCGCGCCGCCGAGAATGCCGAACAGCACGAGCAGAAACGGCAGCCGTGCCGATCCGCCTATCAGTACCGGCCGCACGAAGTGCTCGGCCACGAACACGACGATCATCCCGAACACGGCGACGCATATTGCCGCGACCATCGAGCCCTGTGCGAGCAGCCACAATGCCGAACCTAGAAACACGATCGGCGCGCAGAACGGCAGCATCGCCGCGACGGCCGTCAGCATACCGAGCAAGGTGGCGTGCGGCACGCCCGTGACCGCATAGGCGATTCCGAGCAGCGCGCCCTCGCCCAGCCCCACGACGACGAGCCCTACCACCGTGCTGCGCACCGACTCGGCCATGCGCCGCACGAGCGCGGCGCCATCCGGACCGAACGCGCGGCGCGAGCCCGCGAGCAGTTGTTCGCCGAGCTTCGAGCCCGCCAGAAACACGAAGAAGAGCGTCATCAGCATGAAGCCGAAGATGACGACGCCGTGAACCACGCGCCCGCCGAAGTGCCGCGTCATCGCGACGACGGTCGCACTGTGCAGATTCTTCACCGCCGGCGACGCTTCGAGCGGTGTCGCCAGATTCTCCTGCCACCAGCGCCCGACCTGTTGCGAGCCCATCGGCAGATGTTCGATGAACGCGGGCATCGGAATGCCGGTGCGCAACACTTCGTGGAACCAGTGGATCATGTCGCGCGCCTCGTTCACCGTCTGGGCCGCGACGATGAAGAACGGCACGACGAACAGCAGGCCGATCGCCGCCGTCAGCAGGACCGCGAGCAGATTGTGATGCCGCTTGAACATCGGCCGACGTTCGAGCCAGCCAAACGCGGGCCATAGCGCGATCGCGATCACGCTCGCCCACACGACGGCCGGAATGAATGTGCGCGCCGTATAGAGCGCGACCAGCACGAGCACCGCGTAAAGCACCGCGGACGCCGTGCGCTGCATCTTGCGGGTGCGCTCGGATGAGTCCGGTGTCGAGTCGTTGCGCGGTTGGATCGGCATGAGTGAATGGTCCTTCTTCGTGATGTTCGATTGGTGGCGAAACATGAATCGTTCGCCAGAATTGTAATCACGCACGAATCATTCCACTCGATGCGCGCAGTCATGCAACTTTATTTACAAAAGGCACGTTTTGCGCTCCCTATAATCGAGACTCGGCATCGAAGGATGGATCTTGCAAATGAAGGAAACAACCTGGCGCGCAATGGCTGGTGCATGCCTGTCGCTGATATGGCTCGCCGGATGTTCGACTGGCCTCAACCGGTCGAATGAAGATCGGTTGAACGCGCAAAACGGCATCACGATGCTGCCCGTCAAAGGCGGCGTGGAGATGCGGCTGCCCGAGGCGCCGCTTTTCGATACCGACGAATCGAGCATCCGCGCGGGCTATTCGCCCATGCTCGATCGCGCCGCTCAGGTATTGAAGCGCAGCATGCGGCCGATTCTGATCGAAGGTCACACCGACAACCAGGGCACGCTGGCTTATAACCACACGCTTTCCGATGCGCGCGCCCAGGCGGTCGGGCGGGCGCTGATCGCGCGCGGCGTACCCGCCGAGCGTATCGCGACCAAAGGCATGGCATGGCTGCGGCCGATCGCCAGCAACGACACGGCGCAAGGCCGCGCATTGAACCGCCGCGTGGAGATTCTGGTGCGCACCGAGAGCGAAGAAACGCTGCTCGGCACGCCCGCCAAGGTCAGGCGCTAGCCGCCTGCTCGACCTCCAGCACGAGCAACTGCGAGCCGTCGGCGACCTGATCGCCGACTTCGAACAGAATCTCGCCGATCTTGCCCGACGAAGGCGCCACGATCGTGTGCTCCATCTTCATCGCTTCCATCACCATGAGCGGCGCGCCCTTCTCGACCGTCGCGCCGGTCTCCACGAGCACCGCGATCACCTTGCCGGGCATCGGCGCGGTCAGACGGCCTTCGTGCTCGGCATCGCCCGCGTGGGCCATCAGGTTCTGCCACTCGAACTGGAACGCAGCGCCTTCGTGGAACACGTGGAAGATGTCGCCATCGGTGAAGACGTGACCTTTGATCAGCGCATCGTCGAGCTGGACCGCGAATGACGTCGCGCCGCTGTGCGACCAGTCGAAGCGCGCGCTTTTATCGTTCAGCGTGAGACGCTTTTCGCCGTTCTTCGTGAAGACGACCTTCAGCGTTTCGTCCGTATCGAGCGCGCGCCAGTTCAAATCCTGGCTATAGCCGCCCGCCATGCGCCAGTGCGACAGCGCATCCCACGGCGACTGGCCATGCGCCTCGCCGCCCTCGCGCGTGAGCAGCGCCGCGCACGCGAGCGCAAGCCCCTTGTTGCGCGAAACGTGCGTGGGTGCAAAAAGCGCATCGTGATGACGCTCGATCAGGCCCGTGTCGAGATCGCCCGCGCTGAACGGCTCGCTCTTCACGATACGTTGCAGGAACTCGACGTTCGTCGACAACCCGACGATCTCGCATTCCGCCAGCGCGCGCGCCATACGCGCCAATGCATCGCGGCGATCGCGCCCATGCACGATCAGCTTCGCGATCATCGGATCGTAGAACGGCGTGATCGAATCGCCCTGACGCACGCCGCTGTCCACACGCACGTCGCCATCGATCGAAAACTCCACCGCGTGCGGCATGCGCACGTGCTTGAGCGTGCCCGTCGACGGCAGGAAGCCGCGCGACGGATTTTCCGCGTAGATGCGCGCCTCGATCGCGTGGCCGTGCACCTTCAGCTCGTTCTGCTTGAGCGGCAAAGGCTCGCCCGCCGCCACGCGCAGTTGCCATTCGACGAGATCGAGCCCGGTCACCATCTCCGTCACCGGATGCTCGACCTGGAGACGCGTGTTCATCTCCATGAAGTAGAACTGGCCGTCCTGCGTCATGATGAATTCGACCGTGCCCGCGCCGACATAATCCACCGCGCGCGCCGCCGCAACCGCGGCTTCGCCCATCGCGCGGCGGGTTTCATCGTTCAGACCCGGCGCGGGCGCTTCTTCCAGCACCTTTTGATGGCGACGCTGCACCGAACAGTCGCGATCGAACAGATAGACCGCGTTGCCATGCTTGTCGGCGAACACCTGCACTTCGACGTGACGCGGGCGCAGCAGATACTTTTCGATCAGCACGCGATCGTTGCCGAAGCTCGACGCCGCCTCGCGCTTGCACGATGCGAGCGCCGCCGCGAAGTCCTCGCTCTTCTCGACGACACGCATGCCCTTGCCGCCGCCGCCCGCGCTCGCTTTCAGCAGCACCGGATAGCCGATGCGGTCCGCTTCGCGCTGGAGCAGCGAAGGGTCCTGGTCGTCGCCGTGATAGCCCGGCACGAGCGGCACGGACGCGGATTGCATCAGCGCTTTCGCGGCCGCCTTGGAACCCATCGCGCGAATCGCATCGACGGGCGGTCCGATGAAGACGAGCCCCGCCTTCTCGCACGCATTGGCGAAGTCTTCGTTCTCCGACAGAAAGCCGTAACCCGGATGAATCGCCTGCGCGCCGGTCTTCTTCGCGGCATCGACGATACGCTCGATGCGCAGATAACTCTCCGATGCAGCCGATCCGCCGACATGCACCGCTTCATCGCAGACATCGACGTGCTTGGCTTTCGCGTCCGCATCGGAATAGATGGCGACGCTGCCGACGTTCAGGCGCTTCGCCGTCGCCGCGACACGGCATGCGATCTCGCCGCGATTCGCAATCAGTATTTTATTGAACATGGCATTACATCCGGAATACGCCGAAGCGCGTGTCTTCGATGGGAGCGTTCATCGTCGCCGCCAGGCCGAGACCCAGCACGTCGCGCGTTTGCGCGGGATCGATCACGCCGTCGTCCCACAGACGCGCGCTCGCGTAGTACGGATGCCCCTGCGCCTCGTACTGATCGCGGATCGGCGCCTTGAACGCCTCTTCTTCTTCCTTCGACCACGCGCCGCCCTTCTTCTCGATGCCGTCGCGCCGCACGGTCGCGAGCACGGACGCGGCCTGTTCGCCGCCCATCACCGAGATGCGCGCGTTCGGCCACATCCACAGGAAGCGCGGCGAATACGCGCGGCCGCACATGCCGTAGTTGCCCGCGCCGAACGAGCCGCCGATGATCACCGTGAACTTCGGCACCTTCGCCGTGGCCACCGCCGTCACCATCTTCGCGCCGTTGCGCGCGATGCCTTCGTTCTCGTACTTCCGGCCGACCATGAAGCCCGTGATGTTCTGCAGGAACACGAGCGGAATCTTGCGTTGCGCGCACAGTTCGATGAAATGCGCGCCCTTCAACGCGGATTCGCTGAAGAGAATGCCGTTGTTCGCGACGATGCCGACCGGATGCCCCCAGATATGCGCGAAGCCGCACACGAGCGTCGTGCCGTAGCGCGCCTTGAACTCGTCGAAGGCGGAATCGTCGACGATGCGCGCGATCACTTCGCGCACGTCAAAGGGCTTGCGCGTATCGACGGGAATCACGCCGTAGACGCTCTGCGGGTCGAAACGCGGCGGCAGCGGCTCTTTCAACGCGAGCGTCGGCGTTTTCACGCGATTCAGATTGCCGACGATGCTGCGCGCAATGCCGAGCGCATGCGCATCGTTCTGCGCGAGATGATCGACGACGCCCGACAGACGTGTATGCACATCGCCGCCGCCGAGATCCTCGGCGCTGACTTCTTCGCCCGTCGCGGCCTTCACGAGCGGCGGGCCGCCCAGAAAGATCGTGCCTTGATTCTTGACGATGATCGATTCGTCGCTCATCGCGGGCACATACGCGCCGCCCGCCGTGCACGAACCCATCACCACGGCGATCTGCGAGATGCCCTGCGCCGACATGTTCGCCTGGTTGTAGAAGATGCGGCCGAAGTGATCGCGATCGGGGAATACGTCGTCCTGATTCGGCAGGTTCGCGCCGCCCGAATCGACGAGATACACGCACGGCAAGCGGTTCTGCTCCGCGATTTCCTGCGCGCGCAGATGCTTCTTCACGGTCACGGGATAGTACGTGCCGCCTTTCACGGTCGCGTCGTTGCACACGACGACGCATTCCTGTCCCGCGATGCGTCCGATGCCCGTGATGATGCCCGCGCCCGGCGCGTCGTCGTCATACATGCCGTACGCGGCAAGTTGCGACAGTTCCAGAAACGGCGTGCCCGGATCGAGCAGTTGCGCGATGCGATCGCGCGGCAGCAGCTTGTTGCGCGACACGTGCCGGTCGCGCGCGGCCTGTCCGCCGCCTTCCGCGATCTTCGCGATCTTCTGCTTGAGGTCCGCGACGAGCGCTTCGAGCGCAGCCGCGTTCGTGCGGAATTCCTCGCCGCGCGGATTCAGTTTCGATTCGATGATCGTCATGTCGCGCGCCTCACATCGTCTCGGCGAACAGTTCGCGGCCGATCAGCATGCGGCGGATCTCGCTCGTGCCCGCGCCGATTTCATAGAGCTTCGCATCGCGCCACAGCCGGCCGACCGGATACTCGTTGATGTAGCCGTTGCCGCCGAGCACCTGAATCGCTTCGCCGGCCATCCACGTGGCTTTTTCGGCGGTGTAGAGGATGACGCCCGCGCAGTCCTTGCGCACCTGGCGCACGTGGCCCGAGCCGAGCGTGTCGAGCTGGCGGCCGACCGCGTAGAGATACGCGCGGCAGGCTTGCAGCGTCGAGTACATGTCGGCGACCTTGCCCTGGATGAGCTGGAATTCGCCGATCGCCTGGCCGAACTGCTTGCGATCGTGAATATACGGCACGACCGCGTCCATGCACGCGAGCATGATGCCGGTCGGGCCGCCCGCGAGCACGGCGCGCTCGTAGTCGAGGCCGCTCATCAGCACCTTCGTGCCGCCATTCAGTTGACCGAGGATGTTCTCTTTCGGCACTTCGACGTTCTCGAACACGAGTTCACCGGTATGCGAGCCGCGCATGCCGAGCTTGTCGAGCTTCTGGGCGACGGAAAAGCCCTTCATGCCCTTCTCGACGATGAACGCCGTGATGCCGCGCGGACCGGCTTCGATGTCCGTCTTCGCGTACACGACGAGCGTGTCGCAGTCCGGGCCGTTGGTGATCCACATCTTCGTGCCGTTGAGCACGTAGTGATCGCCCTTTTCTTCGGCGCGCAGCTTCATGCTGACGACGTCCGAGCCTGCGTTCGGCTCGCTCATCGCGAGCGCGCCGATATGCTCGCCCGACACCAGCTTCGGCAGATACTTCTGCTTTTGCGCTTCCGTGCCATTGCGATGAATCTGGTTCACGCACAGATTCGAATGCGCGCCATAGGACAGCCCGACCGACGCCGACGCCCGCGAAATTTCCTCCATCGCGACCATATGCGCGGTGTAGCCCATGTTCGCGCCGCCGTATTCCTCGGAGACGGTCATGCCGAGCACGCCGAGATCGCCGAATTTTTTCCAGAGATCCATAGGAAACTGGTCGCTATGGTCGATTTCGCCCGCGCGCGGCGCGATTTCCTTCGCAGCGAAATTGGCGAGCGAGTCGCGCAGCATGTCGATGTCTTCGCCCAGCGCGAAATTCAGTCCGGGTACGTTGCTCATGAATGTCTCCTCCAGATGCGATGTTTTCGGTGCGCCCTGAAATTTGAGTTTCACTCACACAGGGCAACAATCCACGGGATGGGGCAATTTCACGCTCAAATCGCCTAGCCGTCAATAGATTTTTGAGCTACGCTCACATTTATTTCGCACGCTTGCCATCATGTCCACGCATACCACTACCAGCCGCCGCACGCCCACGGGCGTCAAATCGCAGCAGCGCGTGAAAGACATCCTGCAAGCGGGCCGCGACGTCTTCGCCGAGAAAGGCTACGACGCGGCGACGAGCGCGGAGATCGCGCAACGCGCGGGCATCTCGGAAGCGACCGTGTTCAGCTATTTCAGCGGCAAGCGCGAACTGTGCGCGCGCGTGATCGCCGATTGGTACGACGAAATCATCGATGCCTTCGAGACCGGCCTGCCGCGCGACGGCTCGGTGCGCCAGCAGTTCGCGTTCATCGTCAGGACGCATATGCGGCTGATGCTGATGAACGGCACGGGACTGTGCGCGCTGGTGCTGTCGGAAGGCCGCAGCAAACAGCACGATCTGTCGGATACGTTGACGGAACTGCAACGCCGCTACACCGCGCCGCTGATGGACGTGCTGGCGCGCGGCCAGACGCTCGGCCATGTGCGCAACGACATGCCGTTGCGCCTGTTGCGCTCGCTCGTATTCGGCCCGATGGAGCACGTGTTGTGGGACGCGACCCTTGCGAAGCGTCGTCTGAGTCAGACCCAGATCGAAACGACGGCGAACGAACTGGTGGAAGTATTGTGGACGGCGCTGCAGCCGCCGAATGCGCAACTGGCCGCGCTCGCGCAGTTCCGGCAAGACGTGGAGGAAGCGTCGCGGCGCTTCGAAACGAGCGCCGCGCGCGAGAAGCCTATTTCCTGATGAAGCGCAGCGCGAAGCGCGCGAGCTTCGGCACGGTGACCGGACGCAAGAGCCGCGCGTCGTAGCCGCCCATGCGGCGGTCGTTTTCGGTGAGACACAGTTCGATCAGCGAGCGAGCCGATACATCGCCCGCCACCGAATCGCCTACATTCGCCGGAAAATTCATGTCCTGCGCGGCACCGCTCTTGTCGAAACCGCGCGCGAGCGAAATGCGGTCGCGGATCAGCGAGAACCAGACTCCCGCGATCTTCGCCAGAAACCACGGCTTTCGATACCACGGCAGGCTGCGCCGATACCACGCGACCCAGTTCGCGAAGAACAGAATGTGCCGCGCCTCTTCCTGAATGACCGGCTCGAAGGTCTCGACGAGTTCTTCGGGGAAATAGCCCGATTGCCGCGCCGCCTCGAAAAGCCCGAACGCGAAGAAACTGTCGATGCACTCGCTGTAGCCGGTGAGCATCCAGGCGCGCAGCGGATCGGCGGGCGCGGGATACGGCGGCTCCGGCGCGAGCGTGATGCCGTACGCCTCGACCAGCTTCGACAGCACGAGCTTGTGCCGCGCCTCCTCGCCGCCATTCATGCGCAAGGCTTCCCGCAACTGCGGATCCGCGACGGTGCCCGCGTAGGTCGCCACGCGAATCGACGCGCGCCCTTCGGTCTGCACGGCGATATCCCAGATAGGCAGCGAAGTCACGCGCTTCAGCGCCGCAGGGTCGAGCTTCGGCCAGTCGATGACGGCGGGCTTGTACGGATTGTGCGTCGTCAGCAGCATCTCGCAGAACATCCGCTTGTGCAGGTCCGAACCGATCGGAATCTGCCCCGTCGACCGGTACGTCCAGTTGCGCATCGCATGATCTGCTTCGACTGTGTTGAGCGTATCGGACATATTCGAATATTGGCCGCCGATTGGGTACGTCCTGCGGATTTTGGCATACAGGATGTCAACTTGCAGCGTTACACGCCTTTTTTCGTCGGGTGCGTGGCGCCCAGCACGACGAACGGCACGCTCAATACGGCTGAATCCCGTTCATCAACAGCGCGACGACGTGCCGCGCGAGTTGCTCCGCGCTGACAGTCCGGCTTCCTTCCCCGCGCCAGCGCGACGTCGCGAGCGGAAACACCGTCAGTCCAAACAGCGACGCGAACACGAGCGACGGCTCCAGCGACGGATTCAGTTTCCCTTCCTTCTGCCAGCCGGCGATGCGCTCGATCCCGCGATCCTTGTGCGTGTCGCCGAAGCGCTCGGCCATGCGCTGCCGCAGAAGCCCGCCGTCGCTGATCATCTCGCGCACCCAAAGCGCCGCGAACCACGGATATTTGTCGACGGTCGCGACAAGCGTTTCCACGAAAGCGCGCAAGGTATCGACGGGCTCCGAATCCGGATCGTTGAACACGCGCGCGAGTTCAACGCGCAACGGCACGAAACGCTCGTCGATCAGCATGTCGAGCAACTGGTCGCGTGTCTTGAAGTAATAGTGAACCATCGCCGGAGTGACGCCCGCCTCGCGCGCGATCGCGCCGAGCGTCGTTTCACCGATGCCCTGCCGCGCGAACAGCGCAAGCGCGATATCCAGCAACTGTTCACGGGCCTGCTCGCCGTGCGCGCCGCTCGGGCGCCCGGGTTTCTTGCGCGGCGACGGGCTCGCGGACGCGCCCGCACCAGTGTTCAACACATCGTTTGCCATATAAGGATTTGACGAGATTCCTTCCGTCGTCTATATTAACTTTCACGTTAATTAATTGCAATCGATCCGATCTGCCGGGCGACACGTCCGGCGGCGGATTCGCTCAGTCGACATGACATCTTTGCACCAAACCGCCGTCGCGGGCGCGAAAGCGTCCGACGAAACAGGCATCGCGTCGAAACCGCCTGTCGGGCTGCTGTTCACGGCGCTCATGCTCGTGATGCTGCTCGGCGCGCTCGACCAGACCATCGTGTCGACCGCGCTGCCGACCATCGTCGGCGATCTCGGCGGGCTCGAAAACCTCTCGTGGGTCGTCACGTCCTATTTGCTCAGCTCGACGATCGTCGTCCCGCTCTACGGCAAGTTCGGCGACCAGTTCGGCCGCAAGGTCGTGCTTCAGGCGTCGATCCTGATCTTTCTCGCCGGTTCCATTCTCTGCGGCATCGCGCAGAACATGACGCAGCTGATCGCGCTGCGCGCGCTGCAAGGGCTCGGCGGCGGCGGCCTCATGGTCATCACGATGGCCGCCATCGCCGACGTCATCCCGCCCGCCGAGCGCGGCCGCTTCCAGGGCCTGTTCGGTGGCGTGTACGGCGTCGCGACCGTCGTCGGCCCGCTGCTCGGCGGCTTTCTCGTCGAGCATCTTTCGTGGCGCTGGATCTTCTACATCAATCTGCCGCTCGGCCTGATCGCGCTCGCCGTGATCCAGCTCGTGTTCAAGCCGCATACCGCGCATGTGAATCATCGCGTCGACTATATGGGCGCGGGTTTTCTCGCCGCGGCGCTGACCTGCATCATCCTGTTCACGAGCGAAGGCGGCACGCTACTGCCGTGGACCTCGCCGCAGCTCTGGGGCACGCTGTTGCTCGGGCTCGTGTGCATCGGCGGCTTCATCTACGAGGAACACCTCGCCGCCGAGCCGATCATGCCGCTCTCGCTCTTCAGGGAGCGCACCTTCGTGCTGGCGGGGCTGATCGGCTTTATCGTCGGTTGCGCGCTGTTCGGCGCCGTCACGTTCCTGCCGCTCTATCTGCAGGTCGTGAAGGGCTCGACGCCATCGCAGGCCGGACTGCAAATCACGCCGATGATGGGCGGCGTGCTGCTGTCGTCGATCGTGAGCGGGCGCATCATCAGCAAGATCGGCAAGTATCGATTCTTCCCGATCATGGGCACGGCGCTCGTCTCCGCCGCGATGCTGCTGCTCTCGACGCTCAACTTAGACACGCCGCTCGCGCTCATGAACGTCTATATGGCGCTGCTCGGCCTCGGGCTCGGCATGGTGATGCAGGTGCTCGTGCTCGCGGTGCAGAACGTCGTCGAATTCCGGCTGATGGGCGTGGCGACCTCCAGCGCGACGCTCTTTCGCTCGATCGGCGGCTCGGTCGGCGTGGCGGCGTTCGGCGCGATCTTTTCAAATAGCCTGCGCTCGCGTCTCGAAACGCTGATGCCGCCCGGCACCGAGTTGCCGCAATCGCTCGGACCGCAGGCGGTCGCGCATCTGCCGCCGGCGTTGCACGACGACTACCTGCACGCGTTCGCGGGCTCGATGCACACGGTCTACCTCGTCGCCGCGTGCGTCGCGCTCATCGCGTTCGCGCTCTCGTGGTTCCTGAAAGACCATCCACTCAGGAAGCGCTGACACGAGGGAAATCTCTAAAGCCGCGGCTATCGGGGCTTTTACTAGCCCCCGAACTATTTTGGCTTGGTAATCTTCTGCCGATTCTGAGCGGACGCGGTCCGCGGAATAACCATGCTCCGGCGTTCATCGACACGCCGGACGCCCGGATACGAGACCTTCCGGGCTGAACTGACCACCCTTTGGAGTTAAAACAGTGAAGAAACTGCTCGCGGCACTGACGATGTCCCTTCTCGCCGCCACGTCGCTCACGGCCGTCACGCCTGCGCTTGCGAAGGACTATTCGACGATTCGTTTCGGCGTCGACGCAAGCTATCCTCCGTTCGAATCGAAGGGTTCCGACGGCAAGCTGGTCGGTTTCGACATCGATCTCGGCAATGAAATCTGCTCGCGTCTGAAAGCGAAATGCGTGTGGGTCGAAAACGATTTCGACGGCATGATCCCCGCGCTCAAGGCGAAGAAGTTCGACGGCGTGCTCTCGTCGATGTCGATGACGCCGCAACGCGCCGAGCAGATCGCTTTCTCGAGCAAGCTCTTCAACACGCCGACTCGCCTCGTCGCGAAGAAAGGCAGCAACATCCTGCCGACGGCTGAAAGCCTGAAGGGCAAGAACGTCGGCGTCGAGCAAGGCACGATTCAGGAAACCTACGCCAAGACCTACTGGGCGCCGAAGGGCGCGACGGTCACGCCGTACCAGAACCAGGACCAGGTCTATGCCGACCTGACCTCGGGCCGCCTCGACGCAGCGCTGCAAGACGCCGTGCAGGCGGAAATCGGCTTTCTGAAGACGCCGCGCGGCGCGGGCTTCGACTTCGCCGGCAAGAACATCGACGATCCGAAGACGCTCGGCAACGGCGCGGGCATCGGTCTGCGCAAGGAAGACACCGACCTGAAGGCGAAGATCGACAAGGCAATCGCCGACATCATCAAGGACGGCACGTACAAGAAGATCGAGAAGAAGTACTTCGACTTCGACGTGTACGGCGGCTAAGCCTCACATTCACGCCCGACCGGCTGACGAACGGGCTTCGCGCTCAAGGGCGCGGAGCCCGTTTTCCTTTTGGGCGCCCGGCGCGCCGATTTCGGCTAAGATCGAACGTCCTGTAGGACGCCGACGGACGGAGACACTGCGGCGCCCGGCAATTCCCAGAGGCAAGACCTGCGCATTCGCGTGCGCGCGACCAACATGCAAACCAGAACTCACCCCCTGATCTCGCCGACGCTCGGCACTTCCCGCAACATCACGAGCTTTCATTACGGCCCCGGCGGCGGCCAGAAGATCTATATCCAGTCCTCGCTGCACGCGGACGAACTGCCCGGCATGCTGGTCGCGTGGCGTCTGCGCCGCCAGCTCGCGGAATTCGAGGCGGCGGGCAAGCTGCGCGGCGAAGTGGTGATCGTGCCGGTGCCGAATCCGATCGGCCTCTCGCAGCATCTGCACGGCACGCTGATGGGCCGCTTCGAGTCCAACAGCGGCCACAATTTCAATCGGAATTTCTACGATCTCGCCGCGCTGATCGCGCCGCGCATCGAAGCGCGGCTCGGCAAGGACGCCGGCGCCAACACGCTCGCTGTGCGCGCCGCGATGAAGGAAGCCCTCGACGAGCAGACGCCGCACACGGAGCTCGAATCGCAACGCCTCGCGCTGCAAAAGCTGTCCTTCGACGCCGATGTCGTGCTCGACTTGCACTGCGATCTCGACGCCGCAATGCATCTCTACACCAACCCGGACATCTGGGACGCAGTGGAGCCGCTCGCGCGCTATCTCGATGCGAAGGCCTCGCTGCTCGCGCTGAATTCGGTCGGCAATCCGTTCGACGAGATCCACAGCTTTTGCTGGTCGGATCTGCGCCAGCGTTACGGCGAGCGTTTCCCGATCACGAACGGCGGCATTTCGGTGACGGTCGAGTTGCGCAGCGGGCACGATGTCTCATACGCGTTCGCCGACAAGGACGCGCAGGCGATCGTCAACTACCTGATCCATCGCGGCGTGATCGATGCGCCCGTGCCGGAACTGCCGCCGCTCGAGCATCCCGCGACGCCGCTCGCGGGCGCCGAGCCGATCGTGGCGCCCGCGTCGGGCGTGCTCGTGTTCCGCGCGGACGTGGGCGCGTTCATCGAAGCGGGCCAGCCGATCGCCGACATCGTCGATCCGCTCACCGACACCGTCACCACGCTCAAATGCACGACCTCGGGCGTGATGTATGCACGGCATATCACGCGCTTCGCGACGGCCGGCCTCGAAGTGGCGCGCATCGCGGGCGCGAAGGCGTATCGCACGGGGTCGCTGCTCTCGGCGTAAGCGATCGCGTCAGAACGGCGCGAGACAGCATTGCGCGGCGACGATCTTCCACGCGCCGCCAATGTCTCCCCAGGTTCGCGTGTAGCGCAGGCTGCCCGCGAACGGCGCGCCCGCGAACGTTCCGGACAGCGCCACCCGCGTCACCGTGACGGCAAAGCCGCCGTACACGCGCACGCTCTGCTCTTCCACCTCCAGCTTCTCGATGCGCTGCATGCCGTAGCGATGACCGTTGAGATCGTCGGCCTTGGTCCACACCTTGCCGGTCGCATCGACGAAGCTCAGGTCGTCGGCCAATAGCGCATCGAGCGCGTCCACGTCCGACGTCAACATCGCCTTCTTCAGGCGCTCCTCCAGTTCGCGGATTCCTTGCTCGTCCATGATTTCGCTCGCGTGTCATCGAACCGCAAGCATACCGTGCCCGTTCCGCGGTGTTGTACGCGCGACACACGGCAAGCCGTTTGAAAGCACTGTCATATTTCTTTCTTCGGCGATCGCTACATTTGCGCCCGTCGCAGCCACGCGCCATCAGAGCGCGACGCACCGCAGACACTGTCAGCAACCACACCGCGAACCAACTCTCGGAGCTTGTTTTGAAGAAGAATCTCTTGGCGACCGCCGCGCTCGCCGCATTTGCCGCCCTCGCCGCCACGTCCGCCCACGCGCAAAGCAGCGTCACCTTGTACGGCATCATCGACGCCGGCATCAGCTACGTGAACAACAGCTCCACCAGCCCGACGCGCGCCGGTGATTCCCTCGTGAAGTACGACGACGGCGTCGCGCAAGGCAGCCGTTGGGGCCTGAGAGGCGCCGAAGATCTCGGCGGCGGCCTGAAGGCGATCTTCACGTTGGAAAATGGCTTCAACAGCGGCACGGGCGTGCTCGGTCAGGGCGGCGCGGAATTCGGCCGTCAGGCCTACGTCGGTCTCGCGCAGAACAACGTCGGCTCGCTGACCTTGGGCCGTCAGTACAGCTTCAGCACCGACTACCTCGGCTCGAACTATTCGATCGGCGGCCAGACCGTCGCGGGCAACTACGCGTACCACATGAACGACTTCGACCAGCTGACGTCGAGCCGTATCAACAACGCGGTCAAGTTCTCGAGCGCGAACTTCTACGGCTTCACGTTCGGCGCGATGTACGGCTTCTCGAACACGGCCGGCGCGTTCGCGGGCACGCCCAACACGACGGTCGGCACCACGACGACCCAGGGTTCGTCGCGCGCCTACAGCTTCGGCCTGAACTACAAGGCCGGCCCGTTCGGCATCGGCGCGGCATACACGGACATCCGCTATCCGACGGCTTCGACGCCGGCATTCAGCTCGACGATCGCCAACATCAACACGACCGGCACGACCAACAACGCTAAGGATCTGCGCACGTTCGGCATCGGCGCGAACTACGCGTTCGGCGCGGCGACGGTCTTCGGCCTGTGGACCAACACGCGCTTCGAGCCGATCGTCGGTTCGAGCTCGCGTCTGAACGCGTTCGACATCGGCGGCAAGTACGCCTTCACGTCCGCGATGACGGCAGGTCTCGGCTATACCTACATGGACCTGTACGACAACTTCAAGGGCCACTGGCACCAGATCGACGCGAGCTTCGACTACGCGTTGAGCAAGCGCACCGACGTGTACGCGCTCGCGGTCTATCAGAAGGCGTCGGGCTCGAACAACGGCGTGGAGAATCAGGCGTCGATCGGCTCTTCGTCGTCGAGCTACTTCGGCACGTCGGGTCTGGGCGAGAACAACCAGCTCGCGTTCCGCGTCGGCATCCGCCACAAGTTCTAAGCTTCGGCTGCCGAGTCGTCGAGAAAGCAAAACAGCGGCCGAGGCCGCTGTTTTCACATCGAGACGCAGACTGCGCAGCGTCTTATTCCGTCGTTTCGAGCAACGGATAGTCGGTGTAGCCTTCCGCGCCGGGCGCATAGAACGTCGACGAATTCCACTCGTTGAGACCGGCGTCGAGCTCGAAGCGGCGCACGAGATCCGCATTCGCGATGAACGGCTTGCCCCACGCGACCGCGTCCGCATCGCCGCGCGCGATGATCGCTTCGGCGCTTGCCTTCGAGAAGCCTTCGTTGGCGATATACACGCCGCCGAATGCCTTCTTCAATTGCGGCCCGAGGCTGTCCGCCGCTTCATGCTCGCGCGCCGCGATGAACGCGATCTTGCGGCGGCCGAGCTCACGCGCGACATGACCGAACGTGGCCGCGCGATCGCTGTCGCCCATCGTGTGCGAATCCGCGCGCGGCGCGAGATGCACGCCGACACGATCCGCGCCCCAGACATCGATACATTCATCGACAATTTCGAGCAGCAGGCGAGCGCGATTCTCGATCGAACCGCCGTAAGCATCGGTGCGCTGGTTGGTGCTGTCCTGCAGGAACTGGTCGAGCAGATAGCCGTTCGCGCCATGCACTTCGACGCCATCGAAGCCCGCGCGCTTCGCATTTTCCGCGCCCTTGCGGAACGCGGCGACGACACCCGGGATTTCATCGAGTTCGAGCGCGCGCGGCGTCACGAACGGACGCTGCGGACGCACGAGGCTCACATGGCCGCCCGCCGCGATCGCGCTGGGCGCGACCGGCAGTTCGCCATTCAGGAACACAGGGTCGGAGACGCGGCCGACGTGCCACAGTTGCAGGAAGATCTTGCCGCCCGCGTCGTGCACGGCCTTCGTCACGAGCTTCCAGCCTTCGACCTGTTCGTCGGACCAGATGCCGGGCGTATCCGCATAGCCGACGCCTTGCGGCGTAACCGAAGTCGCCTCGCTCAGAATCAGACCGGCGGATGCGCGGTCGGCGTAGTACTGCGCCATCAGCGCGTTGGGCACGCGCTCGACGCCTGCGCGCTGACGCGTAAGCGGCGCCATGATGATGCGGTTCTTGAGCGTGAGTGCGCCAAGCTTGAGCGGATCGAAGAGTGTCGACATGAATTGGTGTCCTAATGAAATTGAAAGCAGACGTTCACCGTACGGCAAGCAGACTCAGAGATTCCCGATGGAATCGCGGAACGCCTGAATGACCGCTTCGTCGCGCTTGAAAAACACCCACTGTCCAACGCGCTTCGTGGTGACAAGTCCGGCTTTGTGCAAAGTCGCGAGATGCGCCGAAACGGTGGACTGCGACATACCGCAGCGCCCATCGATCTGGCCCGCGCAGACGCCATGCGACAGCGGCAGTTCCTGTGCAGGAAAATGCCGCTCCGGCTCCTTCAGCCATTCGAGAATCTCACGGCGAAGGGGGTTGGCGAGGGCCTTGTGAATTGCGTCGATGTCCATTTCGTTGCTCGTGCGTCTGACGAATGGCAAGCACAGGCTTTCCGAATCGTCTTGTTGCGAAGTATATATCGTAATTTTCCGATATGCAAATCGCCTGGCATCTGCCAGTGCCAAAGATTGTCCAAAGTCGCCCGTCGCGCTTTCAGGAATCTGCCGCCGATACACCCGGTCTGGTACGCTCCCCGGTTCCATCGGCTGCAAAAAACACGAAATACTTATGGACACTCCTTTCAACGAACGTGGCGTCACGCTTTCGCGCGCCGGCCTGTCGGCGTCGGGGCAGATGATTCCGCTGCGCGATTTGCGCACCGCGCGCGTCGTGAAGATCCCGCGTCAGAAGCCGCTGCCCGTCATCATCGCGGTGATCGGGCTCGTCGCGCTCGTCGCGGGTATCGTCACGGGCTCCGGCCCGGCGCTCGTGCTCGGCGTGATGACCATCGTGGTGGGTTATCTCACGTGGATCACGCAGGACGTGATCTTTCAGCTGATGGTCGCGACACCCGATGGCGAGCGCGAAGTGCTCATCACGAAGGATCAGGAATTCGCGGACAAAGTGGCGACGCTCGTCGGCGAAGCTGTCGCGAAACATGCAGCGAGCGCAGCCGCCAAACCGCAAGCGTGAATTTGATGCGGCGTTTATACGGCGGCGCGTTTCTTTAGCCCGGCCTTTAGGCACGCGGCGCTAGAGTTCAAGCGTTGCCACTACGAGCCGTCGCTGGACGGCTTACATCGATGGACCTCCGCACCTCCTCCGATTCGACCATTCTTGCCCATACGCTCAGCGGCGGCTCGCCGCGCCGCCGTGAAACGCGACACTGCGTCGCGTTCGATCTGACCGTTCCGGGCCTCGACTCGTCACCCGCGCGCGAAGTGCTCGCGTATGCGTTCGGCGCGCTCGCGCAGGCGTACGTCGTCGAGACGAGCCGCCTCCACGACTGCACGACGCTCTATGTCGAGACCGACAGCGAAGACATCAACGACGTCATCGGCACGCTCACCGCGCATTTCCCCAACGCGACGCTCGGCCGCGTGATCCGTGTCACGCGGCACTGAACGCGTCGTCAGGTCACCTGTAGCGGCTCGACGTGCCAGATATCGCGCGCATACTCCGCGATCGTGCGATCCGACGAGAAGATGCCCATGCCCGCGACATTCTCGATCGCGCTCTTCGTCCAGGCGTCCTTGTCGCGGAACTTGAGATCGACTTCGGTCTGCGTCTTGTCGAAGCTGTCGAAGTCGGCGAGCACCATGTAGTGATCGCCCCAGTCCACGAGCGTGTGGAAGATATCGTAGAAGCGATGCGGCTCTTCCGGCGAGAAATGCCCGAGGCGGATCTGGTCGAGCGCGAGTTTCAGTTCCGCGTTCTCCTCGTAAATCTGCCGCGGCCGATAACCCGCCGCGCGCAAAGACTCGATCTCATCGGTGGTGTTGCCGAAGATGAAGATGTTCTCGCGCCCGACCGCATCGCAGATCTCGATGTTCGCGCCATCGAGCGTGCCGATGGTCAGCGCGCCGTTCAGCGCGAGCTTCATGTTACCGGTACCTGAAGCCTCGGTGCCGGCCATCGAAATCTGCTCGGACAGATCGGCCGCCGGAATGATGAGCTCGGCCACGCTCACGCCGTAGTTCGGAATGAAGCCGACCTTCAGCCGGTCGCCGATGAGCGGGTCCGCGTTGATCCGCTTCGCGACATCGTTGATGAGCTTGATGATGTTCTTCGCCATCTTGTACGCGGACGCCGCCTTGCCCGCGAACATCACGACGCGCGGCGTCCAGTCCTGCTCCGGATTCTCGCGGATGCGGTTGTAGCGCACGATCACGTACAGGATGTTGAGCAGTTGCCGCTTGTACTCGTGGATGCGCTTCACCTGCAGGTCGAACAACGCTTCCGGATTGATGATCGCGTTGGCGTCGCGCTTGGCGCGTTCCACCAGACGCAGCTTGCTCGCGAACTTCGCGTCGTGAAAGGCCTTGCAGAACTCGGGATCGTCGCGCCATTCGCGCAGGCGGCCGAGCTCGAAGAGATCGGTGCGCCAGCGCGGTCCGAGCCGCTTGTCGATGAGCGCGGACAGCGACGGACTCGCCTGCGCGAGCCAGCGTCGCGGCGTGACGCCGTTCGTCACGTTGGTGAAGCGCTCGGGATACATGCGCGCGAAGTCGGAGAAGATGTTCTGCACCATCAGTTGCGAGTGCAGCTTCGATACGCCGTTCACCTTGTGGCTCGCGACGATCGCGAGATGCGCCATGCGCACGCGCCGCTGACCGTATTCGTCGACAAGCGAGATACGGCGGATCAGTTCGACATCACGTCCGAACTTCTCGGTGACCTGCTTGAGGAACTGCGCGTTGATCTCGAAGATGATCTCCAGATGCCGCGGCAACAGGCGCGCGAGCATCTCGACGTCCCACGTTTCGAGCGCCTCGGGCATCAGCGTGTGGTTCGTGTAGGAGAACATCTGCTGGATGAGCTTCCACGCCTTGTCCCACGGCAGATGATGCCTGTCGACGAGAAGACGCATCAGTTCCGGAATCGCGAGGACCGGGTGCGTGTCGTTCAGATGCACCGCGACCTTTTCCGCGAGCCGCCCGAAATGTGTGTGCGTGCGCTGATAGCGGCGAATCAGATCCTGCATCGTCGCGGAGACGAAGAAGTATTCCTGACGCAGACGCAGTTCGCGGCCGGCCTGCGTCGAGTCGTCCGGATACAGCAGCCGCGACACATGCTCGGACGTGTTCTTCGCCTCCACCGCGCGGCGATAGTCGCCCTGATTGAACGCGGACAGGTCGAACTCGTCGGTCGCGCGAGCGGACCACAGACGCAGCGTATTCGTTGCCGTCGTCGCGAAGCCGGGGATGACCGTGTCGTAGGCCATCGCGTTGACGTGCTCGGTGTCGATCCAGTCGGTGCGATCTTCGTGCTGCACGGTGCGGCCGCCGAAGTGCACGGTGTACACGACCTCGGGCCGCGGAAACTCCCACGGATTGCCCGCGCGCAGCCAGTAATCGGGCATCTCGACCTGATTGCCATCGACGATCGTCTGCCGGAACATCCCGTATTCGTAACGGATGCCGTAGCCGAAGCCGGGCACGCCGACGGTCGCCATCGAATCGAGGAAGCAGGCCGCGAGGCGCCCGAGGCCGCCATTGCCGAGCGCGGCGTCCGGCTCCAGGTCTTCGAGCGTCGCGAGATCGACGCCGAGGCCGGCCAGCGCGTCGCGCACCTCGTCATAGATGCCGAGCGCGAGCAGCGCATTGCTGAAAGTTCTGCCGATGAGAAACTCCATCGACAGGTAGTAGACGCGTTTCACGTCCTGCTCGTACTGCAGCCGCGTGGTGCGCATCCAGCGTGCGACGAGACGATCGCGCACCGCCAGTTCGGCGGCATGGAGCCAGTCGCGCGGCTGCGCGGTGACTGCATCTTTGCCGACGCCGTACATCAGGCGGTTCGAGATGGAGCGCCTGAGCGCATCGACAGTGCTGTTGAGCTGGTCGAATTCCAGGTCGACGGATGTCATCGGAACCTCCGGTTTTTGCGACATATGCAACGACCGCGAAAGCATGACGGGAGTTCACACCGGTTGCCCCATATTGGCGCGCTGATCCGGTCAAGCGGGTGCGGACGTGCCTGAACGTGCAGGTTACGCCAGTTTTATTTATTTTGGTATGACACGCCGAAACCGGGACGAGGCCCGCGGATTGCTTCTGGCAACCGCACGGGCCTGTCGAGAGGACGAAATTTGATTCGGATTCCGTATGATATGGATGCGGTCAGCGGCGCGGCGCGCGAGCCGCGATCAGCAGAAGCGCCGCAAGCGAGACCGCCAGCAGGATCAGCGAGAGCGCCGATGCCGGCAGATAGTAGCCGCGATTGACCTGCCCCACGACGACGATCGGCACCGTCGCGAAACCGGGCGGATAGACGGTCAACGTCGCGCCCAGCTCGCCGAGCGAAAGCGCGAAGCCGAGCGCAAGGCTCGCGCGGATCGCGGGCACGAGTTGCGGCAATACCACGCGCACGAGCACCATCCGCGGCGGCGCGCCGAGACTCGCGGCGGCTTCGCGCAGGATCGTGAGCTCGGGACGCAGCGCGGCGGCAGCGCAGCGATAGCAGAACGGCAGCACGAGCGCGAGCTGCACCAGCACGACGATCGCGGCCGATCCGGACAGATCGAGCGGACGCTTGTGATACGCGATCAATACCGCGAGCCCGAGCACGACACTCGGCACGCCGCTGCCCATCATCGCGACGGCATCGACGAGCGCGCCGAGACCGCGCCGGTCGCGCCCTTCCAGCGCGAGCGCAAGCCACAAGCCGAGCGCCGTGCCGATGAACGCGACGCCGAGACCGACTTCGAGGCTCGTGGTCACCGCATCGAGATCGCTCGACGAAAGCCGCGCGAACCAGCGCGTGCTGAAGCCATCCGGCAGGATCGTTCCCGACCAGTGCGACGCGACGCTCGACAAGGCGACGACGACCACGGGCAGCACAAACAGCCAGAAGCACAAGAGCGCGACGAAGCCCGTGAACGCGAAGCGCAGGAACGCGCCGGGCGTGAATCGCGACGAAACCGAAAGCTGCATGTCAGCGGACTCCCGCGCGACGATTGACGCGCCTGTATAGCGCATAGAGCGACAGCGACATCAGCAGCATCACGACCGAGCCGGCGGCCGCGGTGGGAAGATCGAGATCGACGGTCGCTGCGCTATAGATCGCGATCGGCAAGGTGATCAGATGCGCGCTGCCGAGCACGAGCAGGATGCCGAATTCGTTTAGCGTGAGCAGGAAGCAGAGAATCGTGCCCGCGGCGATGCCCGGCCACGCGAGCGGCAAGACGACCTTCGTCGCGACCATCCAGCCATCGGCGCCGAGACTTTTCGCTGCTTCGACGAGCCGCATGTCGAGGGTCGCATACGATGCAAGCGTCGGCCGGACGACGAACGGCGCATAGAACACGACTTCCGCGAGAATCACGCCGCCGATGCCGAAGAGGAAATCGAGCGGCGTCGCATCGAGCGAAAAGATCCGCTGCAAGCCGATGCTGACGGACCCTTGCGAGCCGTAGAGAAAGATCAGCGTGAACGCGACCAAAAATGACGGAAACGCGACGAACAATTCGAGGAAGCGCGTGAGCAGACGCGCGCCCGCGAACGGCCTGAAGAACAACATCGACGCGATCGCGACGCCGAGCAACGAAGCGATGCTCGCGCTCGCGACGAGAATGCCGAGCGTCGTGCCGATCATGCCGCGCGTTTCCGGGTTGCCGAAGAACGCGGTGTACGCATGCAGCGTGAAACCGTTCGTGCCGGTCACGCTGAGCATCACGAGCCGCGCGAGCGGATAGACGACGAGCGGCCCGAGCACGAACACGAGTATGAAGAGCAGATGCCATTGCCCTTTGCGCTCGCGGCGCTTCGCTTCTTCGGCATGCGCGGCGAATTGCGCGGAGAGATCCGCATCGCTGATGCCGCCTTCGTTGCGCGCGACGCTGTCAGGAACGAACAAGGACGACATCGTCAGCCTCGAAGCGAAGGGACACGCGCGTGCCTTTATCGGGCATGCGCGAATGGCCGCGTTGCGTCGTCACGAGCACGGGCTCGTCGGGCGACGCATCGAGCGCGACGGTAATGGAAAGCGCCGCGCCATACCATTCGACGGACGCGATGGTGCCGTGCAACGGACCTTCGCCCAGCGGCACGATCGTGAAGCGCTCGGGACGGATGCACGCGAGACGTTCGCGCTCGTCGTGCCGTGCATCGCCGACGGGATACACCACGCGCGGCGGCAACAGGTTCGCCGCGCCGAGATAGCGCGCGACGAAGGCATCGTTGGGCGCATCGTACAACTCGCGCGGCGCACCGAGTTGCGCGATACGGCCATCGCGCATCAGGAGCGTGCGATCGGAGAGCACGAGCGCATCGTCCTGATCGTGCGTTACGCAGACGATCGTCAGATTCGGCAAGCGCTCATGCAACGCCTTCAACTCGCTGCGCACCGACGCGCGCAGGTTCGCATCGAGTGCGGAGAGCGGTTCGTCGAGCAGCAGCACATCCGGTTCGATGACGAGCGCACGCGCCAGCGCGACGCGCTGCTGCATGCCGCCGGAAAGCTGCGCGGGCATCACGTGACCGGCATCGGAAAGCTGCACGAGCTTGAGCGCATCGGCGACGCGCCTCGCGACCTCGCCCGCCTTCAGCTTGCGCGCGCGCAGCCCGAACGCGACGTTATCGAACACGGACAGATGCGGAAAGAGCGCGTAGCTCTGGAACAGCAGCCCGAGATTGCGCTGATGCGGTAGCACGTGCGTGAGATCGCGGCCCGCTACGGTGAGCGTGCCCGCGAGCGCATCGGCCTTCACGAAGCCCGCGATGAAGCGCAGCAACGTGGTCTTGCCGCAGCCGCTTCGGCCGAGCACGGTGAGAAATTCGCCGCGACCGATGCGAAGCGAGAGATCGTCGAGCACGGTGCGCGTACCGAATCGCACCGTCAGACGATCGATATGCACGCCCGGCGTCGAGTGGACGCCGGACATTTCTTTGGGAAGAGCGCTCACGTTACGACTTCGGCTTGACGACGTCGGTCTGCTTGCCCGTGTTGCCGATGACTTCGGTCTTCCAGCGCTCGGTCCAGCCCGCCTTCTTCTGCATGACTTCGTTCCAGTCGACGGGAATCAGCTTCACGCCCGAGATCGCCTGCTTGACGGCTTCGCCGTTCTTGCCGGCGAGCGGCACGTCGGTGCGGCCCGGAATGCCGTAGATATCGGGCACTTTCGACTGCACCTCCGACGACATCAGATAGTCGATCAGCTTCTTGCCGGCCGCCTGATTCGGACCGCTCTTGATGAGGCCGATCGCATACGGCAACTGGAACGTGGTCGGCGCTTCGCCTGCCTTGTGCGACAGGAAGAGCGGCTTGATCGAGAGACCGCCGTTCGCGGCATCGTCGAGGTCCATTTGCAGATCGCCGTTGGCGAACGCGATCTCGTTACGCGAGAGCAGCACGTCGAGATAGCCCGTGCCCTTCGTATGGAACTTCGCGCTTTGCTCGAGCGACTTGAGGTAGTCGAACGCGTTGTCCTCGCCCATCAGCGCCGAGGTCAGGATGATGACGGCCATGCCGTCGCCTGCCGTCGCCGGATTCGAATACGCGATCTTGCCGGAGTAGTTCGGATGCAGCAGATCGGCGAAGGTTTTCGGCGCGGTCTTCGTGACTTCCGGATTGATCGCGAACGAGAAGTAGTTGTTGACGAACGTGGCCCATGCGCCGTCCTGCGCCTTGGCGATGGCGGGCACGTTCTTGTAGTTCACGCTCTGATAGGGTTGCAGGAGGCCGCCTTGCTGCGCCTGCTGGATGAACGGCGGCAGCGTGACGAGCACGTCGGCCTTGGGCGAATCCTTCTCGACGGTCGCGCGATTCACCACTTCGCCGCTGCCCGCCGTGACGATGTTGACCTTCACGCCTTCCTTCTTTTCGAATGCGGGAAGCACGTCCTTGTAGAGATTCTCGAGGCCGTCGGCGGTGTACAGGACGACAGCGTCGGCGGCGTGGACGGGCATCGCGGCAAACAGGGTGAAGGCGGCGGCGAACGCCGGCAGCACGGTGCGCGCGAAGCGGAAATCGCGGGTCATTTTTGGGTGTCTCTTGTAGAGGTGATGGATGGGCGGGGTGACCTTCAACCCCCAAGCATTGCAGAGGTCTGTGACATCGATGTGAAGGGGGTTTTTTGCTGGGCTTTCGGGGAATCTTGTTTTCGTGTCGGTCTATTGGCACTGCCCCTGTGCGGGGCGGGGGTCACTTTCTTTGCAGCAGCAAAGAAAGTGACTGCCGCCCCGCACAGGGGCAACACAAATAGACCGACACGAAAACGGGATCCAGCCAAAAACCCAACCATGCCGAAAGCAATGCATTCTTTCCGCAGGGAAAGCTATCCCCGAACATTCATCCGCTAGACTGTTTCGCTTCGCAAGAAGCTCCAAACGAGGCATCAAGATGTACAAAAAAGGCGTGGTAATCGAAATCCAGTTCCCTCCTGGGCGCTTGAACGACGCAGCCGGCGATCCCTACTGGATCGATCTCACGCTCGACGAAGCCAAGCGCTTGCACGCGCAACTATCGCGACGCTTCGAGGGCGATGCACGCGCCAACCAGCCGCTCGACACCTTCACCATCGAATGACGAGCCCGCACCGACGAGTGCACGGTTAGACAAGACGCCCGCAAGCCATCGATCGCATACTGCGGCATCCCGTCTTGCCGCATGCCTCACATGGTTTCGATCCTCGCCGCTCCCGTCTTCGTGTTTCTCTGGTCGACGGGCTTCATCGTCGCACGGGCGATCACGCCTTACGTCGATCCGAATCTGTATCTGCTCGCGCGCTTCGCCGGCACGACGCTGCTGTTTTTCGCGATCGCCATCATCACGCGTGCGCCCTGGCCGAAAGGCCGCGACATCGGCCGGCACTTGTTCGCCGGCGCGCTGCTGCAAGGGGTCTATCTCGGCGCGGGCTACTGGGCCGTCGCGCAAGGACTCGGCGCGGGCATCATGGCGCTGCTCGGCGCGCTGCAGCCGCTTCTGACGGCCGCCATCGCCGCGCGGCTCTTCGGTGAACGGCTCTCGCCGCGCGCATGGAGCGGGCTCGCGCTCGGCCTCGCCGGTGTCGCGCTCGTGCTCGCGCCGAAAATCGCGGCGAGCGGCGCGCACGTCGAACATGCAGGAGGCGGGCACCCGTCGCAATCGATCGTCGTGATGGTCGCGCTGCTGTCCATCGTCGCGATCACCGCGGGCACGCTGTATCAGAAGACCTCGCTCGCACGCGCCGATATCCGCAGCGCCAGCGCATTGCAGAACGCGGGCGCTGCGATCGTCGCGCTCGTGCTCGCGATGGCGCTCGGCGAGCATCGCTTCATTGCGTCGATGACGACGTGGCTCTCACTCGCATGGGGCATCGTGATGCTCTCGGGCGTCGCGACGACACTGCTCGTGTGGATGGTCCGGCGCGGCGACGCATCGCGCGCGACCGCCCTGCTCTTTCTCGCGCCGCCGCTCGCCGCGCTCGAAAGCTTTCTTGCGTTCGGCGAGACGCTCAACGCCGTGCAACTCGCGGGCTTCGGCGTCGCGCTCGCGGGCGTGCTGCTCGCGCGCGCGAAATAGCGCTTCGGACGCGGTTCAATCGACTGTATCCGCGCCCGCCGGGATGTGCGCGCGCACCGCCTTGCCCGGACCCGGCGACCACGCCGGCCGCGTCTTCCGGCCCGTATCGACGACGACGAGATAGTGGCCCGCCCAGGGCGTCGTCTTGCGCGTAGCCTTCAGGACCCACATCGACTCGCCTTCGGATGCGCGCGCCTCGTATTGCGCATCGAGAATGCCGTGATGATCGAAGAAGGTGTTGAGCGTCGACGGAATGCGCACACAGCCCTTCGAGTGGCGCATGCCGAGCAGCGGCTCCAGCTTCTCGGGATCGGTGGCGTGCATCTGGAAGCGCATCGGCGACTTGCCGCCACGGCCCCAGCCGCGCTCGCCGTCGGCCCAGCCGAAATCGTAGATGCGCATGTCGCGCGCGCCGTAGCCGCGAATCTTGAACTCGTTCAGCGTGCCCTCGGCGCGAAAGTCCATGTTGCCCGGCACGTGCTGGAAGACCCCGAGCGGCGTGACGAAGTGATCGTAGGTGCCGGGCCGGCCCGTCGATACCGGCGACGCGCCGATCATCGACCATGCATCGCCCGCCTTGCCGCGGAAGTAGACGAAGATCGCCTGCACGTTCGCACTGCGATCGACCAGCACGACGAACTCGTTGGCGAGATCGCCGTGGCCGTCTTCGTCGAGCGTATGTTGCAGCAGACGGCCGTAGGCTTGCTGATCCGCGACGGGCACCGTGAGCCGCCGATCGACCTGCTGCGCGAAGTCCTGCCGCATCGCATAGGCGCCCGTTGGCGGCATGTCGGTGCGCTGCGCGAGGTTGGGTTCGGGCGGCTCCGCGGGCAAGGGCACTTCAGGCGCCTGCGCTTCGGATGCCGCGCTCGCGGCGCTCGCCGCCGACGCCGCACTCGCCGCCGATGCGGCCGAAGCCTCGGCAGCCGCCGACGCTTCCGAAGACGCTTGCGCGGGCATCGGCACCGGCATCGCCGGAAGCGCGCGCTCGGGAGCACTCGCGACGTGCGGGATGCTCGCGGTATGGGGCATCGGCGGCGTGGGCGCGACGGGCATCGCCGTCACGCTACCCTGCGCGACCGTCCCCGATGCGCCCGATGCAGCCTGAGGCTGCGCATGAACCGCTGTCGCCATCGAAACGAGCGCGCCCGCTGCCGCGCCCACGAAAATCCTTGCGCCGAACGGCGTCTTGTTCTTTCCTGCCTGCTGCATCGATATGAATGATCCGCTTTGCGTTCTGACAACGAGCGGCGCGTGCGCGAATGCGCGCATCGACAAAAAAGCCGGTGCGCACGAACACCGGCTTCGCCGCTACATGACGTTCGTCAGAGGAGCTTCAGCAAAGTTCATTCCGGCCGCCGGGCGCGCCACTAGCGCGCGGCGCGCACGGGAATCAATGCAGACGGATGGACGCGTCACCCGATGGAGATGCCCGGGCGCGCAAGGGTTCGTCGAGAAAGCGCTGATGACACAGCTTTTGCGCGATCGCCTCGCCGATGTAAGGTACATCGGTGGCGAGCCTCGCGACCGCGTAGGCTTGAGCGGTGCCCGCGCCGTGGACTTCGATATCGCTCGCATAGCCGCCGAGCTCGTGCTCCAGAAAGCGCCGCACGTCGCGCGCGGCGCAGCGTTGCGGAAGGTTCCAGACGATCAGGTTCATCGGCGTCACCTTCTTGCGCGCACACGCACGGGCTGCGGGCGCTGCTTCAGGATCACGCGCGCCGCAAGCGTGCCGACGACGAAAAGGGACAGGTACGCGAACATCATGGCAGCTCCACGGCGAATTTCGAGATAGCTCCATACTAATACCGTAAGCCACCCGCGTGCTGCGACATTCCGCCTTTTTCAATAGATGTTCTAAATCGGACGGATGGCTGGAATCAATTGGCGGAATCGATTGTCAGAAGCCGCTGCACGTCATGCTGGAAAGATTCGGATAGCGATTGGGCCAGTCACCCACCATCGCGGTCTGCGCATCTTTCAGCGTGATGTCGCCGGTGCAGACGCAGCGCTTCAGATAGACGGCGAGCCGTTCCTTTCGCCGCTGACCCGCGCGCCCTTCCCAGCGGCGCAGATCGAGATTCGCGGGTGAATTCGGCGAGCCGCCGAGCAGCACCGGCATACGGTGATCGAGCGCATATTCCGACGCGAACGACGCATCGATGCTGCGTTGCTTCAGGAGCCGCTCCTTCTGCCGCATCTGAAGCTCGAACGACGGCAGCACGCGGTCCACATAACCGGGCACGCAGATCGTATCGACGATGGTCGCCTGCGTGACGCGCGTATCGAGCCAGTCGGCGCGCTGGGCGTGCGGCGCGCCGGGCATCAGCGCGAGCATTGCGCAGCACCACGCCAGTGCCACGCGCGCGCTCCGGCTCGTGCGGCCCGCGCCTGGCTTCGTTTTCTTGATGAACCGGGTATCCCTTCGACTCATGCCTCTGTGCGCCATCCGTCGCGGCCAAGGTTCGCCGCGCATTTTTTGAGATGATCGGAGGTTCAATTAAAACACACGAAACGCACGCTGCACGCGAAGAGTTGATCGCGGCCCCGAAACGCGCGTCATGTCGATGATTCGGATGTGGGAGAAACACCGGGAAGCGCGCCTGCCGACGGCATGGTGGCCCATGCCGGCGCAGGCGGCGAAACACGACTAGCGCACGTATCAGGCCGGAACCGACTCCGCCTTCTGGGCGCGCGACCATACGCGATGCTTGCTCATCGCTTCGATGAAGCTCTTCAGCACCTGCTTTGCATCGCTCCCGACCGCCACGCCTTCTTCGCCGTTCGGCAAATGCGCGGCCGCGAGCAAGTCCTCTCCGTCGCCGATCGCGCCGATCGCCTTCAGATGCTTGAACGCTTCCAGCACGAAATGACGCGCGTCGCCGGACTGCGACAGTGTCTTCGCGCTGTCCTTGCCGCCCGCGACGATCACGCCGTCGAACATGATCGACGGCATGCCGAGAATGGTGGCGTCGGTCTCGATGCCTTGTGCCGGCGAGCCGAGCGTCGGCGAGATGACCTTCGCGTGCGCGCCTTCGGCCTTGAGCGCGTCCTGCACGGCCTTGATGCTCGCGGCATCGGCGCCCGGCGCGGCGAGAATCGCGACTTTGCGCGTTTTGACCGAAGGCTTCGCCTTCGCGACGATCGACAGCGCAGGCGACTCCGTCACCGACGACTTGCCGAGTTCGTCGGCGTCCGCGTTTTTCTTGGGCGCGGGCAGGCCGAGATTGGCGGCGACGCGCGCGGTAAGCGTCTCGTCGATATTCGCGAGGATGCCGAGCTGGCGCTCGCGGATGGGCTTGCGCTCGACCTTCGAGAGTTCGAACGAATAAGCGCCGACGATGTGATCCTTTTCGGGATCGGTCATGCTGTTCCAGAAGAGCGTCGCCTGCGAATAGTGATCCCTGAACGACGGGCTGCGCACGCGGATCTTCGATCCTTCGACGCGCTCCGTGTAACTCTCGAAGCCGCCGCCCGCCGCGGCCGGCGCGGTTTCCTTCGGCCATCCGCCGTCGATCGAATTTGGCTCGTAGGATGCCTGACCCTTGTCGATCGTCTGGCGATGCATCGCGTCGCGTTGACCGTTATGCAATGGCGCGAGCGGCCGGTTGATCGGAATCTCGTGGAAGTTCGGACCGCCGAGCCGGCTGATCTGCGTATCGGTGTAGGAGAAAAGACGGCCTTGCAGCAGCGGATCGTTCGTGAAGTCGATGCCCGGCACGATATGCCCCGGACAGAACGCGACCTGCTCGGTCTCGGCGAAGAAGTTGTCCGGATTCCGGTTCAGCGTGAGTTTGCCGATCATCTTCAGCGGCACGAGTTCCTCGGGAATGATCTTGGTGGGATCGAGCAGATCGAAGTCGAACTTGTGCTCGTCCTCTTCCTCGACGATCTGCACGCCGAGCTCCCACTCGGGATAGTCGCCGTTGTCGATCGCTTCCCACAAATCCCTGCGATGGAAGTCCGCGTCCTTGCCTGCGAGCTTCTGCGCTTCATCCCACAACAGCGACGCCGAGCCGATCGTCGGGCGCCAGTGGAACTTCACGAAGCGGCCTTTTCCCTGGGCGTCGATGAAGCGGAAGGTATGGATGCCGAAGCCTTCCATCGTGCGCAGACTGCGTGGGATTGCGCGATCGGACATCGTCCAGAGGACCATGTGCGCGGACTCGGGCACGAGCGAGACGAAATCCCAGAAGGTGTCGTGCGCGGACCCGCCTTGCGGCATTTCGTTATGCGGCTCGGGTTTGACGGCGTGGACGAAATCGGGAAACTTGATCGCGTCCTGGATGAAGAACACCGGCATGTTATTGCCGACGAGATCGAAGTTGCCTTCTTCCGTGTAGAACTTGACGGCGAAGCCGCGCACGTCGCGCACGGTATCGGCGGAGCCGCGCGAGCCTTGCACGGTCGAGAAGCGCACATAGACGGGCGTTTCCTTCGACGGGTCTTGCAGAAACGCGGCTTTGGTGAGTCCGGCCTGCGATTCGTACACCTTGAAGACGCCGTGCGCCGCCGATCCGCGGGCATGGACGATACGTTCAGGAATGCGCTCGTGGTCGAAGTGCGTGATTTTTTCACGCATGATGAAGTCTTCGAGGAGCGAGGGGCCGCGCTCGCCGGCGCGCAAGGTGTTCTGGTTATCGGCGACCTTGACGCCCTGGTTCGTCGTCAGGGCCTGGTTGGTGGCGTCGCTGCGGAAGGTTTCGAGGGATTCGACTTTGTTGTTGGTGTTGCTTTGCGACGGCGTGCGGGCGACGCCGCTCGCGGGCGGCTGTTTCTTTGTTGCCATTGTGGGGACTCCTCCGGGGGATTTTGGGTGAGGTTTTGCTCTCACTCGCCCGCAAGTGGTGTTCCTACTCGGTTTTTTTCAGTTTTTGTTGGTTGGTCCCGTATTCGTGTCGGTCTATTGGCTCTGCCCCTGTGCGGGGCGGCAGTCACTTTCTTTGCTGCTGCAAAGAAAGTAACCAAAGAAACAGCTTCTCACCGCCCGCGGTCACACGCACGTTGGCCATGCTTGCCAGCCGCAGGCGGCACTCGCCTAAGTGTCGTCCTCGAAGGACATACCGGGCTTGGCTCGCGCACGGTCTGCCGCTCCAAATGTTTTGGCGCGCTGGTTCAGCACCAAATAGTTTCGGCACAGCGCTACGCGCTGCCGATGGGTCTGCAAGGGAAACCAACGAGCCACGGATGCAGTGAGATGGAAGCGTTGCAAGTACGCATGCGCACGCAAACCCGATGGACCCATCGGCCGCGAAGCGGGCCGGAGCTATCTAGTGCTGAACCAGTTTGTTCTGTGGTGCGATGTGTCAGACCGTGCGCGAGCCAAGCCCGACCGGGCCTTTGGGGGCGACACTTAGGCGAGGGCCATCGGCGGCTGGCAAGCATGGCCAAACTGCGTGTGATCGCGGGCCTCAACGAGCTGCTTTCTTTGGTTACTTTCTTTGCAGCAGCAAAGAAAGTGACTGCCGCCCCGCACAGGGGCAGTGCTAATAAACCACTAAGAAACCGGGATCCATCGAACCCACAGGCGGACCAACCACCAAAGCCCGCCCGCGGCAAAAAAAACCTTCAACCCACCGGCGACAACGCCCCCAACTTATCCGCAGTAACCTTCTGCAAAGCAATGATCCGCCCGAGAGCCGCATGATTCGCCGTGGCTTCGTCATACATCTTCGCCAGATCGGCCTTGAGCTGCGTCCTCGACCCGCCGTCGAGATAAACCATATGCCCCGACGGATAAAACGTCGCCGACAGATTCTGCCGCACGGTCTTGTCGATCAGCGGCATCTGCTGCAAATCGATGATCGTCTGGTAAAAGGGCGTCACAAAGTCATACATCCCGTTCGCGGAAAGCACTTTCAGGTCGACATTCAAAGCCATCACCGCGGCGAGATCGCCCGCCGTGTAGAGGATGATGTTGCCCTTCGAATCCACGCCCTTCTGCGCGCCCGTCGGATCGGTATGCTTGAAGTCCCAGTTGAGGAACGCCTGGTCGTTCAGATCGGTGAACGATGACGTCGACGTGAACTTGAGCTGCTCGTTCAGATAGCTGTTCCACATCGTCGTGTAGACGCCGCTCACCGCCGTCATCGTCGGGTCGTTGCCGCCCGAATTCGGGTCGATCTTGCCGGCGATGCCCGTCGAAATCGCCGTCACGCGGCCGTCGTACGAACCGAGCGATTCGCCTTTGGACTTCAGCAAAGTCGTCAGGAAAAGCGAGTTGCCACGGCTGTCGTACGCGGCGATATCGAGGCTCCACGCGAGCAGCGTCGCCTTGTCGATGCCCGTGTATTCGGACAGCTTCTCGACCACCTCGTCGTCGGTTTGCGGAAACTTGCGCAGCGCGTTCAGATAGTCCGTGCGCGCGAATTCCGCGACTTCCTCGGCAAAGTTCAGAAGATTCGTCGGCGTCGGATGCACACCGAGTTTCTTGTGATACCACGCGTCCGCCGCCGCCGTCGGCAGCGCGCCGACCGGATTGCCCGCCTGCCGGTAATCGAGAATCGACGATTGCAGCGTGACGCCGTTCAGGTCGATGCCGTCCTCGTGCAGCCTGTACGCGAGCACGCAACTGCGCGCCGTGCCATACGATTCGCCGAACAAAAACTTCGGCGAATTCCAGCGGTTGTTCTTCGTCAGATAGCGTTTGATGAACTGCGCGATCGAAGCCGCGTCCTCATCGACGCCCCAGAAATCGCGGTTCTTGTTCGGCGCGATCGCGGCGGAATAGCCCGTGCCGACCGGATTGATGAAGATCAGGTCGCTGCGATCGAGCAAGCTGTCCGGGTTGTCTTCCATCTGATACGGCGCGGGCGGCGTGAAGCTCGGCATCGCCGTCTTGATGCGGCGCGGCGCGAACGAGCCGAGCAGCACGAACACCGACGACGAGCCCGGCCCGCCGTTGTAGAAGAACGTGAGCGGACGCGCTTCCTCCTTCGCGCCGTCCTTGGTGAACGCGACATAGAACATCTTCGCGCTCGGCTTCGAACTGCTCGGATCGACCGTCACGAGATGGCCGACCGTCGCCGTATAAGCGATCTTCGCGCCGCCGACCGTCACGCTGTGATGGGTGATGGCCGCGTTCTCGTCGGCTTCGGTGGCCGCGACCGCGTCGTCGGGGCCGTTGCCGTAAGCGACCGGATCGAAATACGGCTGGTCCTTTTTCGCCGTCGTGGTCTTCTTCGGCGCTTTCTTCGCGGCGGCCGTCATGGCCGGTTCTTCCGCGCCGGAAGGTTTGTCGCTCGCTGCCAGTGGATCGGAGTTCATCGTCGTCGCTCCAGAATCGTCGTCGTGGTTGTTGTTCACTGTCTTACGCCTTTGCACTTGCCTCAACTCTTCGCAGGCACGAGCGCGGCCGCGATCTTCGTGCCGTCGGGGCTGCCCATGCCGGTGCATGCGTCCCAGCCCGCCGCCGCCGAGAAGGTGCCGTTGTTGCCTTCCGTGATGTCGCGGAACGCCGCCTTCGTCTTGTAGAGCTTCGGATTGACGAAGCCCGACGGCGACGCGTTGATCGCGTTGATCCGCGCGATCAGCGCAGCCCACAGCGGCGCGACCGCGCTCGTGCCGCCGACGACCGTATCCTCGCCGTCGATCAGCACCTCGTAGCCGGTTTGCGGCGATGCGTCGCCCGACACATCCGGCACGCCGCGCTTCGCGAGCTTCGTCGCCTGGCCATTGCGCGTGACCGACAACCCCGCCTGCCACGCCGGCAACGCGAACACGCCCGAGACGCCGCCGCCGCCCGCCCCGCCCTGATCGCCGTCGTTCCACACGACTTCCTTCGCGATGCCCGAGCCGGATGCCACGAGGCTCGTGCCGCCGCAGCCGAGCACATACGGGCTCGACGCCGGAAAGTCGACGTGATCCGAGCCGTCGCCGGCGCCATCGGACGAACCGCTGTCGCCCGATGCCGCGCAGACCGTCACGCCGAGCGCCGCCGCGCTTTGCAGCACGTCGTTGAACGCGCCGATCGACTGCGAGGACCAGTTCGACTCGGGCCCGCCCCAGCTGATCGATATCACGGACGGCTTGTTGGTGGAATCGTGCAGCGCGCGATTGACGGCATCGACGAAACCGGCGTCGCTGTTCGGCGCGAAGTACACGGCGATGCTCGCGCCCGGCGCGATGGCGCCCGCGATCTCGATGTCGAGCGTCACTTCGCCGTCGGGTCCGTTGGGGTTGCCCGTGGGCGCGTTCTTCGCGTTATCGACGCCGATCGCCACGACTTTCGGCGCCTTCACGCCGAGCTTCGAGAAATACGCGGAGAGATCGGTGTCGCGATAACCGCCGCCCAGCTCGATGATCGCGATGCACTGGCCGGCGCCGTCGCCATCGGGGAAATCGTAGAGACGCGCGAGATCGACCGGCGTGAACGACGCGGGCGCCGCGCCGCGCGCTGGCTTGAACGGCGGACGAAAACGAAAATGCGGACGCGCCTGCGGCTTGCTGTCGAGGCCGAGCACGGCGGTGACCATGTCGTGCATGTCGTCGGGCACCTTCACCGGCCCCGAGCGTCCGCGATATTCGCCGATGTTGTGATGTTGAAAGCGTTCGAGCTTGACGTCGAAAGCTTTCTGGAACTGTTCGATGGTGCCTTTCAACACCACGCTGCGCGTCTCGGTTTCGGCGCGCACCACCGTCAGGCCGTATTGCGCGGCGAAGGCCTTCACCTTCCCGACGTCTTCCGCGGATGCGGTGAAACGTTTGTCGAATTCTTCGCGCGAGACGGCTTGCGCGGGCGCCTCGCCGGCGTCGATGCGCGACATCATCTGCTTGAATCCGGCTTCGTCCTTGCGCCGCAGCATCACGATCACTTCGATCTGCTCGGAGGGATCGCAATCGCCGACACACGTCGCGCCTTCGGGATGAATCTTGTCGCTGCCGCTGACCGGTTGCTTCGTCATGGTATCGATGCTCCTCGCTGGCCATGAGGTTCAAAGGTTCTCGATCCTGCCGCTGCCGCGCTTAGACGCTTTCGGCGCTCGCTGGCAACTTCCACAGCGCACGTTACTTATCGTCTTATTTTCTGGGCGCGAATGCAATTGCTCGGACCGTTGACGAGAGCATGCAGTTCCGGCGAGACAAAACCTGTCCCGGTCTTCAAAGGGATGTCTCTATCGGATTCGGGCTCGCGCGCCTGCGCGAGCGCCTTGATCGATGACGCCTAGTGCGCGCGCTCTTCGTCGTACTCCGGACGCGCGCCCTGCGGCAGCCACGGCTCGCGATGCTTGCACCACAGCTCGTAGTCCGGCTCGAAGAGGCCGGTTTCGTCGAAGGCGCCGATCGGCAGATCGACTTCATCGTGCGTCGTGTATTCCATGTAGGCGACCGAGCCGCACACCGGGCAAAAATGCCGGCGGCCGTGCTCGGAACTGCGCCACGTCGAAAGGCTGCCGCTCATCATCACGTCGCCGCGCGCGTAAATCGCATAAGCTCCGAATGCGGAGCCGTGCACTTGACGGCACGTCATGCAATGGCACATCCCAACGCGCTTCGGCTTGCCCGCCGCGCGAAAACGGAACGCGCCGCATGCGCATCCTCCTTCATGAACCGTAGCCGCCCGCTCATCATCGTTTTGAACGTTCATCGATCTCTCCCGTAAGTACGACGGTTTGTTACGATAACCCTTCACGATCGGAGATGGCATTCATGAGCACATCGAGCACGACCGGCACCACGCGTACCTTGTCCCTGCTGAAGCTGCTTCCCGGCGCCGGATCGGAATTCGGTCCCGCCGCGTCGGACCTCCTCGCCCACGTGCTGTCGCATGACCGCTTCGATGCGGCGGCGAACGTGAGCGCGCCGCGCGAAACCTTTCGCGGCGTCACCGTCGAGGACGCCATGAACGACGAGTACGTGTTTCCGCTCGGGCGCACCGGCCAGTCGATCGTGTTGACGGGCTATCGGATCGCGGCCGGATTCATCGCCGAACGCGTCGCCGACGAGTGGCTCGAACTCGCGCACAGGGAACGTCTCGCAAAAGGCTTGCCCGCCGTGCCGCAAGGCAGCGAGCCGCACCTCGCGCCCGATCCCGCCGAAGCGGATCAACTCCTCGACCGCGCCTACGATTGCGCGCAGCGCATCCTCGATCCGGCCGCGAGCGAGCAGGTGCTCTCGCTCTTCGAGACGCACTATCGCGGCGGACGGGAATTCCTGCGTCTCACATGGGAAGGTTTGCCGGAAGATCTCGTGCCCGAGTCGCGCCGCCCGCTCGCGGCGCTCGCCGCGGCCGCGCCAAATGGCGAGCGGCGCGAGAAACGCGACTACGATCCCTACGGCCTCGACGGCGTCGACGATTACGATGTCGACCGGCCGCTCGCCTATCGCGAGAAGATCGGGCCGTTTCTCTTCACGATGACCTATCGCCACGAGTATCCGCAAGTCGACGACGAGCGCCTCGGCACCGCGTTCGCCGTGTTCCACGAAGCGGGCAGCGACATCGTCGCGGCGGCGGTGCGGCTGCAGCTCGTCAAGGTGCCGCCGCTCACGAGCAGCGCCGATCTCGTCTATACGCTCGATACCTACTCGGGCGAGATGCTCTCGCTCGCGCTCGCCGCCACCGAGGCGCTCGGCCCCGAAAAGCTGTGCGAGGTGTTCAATGCGCATCGCGTGATCTACATCAGCCTGTGGGAAGTGCGCAAGCCGTGGCGCGGCGAGGGACTGGGCGTCGCGCTGCTGCATCAGGCGCTGGAGCGGCTTCCCGTCGATGTCGATGGCCGGCCCAACGCGCTGTGCGTCGCGCCCGAGCCGTATCAGACCGAGATGCGTCACTTCGAAAAACTGCCCGGCGTGCTGCGCGAGGAACTGAGGACGCCGGCGAAACGCCTGGCCGCGCATCTGACCAACTGGCTCGAACGCTCGAAGCTGCCGATCGCCACGCATTTCTTCGTGCCGATGGCCAGGCACGCGGGCATCGGCTCGGCGGGCGAGAACGCGCGGCTCATCGATCAGATCATGGAGAGCGAGGCGTAACGCCATGCTCGTCGTCATCGACATGCAGGCGAGGCTGCTGCCGCATCTGGATGGCGCCGGGCGGCTGACGGCGCGCGTCGGCACGCTGCTGCGCGCGGCGAATCTGCTGGAGGTGCCGGTGGTCGTCACGGAGCAGAATCCGCAAGGGCTCGGGGGGACAGCGCAAGCCCTGCTGGGCGATGTCCGGCTGGCGAAGGTGATCGAAAAGCACACGTTCGATGCGACGCTCGCGCCCGCTTTCGTCGACGCACTGCCGCCCGCGCCCGCGACGTTGTGGGTCGCCGGCGCGGAGGCGCATGTGTGCGTGTTGCTGACCACGCTCGGGCTGCTGCGGCTCGGCTATCGCGTGGAGTTCGTTGCGGACGCGGTCGCATCGCGCCGCGTGGAAGATCGCGCCGTCTCGCTCGAACGGGCGCGGCAGGATGGCGCGCGAATAACGACTGTCGAGACGGCGATTTTCGGCTGGCTCGGCAGCTTCACGCATCCGCGCTTCAGGGACGCGCTCGCGCTCATCAAATGATCACGGCGCTTGCGTGGGCAGGCGGTTAGTTGCGATCGCGCCACTCGGCGAGTGCGTCCGCGACGCGCGCGATCACATCGTCCCATTGGTTGGGTCTGGTCTGCCGGAACAGGCGCGCTTTCGGATACCAGACGCAATCTTCGCCTTCGGTCAACCAGCGCCAGCACGGGTTCGACGGCAGCAGGATCCACACCGGCTTGCCGAGCGCGCCCGCGAGATGCGCAACCGATGTATCCACGGAGATGACGAGATCGAGCGAAGCAATGATCGCAGCCGTATCGGCGAAGTCCTCGACATCGTCCATCAGGTCGAGCGGCCGCAGATGCGGCGGCAGGGTCTCGATTTGCGCGCGCGCGAAAGGCGCCTTTTGCAGATTGACGAAGCGCACGCCGGGCAAGCCGAGCAACGGCATGCAGGCTTGCGCACCGACCCAGCGGCGGGCCTCGAACGATGACTCACGAGGTTCCGCCATTGCCACGATCCCCACCTTCGGCAACTGCGCGGGCAGCCGGCCGCGCCAGTATTCGATGCGCGCTTTATCCGCGGCGAGATAGGGCGTGACGTCCGGAATGGTCCTGGTTTCGAGGAGCGCGGGCAGACTCATCATGAAAACCCAGTAGTCGTGTCGCAGCGAAGTGTGCAATGCATCGTCGCTGATACAGGCGTCGACGCCATCGACAGAGGCGAGCAGCGTATCCTTTTGCGGCCATGCTACCGACAGCGTCGCGAGCCCTTGCGACTTCAGCAGCGGCAGATAGCGGCAGAACTGAAACGAGTCGCCGAATCCCTGTTCGTGGATAACGAGCATCGATTTTCCGGCGAGCGGCTCGCCTCGCCACCGCGGAAACGGCAAGTCCGGCACGCGGATGCGCCGCCCCGACGAATCGTCGCCGTAGCGGTATTCCATCAACGGCCACGCTTCGTCATACGCTCCGACGCGCAAGAGCCCTGCGGCCAGATTGATCCTGGCTTCCGCGGAATTCGGATCGACTTCCACGGCGCGCCGAAACGTCGTCAGCATCTCGTGCGCGCGCCCAGGGTGCTCCTTGAGCAGGTTGCCGAGCGCGATGTATGCCTGCGTGTAATCCGGCTGAATCTCGATCGCGCGACGGTACGCCGCTTCGGCCTCGTCGATGCGCTCGAGCCCGGCGACGGCCGTCATCCGATAGATCACCTGCCCCAGGTTGTAATGCGCGGCGCTCAACTCGGGCAATTGTTCGGCCAGACGGCGATACACGCGCTCGAGGTCCGCTTCGCGTCCATCCGTTTCGAGCAGTTCCGCCAGTGCCTGATACGCGCTCGTCAGGCGGGGATTCAGTTCGATGGCCGCGCGATAGGCGCGCTCGGCTTCGTCCCGGCGCTGCAAGGCGGCGAGTGCGTTGCCCAGATTGAAATGCGCGTCGGCCCAGTCAGGGCGGACTTCGATTGCGAGGCGAAAATGCGTTTGCGCTTCGTCGGCGCGCGCCTGCGTCATCAGCAACTTGCCCAGGCTGTAATGTGCCGGCGCCAGATCCGTCCGCAGTTCGAGCGCCCTGCGCAACGACCGCTCCGCGTCCACGATGCGGTCCTGCAGCGCCAGCACGTTCCCGAGGTTGTAGTGCGCTTCGGCGGAATCGGCGTTCAGATCGATCGCGCGCCGATACATCGCTTCCGCTTCAGGAAACCGTTGAGTTGCTCGTACAGGTTACCGAGGTTGTTGCGGACTCCCGCGTGCGCCGGATGCCCGTCGACCGCGCGCTGCCAGTACGCCTGCGCCAGATCCGCGCGATTCATCGCGTAAGCGCATGCTGCCGCGAGATTGAGCGCCTCGGCATCGGCGTCTGGGCGATCGAGCAGCGGCGACAAGACGGCCAGTGCGTCGGCGTGCTGGTTCAGCGAGTAAAGCTGGGCCGCGCGTTGATACGTATCGACAAACATGACTGACTTCAGGAATTGAAAGGATGCTTCCGGGCCGCGATATCGCTTTTCGACGATAGCGGCGACGAAATCATGCAATTTTGAACCTCGCGCGCGCTCGCTGACGTCACAAAGCGTGACCTACGCCGGATCGGTCAGCGAAACGATCTCCTGTGCTTTGCAGCGTGGACGTGCACGAGCGCAGGAATTCGATGCGGGACACCGCCGCATGGCATCCGATTTGCTAGACATCACCGGTTGCGGGTCGACGAACGTTCGGTTCCCTTACAGTTGACGGACGCTCACGAGCTCGCGCCTCACGCGCCGCCCGTGAACTCGAGCATCGGCGCTCCGCCCGATCCGTCGCAATCGGTCGCGAGCAAAAGCCACGAAGATTCGAGTCCGACCGGCGCTCTTCCGAACGAGCGAGGAGAACCGATTCCTATGTCACCAGCCGATAGCCATCCCCACGACGTCAGCGATGCGGCGCAAAAGCCGTCGCGCCGGCGTTTCCTCCAGTCGGCCGCGGCGGCAGCGGCCGTGAGCGCCGCGCCGCTCGCGCACGCGCAACAGCAGAGCGCTGCGACGCCCGCCGTAGCGCCGCCGCCCGCCAGCGTGCCGATGATGCCCGTGAAGCTCACCATCAACGGCCATCCGTATGAATTGCAGGTCGAGGCGCGCACGACGCTGCTCGACGCGCTGCGCGAATACGCGAACCTCACCGGAACGAAGAAAGGCTGCGACCGCGGACAGTGCGGCGCGTGCACGGTGATCGTGGCGGGACGGCGCATCAATTCGTGTCTCACGCTCGCGGTGATGCACGACGGCGAATCCGTCACGACCGTCGAAGGCCTCGCGCCCGACGGCGACACGCTCGCGCCCATCCAGCGTGCGTTCATCGAGAAGGACGCGTTTCAGTGCGGCTACTGTACGCCCGGGCAATTGTGCTCGGCGACGGCGCTCATCGACGAATATCGCAAAGGCGATGCGAGCGCCGTCACCGCCGACGTGCGCTTTCGCCCGGCGCAACTCTCCGACGATGAAATCCGCGAGCGCATGAGCGGCAACATCTGCCGCTGCGGCGCATATCCGAACATCGTCGCGGCAGTGAAAGCCGTCGCGTCGGGCAACGCCTAAAGGAGGCGCACATGGACGCGATCTCCTATCAGCGCGCCGCCGACATCGGCGCGGCGCTCTCGGCGGCGAGCCAGCCGGGCGCGATGTTCATCGGCGGCGGCACGAATCTGCTCGATCTCATGAAAGGCGGCGTGATGCGGCCGATGAAGCTCGTCGACATCACGCACATCGATGCGCTCAACGGCATCACCGCCCTGCCCGACGGCGGCCTGCGGCTCGGCGCGCTCGTGCGCAACAGCGACGCGGCGAATCACGCGTGGGTGCGCGAGCGCTATCCGCTCTTGTCGCAGGCGCTGCTCGCGGGGGCGTCGGCGCAATTGCGCAACATGGCGACGGTCGGCGGCAATCTGATGCAGCGCACGCGCTGCGCGTACTTTTATGACACCGGCTTTCCCCAGTGCAACAAGCGCGCGCCCGGCAGCGGCTGCGCGGCCATCGACGGGAACAATCGCATGCACGCGATTCTCGGCGCGAGCCGTCAATGCATCGCGACGAATCCATCCGACATGAGCGTCGCGCTCGCCGCGCTCGATGCCGTCGTGCGCGTCACCGGCCCGAACGGCGAGCGGGCGATTCCGTTCGCGGAGTTTCATCGTCTGCCCGGCGACAGGCCCGACCTCGACACCACCTTGCAGCCGGGCGAGCTGATCACGTCGGTCGATCTGCCGCCGCCCCTCTTCGCGGATCACTCGAAATATCTGAAGGTGCGCGACCGCGCGAGCTATGCGTTTGCGCTCGTGTCCGTCGCGGCGGCGTTGCAGATGGACGGCGGCACCGTCAAAAGCGCGCGCATCGCGTTGGGCGGCGTCGCGCACAAACCGTGGCGCGCGAACGCGACCGAACAGGCGCTCGTCGGCAAATCGCTCGACAAGGCGACGCTGCAAACCGCCGCCGCGCTCGCCGTGCAGGGCGCGACGCCGCAGCGCGACAACGCGTTCAAGGTCGCGCTCGCGCAGCGTGCGATCGTGCGCGCGCTTCAACAGGCCGGAGGTGTCGCATGACTTTTATCGGAAAACCGCTCGATCGCACCGACGGCGTGCTGAAGGTCACCGGCCAGGCGCGCTATTCGGCCGACAACACCGACGCCAAGCTCGCGCACGCGGTGCTCGTCACGAGCACGGTCGCGAGCGGCCGCATCGCCTCGATCGACACGAGCCGCGCGCAATCGATGCCCGGCGTGCTGCTCGTGATGACGTATCAGAACGCGATGCGTCTGCCCAACGGCGGCGTCCCCGACGCGCAGCCGCCCGCCGTGCGCAAGCTCACGCTGCTGCAAACCGACCAGGTGCGTTACAGCAACGAGCCGGTGGCGGTCGTCGTCGCCGATTCGCTGGAGCACGCGCGGGGCGCCGCGCGTTACGTCGACGTGCGCTATGAAGCCGCAATGCCCACTGCCGATTTCGAACGCGCGAAGGCATCCGCGTATCAGCCGGAAAAGATGATGGGCCGCGCGGTTACGACGAAGCGCGGCGACGTCGATGCGGGCTTGCGGCAAGGCCCGACGCGCCTCGACGCCGTCTATACGACACCCTACGAGCATCACAATCCGATGGAGCCGCACGCGACCGTCGCCCGCTGGGACGGTCCGAAGCTCACGCTCTACGACGCGACGCAAGGCGTGTCCGGCGCGCGCAGCGCGGTGGCGAAGTTCTTCGGCATCTCCGATGACAACGTGCGCGTGATCTGCCCGTTCGTCGGCGGCGGCTTCGGCTGCAAGGGCTCGGTGTGGTCGCATGTCGTGCTGGCGGCGATGGCGTCGAAGCAGACCGGCCGGCCCGTCAAGCTCGTGCTCGAACGTCCGCAGATGTTCGGCATGATCGGCAACCGCCCGTACACCGAGCAGCGCATCCAGGTCAGCGCCCGCGACGACGGCATCATGACCGGCATGCGTCACGACGTCATATCCACCACATCGACATTCGAGGACTGGACCGAAACCTCGGCGATCGTCACGCGCATGCTCTACGCGGTGCCGAATCAGTCGACGTCGCACAGGCTCGTGAAGCTCGACATCGGCACGCCGACCTTCATGCGCGCGCCCGGCGAGACGAGCGGCTCGTTCGCGCTCGAATCGGCGATGGACGAGATGGCGTATCAGTTGAAGATGGACCCGCTCGCGTTTCGCCTCAAGAACTACGCGAACATGGAGCCGCAGGAGAAGAAGCCCTGGTCGAGCAAGGCGCTGATGGAGTGCTACACGCGCGGCGCGGAGAAGTTCGGCTGGGCGCGGCGCAACGCTGCGCCGCGCTCGATGCGCGAAGGCAATTCGCTCGTCGGCTGGGGCGTCGGCACGGCGACGTATCCGGCGAACCGCAGCGAGGCGTCGGCGGTGGCGCGCATCCTGCCCGACGGCACCGCGATGGTCGCCTCCGGCACGCAGGATCTCGGCACCGGCACCTACACGATCATGACGCAGGTCGCCGCCGACGCGCTCGGCTTTCCGCTCGATTACGTGCGCTTCGCGCTCGGCGATTCGTCGCTGCCGAAAGCGCCGGTGTCAGGCGGCTCGCAATCGGCGGCGAGCGTGTCGCCCGCGGTGCGCGCGGCGTCGATGCAGGCGCGCGATCAGCTCATCGCGATGGCGCTCGCGGATCGCGGATCGCCCGTCGCCGGTCTCGCGCGCGAGGACGTGACGGTGTCCAACGGCTGGGTCGTGAGCGTGTCGAATCCGGACAGGCGCGATCCGGCGGCCGCCGTGATCGCGCGCAACGGCGGCCGTGCGATCGAAGCCGTCGCGACGACGCGCCCCGGTGACGAGAAAAAGCAGTACGCGTTCCACTCGTTCGGCGCGGTGTTCGCGGAAGTGCATGTCGATGCCGATCTCGGGATCATTCGCGTGCCGCGCATCGTCGGGGTGTACGACGTCGGCACGCTCTTCAACGAGAAAACCGCGCACAGCCAGTTAATGGGCGGCATCGTGTGGGGCGTCGGTTCAGCGCTCTTCGAGAAAAGCGAGATGGATGCGCGTTACGGGCGCTACACGAACGCGAATCTCGCGGAGTATCACGTGCCGGTGAACGCGGATATCGGCATGCTGGATATTTCGTTCGTCGGTCAGCCCGATCCGCATATCAATCCGCACGGCGCGCGGGGTATCGGCGAGATCGGGATAACGGGCGTGGCGGGCGCGCTCGGCAACGCGGTGTATCACGCGACGGGCGTGCGCGTGCGCGATTTGCCGATCACGCTCGACAAGGTTTTGCCGCCGACGATGGTGTGACTTGAAACGAAGCACGCGGCTGGCCGTTTGAACGACCGCCGCGTGCTTTTTTTATGCTTGCGACGATCTTCGATGCGCCGCACAATCCCCATTCAACTCCCACGCGAGCAGCTCCGATGACCTATTCGTCGAACGCGACCGGCATCCTGCTGGCGGCGGGTCTCGGCACCCGCTTCGATCCCTCCGGACGCCACAACAAGCTGCTCGCCACGCTGCCCGGCGGCACGCCCGTCGTGTTCCAGTCGGCGCGCAAGCTGCTCGCGGTTTCAGCCGAAGTAATCGCGGTGATCCGGCCGGGCGCCGAAAAGCTTGCCGATGTCCTGAACGAAGCGGGTTGCAGCGTCATCTTCAGCACTGACGCCGAACGCGGCATGGGCGCGGCGCTCGCTGCGGCCGTGCGGGCGACGTCCGAAGCCGATGGCTGGCTCGTCGCGCTGGGCGACATGCCGTGGATCGAAGCCTCGACGTATGAAGCCGTCGCGCGGCAACTCGATCAAGGCGCTGAACTCGTCGCGCCGTTTTATCACGGCAAGCGCGGGCATCCGGTGGGATTCGGCATGGCGCATCGCGAGGCGCTCGCCGCGCTCGACGGCGATGCGGGCGCGCGCGGCATCTTTTCGACGCACACGCCGTTCGTCATCGAAGTCGATGATTCGAACGTGCTGCTCGATGTCGATTTGCCGAGCGATCTCGGACAGGTTTGAAGCTCGGCCGCCGTCACGCCGCAATCGCCACGGAATCTGCTGAATCCGCATCGTCGCTGCCAATCGGCAGATAACGCTTGCCGACTTCGAGCAGCGTCGCGCCGAATCCTTTCTTCGCCCGAAAATCTGTTCTCGCGCTCGTCACCACGCGCGGCGATGCGCTCCATTCGATATTCGCGCCGATCGCCATCAACGCCTCGACGAGCGCCACGTCCTCGCTCGATTCCAGCGGGGCGAACCCGCCCGCCTGCACATACGCCCTCGCCGACACGCCCAGATTTGCGCCGTGAATATGCCGATGCCCGTCCGCGTCGGTGTAGGTGCGCCCGAAATGTTCGCGCACCGCGCCGAGATGCGGCGACCAGTCGTGCACGCCGATCACGCCGCACACCACGTCCGCGCAGCAGTCGAGCTGGCGCACGAGCCAGTCTTCGGCGACGGTCGTGTCGGCGTCGGTGAATGCGAGCCAGCGCGCGCCGAGCGCCAGCGCCCGCTCCGCGCCATGCGCGCGCGCCAAGCCGACGTTGCGCGCGTCGATGCACGACACCTCCGCGCCCATCGCCCGCGCGATGCCGGCGGTTTCGTCGACGCAACTGTCGGCGACGACGATCACGCGCGTCGCCTCGCCGAGCAATTGATGATGATCCGCCGCGCGACGCGCAGCCGCCACGCACGCGCCGATATGCGCGGCTTCGTTGTGAGCGGGAATGACGATGGCAAGCATGTCGGCTCCGTGTGTGAATGTGTCCGCAGGCAATCGAACGCCGCGATGGATGAATTTCAGCAATGACCGTTCCCATGATTCAGCGCCCGCCACACCGGGCGTGAAAGGGCACGATCGTCGCCAAATAGTTGCCGGAAGCCAGTCGGCGTCGTTAGAATCACTGTATGGATATACAGTACTTTTCTGATTCCGCCCGCCGATGAAATGCGTCACCATCGATCCGTCGTTCGCTTCCTGGCGTACCGAAGCGCGCACGCTCCTCATGGAGGGCGCGCAGCCCGCGGACGTGCAATGGCGCGAAACCGATGCCTCGGCCACGGTGTTCGGCTCCATTTATCCGCCCGCGCCCGGCTCGGTGGACCCGAACGCGAAGAAGCCGGTCAGGGTCGCGCGCGAATTCCTCGCCATGCTCGAAACGGCGGCGTGCTACCGCGCGCCGGATCGCTGGCCGTTTCTCTACAAGGCGCTGTGGCGCTGGACGCAGGGCGATCGCGCGATCGCATCGGCGGATGACGAGGACGGTCTTCGGCTGCGGCGGATGATCGAATCGGTCGAAGCCGAGGAGCGCGAGATGCGCAACAAGCTGCGCTTCCGGCATCGCGATTCCTCGCTCGGGCCGCCCGAGTTCATCAGCTGGTTCGAGCCGGAGCACGACCTGCTGGAGCACGCCGCGATGCATTTCGCAACCCGCATGGGCAACGCCACGTGGATGATCGCCACGCCGCACGGCGCCGCCTTCTGGGACGGCGCGCTGCTGCGCGTGGACCGCACGAGCGAGCCGGAGGAAAAGCCGATGGACTTCGGCGACACCGCGATGAGCGGCGAGGCGGTGAGCGGCGACGCCATCGAGGCGCTCTGGCTCGCGTACTACGAGAGCACTTTCGCGCCCGCGCAGGCGAACGCCGCCGAAATGGCGTCACATATGCCGGTGCGCTACTGGAAAAGCCCGGCGAACGCGCGCACCGATCCCGCGCTGATCTCCCGCGCCGATCCTTACTCGCGGCGCGACCGCCATCCGCGCAACGTGCCGCCCGAGATGGACGTGACCATCAACACGGATCTGGAGCCGATCAAGGGCACGCTGCTGACGGAGCCGCCGTCGCTCGACGCGTGCAGGCGCTGTGCGCTCTGGCGCAACGCGACGCAGCCCGTGCCGGGCGTCGGCCCCGCCGATGCGCGCGTGATGCTGGTCGGCGAGCAGCCGGGCGATCAGGAAGATCGTGAAGGCACGCCGTTCGTCGGTCCGGCGGGCAAGCTGCTCGACGAAGTGCTCGCCGAGGCCGCGCTTGCCCGCGAATCGCTCTATCTGACGAACGCGGTGAAGCACTTCAAATGGGAGGCGCACGGCGAGGAGCGCGCGCATCTCGCGCCCGCGCAGCGCGAACGCGAGGCCTGCCGCTACTGGCTGGAGGAAGAGCTGAGACGCATCGCGCCGAAGGTCGTCGTCGCGCTCGGGGCTACAGCGCTCAAGGCGCTGACGGGACATCGCACGGCGCTGTCCGAATATCTCGGCAAGACCATCGAGCACAAGGGGCATATCATCGTGCCGACCTATCACCCGTCGTATCTGATGCGCCTCACCGACGACAAGGTGCGCGCGGAAGTTTTCGGGACGATCGTCGAAGCGCTCGTCTTCGCGCGGCAGATCGCGGAAGGCACCGCGACCATCCGCACGCCGGTCGCCAGCCGGACGCGCTAAATGCAACAGGAAGAAACAGGGCGAAACAAGAAGAAAGCGCCGTCAACGTTCCTGTAAGCCGCGCGTTATACCGGTGTCGCGCCGCTTTGGCGCTCACTGATGGACCGACGACAACCTCCATGGCCGCTCTCCCGCTCGAAGAACTCCGCCGTCAACAATCTCTCGTCGCGCTCGTGCCGAAAACCGCCGGGCAACTGAAGACCGAACGCGAGCGCATCATCGCGCGTCTGCAAATCCTGCTGAACGTGACCATCGCGGTGGCGCTCGCGGGCGTCGCGCTCATCGCGTGGCTGCCGTTCTCGCCGGTGCCGCACGAATTCCGCTTCGGCGTGCAGGAAGTGCTCGGCGTCGCGGTGTTCGCGTCGTGCCTGTTCATCCTGCATGAACGCGCCGAACTCGAACTCGGCCTGTACGACTACGAACCCGTCGAGCAGACGACGCAAGGCGAATTGCGCGCGCTGCTGCATCGGGTGCCGGAAGGCACGTCGTATCAGCAGGCGCTCGCCGCCGACCAGCGCACGTTCGTGACCGGCGAAGTCGACCATATCCGTCGCCGCGCCGAAGCGTTCACGCCGAAGACCCTGCCCGCCGACGACGGCAACGCGGAAACCTGAGCGCGCCGCGCGCCGCGCTAGTCCACGAAAGCAGCACAAAAGCCGCCGCCTCGCCATCGCGAGGCGGCGGCTTTTTTACATCGACCCTGCCAACCTCGCGCCTTGACGAGCGTCGCTGCGCCTCCTTCAATACGTGACAGATGCCGCAACCGGCGATCAAACTGTCACGGTTGCGGACGCAATCTGTGTCCGCCGCCCGCGCTTCTCAGGCATCTTCTCAGGCAGGACGCGCCGACACGCCCCGGGCATGGCGGGTGCTTGCCAAGCGCCCGCCCCCGCGGATTTGCGGAAATCGAACGAGGCCCACGCCAATTGCAGGAGCCAGGATGCGAGCCAATCCCCTTTCGACGTTGAGCGACGACCTCGCGACCGCGCTCGTCCCCGACGAGCCGGGCGCGACGCCATGCGCACACGCCACGCCGCCCGCCGCCGATCGCGACGAAGCCGGCGCTTACGACGAGCTCGCCGCATTCCACGGCATCGAGCGCGAGCGCCTGGTGCTGATTCATCCGGGCAGCCACCACGCCGCGCCCGTGTGGCCCGCGCAACGTTACGCCGATGTCGCCGACCAGCTTGCCGCCGATGGCTGGCAGATCGCGATCGTCGGGGACGCGCCCGATCCCGAGCGCACCGCGGGCGTCCTCGGCGCGATGCAGACGGCCGCGCTCTTTCTCGCGGGCGCCGTCGCGCCGGCCGCGCTGCCGCGCCTGATCGCCAACGCGCGCCTGCTCGTCTCCGACGACGCCGCCGCGTCATCGCCCGTCGCCACGGCGCGCGCGCTCGGCACGCCGCATATCGTGCTCGACGAGCATCCGCGCGACACCGGCAGCGACGCGATCGTCGCCCGCGCCCGCGCCGCGCTCTCGAACACCGGCGGCGCGCATCCGGGCGAGCCGTTCACGCTGCACATGCCGGCGCCGCACGAGTCCGTGTAGCGCCGCTCCACCTTGCGGGGAACATCATGAAATTCGATATGCAGACCAGTCCCGTTCCGGATCCCATCGCGGACCCGAACCGCGATCCGGAAGCCGATCCGCTCACGCCGCCTTCGCCGGGTCATCGCCCGGACGAGCCGCAGCATCCCGACGCGCCGCCCGACAAGGACCCGATCCGCCGTTTCTAAAAGCTACGGGTAATCCCCGCCCTACATCCGCCGCCTTTGCCTGCCGTAAAGCGGGCATGCGGCGGCATGCGCCGTCGCACCAGACAACGCAAAGAGGCGACGGGGCAACATGAACAGAATGACGTTGAACAAGAAGCTCGGCTCGCTGATCGCCGTGCTGTGGATCGGCCTGATCGCGATCGGGATCATCGGGGCGTGGCAAAACCGGACGTCGATGATCGATGACCGCAAGGAGCAGTTGAAGACCCTCGTCAACGAGGCGTACGCCGTCACGGCGCACTACGCCGCGCTTGCCGCCGACAAGACGCTCACCGAAGAGGAAGCAAAGAAGCGCGCGCTCGAGGTGGTCGGCGCGATCCGTTACGGCACGGACGGCTATCTGTCGATCAACGATTCGCATCCGACGATGGTGATGCATCCAATCAAGCCCGCCATGAACGGCAAGGATCTCTCGACTTATACCGATCCGGCGGGCAATCGCCTGTTCGTCGATATCGTGAAGGCGGGCGATCAGCAAGGCGGCGGCTTCATCAGTTATCTGTGGCCGAAGCCCGGCAGCGACAAGCCGGTCGGCAAACTCTCCTATGCGCAGCGCTTCGCGCCGTGGGACTGGTATCTCGTCACCGGCATGTACATGGACGACGTGCAGAGCGCGTTCTGGGCGAGCGCGCTGCGCTGGCTCGCGATCACGGCGGTCCTCGGCGGCATCGCGACGGCCGCGATGCTGATCGTCCTGCGCAGCATCAAACGCAATCTGGGCGGCGAGCTGGAACTGGCGGTCGGCGCGGCGCACCGTATCGCGCGCGGCGACCTGACGAGCACCGTCGACATTCACCCGAACGACACGACGAGTCTCCTGCACGCGCTCAACACGATGCAGCGCGGTCTCGTCGAGACGGTTTCACGCGTGCGCAACGGCACCGAGAACATCAACGTGGGCGCGTCCGAGATCGCGGCGGGCAATACCGATCTGTCGCAGCGCACCGAGGAGCAGGCGGCGGCGCTCGTGCAGACGGCGTCGAGCATGGACCAGATGACCGCCAACGTGAAGAACAACGCGGAAAGCGCGGCGCAGGCGGCCCGGCTCGCGGAGCAGGCGGCGGATGTGGCGACGCGCGGCAGCGGCGTCGTCGATGACGTGATCGACACGATGACGCGCATCACCGCGAGCTCGCAGCAGATCGGCGACATCATCGGCGTGATCGACGGCATCGCGTTCCAGACGAACATTCTTGCGCTCAATGCGGCCGTCGAAGCAGCGCGCGCGGGCGAACAGGGACGCGGCTTCGCGGTCGTGGCGGCCGAAGTGCGCAGCCTCGCGCAGCGCTCGGCGACGGCGGCGAAGGAGATCAAGGCGCTCATCGAGACATCGACGCAGACGGTGCAGCAAGGCGCGTCGCTCGTGACGAACGCGGGCGCGACGATGACCGAGATCGTGCAATCGGTGCGCCGCGTGAACGAGATTCTCGACGAGATCAGCCACGCGTCGCACGAGCAGAGCGCGGGCATCGAGCAGGTGAACCGCGCGGTCGTCGAGATGGATCAGGTGACGCAGCAGAACGCCGCTCTCGTCGAAGAGGCAGCCGCCGCAGCGCATTCGCTGAAGGATCAGGTGGATGTGCTGCGCGAGGCGATCGGGAGTTTCAGGCTGCCGGCGTAAGGCTTTCGATCACGCGAGGAATCGTTCGACGAGCCGCGCCCAGTACGCAGCGCCGACCGGCAGATTCTTGTCGTTGAAATCGTAGTGCGGGTTGTGGACCATGCAGCCGTCCTCGCCCGCACCGTTGCCCAGGCGCAGAAACGAGCCCGGCCGCTGCTGCAGCATGAACGCGAAATCCTCGCTGCCCATCAGCAGATCCGCGTGCGCGACGACGTTTTGTTCGCCGACCAGTTCGCGCGCGACCTGAATCGCGAACTCCGTTTCCGCGTCCGAATTGACGACGACCGGATAGCCTTCCAGATACTTCACCGTCGCCGTCGCGCCGTAGCTCGCGGCCTGCGATTCGACCAGTTCCTTGATGCGCCGCTTCAGCAGTTCGCGTATTTTCGGATCGAACGAGCGCACCGAGAGTTCGAGCGTCGCGCGGCTGGGGATGACGTTGTTCACCGTGCCGGCGTGCATCGAACCGACAGTGACGACAGCGGGCTGCGCCGGATCGACATTGCGCGCGACGATCGTCTGCAGCGCCATCACGATGCTCGCCGTCACGACGACTGGATCGACGGAGAGATGCGGCCGCGCCGCGTGCCCGCCGACGCCTTCGATCGCGATCGACACCTGATCGCCCGCCGCCATGAACGGCCCCTTGCGGAACAGGAACGTGCCGGGCTGCGCGCCGGGATGGTTGTGCACGCCGAATACGGCGTCGCAATGAAAGCGCTCGAACAGGCCTTCCGCGATCATCTTCTGCGCGCCGCTCGGCACGCCGTGCTCTTCCGCCGGCTGAAAATACAGATGCGCCGTGCCGTTGAAGCGCCGCGTGCGCGCGAGATGACGTGCGGCGCCGAGCAGCATCGTCGTGTGGCCGTCGTGGCCGCACGCGTGCATCTTGCCGTGCGTTTCGCTCGCGTAGGGCTTGCCGGTCTGTTCGATGATCGGCAGCGCGTCCATGTCGGCGCGCAGGCCGATGCTCTTCGTGCCGTCGCCCGCTTTCAACGTACCGACGACGCCCGTGCCGCCGATACCACGCGTCACCTGCCAGCCCCACTCTTCCAGCCGGTCCGCGACGAGCGCCGCGGTGCGCGTCTCCTCGTAGGACAGCTCCGGATGACGGTGGATGTCGTGGCGAATTTCGCGCAGCGAGGGTGCGTCCTCGGAGAGATCGGCGATGACGGTGAAGTGGGGGTTGGAGGGAGTCGTCATGGGGGAGCCTTTGCTGAGGTGATGCGGATACGTGGAAAACGGCGCACATGATCCTCCACATGGGCCGCGCTTTCCAGTTCCCTGAGCGATTTTTTTGGGTGGACGAAAGCCAATCGTGAAGTTTCGACCGGGTTCTAGCGCAAAAACCGGTCGATCACCCCCGCAAGTTTCGCAAAAGCCGGCCCAATCTCCTCATCCGGCACACACGCATAACCAATCAGCAACCCCGATTCCGCATCCGGCCGACGCGCGTAGTACCCCGACAGCGGCCGCACAACAATATCCTCAGCGAGCGCCGCAGCAGCAACCGCGCGATCATCGACATCCTGAGGCAGTTTCAATACAAGATGCAGCCCCGCATCGCCGCCGGCGATCGCCAGCGCGTTACCGTAGCGCCCGGCAATCGTCGCGAGCATCACATCGCGGCGCTGGCCGTAGAGCGCGCGCATCCGTCGAATATGCGAAGTGAAATGGCCCTGTTCGATGAACTCCGCGAGCACCGCCTGCTGCAATAGCTGCCCTTCGCGATAAAGCTCGGCGCTCGCCGTCGCGAAACTGTCCGCGAGCGCTTCCGGCACGACGACATAGCCGATGCGCAGCCCCGGAAACAGCGTCTTGCCAAAGCTCCCGACATAGATCACCTGCCCCGCCGGGTCCATGCCCTGCAGCGACGCGAGCGGCCGGCTGCCGTAGCGGAACTCGCTGTCGTAATCGTCCTCGATGATCCAGCAGCGGTGCTGGCGCGCGTATTCGAGCAGCATGCGGCGGCGCGCGAGGCTCATCACCATGCCGAGCGGATACTGGTGCGACGGCGTGACGAGAATCAGCCTCGGTGGCGACGCGAGATCGTCGGGCGTCGGCGCGATGCCCTCGGCATCGACGGGAATTGCCTTCAGATCGAGCCCCGACACCTGCAACACGCTGCGCACGCCCCAGTAGCACGGATCTTCGGTCCAGATCGTGTCGCCCGAATCGGCGAGCAGACGCGCGGCGAGGTCGATCGACTGATGAATGCCCGTCGTCACGACGATCTGCTCTGGCGTGCAGCGCACCGAGCGCGACGTGCGCAGATAGTGCGCAAGCGCGTGGCGTAACCCCGTATGTCCGCCGCCGGGCGCGTAGGTGAGCAGGTCGGGCAGCGGCTTGCGCCAGTATTTCGCGTGCAGCCGGTTCCACACGCGCGACGGAAAGCGCGACACGTCCGGCACGCCCGGCATGAACGCGCCGCCCTGGCGTTTCGACACGCCCGCGCCCGAAATCAGCCGCGCGCCGCGCGTGGAGAGTGTCGATTGCGTATCGGCGGGAACGATGGCCGCGGGCGGCGCGTCGTCGAAGACGATTTCATCGGGCGCGCTGTCCGCGACGAACGTGCCGCGTCCCGTCGCCGATGAAACGTAGCCTTCGAGCGCGAGCTGCTCGTAAACCTGCGTCACGGTATTGCGCCCGACGCCCAGTTCGGTCGCGAGCAGCCGCGACGACGGCACTTTCGCGCCCGCCGCGAGCTCGCGCGTCAGGATCGCCTGCTGCAGGAGCCGATGCAGTTGCCGGTAGATCGGCTGGCCGTTCGTGCGGTCGATGCGCTGCGCCAGCCAGTCGGAAAGCACGCTCGCACGGGTGGACATCGGATTGGCTCCTATAGATTTATTGAAATGGCTCTGAACTTAAGGGCCAAATCTTACTATAGTCGTCTTTGAATTCAGTCGGCCGATGCGGCCACCACGACATGCGCCCTCGCGCGAAGGAGATTTCCCTGTGAGCACCAACCTCAAGAACGCCGACCTGCACGCCCGCAAGAATGCCGCGACCCCGCGCGGCGTGGGCGTGATGTGCGATTTCTACGCGGCGCGCGCCGAGAATGCGGAACTGTGGGATGTCGAGGGCCGTCGTTTCATCGATTTCGCGGCGGGCATCGCGGTGTGCAACACGGGGCATCGTCATCCGAAGATCGTCGAGGCGATCCGCGCGCAGCTCGACTGCTTCACGCACACCGCGTATCAGATCGTGCCGTACGAGTCGTATGTGTCGCTCGCAGAGAAGATCAGCGCCCGCGCGCCGGGCTCGCACGCGAAGAAGACGGCGTTTTTCACGACCGGCGCGGAAGCCGTCGAGAACGCGGTGAAGATCGCGCGCGCGGCGACGGGCCGTCCTGGCGTGATCGCCTTCACGGGCGGCTTCCACGGCCGCACGCTAATGGGCATGGCGCTCACCGGCAAGGTCGCGCCGTACAAGATCGGCTTCGGGCCGTTCCCGTCGGACGTCTATCACGCGCCGTTCCCGAATGCGCTGCACGGCGTGTCGGTCGCGGATTCGCTGCGCGCGATCGAGCATCTGTTCAAGGCGGATATCGAAGCGACGCGCGTCGCCGCGATCATCTTCGAGCCGGTGCAGGGCGAAGGCGGTTTCAATGCGGCGCCGGCGGATTTCGTGCGCGGCCTGCGCAAGATTTGCGACGAGCACGGCATTCTGCTCATCGCCGATGAAGTGCAGACCGGCTTTGCGCGCACCGGCAAGCTCTTCGCGATGGAGCATCATGGCGTCGTGCCGGATCTGATGACGATCGCGAAGTCGCTCGCGGGCGGCATGCCGCTGTCGGGCGTCGTCGGACGCGCGGAGATCATGGATGCGGCGGCGCCCGGCGGGCTGGGCGGCACGTATGCGGGCAATCCGCTCGCGGTGGCGGCGGCGCACGCGGTGCTCGATATCATCGACGATGAAAAGCTCTGCGAGCGCGCGACCGTGCTCGGCGACAAGCTCAAAGCGAAGCTCGAAGCGCTCAAGGCCGATGTGCCGCAAATCGCCGATGTGCGAGGGCCCGGCGCGATGATCGCCGTCGAGTTCTGCAAGCCCGGTTCGCATGATGCGGACGCGGCTTTCGCCAAGCTCGTGCAGACGCGCGCGCTGGAGCGCGGGTTGTTGCTGCTTGTTTGCGGGGTTTATTCGAACGTTGTTCGGTTCCTGTTTCCGCTCACCATTCAGGAAGAGGTTTTCGATGAGGCTATCGGGATTCTTGAAGAGGTGCTGACGGAGACTGTCGGCGCTGCGGTCTAACGTTTGGTTTTTTATGCGCGAGGCGCGGGTTCTTCCGGTGCCTCGCGGTGTATATTTTTTCGTTTGTTTGTTGCTTCGGATTTTGTGGAATCCTGATTTCGCGGTGGTCTATTGGCACTGCCCCTCCCCGGGGCGGGGGTCACTTTCTTTGCTGCTGCAAAGAAAGTAACCAAAGAAAGCAGCTTCTCACCGCCCGCAGTCACACGCAGTTTGGTCACGCTTGCCAGCCGCCCGTGGCACTCGCCTAAGTGTCGCCCTCAAAGGCCCTATCCGGCTTGGATCGCGCACGGTCTGACGAGCCAGTAGTTCGAGCGCGCTGGTTCAGCACGAAATAGCTTCGGCACAGCGCTACGCGCTGCCGTTGGGTATGCAAGGGACACCAGCGAAGAAGCGTGCGCAAACCCGATTGACCGGTCGGCCGCGAAGCAGGCCGGAGCTATTTGGTGCTGAACCAGTCAGTGAAGCAGTGCGATGTGTCAGACCGTGCGCGAGCCAAGCCCGATTGGGCCTTCGAGGGCGACACTTAGGCGAGGGCCATTGACGGCTGGCAAGCATGGCCAAACTGCGTGTGACCGCGGGCCTCAACGAGCTGCTTTCTTTGGTTACTTTCTTTGCAGCAGCAAAGAAAGTGACTGCCGCCCCGCACAGGGGCAGTGCTAATAGACCGACGCGAATACGGGATCCAGCGACAATAGAGAAGCCCCAAAAAGGAACAGCAAAGACATGAGCTTGAAAGACCAACTGAAAGACCCGACGCTGCTGCGTCACACCGCCTACATCGACGGTGAATGGCAGCAATCGGACAACGGCGAAACCTTCGAAGTCACGAACCCCGCCAACGGCGAATCCCTCGGCGCAGTACCAAAGATGGGCGCGAACGAAACGCGCCGCGCCATCGATGCAGCCAACGCCGCGTGGCCGGCATGGCGCAAGAAGACCGCAAAAGAACGCGCCGTCATCCTGCGCCGCTGGTTCGACCTGATGATGGCGAACGCCGACGATCTCGCGCTCATCCTCACGACCGAGCAAGGCAAGCCGCTCGCCGAGGCAAAAGGCGAAATCACGTATGCTGCCTCGTTCATCGAATGGTTCGCGGAGGAAGGCAAGCGCGTGGCCGGCGATACGCTCGCGACGCCCGCCGCCGACAAGCGCATCGTCGTGACGAAGGAACCGATCGGCGTTTGCGCCGCCATCACGCCGTGGAACTTCCCGGCCGCGATGATCACGCGCAAGGTCGGCCCGGCGCTCGCGGCTGGCTGCCCGATCGTCGTGAAGCCCGCCGAAGCAACGCCCTTCTCCGCGTTCGCGATGGCCGTGCTCGCCGAGCGCGCAGGCCTGCCGAAGGGCGTGCTCAACATCCTCACCGGCGATCCGAAGGCGATCGGCGGCGAAATGACGAGCAACCCGATCGTGCGCAAGCTCTCGTTCACCGGCTCGACCGGCGTGGGCCGCTTGCTGATGGCGCAAAGCGCGCCGACGGTCAAGAAAGTGACGCTGGAACTCGGTGGCAACGCACCGTTCATCGTGTTCGACGACGCCGATCTCGACGCCGCCGTGGAAGGCGCGATTGCATCGAAATATCGCAACAGCGGGCAGACCTGCGTGTGTACGAATCGCTTCTACGTGCACGAGCGCGTCTACGATGCGTTCGCGCAAAAGCTGGCGGCAGCGGTCGGCGGCCTCAAGGTCGGGCTCGGCACCGAGAGCGGCGTGGCGCTCGGTCCGCTCATCAACGAAGCGGCCGTGCAGAAAGTGGAGTCGCATATCGACGACGCGCTCGCGAAAGGCGCCGCGCTCGCCACGGGCGGCAAGCGTCACGCGCTCGGTCACGGTTTCTTCGAGCCGACCGTGCTGACCGGCGTCACGACCGACATGAAAGTCGCGAAAGAGGAAACCTTCGGCCCACTCGCGCCGATCTTCAAATTCTCGTCCGACGATGAAGTCGTGCGCCTCGCCAACGACACCGAGTTCGGTCTCGCGGCGTACTTCTACAGCCGCGATATCGGCCGCATCTGGCGCGTGGCCGAAGCGCTCGAATACGGCATGGTGGGCATCAACACCGGCCTGATCTCGAACGAAGTGGCGCCGTTCGGCGGCGTCAAGCAGTCGGGACTCGGGCGCGAAGGCTCGCACTACGGTATCGACGATTACGTCGTCATCAAGTACCTCTGCATGGCGGTTTGATCGCGCGTCGCGCCTGTGAAATCCGAAAAGCCTCGGCACTCGTGTGCCGGGGCTTTTTTGTTTCCGGTTCGCCGAAAGACCGAATCGTCAAAGGCATGCGCGGCGTCGAACCGTTAGAATCGGCTCCATATCCCGCACGGGCGTGCAGCGCCCGTCTTCCCGCCGCTTCTTCGATCCCTCCAGGAGCGCTATGCGACGCTCGGCATTCTTTCTCCGCTTCATCGGCATCGGCGTTCTGTTTCATATCTATGTCGGCGTGCGGCTCATCCCGGACGCGCCCGTCGGTCTGCCGCTCAAGGTGCTGGCGGCGATTCTGCTCGCGGTTTCGGTCATCGTCATTCCGCTCGGCATGGCGGCACGGCAGATCGAACCGCAGTCGCTCGCGGATCGCCTCGCATGGCTCGGGTTGACCGCGCTGGGCCTCTTCTCGTCGCTGCTTTTATTGACATTCGCTCGCGACGTGATTCTGTTCTTCGTGCATCTCGTCGACTGGTTGCGCGGCGTGCCCGTCGGATCGCCGGTGTTCGTGGCCTATAGCGCGCTCGTCGTGCCGCTCCTGGCCGTGCTCTTCTCGGCGATCGGCTTTTACAATGCGCGGCGGCGCGCGCCGGTCGTGAGCGTGGATGTGCCCATCGATAATCTGCCGGCCGCGCTCGACGGTTTCACGATCGCGCAGATCAGCGACATCCACGTCGGACCGACGATCAAGCGTCACTATGTGGAACGCATCGTCGCGGCTGTGAACGGACTCGAACCGGATCTGATCGCCGTGACGGGCGATGTCGTCGACGGCACGGTGCCGAATCTCGCCGATCACACACGCCCGCTCGCGGGCCTGAGCGCGCGGCACGGGACGTTTCTCGTGACCGGGAATCACGAGTACTACTCGGGCGCGGACAAGTGGATTGCGGAATTCCGGCGCCTGGGTCTGACGGTGCTGCTCAATCAGCATGTCGTACTGAATCACGACGGCGCGCAGGCCGTGGTCGCGGGCGTCACGGATTACGGCGCGGGCAGTTTCGATCCCGCGCATCGCAGCGATCCCGCAAAGGCGATCAGCGGCGCACCCGACGATGCCACCGTGCGCGTGCTGCTCGCACACCAGCCGCGCAGTGCCACGGCGGCGGCCGAAGCGGGTTTTACGCTACAGCTTTCGGGACACACGCATGGCGGGCAGTTCCTGCCGTGGAATTTCTTTGTGCGATTGCAGCAGCCGTTTGTTTCCGGACTTGTGAAGTTCAACGGGCTGTGGGTTTATACGAGCCGGGGTACGGGGTATTGGGGGCCGCCGAAGAGGCTGGGGGCGCCGTCGGAGATTACGCTGGTGCGGCTGGTGGCGTCGACGACTGCATGACATCGGCGGGATAAAAAAGCTTCTTCACGGATTCTTGAGGAATGGCGCTTGTTGACCGTTCGATCAGCTCTTCGGGAATCGTCGGCAGATCCCTCAACTCAGCCACTGCTTTCGGTTTGCGTGGCATACATGCTCCTTTCCGTGCATGTTATGCCTTGAACACAGAATCTATGACAGGCTCCAGAGGCGTCTTGCGATCGTAGAGCTTCGCGAATGCCACCTTCGAGTAGGTGTCAACAAAGGTCTGCTGATAGATGCGGTCCCCCTTGAGCGATTCAACGTAGAATTCCCTGCATTCCTCAGTAGCCTGGACATTCGGACTAACCTTGCCACGGATGACCTTTTGTTCCTGAGTCGTGGCAGCCTCCTTGCTGTTCGCGGCTCGCATTGCCGCTATGAGCTACGCCCTCCGCGGCACTGCGCGCCAGCATGAGAAACCAACCACTGTCAGATTTAGTCGAGTCCACTGCAATTGCATCGATCGGTTGAATCCGCCGCCGATGTGCGGCTTCGACCTCTTCACTGGACGAATGCAGCATCCCGAACCACACCATCGTTGTCATACATCAATGCTAGGCTCACTTCACCGTCGCCGTGCGTGAGCTGCCGTGTGCTTTGATCCAGTTCCTGCATGAGCCCGACAAAGTTCGATGTCTGAAGTTTTGCCTCCACCACCCATTCATTTACGAGACGATGAATTTCCGTCCTGCGATAGTCCAGTAGCTCGTCGCTCGTAAAGCGAGACTTCCGAAGTAGCGCATCGGCCTTCTCAACGGCTTCGCTGCGAAATATATCGACCAGTTTGATCCACTCCTCGACTTGAGGGCGCATACGCGTATATTTGCGTCCTGCAGGATCAAGGTAAGTAACAATCATGTTCGTCACTGCGACCAGTTGCAATAGAAGGCCATAACGCACAAGCAGCGGCTGAATTTTCTGCACCAGATCCAGAAGTTCCTTGTGCGTGTTCCCTGTGCCGAACGTATCCTTGTCCGTAAGCCCTCTGATCCGCCGCGTCAAATCAGCGAGGTCGCCCTGAACTTTGTCTCGCCACTCAAAGCCCATGTGATTGATGCTTTCAATCTGATGAGACTTTTCGCTCGATATTTCGATGGGTCGCCGCAGACCCTTCATGTGTTGTGCGATTTCGCTTAAATAGGCAATGGTGCCAGAAATGCTGGTTCGATCCGTGGTTTCAAGCCTGTCGATAAGCTCCGATATGCCGCTCTTGATTTTTCCAAGGCTGCGCTCGATATCCGCAAGATGGGCCTGGGCTACCGCGATACTGACGAGCTGGAATGCCCCTACGGCCAGTTGACGGGCCGAGCCCGCCTGCACAACCCGTCCTTTCCCCGCCACCTGCCCGGTCTTATTGACGGCGTCAGCTAGAACCTCTCCGGACGTTGTCCGCATGAGCGTATAGGTTCCGTCTTTCAGGCCTTGCGCAATTTCAGGCTTGAAGACCAGTCGTATGGTCTTGCCTGGGATGCTGACTCCCGCTTCCAGAAAATCGGACGCAAGCTGGCCCAGTCTGTTGACTTCGTCGCTCGACGAATCGAGACGTCGTGCGGTAAATGGTATGCCCGGCATTTGCTCGACGTCCATCACGACGGCGCCCTCTGAATCAACGAGTTCGACGTTGTGAAAAACCTCGTGCATCGGCTGTACAGAGATCGGATCAGCGTCAACTGGCGCAAGCTTGACAGGAGCAGCGGCAATGGTGGAAGACTCACTACGTTGAGTACCTCGCGTCTGTCCAGCCTTGTAAGCAAGAAAGACAGCGGCGAGGGCGATCAGCACGATCGCGACGATTAAAGTTGTCACAGCGACATCCCCGAAGACTTAATGTGTATCCGTTCTTTTATGATCGTTCCGGATCACGCGATACCCACGTTTTGATTAAATTCAAAGTTTGCCAGAAGATTCTATTCGTCCGCCAGGGGATCTTTGTCACCTTCACTGCACGGAGACCCTTCCACAAGGTTCAGGCGGTATGGGCGACAAGCCGGGAATCGCGTCGCCGCAAATGACCATACAAGTCCTTGAAGCTGCTGTGGCGTCGTCACGTGAATGATTATTCTGGCTAAGCCCCAAAAAAGCGGTCACTCGCGAATACCCGTCGGAGTGGCCGCAACGGGACGCAAGTGTAGTTCGTCGATGCAAGTCGCGCCTCTCATCCCTCGGCCCCGCCAACGTCCGCAACCCCGCGACGCTACTGACCTTAAAGTGAATCTCGGCGAACGTCCGCTAAGACCGAAAAGCTATCATCTTTCCTCGCGTCTTTAGTATCCCGTTCTGACTATTCCGACCCGCGAACATCCAACACTGCTTAGCGGCAACGATCTCCCGTCGGCCAACTGAAACCTATCCACAATCGCTCCCCTCGAGCATCTGCGAAACATCCAAAAAAAGACGCGCGGCACAATCGCACCGCGCGTCCACCGCTCAGGGAAGAGCGTCGCGCCCGAACACGGGGATGACCGGACGCTCTCGAACCGGCAGGCGGGCCCCGCCAGCGAGTGTCTACAAAATAAGAGAACACCGACGCAATAACCACAAGACTTCTCTTAATCACCGCAATATCACGGACTGCGAACGTTCAGCTCGCCTTCGCCGACATCGCCGCTGGCGTCGTCGCATAGACGCTCTTGTGCGGGGCCGTGCCTTCCCTCGGCCAGTCGGAGCGTTCATCGAAAAACCATTCCGCGCGCTCGCGTCCCTTGCGGATCAGCGCATGAATCAGCGCCGGATTGCGATCGAGCTTCGATGCATAGTCGAGCGGCCCCGGATAATCCCTGGCGTCGAGATGCATCTGCACGACGCGAACCGTGATCGGCTTATAGCGCTTCTCCAGCGATTTGTCGGCTTTCAGCAGTTCGTTCACGCGCGTCGTGAAGTAAAGCTCCTGCCCCAGCGCGAGATTGCCGGACAGCTCGTTGCGTCGGTCGATGATCTCGTTAGTCGATTCAGGCAACTCGCGACGATATTGCGGGTTGATCTGCACGACCCAGATCTCGTCGGGGCGCATGTCGAGCGCGAAATCGGTGAACTCGCGCACCGGCGGATTGCTGCTGAAAAGGCCGTCCCAGCACATGCGTCCGTCGGCCTCGACCGCGCGATACAACGGCGGCACCGCGGCGGATGCAACGAGTTGATCCTGATCGAGCTTGTCGCCGGGAAAGATCACGCGATCGCCCGTGCGCACGTCGGTCGCGCCGACGAGAAGCGTGGGCTGCGCGCGTCGCTTCGGGTCCGCCGGCAGCGAAGCGAACGGCAGATGCTTGTCGAGCAGTTCGCGCAGGCGCTCTTCCGCAACCGGCGGATAGAGATACGGGCTGATTTCCGCGTTGACGGGCAGCCGCGCGTACCAGGTCCCGACCGCATTCGCGACGATATCCGGCCCCTCGCGCGCCTCCAGATCCTTCCAGAAACCGGCGAGGCGCCGCCTCGCGTCGGGAGGTCCGCCGAGCAAGAGGCCTGCCCACACGAGCGCGCTGCACATCGCGCCGCCCGACGTGCCGGACAGCGCGACGAGCTCGAACCTGTTGAGAAACTCGCCGCTCAGCAACCGGTCGAGCACACCCGCGGCGAACGCCGCATGGCTGCCGCCGCCCTGACACGCGATCGCTACTTTCGGAATGGCCGCCATCACCGCACCTCGCTCGCGTCCGTCGACATCGGACGTACGCTACAGGATAGGCGACGCGCGCCGCTATGCCAGCGCCGCCAGCACCTGCTGCGTCGAACGAATGCGGCCGATGCGCGGAAAGATATAGCGGCAGGTCGATTCGTGCGTGTCGGCGTGCAAATCGCTCATCGCGTCCTCGACGAATATCTGCTGATAACCCCGCTCGTGCGCGCCGCGCGCGGTCGAATCCACGCCGATGGCCGTCGCGATGCCGCCCAGCACGATCGTATCGATGCCGCGCCGGCGCAGATGCGAGTCGAGATCGGTGTTGTAGAACGCGCCCCACTGCCGCTTGGTGACGACGATATCGGACGGCTGCACGTCCAGTTCCGCGCTGAGCTCGCTCCAGCCCGCCGGCTCCGGCGCTTCCTGCGCCTGTCCCGCGTCGGTGAGTGGACGCAGACCGCCCGGCCCGTTCGGAAACGCCACCTTGACCAGCACGACCGGCGCGCCGAGCACGCGAAAGCGATCGGCGAGCGCACGCGCGTTGGCGAGCACGCTCGCGGCGTCGTGAGGTTGCACGGGCAAGGCGGCGATGCCCGCCTGCAGATCGATCAGCACGAGCGCGGTTGTCGCGGGATCGAGCTTGAGTTCGGAAGCGTTCATTTGGAAAGTCGCGAGTAAGGTGGATGAGTGCGCGATCTCAGGCTTCTTGTTGCCGGAATTCGAGCGCCGCGCCGTTCATGCAGTAGCGCAGGCCCGTGGGCTTCGGTCCGTCGTCGAAGACGTGGCCGAGATGTCCGCCGCAACGCCGGCAATGCACCTCGTTGCGCATGTGTCCCGTCGCATCCGCGTGCGTCGCGACGGCGCCATCGACGGGCTTCCAGAAACTCGGCCAGCCGGTGCCGCTGTCGAACTTCGTCGCCGACGAGAACAGTGCGAGCCCGCATCCCGCGCACGCATACGTGCCCTCGCGACGCTCCTTGAGCAGCGGGCTCGCGAACGGCGGCTCGGTGCCGCCGCGCCTCAGCACTCGGAATTGCTCGGACGAGAGACGGCGGCGCCAGTCCGCGCTGCTGTGATCGATCTCGTACGACCGGGCGGGCGCCGAAGAGCCCGCGCCGCCAGCGAAGGCGGCGGCCATCACACCGAGAAAATTGCGCTTCGTGCGTCTCATGATTTTCATCCGATGACCGCTCTCATGCTTTCATCCGCCCAGCCGGCGTCGCGCTACGATTTGAGCCGGTATCCCGTCCTGAAGATCCACGCGACGATCGCGATGAATACCGCAAGGAACACCAGCGTCATGCCGAAGCTCACGCCGACTTGGACATCGGCGAGACCGTAAAAGCTCCAGCGAAAACCGCTGATCAGATAGACGACCGGATTGAAGAGCGCAACGGCCTTCCAGAACGGCGGCAGGATATTGATCGAATAAAAGCTGCCGCCGAGAAACGTGAGCGGCGTCACGATCAGCAGCGGAATGATCTGCAACTTCTCGAAGCCGTCCGCCCAGATGCCGATGATGAACCCGAGCAGGCTGAACGTCACGGACGTGAGCAGCAAAAATACGATCATCCAGACAGGATGATCGATTCTGAGCGGCACGAATAATCGTGCGGTAAGAAGAATGATCAGTCCGAGGATGACGGATTTGGTCGCGGCCGCGCCCACGTAGCTCAGGACGAGCTCGAAGTGCGACACCGGCGCGGACAGCAGTTCGTAGATCGTGCCCGTGAACTTCGGAAAATAGATGCCGAAGGACGCGTTGGCGATGCTTTGCGTAAGCAGCGACAGCATCACGAGCCCCGGCACGATGAACGCGCCGTAGCTGATGCCATCGACTTCCGGAATGCGCGAGCCGATGGCCGCCCCGAACACGACGAAATAAAGCGATGTCGAAATCACGGGCGACACGATGCTCTGCATCAGCGTACGCCCGGCGCGCGCCATCTCGAAACGGTAGATCGCGCGAACGGCGTATAGATTCATTTGGTTTCCCTGACGAGACTCACGAAGATGTCTTCGAGCGAGCTTTGCGTCGTTTGCAGATCCTTGAAACGCACGCCGGCTTCGTCGACGTGGCGCAACAGCGCGATGATGCGCCCCGGCTCGTCGTGCGCGTCATACGTGTACGTGAGCTCGCCGCCGTCCGCGGAGCGCGCGAGGCCGTAAGGCTCGAGCGGCGCGGGTATTTGCGCGAGCGGCTGTTCGAGCTGCAGCGTGAGCTTCTTCTGCCCGAGCTTGCGCATGAGCTCGCGCTTCTCCTCGACCAGCACGATCTCGCCGCGATTGATCACGCCGATGCGGTCCGCCATCTCCTCCGCTTCCTCGATGTAATGCGTCGTGAGGATGATGGTCACGCCGTTGTTCTGCAGTCCGCGCACGAGGTCCCACATGTCGCGCCGCAGTTCCACATCGACGCCGGCCGTGGGCTCGTCGAGAAAGAGAATCTCGGGCTCGTGCGCGAGCGCCTTCGCGATCAGCACGCGCCGCTTCATGCCGCCCGAGAGCGTCATGATCTTGTTGTCCTTCTTCGCCCATAGCGAGAGCGATTTCAACACCTTCTCGACATGCGCCGGATTCTTCGGCCGGCCGAAGAGGCCCCGGCTGAACGACACGGTCGCCCAGACGGTCTCGAACGCGTCGGTGGTGAGTTCCTGCGGAACGAGGCCGATCATCGCGCGGGCGGCGCGATAGTCCGTGTCGATATCGTGACCCGCGACGGTGACCTTGCCCTCGCTCGGATTGACGATGCCGCAGATGGTGCTGATGAGCGTCGTCTTGCCCGCCCCGTTCGGGCCGAGCAGCGCAAAAATTTCGCCGCGACGGATCTCCAGATTCACGTCCCGGAGCGCGCGGAAGCCCGACCCGTAGGTCTTGGACAGATTGGAAACGGTGATGATGGTTGGCATGGCGTGGACGATAGCAGATACGGCGCGATCCGGCTTGGACGAAAGGGGTCGTCCGTTCGGCCGATGTTCGCCCGGCCCTGCGCTGCCTACAATGCACTGCTGAGTAACAGGAGCCGACTAACGGGAGCCGACATCATGCTGTTCGAACAGATTCAGACCACATGTCTCAACGACGCGGACCTGCCGTGGGTGCCATTCACGCCGTACAGCGCGCGCGTGCTCATCAAGTATTTCAAGCTGGATCCGATTCGCGGCGAGGTCATCGCGCTCATGAAGGCGCCGGCGAAAGGCCAGATGCCACGGCATCGGCATACGGGAACCGTCATCGTCTATACGGTCGAGGGGCGCTGGAAGTATCGCGAGCACGACTGGATCGCGGGGCCGGGAAGCATCGTGTACGAGACGGCGGGGTCGAGCCACACGCCGGAAGCGCTTGCCGCGGATTCGGGCGGCGCGGACATCGTCACGCTCAACATCATTCAGGGCGAACTGCTCTTCGTGAACGACGACGGACAGGTCCTCGCCGCTGAGAACTGGAAGAGCGGCTGGGACCGTTACGCTGCCTTCTGTCATGCAAACGGCATCGCCCCGAAAGATTTGACGGCTTTCGGGTAACGTCGGGGTCTCCGCCACTGGTTAGAATCGATGTCTGGACGCGCCTCGCGCGCTTTCGACCCTTTCCAGTTTGCCGGCCGCTCTCGGCCGGCGCAGATCGAGGAGAAGCAAAAGCATGAAGATTCAGACCGTCGGCATCGTCGGTGCGGGAACCATGGGCAACGGCATCGCGCAGGTCGCGGCCGTCGCGGGCTTCAAGGTCGTGCTGATCGACGTCACCGACGCGGCACTCGCGAAGGGCGTCGCCGCGCTCACGGGCAGCCTCGAGCGGCTCGTGTCGAAGGACAAGCTGGAAGCCTCCGCGCGCGACGCGGCGTTGCAGCGCATCGAGACCTCCACCGATTACGCGCGCCTCTCCGAAGCCGATATCGTGATCGAAGCAGCAACGGAGAACGTCGAGCTCAAGAACCGCATCCTGAAGCAGATCGAAGGGGCGGCCCGCGCGGATGCGATCATCGCGTCGAACACGTCGTCGATCTCGATCACCTCGCTCGCCGCGACGCTCGCCACGCCCGAGCGCTTCATCGGCATGCACTTCTTCAATCCGGTGCCGCTGCTGCAGCTCGTCGAAGTGATTCGCGGCGTGCAGACGAGCGATGAAACCGCCGCCGCCGTGCGCGAACTCACCGAGAAGCTCGACAAATCGCCGATCGGCGTGCGCAACTCGCCGGGCTTCGTCGTCAACCGCATTCTCGTGCCGATGATCAACGAAGCGTTCTTCGTGCTCTATGAAGGCGTTGCGAGCGCGGAGGAAATCGACGCGGGCATGAAGCTCGGCGCGAATCATCCGATCGGCCCGCTCGCGCTCGCGGACCTGATCGGCCTGGACGTCTGCCTCTCGGTGATGGACGTGTTCCTCAAGGACTTCGGCGATTCGAAATACCGCGCGTGTCCGCTGTTGCGCGAGCTCGTGTCGGCGGGGCGTCTCGGGCGCAAGACGAAGCGCGGCGTCTATCGATACGACTAGGCCGCGTCGAAATCGAGCACCGGTCCGGCGGGCACGATGCCCGTTGGATTGATCGTCCGATGGCTCTCGTAGTAATGCCGCTTGATGTGCTCGAAGTTCACCGTCGCCGCGACGCCCGGCATCCGGTAAATCTCGCGCGCGTACTTCGAGAGATGCGGATAATCCACGATGCGCCGCAGATTGCACTTGAAGTGGCCGACATACACCGCGTCGAAGCGCACGAGCGTCGTGAATAGGCGAATGTCCGCTTCGGTGAAACGCTCGCCCGTCAGATAGCGGCGCGTGCTCAGGCGCTCTTCGAGAAAATCGAGCGTGTCGAAGAGCGGCGTCACCGCTTCCTCGTAGGCGGCTTGCGTCGTCGCGAAGCCCGCCTTGTAGACGCCGTTATTGACCGTGTCGTAGATGCGCGCGTTGAGCGCGTCGATCTCTTCCCGCAGCTCGCGCGGATAGTAATCGCCCGGTTTCGCGCCGATGCCATCGAACGCGGCATTCAGCATCCGGATGATCTCCGACGACTCGTTGTTGACGATCGTCCCGCGCACCTTGTCCCACAGGATCGGCACGGTCACGCGGCCGCTGTAACGCGGATCGGCTGCCGTGTAGACCTGATGCAGATAGCGCGCGCCGTTGATTCTGTCGGGCACGACGCCCGGAGCGTCGTCGAAAGTCCAGCCGTTTTCCAGCATCAGCCAGTTCACGACCGATACGTCGATCATCCCTTCCAGCCCCTTCAGCGCGCGCACGATGAGCGTGCGATGCGCCCACGGGCACGCGAGGCTCACATACAGGTGATAGCGCCCGGCTTCGGCCTTGAAGCCGCCCTCGCCGCTCGGCCCCGGCGCGCCATCGGCCTTCACCCAGTTGCGAAACGCAGCGTCCTTGCGCACGAAGCGCCCGCCCGTGGACGCCGTTTCGTACCATTTGTCCTGCCATTTTCCGTCGACGAGAAGTCCCATTTCCATTCTCCTTGAATGCCGCGGCGCAAGACACGCGCCACGGCCTCGATGCATCTCAGTTGGATGAAGGCGCGTCGATGAAACGCACGAGTTGCGCCATCGTCGCGTCCGGCGCTTCTTCCATCAGCCAGTGGCCCGCGCCCGGCACGACCACGCCCTGCACGTTCGTCGCGACGAGCTTCGCCTGATCGATCAGGAACGTGCCCGACGCGCGTTCGCCGGTGAGCACGAGCATCGGCATCGCGAGCGGCGTCTTGGCGAAGTCGGCGAAATCGTTCGCGTCCTGCGGGAACGCATGGAAATACTCGAAGCCCGCGCGCATGCGGCCGTTGCGCGCGTATTGGGCCGAATAGTAACGGCGATCGGCCTCGCTCACCGAATGCGCGGCATCGGCGGCGAAGTCGTTCCAGAAGTGCTCGAAGAAGACGCGCTCGCGGCCGTGCACGAGTTTCTCCGGCGTGTCGCCGTAGAAATTGAAGTGCCATTTGTCGCGCAGGAGCCAGACTTTCTGCCAGTCGCCGACGCCGGGCAGGAACGCGTCCATCAGCACGATGCTCTCCACTTCGTCGGGATATTGCGCCGCGTACGCATAAGCGACCATCAGGCCGATGTCGTGCCCGACGAGCTTCACCTTGCGATAGCCGAGCTTTTGGACCATCGCGTGGATGTCTTGCGCGAGCGTTTTCTTGTCATAGCCGGACGACGGCATCGCCGAGCCGCCCGCGCCCGGCAGATCGGGCGCGATCACGACGCGCTCGCCCGCGAGACGCGTCATCAGCGGCTGCCACATGCGGCTGGTTTCCGTATAGCCGTGCAGCAGCACGACGGGCGTCGCGTCGCCCTGTCCGGCTTGCAGATAGTGAATGTCGACGCCGTTCGCATCGATCGTGCGGGACTGGATCGCGCTCGCGGCGGCGGCGGGCTGGGGAGCGCGCGGCGTGTTCGCGGCATGCGCGGCCGGTTGCAGGGCGGCGGCGGCCAGAAGCACGCTGGCGGCGCGGCGCATCGTGTGAAGGAAGGCGTTCATCGTTCAGCTCCATCGAAGGTTGGGTTTATCCCGATGACGCTCATGTTGATCCGCCACGCCGCTTTTGCCGTACGATCCGGACGATGAACTCGTTCGATGGAGTCGAACATGTTGTCAGAGGAAGAACTCTCGCTGCTCGATGCGATCCGCGAAACCGGCAGCCTCTCGCGCGCGGCGGCGCGCCTCGGCAAGGCGCCGTCGACGGTATCGCATGCCGCGCGCCAACTGGAAACGCGCTTCGACGCGCTGCTCTTCGACCGGCGCCGCTATCGCCTGCAACTGACGCCCGCCGGCCATCTTCTCGCCGATGAGGCATCGCGCCTGATGCTCGACGTGTCGCGTCTCGCGCAACGCGTGAAGCAGATCGCGAGCGGCTGGGAAGACCGGCTGTGGATCGTCTGCGACGAGATCCTCGAATTCGAGACGCTCCTGCCGGTCGTGCAGGCGTTCGATGCGCTCGATTCCGGCGTCGCGCTGCGCATCACCCACGAAGTGCTGAGCGGCACCTGGGAAGCGTTGCGCGACGGCCGCGCGGATCTGATCGTCGGCGCGACCAACGAGCCGCCGGCGATTCCCGGCCTGCGCTGGTTCGAGCTCGGCGTGATGCAGTGGGTGTTCGCGGTGTCGCCGCGTCATCCGCTCGCGACGATCAACGGTGCGCTCAAGCGCGATCAGATCGCGGCGCATCGGGCGGTCGTCGTCGCGGATTCGTCGCGCTCGGCGGGACGCGCGTACGGCGTGCTAGGCGGACAGGCCGCGTTCGCCGTGCCGACGATGCGCGCGAAAATCCTCGCGCAGCGTCAAGGGCTCGGCACGGGCTGGGTGCCGCGGCATCGCGTGCAATCGCTGCTTGCGCGCGGCGAACTCGTCGAGAAGGAAACGGCCGATCCGCGCGAGCCGAACGTGCTTTACGTCGCGTGGCGCGGCGATCACGAAGGCCGCGCGCTGCAATGGTGGACCGATCAATTACGGCAGCCGCGCCTTGCCGAACGTCTGGTCGCCGGCATCGACGCGTTCGCGTAAGACCCGGTTACAAATTCGCCTTCAAACGCGCGACGGAAATCGCTCCGTCGCGCCGTTCAAGTTCTCGTCGCAACCTGAAACGACGGGACACGTCATGAAAAAAACACCTTCGCCGCTGCGCGCGGCGCTTTCGGCCGCCGTGCTCGCGCCGGTCATCGCGGTTTCGTTTGCAGCCATGCACAGCACGCCTGCCGACGCGCAGGCCATCATCGTCGCGCCCGCCGCGCCGCCCGCGCCGCGCGTCGAACCGCCGCCGCCGCCGCGCGCGGGTTATGCATGGGATCCGGGCCACTGGCGCTGGGCGCATGGCGGCTACGTCTGGGCGCCGGGACATTGGCGGCCGGTGCGCGCGGGTTATCGCTGGATTCCGGGACATTGGGTGCAGCACGGTCCGAACTGGCGCTGGGTCGAAGGGCATTGGGCATGAGCCGCAGCACGTTCGCATCGAGGTAGCCCATCATGATGAAAACATTGATCGCAGCGGGGCTCGTCGCCGTGATGCTCGCCGGATGCGTCGTGTATCCGGCGCACCCTGTCTACTATCGCGGGCCGGTCGTCGTTTACTGAGCATGCGCACCAACGCGATAACCCGCCCAGCGTCCGGGCAATCCGACACCCGACAACACATTGAAAGAAGAAGATCCGGACACCGCGCTCATTGCCCGCGTCGGCAATCGGGAACCGGGAGCCATCCGCGAGATCGTCGCGAGGAAGCTCCCGCGCATCGTCGCGCTCGCGGCCCGCATGCTCGGCGACCGTGACGAGGCCGACGACGTGGCTCAGGAAGCGTTCCTGCGCATCTGGAATATCGCGCCGAAGTGGCGGCGCGGCGAGGCGCGCTTCGATACGTGGCTGCATCGCGTGACGCTCAATCTGTGTTACGACCGCCTGCGCCGTCATCGCGAGACAACCGTATCGGACGATCTGCCCGAACAGGCCGATGTCGCGCCGCTGCCCGACGAGCGGATCGAGGCCGCGCACGCGAACGAGCGCATCGCGGCGGCGCTCGCGAAGCTGCCCGCGCGCCAGCGCGAGGCGCTCGTGCTGCAGTACTACCAGGAATTGCCGAACGCGGACGCGGCGGCGCTGATGGGCGTGAGCGTCCATGCGCTGGAAAGTCTGCTCGCCCGCGCGCGCCGCAATCTCAGGGCCGCGCTCGCGGATCTCGCACAGTCAGGCGGCGACGCCCCGAAGGAACATCGATGACACCCGAACGATTCCGCCACATCACCGAGGCTTACGGCGCGTCGCCGGAACGCTGGCCCGCCGGCGAACGCGACGCGGCGCTCGCGCTCGTGAACGCCGGAGACGCAGAAGCGCTCGCCGCGCTCGCCGAAGCCCGCGCGCTCGACGGCATGCTCGACGCTCACGCCGTCGCGGCGGCCAGTCCGGAGTTCGTGCGGCGCATCGTCGATTCGGCGCCCACGCGACCCGCGCGCGCCTTCTGGCGTCGCCCGCGCATCTGGTTTTCGGGCGTGGGCTTCGTCGGCGCTGGCGCTGCGGGCGTCGTGGCGGGCGCGCTGCTGGTTTCGCTGCTGGCGCCCGCGCCGGGCGAACCCGCGCACGGCGGATGGTTCGAGCAATCCTATTCGGGCACGGCCTTCGGCGGCGCCCCTTCCGACTGGAGCGATCAATGAGCCTGCGCACGCTGAAGACGCTCGCGGCGGTATCGCTCGTGCTGAACGTGTTTCTGCTCGGATCGATCGCGGGCGGCGCTTACTGGCTGTCCGGGCCGCTCGCGCAGAAGCGCACGGAAGCCGCGCAGCAACGCGGCATCCGTTTCGCCGCCGCCGATCTGTCGCCCGAGCGCCAGAAGGAACTGCGCGACGCCCTGCGCAAGACGCGCCGCGAAAGCCTGCCGCTGATTCGCGATGCCCGCGACGGACGCATCGATCTCGCGCATGTCCTCGCGGCGCGCGACTTCGATCGCCATGCGCTCGACGATGCCCTCTCGCGCACGCGCGAAGCCGACGTCGCGTTGCGCGCGCGCATCGAAGGCACGGTCGCGGATTTCGCATCGACACTCACGCCCGACGAGCGGCTGAAGCTCGTCGGCGCGATGGAGCGCTACGGTCCGCTGCGCGCCGTTCCGCCCGACGAGCGTCCGCAGCAATGACGAAAAGCGACGGGTTTTCCGCGCACACACGTTTAACCGGCATCGAGCACTTCGGAGCACGTCATGGCCATCGCGCCGCAACTCTCGCCTGCCGCCATCGCGGTGAATCGCTTCGGGCTCGGCGCGCGTCCGGGCGAGCCGCTGCCCGCCGATCCGCGCGGCTGGCTCATCGAACAGGCCGATCCGCGCGCAAGTGCGTATCAGGCGATGCCGCCCGCGCTGAACGGCGAGCCGTCGAGCGCCGCGCTCGCCGCCCAGTTCGCCGATCGCCAGCGCGCGCTGCGTGATGCGAGCGACGCCGACAAGCCCGCCGTACGCAAGCAATACCGCGAGCAGATCCGCGACATTTACCGCAACGCCGTCGATGCGCGCGTGACGAGCGCGCTCACGACGAACGCGCCGTTCATCGAACGTCTCGTGCACTTCTGGGCGAACCACTTCGCCGTGTCGATCGAAAAGCCGACCGTCGCGATGCTCGCCGGATCGTTCGAGAACGAGGCGATCCGCCCGCACGTGCTCGGGCGCTTCGAGGACATGCTGGTCGCGGCCGAGCGGCATCCGGCGATGCAGATTTTTCTGGATCAGGCGCGCTCGGTCGGCCCCGACAGTCCCGCCGCCGCGCGCGCCGCGATGCGCAATCCCGACAACAAGCGCGGCCTCAACGAAAACTTGGCGCGCGAGATCATGGAGCTTCATACGCTCGGCGTGCGCAGCGGCTACACGCAGGCCGACGTGACCGAGTTCGCGCGCGCGCTGACCGGCTGGAGCCTCGGCGCGATGACGGCGAACGCCGCGAAAAATCCCAACGATCCGACGCCGCCCGGCGCGTTCGTGTTTCGCCCGCGTCTGCACGAGCCGGGCGTGCGCACCGTGATGGGCAAGCAGTACGCGCAGACGGACGAAGCGCAGCCGCTCGCCGTGCTGCACGATCTCGCGAATTCGCCCGCGACCGCGCATCACGTCGCGGAGAAGCTCGCGCGCCACTTCGTCGCGGATACGCCGCCGCCCGCGCTCGTCGACAGGCTCGCGCGCGTCTTCAGCGATACGGGCGGCGATCTGCCGTCGGTGTATCGCGTGCTGGCCGACGCGCCCGAAGCATGGCCAAGTGCGCCCGCCAAGTTCAAGACGCCGTGGGACTGGACGGTGTCGTCGCTGCGCGGGCTCGGCCGTATCGACCTGCAAGGCGTGCGCGCCGCGCCGCTTCTGACGCAGCTCGGCCAGCAGGTCTGGCGTCCCGGCTCGCCCGCCGGTTACGACGATATCGCCGCGAGCTGGGCCGCGCCCGATGCGCTGGTGCGCCGCGTCGAGCTCGCGCAGCGTTTCGCGGCGCGCGCGGGCGACCGGCTCGACGCCCGCACGCTCGGTCCGCAACTGCTTCCCGGTGCGCTGTCCGATGCAACCGCGAGCGCCGTGTCACGCGCCGAAAGCGCGCCGACCGCGCTCGCGCTCCTGCTCGTGTCGCCCGATTTTCTGAGGAGATGAAGCCATGCTGACGCGTCGCCAATTCCTGTGGTGCGCAAGCGCGAGCGCCGGTGCGATGCTCGTCGCGCCGCAACTCGTGTTCGCCTCCGCCGAGACCGACCGGCGCTTCGTCTTCGTGATCCAGCGCGGCGCGGCGGACGGACTGAACATCGTCGTGCCTTATGGCGATCCCGCTTACGCGAAGCTGCGCGGGCCGCTCGCGATCGACGCATCGACCGCGACGAAACTCGACGGCACTTTCGCGCTGCATCCGTCGATGAAGCAGATCGCGCAGATGTATCGCGACAGGCAGGCGCTCTTCGTGCACGCGGTGGCATCGCCGTATCGCGAGCGCTCGCACTTCGACGGCCAGAACGTGCTCGAAACGGGCGGCAACGCGCCTTATCAAATGAAAGACGGCTGGATGAACCGCCTGCTGTCGATGCTGCCCGCGCCGCGCGCCGATGCCGTCGCGTTTGCGCCGACCGTGCCGCTCGCGCTGCGCGGACGCGCCGAGGTGACGTCCTATGCGCCGTCGTCGTTGCCGCAGGCGCCCGATGATCTCCTCACACGCGTCTCGCAACTCTATGCGGGCGATGCGCAGCTTCATCCGCTCTGGGACGCCGCGATGCAGGCGCGCGGCCTCGCCGCCGACGCGGGCGCGCGTCAGGATCCGGCGAGCCTCGGCAAGCTCGCGGCGAGCTTTCTCGGCAAGCCCGACGGCCCGCGCATCGCGATGATCGAGACCGGCGGCTGGGACACGCACAGCGCGCAGAACCCGCGCCTCGCCGCGCAACTGAAAGCGCTCGACACGATGCTCGCCGCCCTGCGCGATGGGCTCGGCGAACACTGGGCGAACACGACGGTGCTCGTCGCGACCGAATTCGGCCGCACGGCGGCGGCGAACGGCACGGGCGGCACGGATCACGGAACGGCGTCGGCGGCGATGATCGTCGGCGGCGCGGTGGCAGGCGGGCGCGTGCTCGCGGACTGGCCGGGGCTCGCGAATGCGTCGCTGTATCAGGCGCGCGACCTGAAGCCGACGGTCGGGCTCGATGCGGTCATCGCGAGCGCGGCGGGGGAGAGTTTCGGCATCGATCCGCAGCGCGTCGGCGCGACGCTGTTTCCGGATTCTGGCGGTCAGGCATTCGGGCGACGGATTTTGATCGGTTGAGGCGGGGGTTTTCGCCGGATCCCGGTTTCGTGTCGGTCTATTAGCACTGCCCCTCCCCGGGGCGGGGGTCACTTTCTTTGCTGCTGCAAAGAAAGTAACCAAAGAAAGCAGCTTCTCATCGCCCGCGGTCACACGCACGTTGGCCATACTTGCCAGCCGCCCGTGGCACTCGCCTAAGTGTGGCTCTCATAGGCCCCAACGGGCTTGGATCGCGCACGGTCTGACGAGCTAGACGTTTTAGCGCGCTGGTTCAGCACGAAATAGCTTCGGCACAGCGCTACGCGCTGCCGTTGGGTATGCAAGGGAAACCATCGAAGAAGCCCGCGCGCACCCGATTGACCCATCGGCCGCGAAGCGGGCCGGAGCTATTTGGTGCTGAACCAGTTTCTTGTGTGGTGCGATGTGTCGGACCGTGCGCGGTCCAAGACCCGCGAGACCTTCGAGGGCACTCGCTACTGCCGGGCCATTAGGCCAATCGCCTGTGCCGCGGCCGGTGTGAAGTGCTTAGGCTGGGGATAGCTGTTTCTTTGGTTACTTTCTTTGCAGCAGTGTATAGACCGGGGACATAGCTGACAGATCCGCGGGGACATGGTTGACACTTTCAGGCATCTCGATGCCTGGACCCGACCATGCCTTGGAACCCGCAGGACACCATGCAACTTCGCCTTGAATTCGTGACCCTGGCCCTGCAACAAAAGATTGCTTTCAGCGAGCTGTGCCAACGCTTTGGCATCAGCCGGCAGACCGGATACAAGTGGGTCAACCGCTATCAGGCCGGGGGCCGCGAGGCGCTGGGCGATCTCTCCCGACGTCCGCACAGCAGCCCGAATCGGACCTGCGACGAACTCGAAGCGCGGGTGCTCGAGGTGCGAAGCCAGCATCCGGCCTGGAGCGCGCACAAGATCAGCCGGCGCCTGAAGGATCAAGGCCTGCAAGGCGTGCCTTCGCACAGCACGGTCAATGTCATTTTGCAGCGCCATGGATGCATCGGCGAGAAGGCGTCGGAGGCGGCCACCGCCTGGACCCGTTTCGAGCGCGCCGAGCCGAACGAGCTATGGCAAATCGATTTCAAGGGCCACTTCGGCATGCTCGATCAAAGGCGCTGCCACCCGCTCACCGTGATCGACGATCATTCGCGCTTCAACCTCGTGCTGCAGGCGTGCTGCAGCCAGGACACCGAGACGGTGTACACGCACCTGCGAAACGCTTTCGCCTGTTACGGGCTGCCGCAACAGATCAACGCCGATAACGGCGCGCCGTGGGGCACGCCGAGCAAGCCTGGCGAATTGACCGAGTTGGCCATCCGATGCATTCGGCTGGGTATTCGTATGAGCCATAGCCGTCCCTATCACCCGCAGACCAACGGCAAGGACGAGCGCTTTCATCGCTCGCTCAAGGCCGAGGTGCTGAATCACCGCAGCTTCACCGGGCCCGATCAGGTGCAGGCTGAATTCGACCGCTGGCGGCAAAGCTATAACTTTGAGCGCCCGCATGCGGGCATCGGCATGGCGACGCCGATCTCGCGCTATCGGCCCAGTGCGCGGGCGATGCCCAGCCGCCTGCCACCGCTCGAATACGGACCGGATGATCAGGTCCTGCTGGTGGGCTGGAACGGCAAGGTGACGTTTGGAAAGCACCGCTTGCGCGTATCCAGCGCACTGCACGGACTGCACATCGCGGCGCGACCGAGCAGCACGATTGCCGATGCCTACGACCTCTATTTCGCGCATCACCGACTCATGACGTTTGACCCGAACCAGCCCGATACACGATGATCAAAGTGTCAACTATGTCCCCGACGAAAGTGTCAACCATGTCCCCGGTCTATACACAGCAGCAAAGAAAGTGACTGCCGCCCCGCACAGGGGCAGTGCTAATAAACCAACACGAATACGGGATCCGGCAACAAACCCGAACGCGCCTTCAACCCTTCGACAACAAAGCCGCGACATGCGTCGAATGAGTCTGCTCGGCGATATCCTTCGCGGTCATGCCACGATCGTCCTGCAGATCGCGTTTCGCCCCGCGGGCGAGCAGCATCGACGCCGTCTCTTCCTGATCGTAGCCCGCCGCCCACATCAACGCCGTGAGGTGATTGCGATAAGCCGCGTTCACATCGACGCCCGCATCGAGCAGGCGCTGCACGATAGCGGTGTGCCCGCGCCCAGCCGCATATTCAATCGCGGTCTTGCCGACGCGATCGGTCGCGGCCGCATCCGCATGATGCGCGATAAGCAGCGCGGCGATTTCGTCGTTGCCGTCGAAGGCCGCGGCCATCAACGGCGTGATGCCCTGCACGTCCGCCTGGCTCACGTTCGCGCCTCGCTCGATCAGCATGCGCGCCATCGGCGTCAGGCCTTTCTTGCACGCGCTGATGAGCGGCGTGTCGCCGATGCGGTTGCGTGAATCGATCGCCGCGCCTTCATCGATGAGACGCGCGACTGCCGCCTGATCACCGTCGCGGGTCGCGGAAAGCAGGCGCTCGTTGAGCGTGTAGGCGTCCTGCTGCGCGTAAGCCAACGCGCATGTCATCGACAGAACGAGTGTCAGCAAGCGAAGGGGTTTTGTCATCGTTATAAGGGCCTTCGTAAAGCGTCATTGCAGATTCGCGATGTAGTTCGCCAGGTTCTCGATATCCGCGTCCGTGAGATTCTTCGACACGCTCGTCATGTTGCCCGCGTCGTTGGTGCGCTTCCTGTCGCGGAAGTCCTGCAACTGTTTCACGATATACGGATACTGCTGCCCCGCGACGCGCGGAATTTCGTTTTGCCCCGAAAAGCCGCCGAGGTGACACATCGTGCAGAGAATCTCTTCGGACTTCTTCCTGCCCGCCTCGACCTTCACCGGGTCCGCCTTGAAGTCGGTGGCGATCGGCTTTTGCGCGGCGAAATAGTCGGCGAGATCGTGCATGTCGTCGGTTGTGAGGTTCGCGGCCATCGGCGACATGCGCGGATCGCTGCGGCGGCCCGCCTTGAAGTCGCGCAGTTGCAGATAGAGATAGCGCGATGTCTGCCCCGCGAGCGACGGATAATCGCCCGTCGTCGAGTTGCCGCCGAGCCCGTGACACGAGGTGCAGACGGCAGCCTTGGCGGCCGCCGTCTGCGCATTCGCGCGGGACAGGGAAGGCAGCGACAGCAGCACGCACGCGACGATCCACAGCACGTAGACGAGCCAGACCCGCACACGTTTCGCGCGCGTCATCATCAAGGCAGCGCGAACACGAGCAGACTGTTGCCGCGCTTGAAGTCGAGCTGCGTGTTGCCGCCCGCCGCGACCGCGATGTATTGCTTGCCGTTCACCATATACGACACCGCCGGCGCGTTGACGCCCGCGCCGCACTGGAACTCCCAGAGCTTGCGGCCGTTGGCGGCATCGAAGGCGCGGAAGAGCCCGTTGCCTTCGCCGTTGAACACGAGGCCGCCCGCGGTCGCGAGCACGCCGCCGATCAACGGCTGATCGGTCTTGTAACCCCACGCGATCTTGCCGGTATCGACATTCACCGCGACGAGCCTGCCCCATTGCTGCTCGGACGGAATCGTCTTGAACGCGCCGCCGAGCCACAGTTTGCCGCCGGGATACGCCGCTTCCTCGACCTGATACGTCATCGGCTGATGCAGGTTCGCCGCATAAGCCATGCGCGTCTTCGGGCTGAACGCCATCGGCGACCATTCGACGCCGCCGTTCGCGCCGGGCAGCATGCGCGCGCCGGTCGGTGTCGGCAGGGTCCACACGCCCTCCTGCGGAATCATCGCCTCCGAAATGCGGATGAGCTTGCCGTCGCGGCGATCGTGCACGTAGACGAAGCCGGTCTTGCCGCCGTGGAGTATCCCGGGAACCATCTGTCCGTTCTTGTCCTTCACGTCGACGAGGATCGGCGGGCTCACCGCGTCGAGATCCCACACGTCATGCGCGATGTACTGGAAATGCCACTTGTACTTGCCGGTATCGAGATCGACGGCAACGAGCGAATCCGTATAGAGATTGTCGCCGGGGCGAATCGCGCCATACAGATCCGGCGACGGATTGCCGACCACGAAGTACACCGTGCGCGTCTTGCGATCGATCGCGGGCGCCATCCACACGCCGCCGCCGAGCGTCTTGTTGAAGTCGCCGCCCTTCTCCGCGAGCGTCTTCTTCTCGGCCGCGATATCGCGCTTCATGTTGCGGCCGACCGCGTCGTTCTCCGCCCACACGCCTTCGCTGCCCGTGTCGGGGATCGTGTAGAAGGTCCACAGCAACTGGCCCGAGTTCGCATCGAACGCCTTCACGAAGCCGCGTATGCCGTACTCCCCGCCGTTCGTGCCGATCAGCACCTTGTCGTCGACGACCACCGGCGCCATCGTCTCCGAATAGCCCTCTTCCGGATCGGCGATCTGCGTCGACCACAGCACGTTGCCGGTCTTCGCGTCGAGCGCGACGAGCTTCGCATCGAGCGTGCCCATGAAGAGCCGGTCGCCCGAGATCGCCACGCCCCGATTGTTCGGGCCGCAGCAGAAGGTCGTGACCGGACCCATCTTGTGCTTGTAATGCCAGAACTCCTTGCCTGTCACCGCGTCGATCGCATAGACGTGGTTGTACGACGTGGTGAGGAACATCACGCCGTTCGAAACGATCGGCGCGGTTTCCATCGACTCCATCACCGCCGTCTGGAAGATGAACGCGGGCTTGAGCTTCGCCACATTCGACGTATTGATCTGCGTCGCGGGCGCATAGCGCGTTTCGGCATACGATCCGTTCGAATGCAGCCAGGACGCGCTGTCGCCCGCGGCGCCGTCGAGCTGTTGCTGCGAGATGGGTCGCAGCGAACTCGGAACCGGTGCGGCTTGCGTCGTGTTGGTGTTCTGGATTTCGTCGGCGCCCGAGGCTTCGTGCGATGTCACGATTCCGAAAGCACCGAAGGCAACAATGAGCGGAACGAGCGAGGTACGGGAAAAACCGGCCATGTCAGTCTCCCAAATAGTTTTTGTGTCGTCCTCGTGGTGCGCGGCGGAGCATCACTTGCCCTCTTCTGCGCCCGCAAAAAAGAATAGGCAATTTAAAAAGGCATTTCCAGATTTCGTGCAAAGACTGCGTTCGACGCGTCACGCATCGGACGAAGGGTATTTCAGGGGCAGGCGCGCCGTGATTTTTAGTAGTATGGATTGGCGTGCCGTTGTGTTGCGCCCCTTACGCCGGGAACAGCTTGCCGGATCGCCGGCTTTCGCTTATCGCTTGTTCATCTCTCGCTGCGCGCTACGCCCGTACCCGAGCGCCGCATCGACCATCACCTTCATCCGGACGCACCATGCCAATCCCTTACAACGGGCAGCCGAATCCGAATCCACGCCAGCCGGTGGACATCGCGCGCATCCTGCTCGTCATCACGATCCTGACCGCGCTCACGGTCGGCAGCCTCTACGTCCTGCGCCCGTTTCTGCCGGGCCTCATCTGGGCCACGACGATCGTCGTCGCGACCTGGCCGCTCATGGTCGGCGTGCAGCGTCGCGTCGGCAACCGCCGCTGGCTCGCGACGACCGTGATGCTGCTGATCCTGCTGATCGTCATCGTCCTGCCGCTCTATGAAGCGATCTCCACGCTCGCGCTGCATGGCGGCGAGATCATGGCGGCCATCAAGAGCCTGCCTTCCTATGCGCTGCCGCCGCCGCCGGGCTGGGTGCACGACATTCCGCTCGCGGGCGCGCGCGTCGCGACCGAATGGCAGTCGCTCTCCGACGCCGGCCCCGGCGGCCTGCTCGCGAAGCTCGAACCCTACGTGACGATCGCCGCGCGCTGGATGCTGTCGCATGCCGCGGTCGTCGGCGTGTTCGTGATGCATATGGTCATCACCGTCATCATCTCCGGCATTCTGTACATGAACGGCGAGGCGGCCGGACGCTTCGTCACCCGCTTCGCGACGCGCATCGCCGCGCGCCGTGGCGCGGAAGCCGTCAAGCTCGCCGGCCTCGCGATCCGCGCGGTGGCGCTCGGCATCGTCGTGACGGCGGTCACGCAGTCGGCGCTCGGCGGCATCGGGCTCGCGCTCGCGGGCGTGCCGGCCGCGGGCATCATCACGGCCATCATGCTGATGCTGTGTCTCGCGCAAATCGGCCCGCTGCTGCCGCTTCTGGGCGGCGTCGCATTTCTTTACTGGCACGGCTCGAATGTCGCCGCGTCGCTGCTGCTCGTATGGTCGATCATGATCGCCATGCTCGACAATTTCCTGCGGCCCATTCTCATCAAGCGCGGCGTGAATCTCTCGATGCTGCTGATTCTTTCCGGCGTGCTCGGCGGCATGTTTGCATTCGGAATAGTCGGATTATTCATCGGTCCCGTGATTCTCGCGGTGACGTCGACGATTCTTAATGCATGGATCAACGAGCAGCCGCCGCTGCCGCAAGTCGAGGCGACGAGTAACGAAGAAATCGCCAAAGCCACGTCCACACGGGATCTGGCGGATGCATCGAGAAGGCAGACCTGATTGATAAATAGATTCACATTTTGTTGTTTTTATTCTCGCCAATCAGATTGCGCTTAAATCGAAAGTTCGGAGTCTTACTAAAATGAGACTCTATCCGAGTTAATGCGCCGTTTTGCGATTATTCAACGGTGTGAATCCGTTACAATGCCTTCCATTGTTATTTGCCCGTTTGAGGGCGCAGGGGATTGACCATGTCTTTGCGTGACGTGGAAGTCATCGATTACATCGGAGTGAATATTCTTTTCAAGCGCGTTTATGTCGGACTCTTCGATGATCTCGACTGGCGCGATGAAAAGGAGCATCAGGATTTGCTCACGAAGAAGATCGACCGCTACATCCGTTACATTCGTTCGGGACAGTTGCTGCTGAGCTACCCGAAAGTTCGCGGCTATGAGATCGTGGTCGAATATGTGTCGATGCATCCCATGACGTCGTCCGGGGTCGAGTTCTGGAAATCGCGTGAACGCGTGCTCGCCGACGCCGGATACAAGGCGCACATCCGCGGCGTGGATGTGCGTCATTCGCTCGGCATCACGGTCGACAAGCCGGAGCACGTCAATGCGGAACCCGTCGAGCCGCCCGCGCTCGAAGTGCTCGACGCGGACCCGCTCACCAAGCAACTCGCGGATGTCGCCGATATTTCTTATCTCCCGTCCCCGACGCCCAAAACGCGCCGGCAGCAAGCGCTGCCCGTGCTCAGGCGGCTCGTGATGCGACAGGCCGCCAGTCACTGAAGCGAACGATCCCGTGCAATCGAACAAAAAGCGGCGTGGCTCAACCCTGAGCCCGCCGCTTTTCTTGTTGCGCGCGCCGATTACCTCACGCCGTTCAATGCCGATGAAGCGACGGACGGCACCGAGATGCCATTGGTCTTCGCGTACTGCACCGCCTGCGTGAGCGTCTGCACCAGGGACTGCAACTGTCCCGGCGCCGATTGCGCGATATAGCTCGCAGCCTGCGCGGTCGCCGGATTCGAGCCGGCCTGCAGGAGCGACGACATGTTCATCGAATTGGTCACCGAGCCGAGATTCGACTGCAATCCGGCGTACTGCTTCACGCCCTGCCCGAGCGAGGCGAGGCCGTCGCTGAAGCTTTGCTTGCTCGCGGCCGTCGGCGGCGGCGTGGAGCCGCTCGTGAACGCCTGCATCAACGATTGCGACACGCTCTGCTGCGTGCCGCCGAGTTGCGACAGCACGCTCGTGCTCGGCACGCCGCTCCCGCCCGATGCGCCCGACAACACGCCCGCCGCCGATTGCGCCTGGCTCGCGACGCTCGACATGCCCATCGCCGATGCAAGATTCGATTGTCCCGAGAGCACTTGCTGGTTCGCGCCGAGATAGCCCTGCACGAGCGAGTTCAGCGCGGAAGGCTGCGCCGCGCCGTTCGCGCCGCCGGCCACTTCGGAACTGCCGCTGCCGAAGCCGAACTGCTGGAGATTGAGTTGTGCATACGATGCGGCCGGCGCGATCAACGCGAATGCGATGCCGGCCGACAGAACTGCGAGCCGTGACGTACGGTTCGGCATGGTCGGTTCCCCTCTTGAATTGTCCGATGATCGATAAGCCCCGTTCGACCATCGGCCATTTCGCCGGTTCGCCGCAGAAACATTTGCTTGCGATTTCCGTCAGGAGATTACGCGCCTAGGTCCGCGAGCGGATGCATCTCCCGGCGCCACGGCGACGAGAGAAAGTGCTGCACGCGCTCGGCACGCACCTGCGCGAGCGTGGTCGGCGCGAAACGCGGCCGCTCGTCCTTGTCGATGATGAGCGCGCGCACGCCTTCGACGAAATCGCCGTCGTCGATTGCGCGGTACACGACACCGAGTTCCATCCGAAAGCAATCCGCGAGCGTCATCTGACGGCCGCGCAGGAGCGCGTGACAGGTCACTTCGAGCATCGTCGGCGAATGGCTTTCGAGCGTGGCGAGCGTCGCGCGCGCCCAGTCCGATTCGTCCATCGCCAGCGACGCTGTGATGCGCTCCACGCCGCCCGTCGCGCACACGCTGAAATGACGCTTGATCTGCGCGCGGATATCGTCGAGCGGTGCGTGTCGTTCAATGTTCGCGGCCGGCACGAACACGCGCTTCAGTTGCGTCATCGCATCCTGTGCATCGTCCCAGCGCAGCGTGTCGAGGCGCTCGATGAAGCCGCGCAGCCATGTCGACGGCACGCATTCGTCCGCGAGCCCGACGCGCTTCGCATCCGCGCCCGAAAGACGCGCGCCCGTCAGACCGACGTACAGCGCGAGATCGCGCGGCAGCACGCGCAGAAAGTGCGTCGCGCCGACATCGGGCAACAGGCCGATGCGCGTCTCGGGCATCGCCATGCGCGTGCGCTCGGTCGCGATGCGCAGCGCCGCGCCCTGCGCGAGCCCCATGCCGCCGCCCATCACGATGCCGTCCATCAGCGCGATCACGGGCTTCGCAAAACGATGCACCGTGAAGTCGAGCCGATATTCGTCGATGAAAAATTTCAGCCACGGCGTCTCGTGATGCGGATCGTTGCGCGCCGCGTGATAGAGCTTGCGCACGTCGCCGCCCGCGCAGAACGCCTTGTCGCCCGCGCCGCGCAGCACGACCGCCGCGATGGCGTCGTCCGCGGCGCATTGCGCAAAGCGTTCGGTGAGAAGCGCGATCATGTCGTGCGACAGCGCGTTCAGTGCGTGCGGCCGGTCGAGCGTGACGATCGCCACGCGGTTGACGATCTCGAAGCCGACCTCCGGCGCGTCGCGCAACAATCCTTGCGTGCTCATGACACGCTCCACTTCGGCTTGCGCTTTTCGAGGAACGCGGCGACGCCTTCGCGCTGATTCGCGCCATCGAACAGATCGACGAAGCGCTCGCGTTCGAGCGCCAGTGCCGCGCGGCGCGGCACGCCTTCGCGCGCGGCGTGAATCAGCGGCTTCGAATACGCGACGGCATCCGGGCTCATCGACGCGACGCGGGCCGCGATCGTCAACGCGGCTTCATAAGCGCCGCCGCTCGCGACCACTTCCTCGACGAGACCGATGCGCAATGCGGTCTGCGCATCCACGCGCTCGCCCGTCAGGATGATGCGCTTCGCCCAGCCTTCGCCAACGAGCCACGGCAGCGTCTGCGTGCCGCATCCGCTCGGCAAGAGCCCGACCGACGCCTCCGGCAGCGCCATTTGCGCATGTTCCTCGGCGATGCGGATATCGCAGGCGAGCGCGCATTCGAGTCCGCCGCCCATCGCATAGCCGTTGATCGCGGCGATGGTCACCGCGCGCGCGTTTTGCAACGCCTCGAATGCCGCGCCGAAGCGTTGCGCGGCGACGCGCGCGTGCGCCTTGTCGCCATCGGCGAACTGATTGAGGTCCGCGCCCGCGCTGAAGAATTTCGGGCCGGCGCCCGTGACGACGATCGCGCGCACCTGCGCATCGCGGTTCAGGCCTTCGATGGTCTCCTGCAGCGTCGCGAGGCCATCGGCCGTGAACGCGTTGGCCGGCGGACGGGCGAGACGAATCGTGACGGTTGCACCGTCGCGGGTGACTTCGATCATCGTGGGGATTCCTTTTTAGTCGGCTTTGCTGGTCTGACGCAGCTCCGGGAAATCCTCTTCCCAAAACTCGAACTCGCCGCGCGCGCCATCCTGCGTGCGCGCGATTTCCTGTCTGCGCAGATCGACGCGGCGGATCTTGCCGGAGATCGTCTTCGGCAATTCCGCGAATTCCAGACGGCGGATGCGCTTGTAGGGCGCAAGCCGCTCGCGTGAGAACGCGAACACGCTTTTCGCTAATTCCGGTCCGATGGAATAGCCGTGGCGCAGCGTGACAAACGCCTTCGGCACCGACAGGCGCAGCGGATCGGGGCTCGGCACGACGGCCGCTTCCGCGATCGCCTCATGTTCGATCAGCACGCTCTCCAGCTCGAACGGACTCAATCGATAATCCGACGACTTGAACACGTCGTCCGCGCGGCCGACATAGACGAAATAGCCGTCCGCGCCGCGCGCCGCGACATCGGACGTGCGATAGAAGCCGTCGCGCATGGCGTTCTCGGTGGCCTTGGGATTGTCGGCGTAACCGGTCATCAGGCCGAGCGGCGGCGGATCGAGCACGAGCGCGATCTCGCCTTCCTCCGCCGGATTGCCGTCGGGATCGAGCAGCGCCACGCGATAACCCGGCAGCGGGCGGCCCATCGAGCCGGGCACGAGCCGCTGACCCGGTGTGTTCGCGATCTGCGCGGTGGTTTCGGTCTGGCCGTAGCCGTCGCGGATCGGCACGCCCCAGGCCGCCTGCACGCGCTCGACGACTTCAGGATTGAGCGGTTCGCCTGCGCCGACGATCTCGCGCAGCTTCACCTCGTACGATGCGAGCGGCTCCTGCACGAGCATGCGCCACACGGTCGGCGGCGCGCAGAGCGTCGTGACTTCGTGCCGGACGAGCACGTCGAGCGCGCGAGTCGCGTCGAAACGGCTGAAGTTGTAGATGAACACGCACGCCTGCGCATTCCACGGCGCGAAGAAGCAGCTCCACGCGTGCTTCGCCCAGCCGGGCGAACTGATGTTCCAGTGCACGTCGCCGGGTTGCAGGCCGATCCAGTACATCGTCGACAGATGGCCGACCGGATAGCTCTGATGCGTATGCGCGACGAGCTTCGGCTTCGACGTCGTGCCCGACGTGAAATACAGCAGATAGGGATCGTTCGCGTTCGTTACGGCATCCGAAACGAATTCAGGCGAGGCATCGTAAGCGGCTTCATACGCGAGCCAGCCTTCCTTCGCGCCGCCCACGGCGATGCGCAGGCCAGGCACCTCGATGTCGTGAAACTTCTGCGTCTCCGCCGCATCGACGATCACGTGCTGCACGCCGCCAAGCGCGATGCGGTCGCGCAGATCGGCGGGCGCGAGTTGCGTGGTCGCGGGCAGCACGATCGCGCCGAGCTTCATCGCGGCGAGCATCGTTTCCCATAGCTCGACGCGGTTCGGCAGCATCAGCAGGATGCGCTCGCCGCGCTTCACATCCAGCTCGCGCAAATGATTCGCGACGCGCGCGGAGCGCTCGCTCATCTGCGCGAACGAAAGACGCGTCTCGCCGCCGCCTTCATCGACGATATGCAGCGCGGGCGCATCGTTGCCGCGCGCCATCGGGTCGAAATAATCGAGCGCCCAGTTGAAGCGATCCAGCGACGGCCATTTGAAGTCGCGATACGCGGTGTCGTAATCGGTACGATGAGCAAACAGAAAGTCTCGTGCTTCGATGAAAGCGTGGGCGTCGTTCATTGCGTCTCCTGTCTTTTTTTAAGCGCGAGTCAAACGTTGCGTGCGATCACCATCCGCTGCACTTCGCTCGTGCCTTCGTAGATCTGCGTGATGCGCGCATCGCGATAATGACGCTCCACCGGGTAGTCCTGCAGATAGCCGTATCCGCCGTGAATCTGAATCGCATCGGAACACACGCGCTCGGCCATCTCCGACGCATACAGCTTCGCCTGCGATGCCTCCGACAGACAGGCAATGCCTTCCGTGCGCATGCGCGCCGCGTGATGGATCAGAAGGCGCGCGGCGTTGATCTGCGTTTGCATGTCGGCGAGCATGTTCGCGACCGACTGATGCTCGTGGATCGGCTTGCCGAACTGCACGCGTTCCTTCGCGTAGGCGCGCGCCGCATCGAAGGCCGCGCGCGCGATGCCGAGCGCCTGCGCCGCGATGCCGATGCGCCCGCCCTCCAGATTCGACAACGCGATCTTGAGGCCCTCGCCGCGTTTGCCGAGCAGATTGGCGGCGGGAATCGCGCAATCGTCGAAGGTGATCGGGCAGGTATCGGACGCGCGGATGCCGAGCTTGTGCTCCGGCGCGCCGACGTTGAAGCCGGGCGTGTCCGTCGGCACGATGAAGGCCGAGATGCCGCGCTTGCCCTGATCGGGATCGGTGACGGCGAAGACGATCGCCACGCCCGCGCGCTTGCCGTTCGTGACGAACTGCTTGCTGCCGGAGAGAACCCACTTGCCGTCCTTTTCGACGGCGCGCACGCGCAGGTTGTTCGCTTCCGAGCCGGCCTGCGGCTCCGTCAGACAAAACGCGCCGATGATCTCGCCGCTCGCCAGCTTCGGCAGCCATTCGGCCTTTTGCGCGTCGGTGCCGTAGGCGAGGATCGGACCGCAGCCGACGGAGTTGTGCACGCTCATCATCGTCGCGCAGGACGCGCAGCCGGCGGCGATCTCTTCCATCGCGAGCGCGTAGGCGGTGTAGTCGCTGAAGGTGCCGCCGAGCTCGGCGGGCACGACCATGCCGAGCAGGCCGAGCTCGCCCAACTGGCGCACGACGGCGTCGGGAATGGCGCCGTCCTTGTCCCATTGGCCCGCGTTCGGCGCGAGCACTTCGGTGGCGAACTGGCGAGCCGCGTCGCGGATCATGCGCTGCTCTTCGGTGAGGAATGCGTCGATCATGTGTCGTCTTCGGTGAATGAGGCCGGGGCGGCGGACCGTATCGATCGTATACACTTTCTGGCCGCCGCCGGGTCGTCGATGAAGGGCGGATGGGCCGTCTGAGCACGAGTCTAGGCAATCGCCGGACGTTAGCCGATGCCCAAAACGATCACGCTAACTGAGCGCTTTGGCCACCTAGTGACAACCCCAAGTCCCAAAAAGAAGATCGAGCGCGATTCGATTTCCGTGAGTCTCGTCGAGGCGGCATTGCGATGCGCCGAGGCGCGCGGCGTCACGCGCGAGCATTTGCTGGCCGCCGCGGGCATTGCGCCGGCGACGCTCGATTCGCCGCGCGCGCGCGTGTCGCCGGTGCAGTACGGCAAGCTGTGGAACGCCACCGCCGACGTGCTCGACGACGAGTTCTTCGGCCAGGACGCGCATCCGATGCGGCGCGGGAGCTTCGTGCTCCTGTGCCACGCCGCGCTGTCCTCGCGCGACGGCGCGCAGGCGCTCGCGCGCATCGCGAACTTCATGCGCCTCGTGCTCGACGAGCTGACTTTCGAACTCGATATCGACAAAACGCGCGTGCGCATCTGGCTCGATGACAAAGGCCCGCCCAAGACGATGTTCGCCTACGCGACGGGGTTCATCCTCGTGTACGGGCTGCTGTGCTGGCTGGTCGGGCGGCGCATTCCGGTGCTGGCGGCGCATATGCGCTGTCCCGAGCCCGCCGACAGCGACGAATACCGGCTGATGTTCTGCAACGATCTTCGATTCGACGAAACGCGCTCGTTCGTCGACCTGTCAGCGGAATGCGCGGCGCTGCCGGTCGTGCAGACGCCCGCGACGCTCAAGCGCTTCCTGCGCGACGCGCCGGCGAACTTCATCGTGAAATATCGCAATCCGGATTCGCTCGCGGCCCGCATCAGAACGCGCCTCAGGCAAACCGCGCCGACGGACTGGCCCGAAGCCGAGAGCATCGCTTCGGCGCTCCATATGGCCGAAGCGACGCTGCGACGCCGCCTGAAACAGGAAGGACTCACCTATCAGACGATCAAGGACGCGTTGAGACGCGATCTCGCGATCGCGCGCCTCGCGCACACGCAGCAGACGATCCCGCAGATCTCCGACGCGCTCGGCTTCGCGGAACCGAGCGCATTCCGGCGCGCGTTCAGAAAGTGGACGGGCGTGCGCCCCGCGGATTATCGCCGGGAGGGCTGACTGCGGGCGTGCTTCCGGGCTGCTATATTGAATCGACGATGACCTCGCATCACGGAGCGCGCCATGAAGAAAGCCAGCCGAGATGAACGTTCGAAGCAGGATCGGCCGGACCCGGCCAACGAAGAGGATTTGCTCGACGAAGCGCTGGAAGAAACTTTCCCCGCCAGCGATCCGATCGCCGTGCACCCCGAGCCGGACACCCCGAAGGACGGCAAAAAGAAATAGTTATTCGCCCGCTTCGGGCTCATCCGGGCTCGACAGCAGCACCACGAGCTTTTCCACATGCTGGTGCAGGAGCTTCACGTGCTTGTCGATCTGTTCGAGACGCCCGGTCAGGTCGGCTTTCGCCGATTCGCTCATGCGATCCGACGCGATGAGTTCGTCGACCTTCGGCTGCATGCCTTCAACCTGAAGCAGCCCGAGCTGGCGCTCCAGGCGGCGCAAATCCTGCGACAGCAGTTCGCGATTCTTGCGAAAGAGCAGATCGCGGCGGTTCGTCTCGGCCTGTTGCTGGGCGAGATCGGCGACGCGGCGCGTCGCCTCGGTCTGGGAAAGCAGCGGTTCGGGGCCGCGCAGCACGGAGCGCTTCGGCGCGGGATGAGCCGTGCCGCGAAACACGGCCATCGGCGTTTCCTCGTCGATCGCGCGCAGGACGTCCGCCGGGACTTCCTCCAGCGTGCGGCGCTCGTCCATCCAGTGCGGCGGCAGGCCGGTCACGAGCTCGATGCCGCGCACGAATTCCTCGTTGAAATCGCGCTGACCGGCGACGATCAGCTTCATGAACGTCGGCGAGAAGCTCATCATGCGCGCGAGACGCGCAGCGCCGCCCGGCGTCCCAACCAGCACGTTCAGATTGGACCGCCAGACAAGGAACAGCGTTTCGTCGAAATCTTCCATGAACAGGCTCCAGGCAGACCGACGCGCCCGATTGTGCGCATCAGCGTTGCGCGCGCGAGATCCGCGCGCATGCATATCCGGTTCCCGAATATCGCTGCGCACCTCGACCGGTGCGCCGTCCACATACCGCATAAAACACCATACTAACGTCATCGGCAAGCGTGGCGGACATGGCACGCGCGCGACGCGACAGTTGCATCGCCGCCACACGCATTCCGCCGGCCAGCTTACGGCTCGTTGCGCAGATAACCTTCCTTGCTCGGATCGAGCATGCGCCAGGAAACGATGAGCGAAATCGCGCACATCACCGTGACGTACCAGAAGAACGTCGATTCGCTGCCCACTGATTTGAGCCACAGCGCGACGTATTCCGCCGAGCCGCCGAACACCGCGTTGGCGACCGCATACGACAGGCCGACGCCCAGCGCGCGCACTTCCGGCGGGAACATTTCCGCCTTGATGAGACCGCTGATCGACGTATAGAAGCTCACGATCGCGAGCGCGATCACGACCAGCACGAACGCCATGACCGGGCTCGCCACCGTGGACAGCGCGTGCAGCAGCGGCACCGTGCCGATGGTCGCGAGCGCGCCGAACCACAGCATCGACGCGCGGCGGCCGATACGATCCGACAGCGCGCCGAACAGCGGCTGCAGCAGCATGTAGACGAAGAGCGCGGCGGTCATCACGTTGCTGGCGGTTTTGGCATGCATGCCCGCCGTGTTGACCAGATACTTCTGCATGTAGGTCGTGAACGTGTAGAAAATCAGCGAGCCGCCCGCCGTGAAGCCCACGACGGTCATGAACGCGGCCTTGTGCTTCATCAGCCCGGCGAGCGTGCCCGCTTCCTTGCGATCGCGCGTTTCGGCGGTCGAGGTTTCATCGAGCGAGCGTCGCAGGTAGAGCGAAACCAGCGCCGCGCATGCGCCGATGAAGAACGGCACGCGCCAGCCCCACGCCTTCAGTTCTTCCGTCGACAGAAACTGTTGCAGAACCACCAGCACGAGCAGCGCGGCAAGCTGGCCGCCGATCAGCGTCACGTACTGGAACGACGCGAAGAAACCGCGCCGGCCGCGCAGCGCCACTTCACTCATGTAGGTCGCGCTCGTGCCGTACTCGCCGCCCACGGACAAACCCTGGAACAGGCGCGCGATCAGAAGCAGAAACGGCGCCCACGCGCCGATCGATGCGTAGGTCGGCAGAAAGGTGATGACGAGCGACCCGCCGCACATCATCAGCACGGAGATCATCATCGCGTTGCGGCGGCCGTGCTTGTCGGCGATACGGCCGAAGAGCCATCCGCCGATCGGGCGCATCAGGAACCCCGCCGCGAACACGCCCGCGGTGTTCAACAACTGAACCGTCGGATTGCCGCCCGGAAAGAACGCCGACGAAAAATACAGCGCGAGGAACGAGTAGATATAAAAGTCGAACCACTCGACGAGGTTGCCCGACGAGGCCCCGACGATTGCGAAAACGCGGCGCCGGGTGTCCTCTGCGGTATAAGCGGGAAGGTCGGTCATGTTGTTTCTGATCTCTTGGTCACTGTCTGGATGGCGTTTGCCGGGGCTCGCGACCCCGGTCCGGGCGCTCTTGCGGCGTTCGGGCGCAAGTTTATACGACGGTTCGGGCGAAAGCGCGCTCACGTGGCGCGCCGAACACGGCCGGAAGTCATAGGCGAATTCGCGCAGCCGCGCGGTTGCGCCGTCTCCGACGATGGCGTCAGGTGTCCGCCGAGGCTTGCCGCAAAAGCATTCGCCGCCCTTGCGACCGCTTTATGCGACGCTTTCGACGCGTTCCGCCGATGCCTCGGTCGTTCACGTTAGGTAATTACCCTGATCAAAGATTTTGCTGACTATTTATCGATAAAGTCTCGGAATCACGATTCGCATCGACGAGGACTGCATGAACCCGCATCAACCGATCACCCTCGACGCCGCGCTGGCGTCAAAGTTCGCTCAGGTCGCGCTCGGCCATCTGACGCGCGAATATCCGAACAAGCTCGATCACGTGATGGCGAGCGAGGCCGATGTCCAGAGCCCGCGCGCGCTCCATCCGATCTTCTACGGCAGCTTCGACTGGCATTCGTGCGTGCACGGCTACTGGCTGATCGCGCGGCTCTACGACCGCTTTCCCGGATTGCCGGAGGCGCCGCGCATCCGTGCGGTGATCGACGAACATTTCACCGATGCCAACGTCGCGGCCGAAGTCGCGTATCTGCAACGCCCCGCTGCGCGCGGTTTCGAGCGGCCCTACGGCTGGGCGTGGCTGCTCGCGCTCGCCGCACAGCTCCACTCGATGCCTTCCGACGACGGCAAGCGCTGGGCCCGTGCGCTTGCCCCGCTCGCCGATGCGTTCGTCGCGCGCTTCGAGGAGTTTCTGCCGAAATCGACGTATCCGCTTCGGGTGGGCACGCACTTCAACATGGCGTTCGCACTGACGCTCGCGATCGGCTACGCGCGCGCCACACGGAACGCGGGCTTCGAGCGCCTGCTCAGTGAAACGGCCTTGCGCTGGTTCGAGAAGGACGAAGGCTGTCAGGCGTGGGAGCCGGCGGGCGACGAGTTCCTGTCGCCGTCGCTGATGGAAGCTGTGCTGATGCGCCATGTGCTGCCGGGCGAGCAGTTCGTCGGCTGGTTTGACCTGTTTCTGCCGCGCATTGCCGCGCGCGAGCCGGCGACGCTCTTCACGCCCGCCACGGTCACCGATCGCCGCGACGGCAAGCTCGCGCACCTCGACGGCCTGAACCTCTCGCGCGCGTGGTGCCAGCGCACGATCGCGCGGGCATTGCCTGCGGGCGACGCGCGCATCGCGGTGCTCGAAACGGCCGCGAACGAACACCTTGCGTCGGGCATCGCGCACGTCGCGGGCGATTACATGGGCGAGCACTGGCTCGCGACATTCGCGCTGCTGGCGCTCGAAGCCTGATCCGCCTCAGACGCGCGGCTGAAACGCGATCACGCCCATGCCGATGAGCGCGATCGCCGCGCCCGCGATGTCCCACGCCGTCGGCCGGATGCGATCGACGGCCCAGAGCCACGCGATCGCCACGCCGATATACACGCCGCCGTACGCGGCATAGATGCGCCCGGCGGCGGCGTCGTGCAGCGTGAGCAGCCAAGCGAACAGCGCGAGCGACAGCGCGCCGGGCACGACGAGCCACGGCGAACCGCCCTCCCTGAGCCATCGATACGGGAAATAGCAGCCGGCGATCTCGGCGATGGCCGTGACGACATAGAGCGCGAATGTGTTCATGACGCGCATTATCGACGTCCGCCCGAAGTTGCGCCGCCATCGCCGCGCCCGGACAATGACGCGCTTGTCACGAACCGCCCGCCCGAACATCTTGCAGACGCCCCCACAAAACGATTCGACCGAAACCGCCGCGCTGCCCGTGCACTGGCACAAGCGCGTGTTGACGCTTGCGTTTCCGATCGTCCTCGCCAACCTCACGCAGCCGATTCTCGGCGCGGTCGATACGGCCGTCGCCGGGCATCTCGACGGGCCGCAGTATCTCGGCGGCGTCGCGCTCGGCGGGCTCGTGTTCAGCTTCGTGTTCTGGGGTTTCGGCTTTCTGCGCATGGGCACGACAGGACTCGTCGCGCAGGCGTTCGGCGCGCACGACGACGAGGCGTTGCGCGCGAGCGTGCTGCGCGCCCTGCTGCTCGCGCTCGCGATCGGCGCGGCGGTGCTGGCGCTGCAGGTGCCGATCATCCGCTATGGGCTCGTCGCGCTGGGCGGCAGCGCCGCCGTGCAGGACACCGCGAGCGCGTATTGTCATGCGCGCATCTGGGCCGCGCCGTTCGCGCTCGGCAATTACGTCGTGCTCGGGTATTTGCTCGGCTGCCAGCGCGTGCGGCTCGCGCTCGTCACGCAGATCTTCATCAATCTCGTGAATATCGTCGCGGTGCTGCTGTTCGTGTATCGCTTCGACTGGGGCATCGCGGGCATCGGCGCGGCGACGGCCTTCGCGGATTTTTGCGGCTTCGCGCTCGGCGTCGCGATCCTCTGGCATTCGCGTCCACGCGGGCTCGCACCGCTCGCGCCGCGTGCGATCTTCGATGCACACGCGCTCAGGCGGCTCGTCGCGATCAACCGCGACATCTTCATCCGCACGATCTGTCTGCTCGGCTCGTATGGCTGGTTCGCGCATCTCGGCGCGCGCGAGGGCGATGCGATCCTCGCCGCCAACGCCGTTCTGCTGAACTTTCAGACGTTCATGTCTTTCGGACTCGACGGCTTCGCGCACGCGGCCGAAGCGCTCGTCGGCGCGGCGGCCGGCGCGCGCGACCGTCACGCGTTCCGGCAAGCCGTCAAGATCACGATGTTCTGGTCGGCGATCGGCGCGGCGGGCTTTTCGGTCGTCTACTGGATGAGCGGCGAATGGATCATCGGCAAGCTGACCGATCAGGCCATCGTGCACGCGGCGGCGGTGCGCTATCTGCCGTGGGCGTCGATTCTGCCGCTCGCATCGGTGGCGGGCTTTCAGCTCGACGGCGTGTTCATCGGCGCGACCCGCACGCACGAACTCATGAAAGCGATGGCCGTCTCGCTCGCGGTGTTCCTGCTCGCCGCATGGGCGCTGGCGGGATCGCTCGGCAATCACGGACTGTGGCTCGCGCTCACGCTTTTCATGGTGGCGCGCGGCATCACGCTCGCGGTTCAGGTGCCCGCGATCGAACGCGCGTCGTGCGCGCCCGATCGGCGCTGAGTCACTGCGAAATCGGCTTCACGGTGGCGAGGCCGTCGATCAGCGCCTTGTGGAACGCCGCCGGGTCCTGCATCTGCGGTGCGTGGCCCAGTTCGGGAAACTCGACGAGCCTCGCGCCCTCGATGCGTTCCTTCGCCAGCTTCGCGAGATCCGGATAGCGGCCGAGCGTCGGGCGAATCTCGGGCGGGGCGAAATCCTTGCCGATGGCGGTCGTGTCCTTGTCGCCGATCAGCAGCAGCGTCGGCGTTTTCAACTGATCGAATTCGTAGACGACCGGCTGCGTGTAAATCATGTCGTAAATCAGCGCCGAGTTCCACGCGACGACGTCCTTGCCCGGCCCGCGATACATGCCCGCGAGCATCTGCACCCACGGTTCGTAATCGGCGCGCCATTGGCCGGAGTAGTACGTGCTCGTCTCGTAACGGCGGATGCCATCGGCGCTCGTTTTCAGCTCGCGCGCGTACCAGTCGTCGATCGATATCGACGGCACGCCTTTCGCCTTCCAGTCTTCGAGTCCGATCGGATTGACAAGCACGAGCTGCTCCGTCTCACGCGGATACATCAGTGCATAGCGAACCGCGAGCATGCCGCCCGTCGAATGCGCGATGAGCGTCGCCTTCGATACGCCGAGCGCCCCGAGCAGCGCATGCGTGTTGCGCGCGAGTTGCTGGAAGCTGTATTGATAGCGCGCGGGCTTGGTCGACTTGCAAAAGCCGATCTGATCCGGTGCGATCACGCGATAGCCCGCATCGGTCAAGGTTTCGATGGTCTGCTTCCAGGTCGCCGAACAGAAATTCTTGCCGTGCAGAAGCACCGCGGTGCGGCCGTTCGGATGCAGCGGATGCACGTCCATATAGGCCATGCGCACGACCTGGCGCTGCGACGTGAGCGCAAACTGCGCAACCGGATACGGATAATCGAAGCCTTGCAACTCGGGACCGTAAGCGGGACCGTCATTGCTGGTCGATTGCGCGGCGTCCTCGGCATGCGCGTGAAAAGCGCAGGACAAGGCGAGAGACAACACCAGAGAACGAAGGACGGACGAATTCATTTTTGGTTTCGGGATGACGTCGGCCGACGCATTCTAGCGCGCCTGAATTTCACACGCGCCCGCGCGTTCGCCCGCCCCGCGCGCTGTCTCGAGCGCTTATACTTGCGGCCCCGAACGTCGTCTGGACCTTCTCAAGCATGCCATTCCGCATCAAGGCATTCGCCGCCGCGTTCCTCGCATTCGTCTGTGTCAGCGCATCCGCGAACGATTGCCCGCAGTTCAGTCCGAACGGCCGCGCGCCCGTCGTCGTCAATTCGAAGATGCGCGCGGCGACGCAGGAAGTCTGCTACACCGACTTCGCGCTGCTTCACTCGGGCATCACGAAAGGCCCGCTCTGGTCGGCGGAGCATCTGACCGCGAACAGTGTCGATGAAGCGAAGAACAACACCCGCACCAATCGCTTTTTCGTCGACAAGCGCCTGCCGCCCGGTGAGAGCGCGCAGCTTTCCGATTACAAGAAGAGCGGCTACGACCGCGGCCACATGAGCCCCGCGGGCGATCGCGCGAGCAAGAAAGGCATGGCCGAATCGTTCTCGCTTGCGAACATCGTGCCGCAGGATCCATCGAACAACCGGCGCATCTGGTCGCGCATCGAGCAAGCGGTGCGCAGGCTGACTGAGGAATCGGGCGAGGCGTTCGTCGTCACGCGGCCGCTTTTTTCGGGGCGTCAGTTGCAGACGATCGGCGAATCGCGCGTGTTCGTGCCGACGCAACTGTATAAGGTGGTTTATCTGCCGCAGCGTCAGATCGCGTTCGCGGTGGTGGTCGAGAACACGCCGACCAACACCTACACGATGAAAACCGTGCGCGAGCTGGAAGCGATGAGCGGCCTCGCGTTTCCCGGCATACCGGACGGACTGAAGGACAAACGAATTGGAGGGTTGCAAGGTGTTTAAGCCATTTGCGAACGATACGGACGTGTTGAACATCGCGGGCGACGCGGTCAACATCGAAAACGGCGTGAAGCGTCTGACGATCAGCGTCGATCTGACGATCGCGCGCGACAAGGCGGGGCTCGCAAACGCGCTCGCGCTTCAGAAGGCGATCGGTGCGATCATCGAAGTCTTGCAGAGCGATGCGTCGCTGCCCGCGAAGCTGCCCGACGAACCGGGCGCGCCGTCGGGCACCGCCGACAATCCGTTCATCTGAAGCGGCGATCGTCGGAAACAGCCGCGCGGAGAATCGAAGTGATCGAATGCCATGTCGGCCCGAGCCCGCTCGGGCACATCCTGTATCGCGCCGAAAACGACTGCTTGACGGGGCTCTTCTTCGTCGGACAGAAGCATTTTCCCGACGGCCTGCCGCAGCCGACGCTGTCCGACGCGCTGCCAAGATCGCGCGTGATTATTGAGGCGCGCGAGCAGATCGGCGAATACTTCTCCGGCGTGCGCAAGGAATTTTCGATCGCGCTGAACCTCGACGGAACGGCGTTTCAGCGGCAAGTCTGGGATGCACTGCGGCAAATTCCCTTCGGCGAAGCATGGACCTACGGCGATCTCGCGCGTCGGCTCGGCTTGCCGATGGGCGCGTCGCGGGCCGTAGGCGGCGCGAACGGCCGCAATCCGGTTGCGATTATTGTGCCGTGTCATCGCGTGATCGGCGGCGACGGGGAATTGACCGGCTACGCAGGCGGCGTGGAGCGCAAGCGTCATTTGCTTACGCTGGAGGGCGGGCCGGGGCGCGAGCAGCTCACGCTCTTCTGAACCGACGTCTTCGGCGCGTGAACGAAAAAGCCCGCGAACCTTCAGGTTCGCGGGCTTTTTTCGTGGGGCGCTGTCCTTCGTGAAATTACGGCATGAGCGTGACTTCCACGCGGCGATTCTCCGCACGACCAACGTCCGTTGCGTTAGACGCGATCGGGTTCGTCTTGCCAAACCCCTTCAGCGAGTATTTGTCGGCATGCAGGCCGCGCTCCTTGAGATACGTGAGCACAGCTTGAGCGCGACGCTTCGACAGACCGACGTTGTAGGCATCGGGGCCCGTCGAATCCGTATAACCCTCGACGGTCACCGACGCGAAGTTCGCTCCCTGCGATTCGGCGACGAGCTGATTCAAAATGCCCTTGGCCTTAGGCGTCAACACAGCGCTGTCGAACGCGAAGTTCGTTTTCTCGTCCAGCAAGACCTTGCGCGGCGCGGGGGCCATTGCCTTGGCGGGAGCCGGCTGTGGCTCGTTTGCGGGCGCAGCGGGAGCCGGTGTAACGGAAGCCGGCTGAGCCTGCTGTACCGGCGTCGCACAGTTGAAGATCACGCTGCGGGGATCGTTAGGCGCTTGCGTGCCGACGAGCGCCTGGAGCACATTGACCGGCTGATTGCCGCACATCTTCTGAGCAGCAGTCATACAGGCGCTGCCCTTCTCAAAAACGCCGTAGCATTCGGCGCGGTAAGCCTTTTGGCCATCCGACGTCTGAATTTGGCTGATATTGAAAGCCGGTCCCGAGGTGGACGAGCAGCCCGCGAGTGCAGCAGCGGCGATAAGACTAACGGCAAGGGTTTTCGTGAGCAATTTGGTGTACATGCGAGTCAATTTGAAAGCGCGAAGCCGCTGAAAGCGCGCCTCATTTCCGGGCCTTGGGGCATTCCCAAAGGCGGCAGGCAGATTCATGATTCGATTTCGGATGCGTTCAACTATCGATGAGCAATCCAAAAGCTGCGGGATTGTAGCCCGGTGTTTCGTGCGCTTTAAGCGGACAACTCCCAAATTGAAGAGCTCTGACGCGCGTACAGAAAAACGCCTATTTGACCGGCGCGGGGAGATCGCCGTCCGACTGCTTTTGCAGTTCCTGCACACGCGTCTGCAGCGCGCGAAGCTGCGCCTGCGCGGCCGCCTGTTCGGTACGCAATTCGCGGATCGCGTTCTGTTGCTCCAGTTGATGGGTCGTCACTTGGCTTTGCTGCGCGCGAGCAATATCGAGATCCGCCTGCAGCCGATTGGCCCGTTCCTGCTGGACGGAAATTTGCCGGTCGGCATACGCCTTTTCTGCTTCGAGCTTGATGCGCTTGATTTCGGCATCGGCGAGCGTAGTGGATGTTTTCGCGAAATCGGAATAGACGGCTTCGGCACGCGCCTCGTTTTGCGTTTTAAAGACGCGCCAGATATTGCTTTGCTGAAACAGTGCAACGTAATAAGTCATCTGCTCTGCATAATACGAAAGACTTGCGCCATAACTGCCATTGTAAGCCCTGCGCAACTCTATTATTTTGCCGGCGGTAATGAGCGTTTCACGTTCCGCGACATCGCCATTTGTCGTAACGGCCTTTTCCGGACTGTTCGACGATGGACCAGCGCGCATATCGCCGGCGGCGCAAGCCCACGGGAGCGGCATGAGAAAACTCGCCGCGATTAGCGCGATTTCCGCAATCACCAAACGCTTCATTGCGATTCTTCCATAAAGGCAAAGCAGATCGTCCGTAATGGATTATGGCGCTGTAATGCCATTAATTCCAGACGATCGAAATGGCTTATATCCGATCGCGATTAAAGCACGCCAACTCAAATCGTGGGCTGTTGTCCGGAGCGTTCATTCATCAATCGCGCTTCAGTTGCACGGCGCACGATTTCGCTCGGCTTGAAAATGCGCGAATCCCCGTGTTCTGCGGGCATGCGCGAGAAAATGTCTCGGTCTGCCCGAAAGTCGAACGGCGTGTCCGACAAAATGCGCGCATCGGGCAAGGGCTCTACGGCGTGAACCGGCGCGGCGGACATGGCGAAAAACGCGAAAAGGCTGGCAATGAGCGCAAAAGCGCCCGGGATCGAGTGCGAACGGTGCATGGCAAGGAGAAAGCAATGAGGGCGCACGAGCGCCGGAATGGAGCCGCCGCGAAAAACACACGGCGTTCGTGTACTGCATCGTTCGCCATTTCAACAGCTGTCGCGCCCCCTGCCCATGAGAGAGTTCTCAAACAATTCTTGCTCGCGGGCTGCCTATCCCATCCGACATAGCGATCAGGCGTGAAAAATGCGTCCGATAGGCGTTCGCTTGCCAGAGCAAGCATGGCCAGCGCACGCCTCGTGGAGCGCAGCGACGAAGCAGAGAACGGCCCGCAAACGGCAAGGCAGTGGGACTCATTGGTGCGGCAAGCGGCCACAGCTTGCCAAGAGTCCGCCATAATGCGCCTTCGCAAAAATGCTGAATCGCCAAGTAAAAACGAAAATGCCATGACTCAAGACGACAAGCACTCGACCGATCAACCCAGGCAGCCCGCCGCCAACGACGGCAACGTGACGACCGGCGTCGCGGGCCTGGACGAAATCCTGGGCGGCGGTCTCGTCGAAGGCGGCCTGTATTTGATCGAAGGGATGGCGGGCGCGGGCAAGACGATTCTCTCGTCGCAGATCGGCTTTCACCGCGTCGCGCAGGGCGACATGGTGCTGTACATCACCCTGATCGCCGAATCTCATACCAAGCTGCTGTCCCACCTGCGGGCGCTCTCGTTCTACAACGCCGACGCCATCTCCGACCGGATGCTCTTCGTCTCCGGCTATCACGAGCTGATGCGCGACGGCCTGTCCGGTTTTCTTGCGCTGATCGCAGCGACGATCAAGACGAGCCGCCCGCGCTTCATGGTCATCGACGGATTTCGCAGCGCGCGCGAATTCAGCTCGACGGAGCTCGAACTCTCTCAATTCATCCACGAGCTGTCGGCGTTCGTGAGCGCCGCGCGCTGCACGACGCTGATCCTCGCGCCGCTTTCCGGCAACGAGCCGCATCCGGAGCACACGCTCGTCGATGGGCTCATCGAACTGAACCGCTACAACACCGGCATGCGTCGCGCCCGCGAGATCGAAGTTCACAAGCTGCGCGCCCGCGATCATCTGCTGGGCAAGCACTTCTTCAAGATCACCGAAAACGGCCTCGTGACCTTTCCGCGCATCGAGGCGTCGCCCGCGGACGATCGAGGGACGCCGGACTTCAAGAGCAAGCTCGGCTTCGCATTTCCCGATTTCGACCAGATGCTCGGCGGCGGCGTCGTGCGCGGCTCGACGACCACGCTCGTCGGGCCGTCGGGCATCGGCAAGACGCTCATGTCGCTCAAGTTCCTGCAGGCGGGCGTGGAGCGCGGCGAGCGCTGCGTGTATTTCGGCCTGTACGAATCGCCCGAGCGGCTGCTGGCGAAAGCGCAGTCGGTCGGTATCGATCTCGTGCCGGCCGCGCAGGACGGCCGCCTCGTGATTCACTGGCATCCTGCTGTCGAACTGGCGATCGACGAGCTCGCCGTCGAGCTGATGAACGCGGTGAGGAACGCGAACGCGTCGCGGCTCGTGGTCGACGGTATCGACGGATTCTTTCAATCCGCGAACCGCACCGAGCGCTTCGGGCTCTTTCTCAACGCGCTCACGCACCGCCTGCGCGATGCGGGCGTGACCACCATCCTTACCGAGGAGCTGCCGCTCTACGGCGATGCGGGTCTGCCCACGACGCTGCGCGCGTCCGCGATGACGGAGAACATCGTGCTCATGCGGTACGTGGAGGCGAATTCCGCGCTGTATCGCATGGTGTCGATCGTCAAGCAGCGCGAAGGCCCGCACGATTCGGCGATTCGCCGTCTAACGATCGACTCGCGCGGCCTGCATATCAGCGAAGGCTTCATCGGCCCGACGGGCATGCTGTCCGGACACCCGTCGCTCGCGCCCGCGCTCTCTGTGTCGGATCCCGGCGCGCGCGCATGAAAAAAATCCTCGTCGTCGACGATGAATTCGACATTCTGACAACGTGGCGGCTCGTGCTCGAAATGGAGGGCTACGAGGTTTCCACCGCCTCCAACGGACGCACCGCGCTCGACGCGGCGCGCGCGAATCCGCCCGCGCTCGTCATTACCGACTGGATGATGCCGCACATGGACGGCGTCGAGCTGATCCGGCAACTGGCCGCGAGCGACGGGCTCGCCGGCGTGCCGGTGATTCTCATGAGCGCGGCGGCCAATGCGCCGGCGCTCGAACATCCGCACGCGCAGTTTCGCCGCAAGCCGCTTTCCATCGATGATCTCGTCGACAGCGTCAAAAGCCTTATCGGTCCGGCCTAAGCGGACTTAGGCACGCGGCGTGCTGTAGAGGTGCGTTCCGGCGATTCCGGAGTTACGAGAAACCGCTCAACCCGAAAGGAGGCACCATGGTGCAGGATCAAGTGGAAGGCGCGGCACAAAAAGTCGTCGGCAAGGTACAGGACGCGGTCGGCGCATTGACCGGGGATGAAGCGACGCAAGCCGAAGGCAAAGTGCGGCAGGCCTATGGCAACTTGCAGCAGAGCTACGGTCAGACCGTCGACAACGTGCGCCTGGCGGTCGCGAATCAGCCGCTTCAGGGCGTGCTGATCGCCGCGGCGGTCGGCTTCGTGCTCGGCGCGTTGTGGAACCGCGATCGTTGATGCGCGACTGGCAGAGCGCATGACGCATGGAAACGAGGCCGGCGTGGGCAACCACGCTGGCTTCGTCGTTTATTTCGCCTCGTGCGCGACGCCGGCGAGCGCCGCCGACCGCGCGCAGCCGATGGCGATCGCCACGGCCGCCACGAGGAGCGCGCCATGCGCGCCGCCGAGCGCCGCCGCGACGGCGAGTCCGCACGACGCTGCCGCGCTCAAGGCGCTCGCGGCCGGCGCGCCGGCAGCACCGCCCATCGCGAGCGACAGATGCGCACTGATCAGCGCGACCATCGCAACGACCAAGACCACGGCGTGCGCGCCGGGTTGCGCGCCGAGCACATAGGCGAGCGCCGCGCACGCGCCGGCGCAGACGAGATGCAGCGGCTGCAACGACATGCTTTCGCGATTCGCCCGCGCGCAGACGAGACAAGCCAGCGCCGCCATCGCGCCTCCTGCGAAGACCGCATACGCGCCGTTCGCGCCCGGCAGCAGCCATGCGACGAAAGCGATCGTGGTGAGCGACGCGTGCGTCGATGCGCCCGAAGCAATCGAAGCGCTCCCGCCGAATCGATACCCGGCGAATCCCGCGACACCGGCGAGCAGGAGCGCGGCGGCCAGCGTCGCCACGGCGGCAGGGCCGCCGCTCGCGCAGGCCGCGACGACGATCACCGCGCCGGCTGCCACCAACGCACGCGCATGGGCACGCGCCGCGCCTGCCCGCATCGACGAACCCGCCGACAACGCCGCGAGCACGCACAGCGCGCCGGCCAGAGCATCGGACATGCGTCGCTCCTTCAGACGGCCAGCACGTTCGACAGCGTGCCGATACCCGCGATCGACACATCCACGCGCGCGCCGTCCTTGATCGAGCCGACGCCGATCGACGTGCCGCACGCGATCACATCGCCGGGCACGAGCGTCATGTCCTGCGACAGCATGCTCACCTGTTCGGCGGGCGAAAAGATCATGTCGTCGAGCGGATAGTTCTGACGCTCGACGCCTTCGAGCGTCGTGACGACGTTCGCAGTACGCCAGTCGAAGCCGTTGCCCGGCGTGACGATCGCGGGCCCGAGGCACGTGAACGTGTCGAAGCCCTTCGAGCGGCACCACTGCGCGAAATTGGGATCTTGCTGAAGCAGTTCGATCGCGGTGACATCGTTCACGCACGTATAGCCGAAGATCGCCTCCTCGGCTTCCTCAACCGACGCCCCGCTCACCGTCTTGCCGATCACGATGCCCAGTTCGCCCTCGTACGCAATCTTGCCTTGATAACTCTTCGGCCGGCGGATCGACTCGTTCGGCCCGATCACCGACATCGGCGGCTTGATCAGAAAGAGCGGATGCTGCGGCGGCGCCTTGTCGAGCTTCTGCGACAGCGCGTAGTAGTTGTTCCACAGCGCGATGACCTTGCTCGGCTGGCACGGCGCGAGCAGCGTGAGATCGTCGGCGGCGAAGGAAATGTCGGTCGGGCGCGGGCGGTCGAACATCGCGCCTTCGTGCTGCACGACGCGGCCCGAGTGCTGATCGAGCGTACCGAAGCCGATGCTGCCGCCGGCATCGCGAAAACGAATCCAGTGTTTCAAATCTGTCTCCTTGAGAATAGGAGCGCGGGCGTACATGGCCCGCGCTCTCGTCCCCTCCTCCTTACATCGGATCAGGCCCGCGTCGCGAGCCCACTTTTACTTCGCGCCGAGCATCATGACGGGCAGTTCCGTGGATGAGCTTGGCTGCTTCGCTTCGTTACAGGACAACCGTGTTGTTCATCCCGTGTGTGTCTCCGGTTTCTATGGACGTGCCGGGTCCGCGCCGCCTTCTTTCGAAGGCGGCGGGTGGCAAAGCAAGTGCGTGAGAGGCGTCTAGATCGCGCCGAGACTCTTCAGCGTGGCGACCTGATCGGGCGTGTAGCCGAGTTCGGCCATGACTTCGTCCGTATGCTCGCCGAGCAATGGCGAGCGCACGACTTCGGTCGGGCTGTCGGACAGTTTGATCGGATTGCCGACCGTGAGATATTTGCCGCGCACCGGATGATCCACTTCGACCACCGTGCCCGTCTTGCGCAGCGACGGCTCTTCGGCGATTTCCTTCATCGAGAGAATCGGACCGCAAGGAATGTCGTGCTTGTTGAGGATTTCCATCGCCTGGAATTTGGTCTTCGACATCGTCCAGCGCTCGATCTCTGCGAAGATGTCCTTCAGATGCGGCAGGCGCGCGTTCGGCGTCTTGTAGTCCGGATGGTCGATCCATTCCTCTTTGCCGATCACCTTGCAGATTTCACCCCACACCGGCGCCTGCGTGATGAAGTAGATATACGCGTTCGGATCGGTTTCCCAGCCCTTGCACTTGAGAATCCAGCCAGGCTGACCGCCGCCCGATGCATTGCCCGCGCGCGGCACCGCTTCGCCGAACGAGCCGTTCGGGTATTGCGGATATTCCTTCATCACGCCGGTGCGTTCCAGCCGTTGCTGATCGCGCAGCTTCACGCGACAGAGGTTGAGCACGCCGTCCTGCATCGCGGCGAGCACTTTCTGGCCGCGTCCGCTCGTGTTGCGCTGGTACAGCGCCGTGACGATGCCGAGCGCGAGATGCAGGCCCGTGCCGGAATCGCCGATCTGCGCGCCGCTGACCACGGGCGGGCCGTCGTCGAAACCGGTCGTCGAAGCCGCGCCGCCCGCGCATTGCGCGACGTTTTCGTAGACCTTGCAGTCCTCATAGGGTCCGGGGCCGAAGCCTTTGACCGAAGCGACGATCATCCGCGGATTCAACTCCTGGATGCGCTCCCACGTAAAGCCCATGCGATCGAGCGCGCCCGGCGCGAAGTTCTCGACGAGCACGTCGCATTTCTTCACGAGCGTCTCTAGCACCTTCTTCCCTTCAGGATTCTTGGTGTCGATGGTGATCGAGCGCTTGTTGTGGTTGAGCATCGTGAAGTAGAGGCTGTCGGCGTCGGGAATGTCGCGGAGTTGTTCCCGCGTGATGTCGCCTGCGCCCGCGCGTTCCACCTTGATGACGTCCGCGCCGAACCACGCGAGCAGCTGCGTGCAGGTCGGTCCCGACTGAACGTGCGTGAAATCCAGGATGCGCACGCCGTCCAGCGCCTTGCCAGAGTTGTTCACCGTCATGGCTTGTCTCCCAATTCTTTAGTTCGACGTTTATGGATTCAGATTCATTTGTACATCCTTTGCGCCATCGTGCCAGCCTTGCGCGCATCCTCGCGGCAGCTGCCGAGCATCTCGGCTCCCGTGATATACAATATTCCAGACACAATATTAGTCAACTGTAGATCGGTCGGAACAAACCCTGTGATGCACTGCACGATTGTCTAAAAGGCTTTACCGATGGTGCTTTCGCCATCATCGATATTGCATCGCAGCAATCACTGTATTCCTCCGAAGTTTCGTCCATTACCCGCGTCACTCCACCATACCCGCTAAAACCTTTTGCTCGCCGTGAAATCTGATATACAGTATTTCAGCGCGACGAAGGATACGTTTTTTGCCGCGCCACTCTCATTAGAGGACATCAGGAGACGCAATGAACATCCACGAATATCAGGCGAAGACGCTGCTGCGAAAGTACGGCGTCGCGGTTCCGGAAGGCCGCGTCGCCTTTTCCGCGCAGGAAGCCGCCGACGCGGCGCGCGCGATCGGCGGACCGGTCTGGGTCGTGAAGTCGCAGATTCACGCCGGCGGCCGCGGCGCGGGACGCTTTTCCAATGATCCGGACGGCAAAGGCGGCGTGCGCGTCGTGAAGTCCGTGGACGCGGTGCGCGAGAACGCGCAGCAGATGCTGGCATCGGTGCTCGTGACGAAGCAGACCGGGCCGGCGGGCAAGGAAGTGAAGCGTCTCTATGTCGAGGAAGGCTGCGATATCGCGCGCGAGTTGTATCTCGGCATGCTGGTCGATCGGGCCACGTCGCGCATCACGATCATGGCATCGACCGAAGGCGGCATGGAAATCGAGGAAGTGGCGCACCGCACGCCGGAAAAGATCCTCAAGGTCGCGATCGATCCGGCGACCGGGCTGCAACCGTTTCACACGCGTCAGATCGCGTTCGGCCTCGGTCTGAGCGGCAAGCAGGTCGGCGCGGCGTCGAAATTCATCACGGCGTTGTATCAGGCGTTCGTCGATCTCGACGCGTCCATCGTCGAAGTGAATCCGCTCGTCGTGACCGGTTCCGGCGACGTGATGGCGCTCGATGCCAAGCTCAATTTCGACGACAACGCGCTCTATCGCCATCCCGACATCGAAAAGCTGCGCGACGAGGACGAGGAAGATCCCGCCGAAATCGAAGCGGCGAAACACGGCCTGAACTACGTGACGCTCGACGGCAACATCGGCTGCATGGTGAACGGCGCCGGCCTCGCGATGGCCACGATGGACATCATCAAGCTATACGGCGGCGAGCCGGCCAACTTTCTCGATGTCGGCGGCGGCGCGACGCAGGAACGCGTCGCCACCGCATTCAAGCTGATTCTGCGCGACCCGAAAGTGCGCGGCATTCTGGTCAACATCTTCGGCGGCATCATGCGTTGCGACGTCATCGCGCAAGGCGTCGTCGCGGCCGCGCGCGAAGTCGATCTGCGCGTGCCGCTCGTCGTGCGCCTCGCCGGAACGAACGTCGATGCGGGCCGCGAAATCCTGCGCACCTCCGGCCTCACGATCATCCCCGCCGAAAACCTCGCCGATGCCGCCGACAAGATCGTCGGCGCCGTCGCTCACTGAGAGGACACCAGCATGAGCGTCTTGATCAATAAAGATACGAAAGTGATTTGCCAGGGCTTCACCGGCGCGCAGGGCACGTTTCACTCGGAACAGGCGATCGCGTACGGCACGCGCATGGTCGGCGGCGTGACGCCCGGCAAAGGCGGCACGACGCATCTGGAGTTGCCCGTGTTCGACACCGTCACCGATGCGGTCGCGAAAACCGGCGCCGACGCGTCCGTCATCTACGTGCCGCCGCCCTTCGCCGCCGATGCGATCCTCGAAGCCATCGACGCGCAGGTGCCGTTCATCGTCTGCATCACGGAAGGCATTCCGGTGCTCGACATGCTGCGCGTCAAGCGCGCGCTCGCCGGCTCGAACAGCCGGCTCGTCGGGCCGAACTGTCCGGGCGTCATCACGCCGGGGCAATGCAAGATCGGCATCATGCCGGGGCATATTCACCAGCCGGGGAAAATCGGCATCGTGTCGCGTTCGGGCACGCTCACGTATGAGGCCGTCGCGCAGACGACGGCCGCCGGGCTCGGGCAAACGACCTGCATCGGCATCGGCGGCGATCCGGTGAACGGCACGAATTTCATCGACTGCCTCGCGCTCTTTCTCGAAGACGACGCCACCGAAGGCATCATTATGATCGGGGAGATCGGTGGATCGGCCGAAGAGGAAGCCGCGCAATTTCTCAAGGAATCAAAGACCAGGAAGCCGGTGGTCGGCTTCATCGCCGGGACGACCGCGCCGCCGGGACGCCGCATGGGCCACGCCGGCGCGATCATCTCGGGCGGATCGGGCACGGCGAGCGCGAAAATCGACGCGATGAAGTCGGCGGGCATCCATGTCGCGGATTCGCCTGCCGCGCTCGGCGAAACGATGGTCCACGCGATACGCTAGTCGTATCGGTTCAACGATCCTGAACGCAAAAAAGGCTGCGCGGCAAACGCCACGCAGCCTTTTTCATGACTCGAACTTCAATCCGGCATCAGTCCAGAAAGTCGCAATTCGCCTCGACGAACGCCGCCAGATCCAGCGAATGCTGCTTCACGAGCCGCTCGACCAGTTCGGTGTCCCGCTTCTCCAGCGCCTCGATGATGCGCATGTGATCGACGATCGAGCGCGACGCCCGGTCGCTCTGCGAGATCGTCATCTTACGGATCGCGCGCACGTGCACGAAGATGTTCTTGATCGTCTCGAAGATGATTTCCGACTTCGACAGACGCACGATCGCCGAATGGAACGCGATATTCGCATCCGAATATTCGTCGATGTGCTCGGCGGGCGTCGAGTCGCGGAAGTTGTCGAACATGTGGCGCAAGTGGGCGATTTCCTCGTCCGTCGCGCGCTGCGTCGCGAGCCGCGCCGCCATGCTTTCCAGCGCCGCCCACATGTGGATCATCTCGACGATCTCGCGCTTGGTCTTGCGCAAGATATAGACACCCCGGCGCGGCACCGTGCGCAGGAAGCCTTCCTGCTCGAGCAGTGTCATGGCCTCGCGGATGGGTGTGCGCGAGACGCCGAGCGCTTCGGTCAGCTCTTTCTCGTCCAGACGGATTTCTTCCCGCGAGCGGTAGATGTCCGCCTCGGCGATCGCCTGCCGCAGCTTCGCGTACGCCTGATCGCGCAGCGAAACCGTGGCATTGATCGGCTCCAGCGAAAGCGTGAGCCCGGACGGACGAACGTCGGGGCGAACTTCCGGCCTGTCTACGGATTGAGTATCAGATGGCATTGATGGCTTGATTTCCCATGTGCGGACGGCGAGCGTCGACACGCTTGCCCGAACCGCCGTTCTGGTCATCCGCCGCAAGACCGGCGAAGCGACCGTGATTCTGTGCGCGCTGCAGCATGCTCTGCGGCACCGCCGACGCAATCATAAACGTAACACCCGTACCCACGGCAACCAGCGCGAATCCGACAACCACCAACAGGGCGATGCTCATTTCAGGCTCCAGTCAAATCACTCAAGAGCCCTCAGTATATGCTGCATCGCAACAGAGATCAACATATTTTGCATCTTGTATATCAGAAACAACGCTGGTGCCTTCGTCTGCAGTTTAGGCGGCTTTTTGCGATTGCGGGAGCGGCAGCGGCTTCGCCGTGCCCTGATTCACGCCCTCGCGCAGCTTGATCAATGCGAGCACCGCATCGAGCATCGGCGTGTCCACGTGAACGAGACGGCCGATTTCCTGCACGACGGTCATCAGCGGATCGATTTCCATCGGGCGATTGGCCTCGCAGTCCATTAGCATCGACGTCTTGTGCGCGCCGACCGCGCCCGCGCCGTTGATGCGCCGCTCCACGTCGACGCGGAAGTTCACGCCGATCTTGTCGCCGATGGCTTTCGCTTCCAGCATCATCGCCTTCGAGAGCGCGCGCGTGCCGGGATCGCTGGTCAGGACGTCGAGCGTCGCGCCGGTCAGCGCGCTGATCGGGTTGAAGCACAGGTTGCCCCAGAGCTTCAGCCAGATTTCGTCGCGGATGTTGTCGCGCATCGGCGCTTCCATGTCCGCCTTGGCCATCATGTCGTGCAGCGCCTGCAGTCGCGGCGTGATTTCGCCGCTCGGCTCGCCGATCGGAAACTTCTTGCCGTAGTGATGCTCGATGACGCCCGGCTCCGCGATCTCCGCCGCCGGCAGCAGCACGCAGCCGATCGCGCGTTCCGGCCCGAACACGTCCCACTGCCGGCCGCCAGGATCGACGCTCTGCAACTTCGTGCCTTCGAGCTCGCCGCCGTGCTTGTAGAAGTACCAGTACGGCAAACCGTTGACGGCCGTGACGATCGCCGTCTCCGGCCCAAGCAGCGGCGGAATCAGATCGACGACACCGGGAATCGAATGCGCCTTGAGCGCGATGATCACGTAATCCTGCGGACCGAGTTCGGCGGGATTGTTCGTGCAGCGCACCTTGACGACGTGCTCCTGACCATCGATGCGCAGCTTCACGCCGTTCGCCTGCATGGCCGCGAGATGCGGGCCGCGCGCGACGAAACTAACCTCCGCCCCGGCGCGCGCCAGTTGCGCACCCATATATCCGCCGATCGCGCCGGCGCCGTACACGCAGATTTTCATGGTTCGTCTCCTGAGGGTTGTAGCCTTCTAGCTCTCTGATATACAAGATACTACATTCCGTATCGACCGAGAACAAGGCGAATCGTGTTCTCGCGGACGAGCGGAAACCCGCATGCGCGAGGCGCGCCGCGGGTTGGAATGAATACAGGGAAAAGCGCCGGTCAGGCGTCGACAGGCTGACCCGAGATCACAGTATGCGACGAGGCCGCCACGATGTGCGACCACACACTTGCCGCGCTCGCGCGCAATGCGCGGCTCTTGCGCCGCACGAGCATGATCGTGCGCGACGTGTCCGGCACGAGCGGGATGAAGCGCGCCTGCGCGCTGTCGCACGCGGTGCGCGCGTGCATCGGCAGAATTCCGACGCCGAGTCCCGCTTCGGCCATGCGCGCGACCGCCGCCGACTGCGTGAGTTTCTGGCGAACCGCGCCGGTTACGCCGTGCAGCGCGAGCGCGGCTTCGATGGCGCCGAGACTGCCGGTGTCATCATCGAGAAGGAGAAGCGGCGTGCCGCGCAACTGCTGCCAGTCGATGCGCGCCGCCTCGCTGAGCCGATGCGACGCGCTCACGACCGCCGCGAGTCCATCGGCGAAAAGCGGTTCGGCGGCGAGTTCGTCGAGATTCTCCGGCGCGATCACGACGCCCAGTTCCGCCTCGCCGGAACGAACGAGTTGCAGCACGGCGTTCTGCGGCCGATCCATCATCACGATCGTGATATCCGGCAAGTGCTCGCGGCAGGACGCGAGCATGCCGGGCAAGACGCTCGCGGTGAGACCAGAACTGCTCGCGAGATTCACGACGCCCGGCTCGCCACCCTCGTGCGCGCGCGGCCGCAGCGTCGCTTCCAGTTCCTCGACAAGCGGCGCGATGCGCGCGAGCAGGCGGCGTCCAGTGTCGGTGAGTGCGACCTGGCGCGTGGTGCGATCGAAGAGCCGCAGCGCGACTTCGTCTTCGAGTTCTCTGATGCTGCGGCTGACTGCCGATTGCGTGATGCCGAATTCATCGCCCGCGCGCGTGAAGCTGCGATGCCGCGCGAGCGTGACGAACAATCTCAACTGATGCAGCGATACGCTGAGCGATGGAGACGGTTCGCGCGGCATCTCTCGACTGCCTTACTGAACCGTGTTGCGCGATGCGTCCCAGCCCGTCTGGAACGACGCGTTGACCGATGATTCCGCCGACGTTTCCGTCAGCGTGTTCTCGATCCAGCGCTTGCGCATCGGTGCGAGGACGAACTTTGCGCACAGTCCCGCCGCGATCGACGTGACGGCCGCCGCGATGAACACCGCGTTCCACGAACCGACCGACGCGAGCACCGATGCAAGCGGCACCAGCATCGATGCCGTGCCCTTCGCCGTGTACAACGTGCCCGCGTTAGCGGCGGCGTACTTGCTGCCGAAGGTATCGGCGCAGGTCGCGGGGAAGATCGAGAAGATTTCGCCCCAGCACAGGAACGTCATCGCCGCGAACAGCATGAAGAGATACGGATCGTGTCCGAACTCCATCAGCCCGAGCAGCGCGACGCCTTCGCCCAGGAAGATGATGAACATCGTGTTCTCGCGGCCGATCTTGTCCGAGATGAAACCGCACAGCGGACGCGTGAAACCGTTGCACAGGTTATCGATGGACAGCGTCATCGCGAGCAATGGCAGCGTCACGCCCAGCAGGTTCACCGGCATCTTCGCGAAGCCGTATTCCTTCGCAATCGGCCCGAACTGCGCGGTCGCGATCACGCCGCCCGCCGCGACGAACACGAACATCAGGTACAGCACCCAGAAGAGCGGCGAGCGCACCATCTGTCCTGTCGTGTAGTCGATTTTCGTCGACACGATGCGCTTGGCCGGCACGATGCCCTTCGGCGGATTGGGTCGCACGAGCATCAGCGCGAGCACGAAAATGCATGCGCCCTGCAGGATGCCGAAGAACATGAACGCGTGCTCGTAGCCCGAGCTCTGGATCATGTTGGAGATCGGAATCACGGTGACGGCCGCGCCCGCGCCGAAGCCCGCCGCCGTCATGCCCGCAGCGAGACCGCGCTTGTCCGGAAACCACTTGAGCGCCGTGCCGACGCACGTGCCGTACACGCAGCCCGCGCCGATGCCCGCGACCACCGCCCCGATGTAGAGATGGATGAGACTCGTCGCGTTCGCGTCGATGATCCAGCCGAGCGCCGCGCAGATCGAACCGCCGATGACGACCGGCCGCGGGCCGAATTTATCGACGAGCCAGCCCTCGACGGGCACGAGCCAGGTTTCGGTAACGATGAAGATGGTGAAGGCGGTCTGAATCGCCGCCTGACCCCAGTGATGCTTCGCATCCATTGGGACGACGAACAGGGTCCATGCGTACTGCAGGTTGGCGACCAGCCCCATGCATATGATGCCGATCACTAGCTGGAACCATCTGTTGTGATGACGCCCGTGCGATTGCCCGGACACAACCGTGTCTGCGCTTGCCATGTCTGTCTCCGTTATGTTTTCTAGCGCTCGTACGGCGCTTGATGTGCTGCGAGAAACCGGCGCGGTGCGCCGGCGGCGAGCGGTCGGTCAGGGGAAGTGCTCGGTCCAGGCGGCGTGGGCGTGAGGCCGCCTGTCGCGCATGTCGCGCGTGCTGCACATACTGAAGTGGGCGATCGATTCGCACGTCAGGCAAACATCCGCGTCAGGCGATCGACGAATCATTTCAAGCGATTCCCAATAAAGTCCGGATGGTTGATGCGCCTTTGCAGGCTTCGGGTTTTTGCTGAGTCGTGCCGTGATACATGGCGAAAAGCGCGTGGCCGATGCTCGGGGTTAAGCATAACCGTTCGTGCTAGCCGCGACCGTCCTCCTTACAACTTTTGGGGACGTGAAAGCATCGTGGGGGAGAAAAACGATTAAGGAAAGTTAGAAAAAATTATTGTATAAATTAGCTATCGTTAATGGATGAAGGATCGCCGTGCTCCGCAACGCTACCCTGCGTCAGTTGAAGATCTTCGAGACCGTTGCCCGTCGACTGAGTTTTTCTCGCGCCGCCGAGGAACTCTATCTCACTCAGCCCGCCGTCTCGACGCAGGTCAAGCAACTGGAGGAGCACGCTGGCTTGCCGCTCTTCGAGCAGTTGGGCAAGAAAATCTACCTCACGCCGGCCGGCAATGAAATGCTCCATTACAGCCGTGCGATCCTGGAGCAATTCCGCGAAGCCGACGACGCGATGGCACGGCTCAAGGGCATTTCGGGCGGCACGCTGAGTGTCGCGGTGATCAGCGCGGGCGATTATTTTTTTCCGCGACTGCTTGCGGCGTTCACGCAGCGTAATACCGATGTCAGGCTCAACCTTGCGGTACATAACCGCGAAGAACTGCTGCATCAGCTTTCCGACAATCTCACCGACCTCGCCGTGATGGTGCGTCCGCCGCGCGACATGGATACGGTCAACGTTTCCTTTGCACCGCATCCGTATGTGATCGTCGCGCCGCCGGATCATCCGCTCGTCGGACGCAAAAACGTGCCGCTGGAAGCACTGGCCGACGAGCCGTTCATCGTCCGCGAGCGCGGTTCGGATACCTGGAATTCGATGGAAGAAGGTTTCGCGGGCCGGCTCTCAAACCTGAACGTCGCGATGGAAATCACCAGCACGGAGACGATCAAGCAGGCGGTGATCGCCGGCATGGGCGTGAGCTTTCTGTCCGCGCACACGATCAGCATGGAGTTGCAGGTCGGCAAACTGGCGGTGCTCGATATCGAGGGTTTTCCCGTGATGCTCAACTGGTTCGTCGTGCATCGGAACAACAAGCGTCTGCCGCCGGTGGCGCTCGCGTTCAAGCAGTTTCTCGTCGAAGAAGGCGCCGCACAGATCGAAGCGATCACGCAAATCGTCGCGAAGACCGGTAAGCCCAATTCATAACGCTTACTGAATATATAAGCGAAAAAACTTTAACTATCGTATATGGATCGTGTTACCTATCCTGCATTCATGCCCCCCGGCCATACAGGAGACGATCATGATCCATGCAATGTACAGCGATGACCGCGAAGTTCAGGCGCAAGTCTGCGCATTCAATACCGCTTTTGAAGAACTCGATCTGATGTTCCGCTGGGATGTGCAGACCTACCTCGCGCTTGCGTCGGCGGACAGCGACTACGGGAAGATCGCGCAGTACATCGAGACGCACTCTCCGCATCTCCTGAAGGCGTACAGCGCGGAGTTTCTCTGCCAGGCGATCGTCGAGCGCAAGAATTCGACTGTCGAAGCATGCCGGCAAAACACGGTTCAATATGAAGACAGCACGCAGCGGGCGCGGCTTTGGCGAGCGCGCAACCAGGAAACGGCGCGCGCTTAAGGCTCTTCACTCTCGATAAGGGCGGTCCGGGAAATTCCGGACCGCCCTTTTGCGTCTTCTCGTGTTTGCATGATTCGCCGCGGTTGCCCGCGGCGGCGTTTCCCTTAAGGTGTCTTCACCTTAAGGTGTCAGTGCGACCCAGACTGCCTTCGGCTCGGTGAAGTTCTCGATGGCGACATCGCCATGTTCGCGGCCGAAGCCGGAATCGCCTGAGCCACCCCACGGCAGACGCACATCGGTGAAGCCGTAGGTATTCACCCAGACCGTGCCCGCCTTGAGTTCGGCAGCCATGCGATGCACGCGGCCGATATCCGCGCTCCACACAGCCGCGGCGAGACTGTAGGCGGTGCCGTTGGCGATGCGCAATGCGTCGGCTTCATCGTCGAAGGGAATGACGCTCGCGACCGGCCCGAAGATCTCCTCCTGCGAGATGCGCATCTCGTGTTCGACGTTCGCGAACACCGTCGGCTCGACGAAAAAGCCGCGCTCGCCTGAGCGCCTGCCGCCCGTCACGAGCGACGCGCCCTCTTCCTTGCCGACATCCACATAGTCCAGCACGCTCTTCATCTGCTTGGCGGAGATGAGCGGGCCCATATTGGTTTCACGGCTCGACGGATCGCCGAGCTTGATCGTCCGCGCGCGTTGGGCAAGGCGTTCGACGACTTCATCGTAGACGGCGCGTTGCGCGAGAATCCGCGAGCCCGCCGAGCAGACCTGGCCCGCGTTGAAGAAGATGCCGGAGGCCGCCGCGCGCACGGCGCCATCGAGATTTGCGTCCGCGAAAATCACGTTGGCGGACTTGCCGCCGAGTTCGAGCGTGACGCGCTTGAAGTTGCCCGCCGCGCCCTGCAGGATGCCGCGTCCGACCGACGGCGACCCGGTGAACGTGACCTTGTCGACACCAGGATGCGCGACGAGCGCGTCGCCGACGACCGAGCCCTTGCCGGTCACGATATTGAGCACGCCCGGCGGCACGCCGGCTTCGAGCGCGAGGCGTCCGACCATCAGCGCGGAGAGCGGCGTGATTTCGGCGGGTTTCACGATCAGCGTGCAGCCGCATGCGAGCGCGGGCGCGATCTTCCACATGCCGATCATCAGCGGGAAATTCCACGGCACGATCGCCGCGACGACGCCGACGGGTTCGCGCACGGTGTAGGTCAGCGCGTCGGGGCGCGCGGGCACGACCTGGCCGTTGATCTTGTCGCACCAGCCGGCGTAGTACGCGAGTGTGTCGATGGCGGCGGGCACGTCCTGGCGTTGCACGCCCGCGATCGGCTTGCCTGCGTCGAGACTTTCGAGCGCCGCGAGTTCTTCCTGATTTTCGCGGAGCAACTCGGCGAGCTTCATCAGGATGCGGCCGCGCTCGGCTGCACGGATCGCGTTCCACGGTTTGAGCGCGGCGCGCGCGGCCTGCACTGCGCGGTCGACATCGGCGGACGTACCTTGTGCCACGCGGGATATGGGGTTCTCTGTGGCGGGATCGAGGTTCGTCGAATATTCACCTCCGCTCGGAGGAACGAATTCGCCGTTGATCAGCAATTCGTAGCGCTTGAGGTCCGTGTTGTTGTCCATGTCTCGCTCCATGTGATTTTCAGAATCACCTCATGTTGGCGCAGAACCACCATTCACGAAAGCAAAACATTCTTATCGTTTATATAGGACGGAATGTATGAACGGATATAGCGGCGAGGGGTGAGGTTGGGTCTGGTGCGGCGTCATGACCTTGACCATCGGACGGCGTTATACTGCGGGCCTTCAATTTTCCGCAAGTCATCGAGCGATACGTATGAACCCACTACCTCCCTGCCCTCAGTGCCAATCGGCATTCACTTACGAAGATGCGGGCATGTATATCTGCCCCGAATGCGCGCACGAGTGGTCCGCGCAGACGGACAGCGCATCGGAACCCGCCGCCAGGGTCTATCGTGATTCTGCTGGGAACGTTCTTCACGATGGCGACACAGTTACTGTCATCAAGGATCTGAAGCTCAAAGGCGGCGGCGGAGTGGTCAAGATGGGCACGAAAGTCAAAAATATTCGGCTCGTCGATGCCGATCATGACATCGACTGCAAGATCGATGGCTTTGGAGCCATGAGTCTCAAGACGGAATTCGTCAAAAAGGCTTAACGTAGTCTACGTTCCAAGGAAGCCTATACGCGGCGAGTTGTGTAGGGATCCTTATATAATTCGATCTTGCGAATCAGGAGCCACATTCCTCACGACCCACACACCGGCGGCCGATACCCCGGAATCTGCCGCAACGCATGATCGCAAGCCGCCGATAGCGCGGCTAGCCGCTCCACATTCGCGCGCATGTCGACTTGCGTTTGCGCGATCGTCTCGCGAATTCTCTCAACACGCGGCATGATGCCCTCCGCAATCACCGCGCACTCAGCATCTCTACCAATACACGCTTGCGCATCCTCGCGGGCTTCGTGCAGTTCCATCACCGAAACCTTGTTCTGTGCGAGAAGACGCGCATAAGCTTCTGCCAGCTCGCCGAGGCCCATCGATTGCATTCGCGCGACGAAATCCCGCGTCGATCGATAAGCGAGCTCGCCCGCATCATAGGCCATGAATTGAGCGTCGAAGATGGAAAGCGAGAGACGTCCTTCGGGGGTCTGGAATTCGAGCTTGGTCGGCATGATCCAAATTGCGTGGTTTGAGGTGCCCGAATTCTATGAACTCGACCGCCAAGCGGCTTTCGGACTACGGCGAAAGTTATGGCAAAGACATGCAATGCAGCGTTGCGATACGCAGTCATCCAACGAAGCGAATGTTCAATGAGCCGAAACGATAAAGGCCTGTCGCACCGCAATCGGATACGTCTCGCCCGATCAGACTTAATTAACCGTTACACGAGCCGCAACGCGAATAACGCATTTTCGCCTTGAAAAGATGTATTCCCTATACCAACATTGAAGTCATCTTTCGTGCTGGCCTTTCCCACAATGCCAAACGAGATCAGACGTGCCCCATGGATGAGAAAAACGAAATACGCCAGTCCGAAGAGTTGCGCAGCTTTCTGTTTCTGACCGTCGTCATGGTTCCCGTGCTCACGGTCATGATCATTGCCGCTTACGGATTCGTGGTCTGGTTCTATCAGATGCTGGTTGGCGGCCCGCCACATCATTAACGAGCGTCGCGATTATTTCAATTAAATGAAGCTCAAGCTCGTCGATAGCAGTAGTCGTTTCGACGATAAGACTGACCAGTCTTGCGAGTATCACATCGCCGGCGTCGTTGTATACGCGCGGATAGAAGCCCTGGCACGCGTCAAGCAGGCGCTCGCCGAATTGCCTGGCGCACAGGTTCACGGATCGAGCGCCGAAGGCAGGATCGTGCTCACGCTCGAAGCGGACCGCTCATCTCATGTTGCCGATCAATTGCACGCGGCGCAGTCGATACCCGATGTCGTGAGCATCGCGCTCGTTTATCAGCATCACGAACACGCCGATTCGCTGAACGAGGAAATCCCCGATGAAACTGACTCGTCGCGCGTTCATTAAGCAGACCGCCGCCACCACGGCCGCCGCGTCCGCGGGCATCACGCTGCCCGGCATGGAGGCCGTCGCCCAGAGCGACGACATCGCGTGGTCCAAGGCGCCCTGCCGCTTCTGCGGCACGGGATGCGGCGTGCTCGTCGGCGTGAAGGGCAATCAGGTGGTCGCGACGCAGGCGGACCCGCAAGCCGAAGTCAATCGCGGGCTCAACTGCGTGAAGGGCTACTTCCTCTCGAAGATCATGTACGGCCAGGATCGCCTGACCACGCCGCTCATGCGCATGAAGAACGGCAAGTTCGACAAGAGCGGCGAGTTCCAGCCCGTCTCGTGGGACGTCGCGTTCGATACGATGGCCGACCAGTTCAAGCGGGCGCTGAAGGAAAAAGGCCCGACCGCCGTCGGCATGTTCGGCTCGGGGCAATGGACCGTGTGGGAAGGCTACGCGGCCGTCAAGCTGATGAAAGCGGGCTTTCGCAGCAACAATCTCGACCCGAACGCGCGGCACTGCATGGCCTCGGCCGTGACGGGCTTCATGCGCACCTTCGGCATGGACGAGCCGATGGGCTGCTACGACGACATCGAGGCAACCGATGCCTTCGTGCTGTGGGGCTCTAACATGGCGGAGATGCATCCGGTGCTGTGGACGCGCGTGACGGCGCGGCGGCTGTCGAACCAGAACGTGCGCGTCGTCGTTCTCTCGACGTTCGAGCATCGTTCATTCGATCTCGCCGACGAGACCATCGTCTTCACGCCGCAGTCCGATCTCGCGATCATGAATTACATCGCGAACTACATCATCAAGAACGGCAAGGTGAACCGGGCGTTCGTCGACAAGCACACGAATTTCAGGAAGGGAAACGCGGATATCGGCTATGGGCTGCGTCCCGACAATCCGCTGCAAAAGGCGGCGAAGAACGCCGGCGATCCGAACGGCTCACAGCCGATCAGCTTCGACGAATTCGCGCAGTTCGTCTCGCGCTACGACGCGGCCTATGTGACGAAGCTCTCGGGCGTGCCGAAGAACAAGCTCGATCAGCTCGCGAAGCTGTACGCCGATCCGAAGACCAAGGTCGTGTCCTTCTGGACGATGGGCTTCAATCAGCACACGCGCGGCACGTGGGCCAACAACATGGTCTACAACCTGCACTTGCTGACGGGCAAGATCTCCACGCCGGGCAACAGCCCGTTCTCGCTCACGGGACAGCCTTCGGCATGCGGCACGGCGCGCGAAGTCGGCACGTTCTCGCATCGGCTACCCGCCGACATGGTCGTGACCAACCCGAAGCATCGCGAGGAAGCGGAGCACATCTGGAAGCTGCCCGAGGGAACGATTCCCGACAAGCCGGGCTTTCATGCCGTCCTGCAAAACCGCATGCTGCGCGACGGCAAGCTCAACGCCTATTGGGTGATGGTCAACAACAACATGCAGGCCGCCGCGAACATCAACAACGAGGCATTGCCGGGGTATCGCAAGGAATCGAATTTCGTCGTCGTGTCGGATGTCTATCCGACGGTCACGGCCGTCGCCGCCGACCTGATCCTGCCGTCCGCGATGTGGGTCGAGAAAGAAGGCGCGTACGGCAACGCGGAGCGGCGCACGCAGTTCTGGCATCAACTGGTGCAGGCGCCCGCCGGCGCGCGTTCGGATCTCTGGCAGCTCGTCGAGTTCTCGAAGCGCTTCAAGGTCGAGGAGGTCTGGCCCGCCGAACTGATCGCGAAGAAGCCGGAATACAAGGGCAAGACGCTCTACGACATCCTTTATCGGAACGGCCAGGTCGACAAGTTTCCCGCATCGCAAATAGACGCGAAGTATCGCAACAACGAAGCCGCGGCGTTCGGCTTCTACGTGCAGAAGGGTCTGTTCGAGGAGTATGCGAGTTTCGGGCGCGGCCACGGTCACGATCTCGCGCCGTTCGACATGTATCACCAGGCGCGCGGCATCCGCTGGCCGGTCGTCAACGGCAAGGAGACGCTCTGGCGCTACAAGGAAGGTTCCGATCCCTACGTGAAGGCCGGCGCCGACTGGCAGTTCTATGGCAATCCGGATGGCCGCGCCGTGATCTATGCGCTGCCCTACGAGCCGCCGCCCGAATCGCCGGACAAGGAATATCCGTTCTGGCTCGCGACCGGCCGCGTGCTCGAACACTGGCATTCCGGGTCGATGACGCGCCGCGTGCCCGAGCTCTATCGCGCGTTTCCGAACGCCGTATGCTTCATGCATCCCGATGACGCGAAGGCGCTCGGCATCCGGCGCGGCGTGGAAGTGCGCGTGATATCACGGCGCGGCGAGATGCGCACGCGCGTGGAGACGCGCGGCCGCGACAAGCCGCCGCGCGGACTCGTGTTCGTGCCGTGGTTCGATGCGAGCCAGCTCATCAACAAGGTGACGCTCGACGCCACCGATCCGATCTCGTTCCAGACCGACTACAAGAAGTGCGCGGTCAGGATCGTGCGGGTCTAGGAGCACATGTCATGCGCACGCTGATCGCTCTCGTCATCGCATCGCTGCTCGCGCTTGCCGCCATCGCGATCGCGCAGCCCACCGTCCCCAATCTGCCGTTCCACGACTCGCTGCGCGGCACGACGCCGATCGGCGAAGAGACCCGCGCGCCGCTCCTCGCGCCCACCGAAAACAAGGACGTGATACGCGGCCTCAACTACGCGCAGCAACCGCCGACGATCCCGCACAAGATCGATAACTATCAGCTCGACAAGAACGCGAACCGCTGCCTCGCGTGTCATGCGCGCAGCCGTGTCGAAGAGAGCGGCGCCGTGCCCGTTGCCGTATCGCATTACATGGACCGCGAAGGCATGGTGTCCGGGCATCTGTCGCCACGCCGCTATTTCTGCACGCAGTGCCACGTTCCGCAGGCGGATACGAAGCCGCTCGTCGGCAATACGTTCGTCGCTGTCGAAGACATCAAGCGGCAGCCGGCATCCAAGAACCAGAAACGATGAGCGATCGCCATGTGGGCACTGATCAAGCGCTACTGGATCACCATCCGAAGGCCGAGCCTGTATTACAGCCTCGGTTTTCTGACTTTGGGCGGCTTCGTCGCGGGCGTGATCTTCTGGGGCGCCTTCAATACCGCGATGGAACTCACCAACACCGAAGTCTTCTGCACCGGCTGTCACGAAATGCGCGACAACACCTATGCGGAACTCAAGAACACGATCCACTTCAGCAATCGCACCGGCGTGCACGCCAAGTGCTCGGACTGCCACGTGCCGCACAACTGGACCGACAAGATCGCGCGCAAGATGCAGGCGTCGAAGGAAGTGTGGGCCAAGGTATTCGGCACGGTGAACACGCGCGAGAAGTTTCTCGACAAGCGGCTCGAACTCGCCGAGCACGAATGGGAGCGCTTCAAGGCCAACGATTCGCTCGAATGCCGCAATTGCCATTCGTTCCAGTACATGGACTTCACGCGTCAGAGCCCGCGCGCGCAGGAGGCGCATCAGCGCTTCCTGGAGACGGGCGAAAAGACGTGCATCGATTGCCACAAGGGCATCGCGCATGAATTGCCGAACATGGTGAAGGCTCAGGAGATCGAGGACAGAAAGAAGAAGTAAGCGACGCTCGGCCACGCCTTCGAGGAGAGAGGAAACATCGATGCTCAGCGCCCGGCAACTCGACGTGATGCGCGGCAGCCGCACCATCGTGGCCGGCGCGGATTTGCGTGTCGATAGCGGCGCGGCGCTCGTCATCCACGGCGCGAACGGGAGCGGCAAGAGCTCGCTGATCGCCGCGCTCGCGGGCCTGCTGCCGCTCGCGGCAGGAAGCGTGTCGTGGCGCGGCATGGACGTGCGCGACGATCCTCTTCGCTTTCGCCGCGACCTAGCCTGGCTCGGCCATGCCGACGGCTTCAACGGAGAACTGACCGTCGCGGAGAATCTGCGTTTCGCCGCGTTGCTCGGCGCGAGCGCGGCGCACCGGAACGAGCGCGATGTGCTCGACCGCGCCGCCGTGCTGCCGCTCATGCACACGCGTCTCAACCGTCTCTCGCAAGGGCAGCGAAGGCGCGTCGCGCTCGCGCGTCTCGTGCTGTCAGGCAAACCGCTCTGGCTGCTCGACGAACCCACCGACGCCATCGACGACAGCGGCGCGCTCTGGTTCGCCGCATGCATCGACGATCATCTGCGAGCAGGCGGCACGCTCGTCGCGACGACGCATCGCCCGTTGCCCGTCGATGCCGCGCGCACACGGCATCTGCATCTCGCGCGAGGCGCGGCATGATCGGGCTGACGCTTCAGGTGATTCGCCGCGAACTCCTTCTGAACTGGCGCTCCCGCACGCTGACGCTGTCGGTACTGCTGTTCTTCGTATTGGCGTCGAGCCTGTTTCCGCTCGGCATCGGTCCCGAGCCGAAGCTCCTGCACGCGATCGCGCCGGGCGTGCTGTGGGTCACGGCATTGTTCGCGGCGTTGCTTTCGGCGGGCCAGCTCTTCAGCAACGATTTCGCGAGCGGTGCGCTCGAGCAGATGCTGCTTTCGCCGCAGCCGCTCGCGGGCATCGTGTTCGGCAAGATCGCCGCGCACTGGCTCACGACGGGTCTCGCGCTCGTCGTGCTCGCGCCGGTCGTCGCGCTCGAATACGGGCTCGATGCGCGCACGATTCTCATGCTGATGGCCTCGCTCCTGATCGGCACGCCGCTGCTGTCGCTGATCGGTTCGATGGGCGCGGCGCTCACGCTCGGCGTGCGCGGCGGCAGCGTCGTGCTCGCTCTGTTGATCCTGCCGCTTTACGTGCCGGTGCTCGTGTTCGGCGTCGGCGTGGCCGATCCGGCGGCGAGCATCGAATGGTCCAACGCGAATTTCTCGCTGCTCGCGGCGGCCCTCTGTCTTGCGCTGTGGCTATGTCCGTGGGCGAGCGCCGCGGCGCTGCGCATATCGATGGAATAGCGCCATGAACTGGTTCCGCTATGCGTCTCCGCGCAACTTCGAACGCTTCGCCGCGCGCGCGACGCCGTGGTTCGGCATCGCGTCCATTGTGTTGATCGCGACGGGGCTCGTCATCGGCCTCGCCATCGCGCCCGCCGATGCGCTGCAACGCGACATCTACCGCATCATGTTCGTGCACGTTCCCGCCGCGTGGATGTCGATGTTCATCTATCTCGTGATGGCCGCGTACAGTGCGCTGCATCTCGCGATGAACACGCGCCTCTCCGCGATGATGGCGCGCGCGCTCGCGCCCACCGGCGCGCTCTTCACCGCGATCGCGCTGATTTCCGGCGCGCTGTGGGGCAAGCCGACGTGGGGCACGTGGTGGGTCTGGGACGCGCGTCTCACGTCGGAGCTGATCCTGTTCTTCCTGTACGTGGGCTTTCTCGCGCTGCATGCCGCGATCGACGGCGCGCGTCGCGCGGATCGCGCGTGCTCGGTGCTCGCGCTGATCGGCGTCGTGAATATCCCGATCATCTATTTTTCCGTGCAGTGGTGGTACACGCTGCATCAGGGGCCGTCGCTCGGCTTCGGCAGCGGCGTGTCGATGACCGCGTCGATGGCATGGGGCATCGCCGTAATGAGCGCCGGATTCTGGTCGTACGCGATCGCGATATCGCTCGCGCGCGTGCGCGTCGTCATGCGCGCGGCGGATCGCGTGTCTGCGGGCGATGAACGTCCGTCGCGAATCGAGGAGCATGCCGCATGAGCACGTTCGAATCCGTCATCGCGATGCTCGCCGCGAATCCGATTCTCTGCGCCGCGCTCGCGATCACTTTTCTGCTGATGGGCGCGGAAGCCTGGCTCGTCTTCCACGCGCTACGCGAACCGGAGTTGCGCCGATGAGAGCGCGGCATCGCCGCTTCGCGTTCATCGCGCTCGGCGTCGCGAGCGTCGCGCTCGCGTGCGCGTTCGTGCTCGATGCGTTTCGCGCCAACGTCATGTTCTTCGTGAGCCCGAGCCAGATCGCCTCGCACGAAGCGGCGCGCACACAGCGCTTCCGGCTCGGCGGACTCGTCGAACGCGGCTCGCTCGTGCGCGATCGCGATGGACGTGCTGTGCGCTTCATCGTCACGGATGCGCGCGCATCGGTGGAGGTCACGTACACGGGCGCGCTGCCCGATCTCTTCCGCGAAGGCAGCGGCGTCGTCGCGCAAGGCACGCTCGGCGCCGATGGCCGCTTTCACGCCGATGAAGTCCTCGCGAAGCACGACGAGAAGTACACGCCGCCGCAACTGGAACGCGCGCTGCGCGAAGTGCGCGCGGCGGCGGACACGAGCCCGGGCGCGCGCCGATGATTCCCGAGCTCGGCCACTTCGCGCTGATTCTGGCGATGCTGCTCGCGCTCGTCGCGGGCATCGTGCCGATGCTCGGCGTGCGCTTCGGTATCGAACGATGGATGCGCGTCGCCGCGCCCGCCGCGTGCGGGCAGTTCGGCTTCGTCGCGATCGCGTTCGCCTGTCTCGCAGCGTCGTTTCTGCACGACGATTTCTCGGTGATCTACGTCGTCGAGAATTCCAATTCGGCGCTTCCGGCGATCTACCGCTTCACCGCCGTTTGGGGCGGCCACGAAGGCTCGCTGCTGCTCTGGGTGCTGCTGCTTACGCTCTGGATGATCGCCGTCGCCGCGTTCGGCCGCCGGCTGCCGCGGCCGTTCGCCGCGCGCGTGCTCGGCGTGATGAGCTGGATCGATGCGGGCTTCCTGCTGTTCATGCTGCTGACGTCGAATCCGTTCACGCGCCTCATGCCGCCCGCGATGAACGGCCGCGATCTCAATCCGCTGCTGCAGGACCCGGGCATGGTGTTCCATCCGCCGTTGCTGTACATGGGCTATGTCGGCTTCTCGGTGGCTTTCGCGTTCGCGATCGCGGCGCTCCTCGACGGCAGGCTCGATGCCGCGTGGGCGCGCGCATCGCGTGCCTGGACGCTCGCCGCATGGATGTTTCTCACGCTCGGCATCATGCTCGGCAGCGGCTGGGCGTACTACGAACTCGGCTGGGGCGGATGGTGGTTCTGGGACCCGGTCGAGAACGCGTCGTTCATGCCGTGGCTCGTCGGCACCGCGCTGGTTCATTCGCTCGCCGCCACCGCGAAGCGCGGCGCATTCCGCGCGTGGAGCGCGCTGCTCGCGATCTGCGCGTTCTCGCTTTCGCTGCTCGGCACATTTCTCGTGCGCTCGGGCGTCGTGACATCGGTGCACGGGTTCGCGTCCGATCCCGCGCGCGGTGTCTTCATCCTCGTGCTGCTCGCGCTTTTTTCGGGCGGCGGCCTCGCCCTCTTCGCCTGGCGCGCGCCGCGCGCTGCATCGTCGCCAGCGGGATTCGAGCCGGTGTCGCGCGAAGCGCTGTTGTTGTCGAACAATCTGCTGATGCTCGCGGCCGCCGCTTCGGTGATGCTCGGCACGCTCTATCCGATGATCCTCGACGCGCTCGGCCTCGACAAGATTTCCGTCGGCGCGCCGTACTTCGACAGCGTGTTCGTCCCGCTGATGGCGCCCGCCGTGTTCCTGATGGGCGTCGCGCCGCTCGCGCGCTGGAAGGCGGCGCGCCTGCCGGAGATCGCGGTGCGCCTGCGCTGGGCGGCGCTCGTGAGCGTCTTGTCGGCGTTTCTGCCGGGCGTGTCGCGCCCGCTCGTGAGCCTCGGCTTCCTGCTGGCCGCGTGGACTTTCGCGACCATCGCAACAGGCATGTACCAGCGATTCGCCGGCGGCGCGCGGCGCGTGCGGCTCGCGACCATCGGCATGTGGCTTGCGCATGCGGGCGTCGGCGTGTTCATCGTCGGCGTGACGACGGTCAAGGGCTTTTCCATCGAACACGATGCGCGGCTCGCGCCCGGCGAACATGTCGATGTCGGCGGCTATCGCTTCCGTCTCGACGATGTCCGCGCGAGCGACGGCCCGAACTACCGCGCGACGCGCGCGACCATCGGCGTGACGCGCGATGGCCGCGCCATCGCCACGCTGCATCCGGAGAAGCGCGAGTTCATCGTCTCGAACACGCCGACGACCGAAGCGGCCATCGATCAGGGCGTGCTGCGCGATCTCTATGTCGCGCTCGATCAGCCGGCGGGCGGCAACGCGTGGACCGTGCGCATCCAGATCAAGCCGTTCGTGCGCTGGATCTGGGGCGGCTGCATTCTGATGGCGCTCGGCGGCCTGCTCGCGGCCGCTGACCGGCGCTATATGCGGCAGCGTGCGACGCAGTCCCGGCGCGCCCCGGCGACGCCTGCCGAAACGCCGCAAGCCCTCGGCGAGACCGGACGATGAAACGCTTCCTGATCCCGCTCGCCGTGCTGGGTCTCCTGGTCGCGGTGCTGGCGGCGGGCCTGAGACACGATCCGCGCCGGCTGCCTTCGGCGCTGATCGGCAAGCCCGCGCCAGCGTTCGATCTGCCGCGCCTCGATGCGTCCGGGCAGAAGATGTCGTCGGAAGCGCTGCGCGGACAAGTGTGGATTCTGAACGTGTGGGCGTCGTGGTGCGACGCGTGCCGCGACGAGCATCCCGTTCTCATGAACGTCGCGGCGAACGGCGCCGTGCCGGTGTATGGCCTGAACTACAAGGACGAGCGCGCGCCCGCGTTGCAGTGGCTGGACACGGCCGGCAATCCGTATGTCGCTACGCTGGTCGATCGCGACGGCAGCACGGGCATCGACTATGGCGTGTATGGCGTGCCGGAAACGTTCGTGATCGACCGGGCGGGCGTCGTGCGATACCGGCAGGCCGGGCCGATTACCCGCGCGTCGCTGGAGCGCGTGATTCTGCCGCTCGTCGGCGCGTTGCAGAAGGAGAACGCTCGTGATTAGGCGGATCGCGTTGCTGCTCCTCACGCTCGTGGCGTGCGCTCAAGCGCAAGAGTCGCCGGTCGACGAGCGCGCGCGCCGTCTCGCCGAGCATTTTCGCTGCGTCGTGTGTCAGAACCAGAGTCTCGCCGATTCGAACGCAAGCCTCGCCGCCGATCTTCGCGCGCGCATTCGCGAGCAGGTGGAGCACGGCGCGAGCGACGAACAGATCGAGTCCTACATGGTGCGCCGCTATGGCGATTTCGTTCTCTACCGGCCGCCGGTGAAGCCGGTCACATGGGCGTTGTGGTTCGGACCGTTCGCGTTGCTTGCGGCGGGCGCGGTCGCGATGGCGCGACATATTCGACGCGCGCGAGATGCCCGGCGCGAGAGGAGTCTGTCTCCATGATGGCGTTCTGGCTGATCGTCGCCGCGATGTTGACGGGCGCGCTCGCGTGCGTGGTGCCGCCGCTGCTGCACGGGCAGGCTTCGGGGCGCGGGACTTCGCACGCGGCGCTCGCGGGCTTGCTGATCGCGCTCGTGCCGGCGTCGGCGTTGACGCTGTACATGCGTATCGGCGATCCTGCGGCGCTCGCGATCCAGGAGGCGGCGAGCGCACCGACGCGCGAACATGCGGACACGCCGGCATCGATGGAAGCGGCGGTCAGTCTTCTGGCCGCGCGATTGCAGCGCGATCCGAACGACGCGCAAGGCTGGTCGATGCTTGCGCGCTCGTACATGGTGCTCGACCGTCCGGGCGACGCGACCGAGGCGTACCGCCGCGCGGTCGCTCTGAATCCGCGCGACGCGGAACTGCGCGCCGATTACGCCGACGCCATCGCGAGCGCGAACGACGGCAATCTCGACGGCGCGACATCGAAGGTCATAGAATCCGCGCTCGCCATCGATGCGAATCAGCCGAAAGCGCTGGCGCTGGCGGCGTCGGCTGCGTTCGACCGGCGCGATTTCGCGGGTGCGATCCGGTACTGGGAGAGATTGATGAATGTGCCGGATCTCACGCCGGAGATTGCGGAGCAGGCACGAAAGAATATCGACGAAACGCGCGCGCTTGCCGCGAAGGGAGCGTCGGTGAATGTGCGTGTGAGTCTGAGCGAAGAACTCGAAAAGCGCGTCAGGCCGACCGACACTGTTTTCGTCTATGCGCTCGCCGACGATGGCTCGCGCATGCCGCTCGCGGTGCAGCGCCTGAGCGTGAGTCAGTTGCCCGCGACCGTGCGTCTCGACGATTCAATGTCGATGACGCCAGGGCGTCGGCTGTCCGATTTCTCGCGCATCAGTATCGATGCACGGGTGTCGGCGTCGGGACAGGCGCGGCCGGCGTCGGGCGACATGACGGGGTCGAGCGGGGTTGTGTCGTTGGAGGGGGCGAAGGTTGTCGAGGTGAGGATCGATGATGTGGTGCGGTGAGCGGGCATTTTTGAAGCGGGGCTCGTGGGTCACGTCGACCCACATCATCATTCCCGAGACCGTACTGCGTGCCTAGAACTTCTGACGCAAACCAACCATGACAGCCGTTGTCGCCATGCCAGGCGCGACCGGCTGACCGTAAGCGATCGTCTGGGTCATCGTTCCCCGGTTGTTCACGTGCCCGACTTCTCCATACACCATCGTGGCTTTCGACAGGCTGTACTCGCCGCCCGCCGCGACTTCGATGGATTTGTTCGCCGAGTTGTTGCGGTCCCTGAGGTAGTAGACGCCGCTCGTCACCCTGAACGCGGGCGTGAACAGGTAGCCGAGGCCGAAGGTGTACATGTCGATGCTCACCTGATTCGAGCGTGCCGGGTTCTTGCCGTTGGTGTACGACGCCGATACCGAAAAGTCATGCAGCGTGTAGAACGCACCGAGATAGAAGAGCCGATTGTTGGCTAGACCGGTCGGCACCGCGTTCGGGCCAGGGTTGGTGTCGTGGCCGTTGTAATAGGCAGCCGCGAGTCGCACGCCATAGTTCGAGTACTTCAGCACGGCAGACTCGCGCGTGTTGCCCTGAAAGCTCCCCGCGACGCCGCCAGGAGCGTATTCGAACGAAGCCTTCACGCCGCCGAAGCTCGGCGTCTCGTAGATGAGTGCGTTGCTGTCGTAGAGTGCGCCGATCGGTCCGTTGGTGCTCGTGCCGGTCCAGCCCGCCGCCTGATTCATGCCGAGCCACGACGTGAGGATGCTTCCGAACCACCGGCCGCCGCGGACGTCGGTCTCGCTCATCGCGAAGGCGAGCGGCGCGATCTGGCGTCCGGCATTGAACGAACCAAACGGCCCCGATATGCCGACGCTCGCGATCTGGTTGAATAGTCCCGTGACGCCCGGGGTATCGGTAATGCCGGCCTTGCCGGTGCCCGTATCGAAGGTCCCCTGCAGCTTGAAATTCGCGCGATAGCCGCCACCGAGATCTTCGGTGCCGGTCAGGCCGAAATTGCTCGAGTAAATGCCGGCGTCCTTGAAGCGATACAGCTTGCCCAGATTCTTCGATGCCGGATTGAACGATGCCGCCGATGTGCTTTGATACATCAGCCCCGCATCGAGCACGCCATACAGCGTCACCGATGATTGTGCCTGTGCCGCGCTGCCGATTGCAGCGCCTGCGACGGCTGCCACCCATTTCAATTTCATCTCGTCTCCCTATCTCTTTGTATTTGAATCAAACTTCATTAACGGCATGCCGCGCTATCAGGAGGCCACGGCTTCGCATTCGCTCATCGCCACCGCATACGAACGCTCGCGGTAATCGATCAGGTCGCGAATCGAAACGATCGGCAAACCATGCAGGCGTGCGAATCGAATCAGTTGCGGCAAACGTGCCATGCTGCCGTCATCGTTGACGATTTCCGCGAGCACGCCGCCTTCGCGCAGACCTGCCAGACGGCACAAGTCCACCGTCGCCTCGGTGTGCCCCGGGCGACGCAGCACGCCGCCCGGCACCGAACGCAACGGGAACAGGTGGCCGGGCCGGTTAAAATCGCTGGCGCGGGCCTGCGGGTCGACCAGCGCGCGAATGGTCGTTGCACGGTCGGCCGCCGAAATGCCGGTCGTCGTGCCGTGCCGGTAATCGACCGTCACCGTGAACGCGGTTTGCATCGAATCGTTGCCGCGCGCGACCATCATCGGAATTTGCAGCGCATCGAGCCGCTCGCCTGGCAGCGCCACGCACAGCACGCCGCTGGTCCAGCGCACCATGAAGGCGATCGCCTCCGGCGTCGCGAGCTCCGCGGCCATGATGAGATCGCCCTCGTTTTCGCGATCTTCATCGTCGACCACCACGACGAGCGAGCCACGCCGGATGGCGGACAGCGCATCCTCGATTCGATCGATCGATATTAGTTCTTCAATTTCCATCTCTTGCATCCCTGATTAATTTGATTGGCGTCTACGCGGCGCTGTGGATTCAGGCCGGGGGATTGCGATCGAAGCAAACGGCGCCTTCCGAAACCTGTCCCCAGGATTTCGCCGAACAACGCCACATATGCACTTGCGGCTGCACCCACGAAGGGTCATCGAGCGTGCCCGCCTTGATCGCGACGACATCCGGATTGGCGTCCAGCTCGGTGTACACCGGCGAACCGCATTTCCGGCAGAAGTGGCGTTTGACGCCTGCGCCGCTTTCGCCGACATCATTGAACGTGCCGAGGGTCGATGACGCAATCTCGAAGCCCGCAGAAGGCACGACCACATTGGTCGAGAACGCACTCCCGGACTGCTTCTGGCAATGGATGCAATGGCATACCGCGCTCATCAGAGGCGCCCGCGCCGTTTCATAGCGAACGCTGCCGCACAGGCAGCCGCCCTTGATCCCGTTCATGTTTTTTCCTGATGGAAGCTGACGGCCAATGGTCCGTCAGCCCGTTGTAGAAGCCGCCTGATCGCACGAAAACGTGCAGGCAACCCAATTAAGCCGATCACGCCAGTACGTTCGCGTATTGCTCACGCAAGGTCATTTTTTGCACCTTGCCCGTCGCGCCAAGCGGCAGTGCGTCGAGGAAAATCACTTCGTCCGGTAGCCACCACTTCGCGACCTTGTCCTCGAGATAGGCGAGAATCTCCGCCTTGTTCACGGTCTGCCCAGGCTTCGTCACGACCAACATCACTGGCCGCTCATCCCACTTCGGATGCTTGACGCCGATCACCGCCGCCATCAACACCGCCGGATGTCCGACGGCCGCGTTCTCCAGGTCGATCGAACTGATCCACTCGCCGCCGGATTTGATGACGTCTTTCACACGATCGGTGATCTGCATGTAGCCGTCGGCATCGATGGTGGCGATGTCGCCGGTCGGAAACCAGCCGTCACGCAACGCAGGCTTCTCGCCCTTGAAATACGCCGCGGCAATCCACGGTCCGCGAACCTCCAGTTCGCCGGCGGCCTTGCCGTCGCGCGGTTGCTCGTTGCCGCTTGCATCGACGATCCGCATTTCGACGCCGAACACCGCACGCCCCTGCTTCGCGCGCTGCGCGCATTGCTGCTCGATAGTCAGGTTCGCATGCTTGGGCAGCAGGCTTCCCTGCGTGCCGAGGGGGCTCGTTTCCGTCATGCCCCACGCGTGCCGCACCTCGACACCGAACTTTTGTGTCCATGTGCGAATCAGTGCTTCCGGCATCGCCGAGCCGCCGACCACGGTGCGCTTCATCGTCGAGAGCGAGAGATCGTGCTGCTCCATGTGTTGCGTAAGGCCGAGCCAGATGGTCGGCACGCCGGCGCTACACGTCACCCCTTCGCCCTCGATCAGCTCATACAGGCTCGCGCCGTCGAGCTTCGGACCCGGCAGCACCAGCTTGCAACCGTTCATCGCGGCCGCGTAGGGAATGCCCCATGCGTTGACGTGAAACATCGGCACCACGGGCAGGAGACAGTCATGCGCGGAGAGCGAAAGCGTGTCGGGCAAGCTGACCGCGAACGTGTGGAGTATCGTCGAGCGGTGCGAGTAGAGCACGCCCTTCGGATTGCCCGTCGTGCCCGACGTATAGCAAAGCGAACTCGCCATGCGCTCGTCGAGTTCGGGCCAGACGAAGTCATCTTCACATGACGCCAGCAGGTCCTCGTAGCAAACGAGATTCGGAAAACGATCGTCTTTCGGCATCTCCTGCGGACCCGCCAACAACACGTAATGGCGGATCGTCGGGCAATGCGCCGCAATCGCCTCCACCAGCGGCAGGAAGGCGCTGTCGAAGAGCAGCACTTCATCTTCCGCGTGATTGACGATATAGACGAGCTGCTCCGGATGCAGGCGCGGATTGCAGGTGTGCAGCACCGCACCGCTGCCCGACACGCCGAAGTACGCTTCCAGGTGCCGATGGTCGTTCCATGCCAGCGATGCGACACGGCTTCCATTCTTCACCCCTAGCTGCGCGAGCGCGCGAGCCAGTTGTCGCGCGCGTTTGGCGGCATCGCGAAACGTGTACCTGTGCAACGCGCCGCTCGTTTCGCGCGATACGATTTCGCTATCCCCGAACTGGCGCTCGGCGTGCTCGAGCAGGGACGAAACCAGCAGCGGTCGGTCCATCATCGATCCAAACATGAGCTCATCCATTTCACTGAACCGGTAACTGCACGGCTTTGTATTCGAGGTATTCCTCGAGGCCGTACTTGCCGAACTCGCGGCCATTGCCCGACTGCTTGTAACCGCCGAACGGCGCAAGCAGGTTGAACGGCGCACCGTTGATATCCACCTGACCCGTGCGAAGGCGTCGCGCCACGCGCTTCGCGCGCTCGACACCGGCCGACCACACCGCGCCGCTCAACCCGTAGACCGAATCGTTGGCGATGCGCACGGCATCGTCCTCGTCTTCATACGCAAGGATGCTCAGCACCGGGCCGAAGATTTCTTCACGGGCAATCGTCATCTTCGACGTGACATTCGCGAACACCGTCGGCTTGACGAAGAAGCCTCGCTCCAGCCCTGCGGGTGCGTCCGGGCCGCCGCTCACGAGCTCGGCGCCCTCTTCCAGGCCCTTGCGGATATAGTCCCGCACGCGCTGCCGCTGCAGCGCCGAGATGACCGGGCCGATCTGGGTCTGTTCGTTCAGAGGACTGCCTACTTTCATGCCGCCGACCACTTGAGCGGCGATCTTCTTAACCTCTTCCATGCGCGCTTTCGGCACCAGCATGCGTGTATGAGCGAAGCAGGTCTGGCCGTTGTTGAGAAAGCACGCGTTGATCGCGCCGGGAACCGCAGTGGCGAAATCGGCATCGTCGAGGATGATCGCGGCGGACTTGCCTCCCAGTTCGAGCGCAACCCGTTTGACGGTCTGCGCCGCGAGTTCGGTGACCCGACGGCCCGCGCCCGTCGAACCCGTGAACGACACCATGTCGACCTCGGGATGCGATACCAACGCCTCACCGACGACCGGACCGAAACCCGGCACCATGTTGAATACGCCCGCCGGCAAGCCTGCCTCGTGGATCACCTCGGCGAGAAGATAGGCCGTGAGCGGCGCCACTTCCGACGGCTTGAGCACGACGGTGCAGCCCGCGGCCAGCGCCGGCGCGACCTTGGCCGCGATCAGGGTGAGCGGGTAATTCCACGGCGTGATGCAGGCCACCACACCGATGGGCTCGCGCAGCACTTCGGAGTTGCCCACGGTTTCGGCAAACTCGAAGCCGCCGAGCAATTGCGCGGCCACCGCGAAATGTCCGATCGCCGCGCCGGTCTGCGCAAACTGCGACCAGCCGATCGGCGTGCCGACTTCGTCGCTGACGAGTTGCGCCACTTCCGCGGCGCGGGCTTCGAGGCCCTGCGCGATTTTGGCGATCCATTCGGCACGCTGCCCCGGCGTGGTTTGCGACCAATGGTCGAACGCGGCGCGCGCGGCGCACACGGCGTGGTGGGCATCGGTTTCGTCGCCGAGGCGCACGCGTCCGATGACGTCTTCCGTGGAGGCATTGGTCACATCGGCATATTCGCTACCGTGCGGGTCGATCCATTTGCCGTTGATATAAACCCGATCGAAAATTTTCACGGTTCCTACTCCTCAATTAACCTGGTTATCGAGATATCGATTTTTTAGAGCGCACGAAGCCCCGCCCGGCTTTCGCCGTGCGCATGCTTCGTGACATAGACAGTGTTGTTTGTTTCGCTACCGACCGCGTAGCTTCAACGGCCCGGCGCGCCGGCTTTCGAGGCCGCTTGCCCGATGGAGGCAACGGACTCGGGCTGCCAGTCGGCCGCGTTCTTCAGCGTGTTGCGATACGACGCGAAGCCGAATCGGAAGATGAGCGCAGCGATCATGCCGCATGAGAAGCAGAGGATTCCGATCGAACGCCCGACCGCGCCCGGATCGCGGAACAAGTGATCAGTCAGCATACCTATGGCGACCGGGCCGCAGCCCGCGCCCAGCAAGTTCACGAAGCCCGTATAAAGCGCTGCGAACTGGCCGCGCATGGGGCTTGGGGCAACTTCCTGAACTGCCAGCGGCCCGGCGGCAAACATGAAGCCCGTGAAGCATGTCGTCAATGCCATGAAGACGAGCGCCAGATTTGCGCTTGGCATGCTCACCATGCCGGCAGCCGACACAGCAATGCCGAGACTGCCCGTCAGGGCAACGCGAAGGTAGCCGTGAGGCACGCCGCGACGCGTCCAGAAGCCGCCGAGCCAGCCACCGAACATGGCGCTTAGCGGACCGATCACAGCCAGGAGCACGCCCAGCACCGCGCCGATTTGCGGGTACTTCCAGCCAAATTCACGCACGAAGTACGTCGGCACCCAGGCGGCCCAACCGTACACACAGGCATAAAAAAAGCCTGCGCCGATCATGAGCGACACCAGCGTCCTCAAGTTCCCGGCAATGTAGCGCTTGACCAGGGCGACTGGTACGGCCTCGCGCAGTTGCGCATTCGTGTCATCGGCGGAAGAGCGAATTCCGGAATCGCGGCGTGCATTTCTGGGTTCGGGCACAGCCAGCATCATCAGGGCAACGATCAGACCGGGCAGACCCAGGACCATGAGGGTAGCCTGCCACGGATGGAGCGCACCTAGCCAGGGCAGCACAGGAGGCGCAGCGGTGAACACGCCGAGAATCAACCCGCCGACGATCAGCCCGGCGCCGGAGCCGAACGATCCGCTCGCACCGAACAGGCTCATGGGACGACCACGCCGGCCGGCCGGGAACAGATCGGCGATGAGGGATATGGCGCCCGGAATCAGGACAGCTTCGCCGACCGCTACACCGACGCGGGCGAGCAGCAGATGCCAGTACTCGGTCGCGATGCCGCCGGCGGCGGTCGCGAGACTCCACAGGGCGATGCCGATCGCAATGATCAAACGCCGGTCGCCGCGATCGATGATGCGGGCAATCGGCAGTCCCATCAGTGCATAAAACACTGCGAACGTGAAGCCGTGCAGCGTGCCTATCAGCGTGTCATTGACATGCAATGTCTGCTGAATCGGGCCTACCAGCAGCGTGAGGATCTGCCGATCCATGATGGAAAAAATGTAGGCGACCAGCAAGACGCTGACCGCATACCAGGAACGGCCCGCACTAGTACTTGAAACTTCCCGGCAACCAGCATACTTGTCCTGGCCCGGTTCAATTGTCTCTGCTCTCATGCTTGTCTCCCCTTCACTGGATCGCCTGATTTTGTTATTGGCGATCAGTCGGGCGTTAATTAAGTATCAGTCTGGCGATTATCACGACGCGTGGATGAACGCGACTTTCGGTGGATTTGAATCCTTGCTGGGACGCCAGCAAGTCATGCCGTGTCGGACGCTACGGGATCGTTCCAAAGATTGTTCGCCCGCCAGAAATGATCTTTCTGCCAATGATCAGGCAGTGTCGCTGCCGTCGAACGGATCACGCGCTTCAGCAACAGCGTCATGACTTGCGCCTCGCGGTAGTCGAGGTCACGTTCCGCATCGCTCTGCGCCGCCTTGGCGATAGCCAGCAACTCGAAAACGTAGGTGCGGCCCGTTTCGGTGAAGCACACCACGCTCTCGCCGTCCCCGTTCACTCCGAGCGTAAGGAGACCGCGCTCCACGAGCTTGTGAATATCGCCGTCCGACACACGCGAGCCGGAAATCGACACGAGTCGATCGAGTTCCGCAATCGTTCTTCCATCGCCCATGCTCAGCACGGTCAGGATGTCGTAGTCGATATCGCGCAGGCCATTGCCGCGCAGGTTCTGCCTGACCGGCATCAGTAATTGATAATAGGCGCGAGCCAGCAAAAAGCCGAGCCAGCCGTTACCGAAGCTCGAATTCGCGTCGGCGGCGTCCTCAGCCTTCTTCATCACCAAACCGTAGTTCCCTCCGTGAAAAACCAGTGGCGGCTGCTCGAAGCTGTCGAAGTTCGTGACTTCTCCGACGAAGATGACGTGGTCGCCTCCTTCGTATTGGTGAACCACGCGGCATTCGAACCGTGCCGAGCAGCCTTCGAGCAACGGGACGTCGCCATCGCCGCGTGCGAGCTTGCAGCCCGCGAATTTGTCGGTTCCGCTCTTCGCGAACTGATTCGACAAGCGTTCCTGATCAGCCGCCAGGATATGCACCGCGAAATGCGCGGTGGCCGCAAAGACCGGCAAGCTGGAAGATTTCTTTCCGAGGCTCCAGAGAACCATGGGCGGGTCCATCGAAACGGAGTTGAAGCTGTTCGCCGTCAATCCGTAGTCTTTTCCGTCCTCACCTTTCGTGGTGACGATCGTAACGCCCGTGGTAAATGAACCGAGGGCTTTACGAAATTGCTTGGCATCGACTGCCGTAGTCATATCTGTCTCCGTCTCTATGTCCCGGCCGATTAGTTGTTTTGATCGTGCCGACCGGGACTGTAATGTCTTGCTTCGATGTGCTTTCGTTACCGCGTCAGCAGCGGCATGACCAAACGTCCGAAGCGCTCGGCTTCTTCGTGGTGCGGATAACCCGAGAGGCAGAATCCGCTGCAACCCGCGTCGACGAACTCCAGGAGCTGCGCGGCCACCTGCTGCGGATTGCCAACTACAGCGACGCCCGCACCGGGACGCACTTCGGTGATGCCGGTCCACAGATGAGGCGTCATCTTGCTGCCGACCGTCTGCGCCAGTTCACGTTGACGCTGGTTGGCGACCGAATTCATGTTCGCGCTCAGATTCGTGGCCTGGTCCTTCCAGCCCTGCGCGCCTTCGATCAACCGATTCGCCGCTTCCCATGCTTCGTCTTCGGTTTCGCGGCAAACGACCTGCAAGCGCATGGCGAAACGCAACTCGTCTTCACGGCCGTACTTCGCGGCACGGGCGCGCATCTCCTTGACCTGCTCGGCGATGCGCTCCGGATAGTCGCCCCAGAAAAGATGCACGGCCGAATGGCGGGCAGAGATCTCGGCTGCCTGTTCCGAGCCGCCGCCGAGGAAGATCGGCGGATGCGGGTGCTGCACGGGCTTCGGAATGATCAGCGGCTTGTCGACCTTGTAGTACTTGCCGGAATACTCGACCTGCTCTTCCGACAGCAGCTTCTTGATGATGACGACCTCTTCTTCGAGCTGCTCGTAACGCGCCTCTTTAGAACCGAGTTGCCCTTCGGCAATGGCGTCTTTTTCGCTCAAGCCGGCAATCAGGTTGATGTAGATGCGCCCGTTCGACATCTGATCGAAGGACGAGATCATCTTCGCCTGAGCGACCGGATGAATGAAGCCGGGCTTGACCGCGATGAGAGCCTTGATCTTCGAAGTGCGGCTGACGACGAACGACGCCGCTACCCACGCATCCCAGCAGTACGGGGTGACCGGCACCAGCATGTAGTCGAAACCCGCATTTTCGGCGGCACGCGTGACGCGCTCGAAGTGCTCCATCGACTGAGGGAAGGCCTTGGACGGATCGCCGAATGCGCTCGTGTCGCCGAGCGTGGGGCAGAACCAGCCCATCGAGAGAGGGACTGTGTGACTCATGTGTGTCTCCTTGTTGTGTTTGCTCAATGCCTACATAACATCAGCGACACAAACATAAGTAAAATGAAGTGTTCTAATTTGTCACATGCACACGATTAATACCCGATTGCCCGCATGGAAATGCGCACGATGAGCCGCGTGGGAGCAAGGGAAATCACTGATGTCGGGAATGAGCTCGAGCGCAGGCGCAAGGCCCGTCGAGGTCGCGTTATCCCTTAGCTGAAGTGGTGAGTGACGCGCGAAGGGGAAACGGCTCGAGCTGTCGAAGTCGAGCACGTTCGCCCTGCGTGAGTGTCGTCCGCCTCACGCTACGGAAACGACGAACCGGATCTGATCCAGGAACCACGCGTGCGCGGGATCCGCGTCGAATCGTCTATGCCACGACATGAACAGCGGAGATGTGTCGAAGGCGATGGGAGGCTCGTGCACACTCAGTTCGAACAGTTCTGCGAATGTGCCGGCCATGCGACTAGGGACATTGCAGATGAATCCCGTTCTGGCGGCGACCATCGGCATTGCCATGAAGTTCTGCACCACCGCACCGATTTGCCGCTGCAAACCGCGTTGCGCAAGCGTCTGATCGACGATCGATCCCTGTCGATCCGGTAACCGGATCACCACGTGGGGCCGCTTCAGATACAAGGCAAGAGGAAACCGCGGCTTGCTCAGGTTTTCGCGCTTCCAGACGAGGGTGAGCAGGTCGATCTGCGCGAGGGTCTCGTCATGAATTCCCATCTCCTTGACGGGCTGACCACTGATGACCGCATCGAGATCGCCTGACTCCAGACGCTGGTACGCGAGCCCTTCTTCCGGGACAGGTCCCAGCCGAACGACGATGCCGGGCGCCTGCTGCCGGATATGTTCGACCAACTCGGGAATGAACGAAAACTCCACCAGATCGCCCGCCGCGATATTGAATTCTCTTCGGGCCAGCGAGGGAACAAATGTTTCCTCATCTCGAAGGGCGCCATAGATCTTTTCGAGTGCTTCTCTGACGGGGCCTACCAGTGCCTCGCTTCGTGACGTGGGCACCAGACCACCTTTCGCGTTCACGAACAGTTCGTCGCCGGTTGCGTCACGCAAGCGACGCAACGCATGGCTGACCGCAGGCTGTGTCAATGCCAGCCGATCGCTTGCTCGCGTCACGCTTCGGGTGTCCCAAAGCATCATGAAGACTGCAAGCAGATTCAGGTCCAACGACTTGGTATTAGCTTGGCGCATAGTGACAACGATAGTACTTCATTTCACTTTTGCACCAAAGGCTATTCGCGACTCGCAATAAACGCCACGACGAGGTTACGTCGATTTTTACTGTTTTCGTTTCATCGACGTTTTTTTGAATGTCCTAGTAAATGATCGAGGTGGTTTCTCAGATCGACGCTTTGGTTGGCATACGTCGAATGGAACTTTCCCTTTGTCCGTTTCATCGCAGCCAAGCCTTTTTGTGGCCGCCCCCGCCCGGCTCCTTTTCGTCGTGCATTGACTGTGATATTGATGAACAAAGCTTCAGGTCACCACCAGCGTATTCGTTTGTGGCGTGTAGCAAGAATGAACATAAACGCTCAGAGACACCGATTACTGACGGTAGTCAACGAGCGATCCTTGGGGGTTTCGACCGCGATGAAGGCCAATCTCACGCTTCTTGGCGTTCTTCTGTCATGCATTCCTTCTTCTGGCTTTGCCCATGCGTCCAGCGAAACGGTGGACAAAATCGCAGACTGGCTAGCCATCTTCGTTATTAGCGTTGTGCCAGTGGCGTGTGTAGTGATCCTTTTACTCATTCACGTGCTGCCCGAAAAGATTGCGGAGAGGCGTCATCATCCGCAGAAAGAAGCAATCCAGATGTTGTGCTTTCTCTCACTGGTATTCGGCGGTCTCCTTTGGCCGATTGCATGGCTCTGGACGTATTTCAAACCGCTTGGCTATCGCATGGCTTACGGCACCGATAAGCATGATGACTTCTTCTTCGAAGCCGTCCACCGGGCAAGGCTCGGCACACTACCCAGCGATGAGCTGGGCTATATCCTCGGCGAACTCGACAGCATCGCAGCTCGACGCATTCTGCCGCCGGAACTGCGGCGCGCCCGCGACGAACTAGAGGCGCTTCAGTCTAATGCTCCACCGCCTGCACACAACGCCAAGGGAGCAGGAGAAGCCTGATGGAAATCCTACTTCTTGCCATCTACGCGACGATCGCGTGGCTCATTTTCGGAAAGTTCAGGTGGCTGCCCTGGAATATCGTTACCGGTTCGATCACGATCGTTCTGCCGATCATCGCGCTCACCATCCTGATTCTGACGCTCAACGTTGTCGCACCTGCATCGGAAGACGTGCGCGTCATCCGCTACGTAGTGCAAATCGTTCCGCAGGTGCGCGGCCGTGTCGTCGAGGTGCCGATCACGGGCAACACGCCGATTAAAAAAGGCGATGTGCTCTTCAAGATCGATCCGACGCCCTTTAACCTGCAAGTGAAGGCGCTCGAAGCGCAGCTCGTGAACGCACAAGGCTCGGCGAAGAAGCTCAACGAAGACCTCTCGGCCGCCACCGCGAAGAGCGATGCCGTGCGCGCGCAAATCGATCTCGCGAAGCGGCGCGTATCGGAGAACCGTCAGCTTGTCGATCATGGCGCCGGCGATCGTTTCGCTCTCGAGCAAGCGGAGGCAAATCTGAAGTCGCTGCAAGCCGACCTCGCCGCCGCACGCGCACAGGAAGCGCAGGTGCGCGCGCTACTGAACGCGACCGTCGACAACGATCAGGCCGAAGTCGCGCAGATTCGCGCGCAGCTCGAATCCGCGCGATGGGATCTCTCGCAGACGACGGTCGTCGCACCGGCCAACGGCGTCGCGATCAATCTGCAGTTGCGGCCGGGCTCGATCGTGACGCCGCTTCTTCAAAACCCGGCGTTGAGCTTTGTCGAGGACGATTATCAGGTGATCGCTCTGTTCGCACAGAACGAATTGCGGATGGTTGTCCCTGGCGACGAAGCCGAGATCGCGCTTCAGACGATACCGGGGAAGGTGCTGAAAGCGCACGTGGTATCGGTCGTGTGGGCGCAGGGCCAGGGTCAGCTCACACCGAGCGGCACGCTTCCGATTACCGGCACTGAACCGACGCCGGCCGCGCGTTTCGCGGTGCGGCTGAAACTCGACGACAGGGAGCGTGAGGTCTTCCTCGCCGCCGGTGCGCGTGGACATGCGGCAATCTACATTGACCATATCGAGGAGATCCAGATTCTGCGCAAGGTGATCATCCGGGTCGGCGCGTATATCAACTACCTCGTGCTGAAGGTGTGACGGTGCGCACGCGCTGCTTTCTCCTGATCGCGTTGCTGCTCGGTGCTGGCGGCGGCTGCTCGCTGAAGAACCCGCCGGATGCCGCGGACATCCGGCGCGACAGCCTGAGCAACGCGCACGTCCCCGCGGCGTGGACCGCGCAGGGCGCCACGTCTGGTCTCGTGCGCGCCGACTGGATCGACACTTTCGGCGATCCTGCCTTGAACTCGCTCGTGGACGAGGCGATCGCGTATAACGCGAACCTGCGGGTTGCGGCCGCGCGCGTTGCGCAGGCGGCGGCCCTCGTCAAGGTGGCAGGCGGTGAGCTCTATCCGGCCGCCAGCTTTCTCGCCCGGCCGGGCGGCAAGCTCGGCGGTGACGGCTCGGGACTCAAGGGCTGGCTCGTATCGGCTTCGTGGGAAATCGATCTATGGGGACGCGTACGCTACGGCGCGCGCGCAGCCGAGGATCAATATGCCTCTGCACAAGCCGATGCCGATTACGCTCGCCAGTCGATCGCCGCGTTGGTCGTGAAGGCATGGTTCGGTGCAATCGAAGCGCAGATGCAATACGCCATCGCCAATGACATGGTCCGCCACGCCGATGCATTGCGGGACCTGGCGGGACATCGCCTGCGCATCGGCAAAGGCTCGCAGATCGAGGTGACGAGCGCGCAAGCGGCGGTGCAGTCGTATCGCGATACCGCGCGGCAGTTGAAGCTCGCACGCGAGCAGTCGCTGCGCGCGCTTGAGTTGCTGCTCGGACGTTATCCGGCGGCCGAAGTTGCGGTCCCTGCCAGCCTCGGTCCGCTGCCGCCGGTGCTGCCCACGGGGGTTCCCGCCGATTTGCTCGAGCGTCGACCGGACATAGTGGCTGCGCAGCGGAGGATATCGGCCGCATTCGATCTCGCGCGCCAGGCCGATGCCGCGCGGCTGCCACGCGTCACACTGAGCGCGGGTCTTCTGAGTGTGTCGAGCGAGCTGTTTCTGCTCGCCGATCGTGACAACCCGAGCTGGAGTGTCGGCGCAGGCATCCTGTTGCCGCTTTTCCGTGGCGGCGCTTTGAAGGCTCAGGCGGAATATCGAACCGCGGAACAGGATCAGGCGCTCGCCGGCTATGGACAGGTTGCGTTGCAGGCCTTCGGCGAAGTGGAAAATGCGCTTGCCGCCGAGAGTGCGCTGCGCGAGCGGGAGACCATCCTCGCGCGCGCGGTTTCGGACAACGCAAAGCTCTTCGATTTGCAGCAGGTGCGTTACAGGATCGGCTCGGGGGATCTCGTCGCGGTGACTCAACAGGAGCTCGCCTACGCGTCATCACGGTCCGGGCTGGTGCGCGTGCAGAGCGAAGAGCGCATGCAACTCGCGAATCTGTATCTGGCGCTCGGCGGCGGGATTGATGCGGCGTCGAATGGTGTCGATACGGGAGGCGCTTCGGCTGCGGCTGCGCGATAGGTCCGTGTCGGCGCGATACCGGGACACGATCCGCTCAAGCGTCCTGCCCCACAGGTCGGCCCTTAATGGGTCGTGTTCGCGCTCCTTCGGTCATGATCTCATTGGATCAAAAGGCGAGCGGCATGTAGCTGAAGCCGATATCCGGACCGATCGCGCCGATCAGCGACAACTGAATCACGTTCGACAGGCGCGACAGCGGCGCGGTGAACAGGGCCTCCTGCTGCGCTTCGATCCGACGATGCGCGGCTCGTCCTGATCGCCGCGATCTGCTCGTTCTTGTCATCGTCGCCCGTTCCCTTCAAGCCAAGTGGCAATTCCCCTCGCTCGCGGAATCGCACGCGATTAGCACCCTGAACATCGAACGCCCCGTTGCGGATATGGCGGGCGGCGCTCGGCTTGTCTGCGTCTTCCAAATCAGATCGATGAGTTTCGGCAGCGAGCACCTTATGACGCCGCCGAACGTGAAGCCACGACATGGCTCAAGCTGCTGAGCAAGAAACATCGTGACGAATGTTTCAGTGTTATCCGATGGGACGCCAATGCTCCCATCAGCAGAATTTTTGCTCCACTGCGATGCGCTTCCGGTTTCTAGCGACCACTGCCGATGGTTTGATCGCCGTCGCTGCGCCTCGCGGCTCAAACAATGAGAAGGAGATAACGTGTATCTGACATCCAGCCAGCGCAGCGCTCTGATGAAAGCCATCGCGCGAGAGCAAGACGACCGTGAGCGAATCGCCGCTATCGATGCCGTCGTCGCACAATTGCGCATCGACAATCCCGCCGCTTTTCATACCGTCGCGTCGCTCGAACAGCGGGTGTTCTTTCACGAACCGGGCAGCGATATTCCGTATCTCGCTGCTATCAAACTGAAAGTCCCTGCACCGCGATAGGGAAACGGCTCCGCAGTCTGGATCGCCGCGAGGGGTGCGTCGGAAATTCGCATCGAGTTGCCGCTGCGCGTGGTCCTGACTCGGCCCACGCGCTACTTCATGCCAATCGCCACGACTTGATCGACTATGACGAGGCGCACGCGCGGATCGCCCCTTTGCAGCGCGATCTGCGTCTGCTGGGCTGAACCATCGCCGCTTCAGTGGATGCTGGCAATTTTGGCGGCGGCTCATTGAGACGCGAAGTGGATCGACGGTAGCCAGAACGATCTCGATATGGCGCGGCTAGAGAATGCGCTGACGAGCCCCCGAGCCGACCGAGCGCGTCATCGGGAAACAAGCTCCTCACGAGGGGGCCCTGGTGCGGTAATCGAAGCTCGGCTTGGACTGGTCTCTTTGTCGCCGCGCAATTGCGGTTCTATACGCGCCCATCCCAAAATTATCTGATTTGTCCGATAGAGGGATATCCGACGCGCTCTTACCATCTCAAAATTCTCACTGGTTGCTGGGAGGTAAGGGTGGCTTCAGTCGTCTCGCGCTCGAAAAACGATCTGTACGTCGTGATGCGGCGTAGCGCGCTGCGCGCCATTGTCGGCACCGCGTGCTCGGTGGCCGTGCTCGCGCTGGCTGTCGGCCTTGCACTGGCGCGTTACGGCGTTCAGACGCCGCGTGTCCATTACGAGTCCGCGAGGACGTCCGCCGCCTCCCCTTACACGAGCGGCGAGGTCGCTCGTTTGCAGGCCGCGAACGCCTCGCTGGACGCGCGCGTGGAGCGACTCGCCGCGCAGCTCGACACTCTCAGCGCATTTGACCAACGCCTGCGCGCGCAGTCACTGCGGGCAATTCCCACCAACGCGGTGGCATCGGCGCGCACTCGCTACAGCAACGCGGCGGGTGGTCCCGAACTGCCGCCCCGGCCTTGTCAAGCAACCGACGCGCATCCAGATCCGCAAATCACCTGTGACAATCTTGACTGCCTGGCAGCGACGCTTGCCGCCGTCGAACAGGGCGCCGCGCAGCACGAAGCGGCATTGGAGGCCTTCCCGGGCCGCCGTCCGCTCGCGCTCGGGCGGACCGGCTCACCCTTTGGCAACCGCCTCGATCCGTTCACGCGCCACCTGAGTTTCCACCCAGGCATGGATCTGGTCGCGCCGACAGGCACCTCGATCCTCGCGGCGGCCGGCGGTCGCGTGATCCATGCCGGACGCATGCCCGGCTATGGCAACACGGTGGAGATCGATCACGGCAACGGCTTTATCACGCGTTACGCACACGCCTCGAAGATAGAGGTGCGGGTGGGGCAGCGGGTGCAGCCGCGTGAGCTGATCGCCGAGGTCGGCTCGACGGGCCGCTCGACAGGTCCGCATTTGCATTTCGAAGTGCGCGTGGGCGGCCAAGCAGTCAACCCCGATGACTATCTCGCGCTGTTTGCGACCGATGCCGATGCATGACACCGCGGCTTTGTTGTGAGTTCGCTTTGATTTTCGGATAACGAAGTGTCCGAGCAAAAAGCGTCGCACGAACTGGAAGATTAATGGGTAGTGATGCCGCGCAACCGCTGGCTGAGCAAGGCGGACATTCGCGAAACCGAGTGGGTGCTGTGACCCAAGAGCGTCTCTGAAAGGCACTCGTCATGGAGGCAAAGACCACTAACCGTTTCAGCTCGCGAAGAAATGAATGGTTTTTTCAGCTGCCTACGCGGCAGCAAACGCTTCTTCGCCCGTCGTGCGTAGAAGCACCGGCTTGTCAGCTGCCTAAGCAACAGCGAACTAGGCCCGACAAGCCGCATCACCTTGATTCTTAGCTAAGACAACTCCGTCTGCGTTCAACTACCTAAATTCTCGACCCGCTCCTAAGCCCTTGATCTACAAAGCCTCCAAGAGCCGGTCCCAAACAGGGTTTAAAACCACGGCATAGTTACGCCCTGACTCAATCCATAGCGATTGAACGTCCCCCGCACCTTGCTTGACGTTTCCACTTGCTCGACGAACAAGCAAAACGGTTCCCCCGTACTCGCGCTACGCACGTGCACATAAGGCAGATCGGGGCGACACTTCACGCTGTCCGGAATCGCCGCTGCCGCTTCGGCCGCCGTTGCACGAGGCGGTGCGTCGTCTCCGTCGGGACCGGCATAACCTCGGTGACCTTCACGTGGTCCCGTATCCCCTGCAGCCACGCCCACGCCATCAACGACCCAAGACCCGCTTCATCGCTGTGAAGCCGCAGCACACCGCCCAGCGAACGCGGACGCGAACTATATTGCGGAAAGCTGATTCCGATGTCCTCGGCCTCCAGCCCCACCAATGCGCGATGAAGTTTGGCCACGAGCGCACCGAGCAGATGCGCATGACTGAACTCCGGGTCGGGCAGCAACGTGATATCGATACAGTGAGTCGTCGGGGCGTCAACTCGCAGCGCCGCATACGCCGCCGCGGATCAGCACGGCTATCAAAAAATGTTGCTGCTCCGTCGACGGTTTGTTCCTGAGCATCCAGTCATCCAGCAGCGTATAGAAGTCCCGCTTCCTGGGCGGACGATATGCCTTTTCCTGCGTGGTGACGGAGCCGTAAGGCTCGACCGCGATCGGACCGAACTCCTCCGCGCCTTCATACCACGTATCGATCGTTCGCGACGCATTGCCGATCTTTTGCGAATGAATCGCCGCCACGTCCTTGACGTGATAGAGCGTCTTGCTCTTCTTGCTTTTGTCTAGTCTGGGTTTAGATAGGGCTTCCGACGCACATACCCACGGAATGTCAAGCGGCGGTCCCGGGTGTGCCGACAGCCTCTTTAATATTCTTGTCGAAGTGATCCCGGAACCATTCGGTCACGCTCTGTACGTTTCGTGCTCCTGCGGAGTTTGACCTCCGGCGACCAACTCGGCGCACATTTGAGCAACCGCAACGAGAATCCGTGACGTCTCCGGAATGTACGGGAGGTCGTCACCTTTATCGTAGCGAGCCCGGATGACCTCATACCGCGTGTTCTCGGCGATTGTCCGAGCGCTCTCGAGGAATTCGTACACACTCACCGCTTGATTGCCGACCATCACAGTGTTGCCGCGATGCTTTTCTTCGTATCCCGTCCGCTCAAGATGCTCGCAGCTATCGATGGCTGTGTTGATTGCATCGCGAATCAATTTCCAGTTCGTCTCCATGAACGTCTCCTATTGTAATGTGTGTGTTGCCATTCGATATGTCGCGCACCGCGCGAGATTCACGCGATGGGCCGACTCGTTCTATGGAAGCGAACGCGAACTCTCACCGCTTTAGCTTATCTCGCGAACAACCTGGAGGGCAGTCAGCTCAGCAACAGGTACGCCGAAGCAATAGAGTTTTTCAACGCGTGTACGGCCAGTGTGGTCAAAAAGGGGCACCGTTCTTCTTGCGCTCGACCATGAAAACAGTAGCGAGAACAACGCCACAGAAGAAAGCAGTCATCACGTACAAGTAACTATAGTAATGCGCAGCTCCGAAAACGAGCGATGAAACGAGAATTGCATTCGGAGCGGCGACACGAAATCTCTCCAAAAGGCGTAGACAAGCCCACTGATGTATCGCTGTCTCGAGCAATGGCGCCAATAAGCATCCCCAGATAATCATTCTGAAAATATTTTGTTTACTAAAACCAGCACCTCCCACCTCATAATCAGGCGTAAATGAAAGCGCCACGGCCGCCGGCAGTGTCGCAACGAAAAGCATCAGCAATCCGAGCACTATCAGCCTAAGTCTTGGCAATCCGATAAGTCTTAATTCCAGTCTTCGAGGAAGAGCTATATCGGTCGCGCACGGCTGTTTCATCTCAACGCCTTCATTGCATCGCATTGCATGGCTCGCGGCCCGGGCGTGCCTGACATCACAACTTATTTGCTGCGCTATTGCCCGCATAGGGTAGGAAACCGATTCCATGTGATTGAAGATGATGCTGTCAACCGGATCGATGAGCTTACTAATAGATTAACCGCGAGGCACTCGGTACAGGCACAATGAATTTTTCTACGAACGCTTCTGCGAGACCAAGGGCCAGTCACGCGAACATATGGAGCCTTGCGTTCTTCGAATATGCGAAAACACCAGGCGACGATGGTCGCAGTCCTCTCTTTTATTATCTCCTGCGTATCGATCTTTCGTTCTTCTTTAACGATGAAGGAAAATATCATCGGTTCATGAAGTAGTCAATGGAGATTTAAAATAATTCTCTTCGTTGAAAAATGACATTGCGACTCTCGAACTAAAGGTGCGTTTCGAATGCGAAAATGGAAACGATCGGGATTGTTGAAGCGGTCGGTGCGACTAGAAAACTTCACCAGCGACCGCACTCCGCTTTCGTCGCGCACCAGCCAAAGACGAATCGACCATCGTGTCGCACGCAGCGCGCGATGACGCCTATTTCTTCTCGCTGTCGAGATGCGCCATCTGCACGGCCTCGTAACGATCGCCTGCCGCCGCGCCCTTCGGCACCGCCGCCTCGATCGCGGCGAATTCGTCCTTCGTGAGCGTCACGTCGAGCGCACCGAGCGATTCCGTCAGACGATCGCGGCGGCGCGCGCCGATCACGGGCACGATGTCATCGCCCTGCGCCAGCACCCACGCAATCGCGATCTGCGCGACGCTCACGCCCTTCGCATCGGCGATCGTGCGCAATGCATCGACGAGCGCGAGATTGCGTTCGACATTGCCTTGCTGAAAGCGCGGACTGTTCGCGCGCCAGTCGCCCGATTGCGCGGCGTCCTTGTTCCAGTGCCCGCTGATGAGTCCGCGCGACAGCACGCCATATGCCGTGACGGCGATGCCGAGTTCCCTGCACGCCGGAAGAATCGCGTCTTCGACGCTTCGCGAGATCAGCGAATATTCGATCTGCAGATCGCACACCGGATGCACGGCCGCCGCCTTGCGGATCGTCTCCGCGCCCACTTCCGAGAGCCCGACGTGACGCACATAGCCCGCCCCGATCATGTCGGCGATGGCGCCCACTGTATCTTCGACCGGCACGTTCGCATCGAGCCGCGCGGGTCGGTAGATGTCGATATGGTCGACGTTGAGCCGCTGCAACGTGTAGGCAAGTGAATTCTTCACGGCGACGGGACGTCCGTCGAACGCGATGAAATTGCCCGCCGGGTCGCGCATGCCGCCGAACTTGACGCTGAGAATCGCCGAATCGCGGCGCGAAGGCGGCGCGCTCTTCAGCGCCTCTCCGATCAGCATCTCGTTGTGGCCCATGCCGTAGAAATCGCCGGTATCGAGCAGCGTCACGCCCGCTTCGAGCGCCGCGTGAATCGTCGCGATGCTCTCCGCGCGATCCGATGGCCCGTACATGCCCGACATGCCCATGCATCCGAGCCCGATGGCCGACGATTGCGGTCCGGTCTTGCCGAGTCTGCGTTGTTCCATGTTCGTTCTCTCCTGAAGGACGTGCGCCGCGAATGCGGGCGATGGAGAGGATTATGGGAGCAAATCACCCGTGCGATAATCCGTCTCAATGCGAATGGGCTGTGCGCCCTGGCGAACAATGAGCGAATCATGAGCGAACCCGATCTGTCGGACCTTCACGCGTTTCTGGCTGTCGCCCGCTCGCGCGGCTTCAGACAGGCGGCGCTATTGCGCGGCGTGTCGGCGTCGTCGCTGAGTGAGGCGATCCGCAGGCTCGAAACGCGGCTGGGCGTGCGCCTTTTGAATCGCACCACGCGCAGCGTCACGCCGACCGAAGCGGGCGAGCGGCTGATCGAGCGCCTCGCGCCCGCCTTCGCGGAAATCGCGGGCGCGCTCGATGCCGTCAACGGCTTTCGCGACAGCCCGACCGGCACGCTGCGCCTGAACGTGCCGAGGATCGTCTCGCGCGAAATCCTGCCGCCGATCGTCGCGCGCTTTCTGACGGCGCATCCGGGCATCAAGCTGGAAATCAGCGCAATCGATATGTTCATCGACGTGCTCGCCGCCGGTTTCGATGCGGGCATTCGCTATGACGAGCGTATCGAGCGCGACATGATCGCGGTGCCTATCGGGCCGCGCACGCAGCGCTTCGTCGCGGTTGCCGCGCCGTCCTATCTCGCGGCGCATGGCGAGCCGAAGCATCCGCGCGATCTGGTGAATCACGCGTGCATCGGGCATCGCTTCGACAGCGGCGTGCTTGCGGTATGGGAATTCGTGCGCGGCAAGGAAGTGATACGCATCGCGCCGGAGGGTCCGCTCGTCACGTCGTCGATCGAGATCAGTAGAAGCGCGGCCATCGCCGGGCTGGGTCTCGTCTATACGTTCGACGAGTTCGTGCGCGAGGCCATCGACAGCGGCGCACTCGTGCCGGTGCTCAAGCCGTGGTGGCAGAGCTTCACCGGCCCGCGCCTTTACTATCCGAGCCGCGCGCACATGCCGGGGCCGCTGCGCGCGTTCATCGACTTCATTCGCGACGAAGATTGATCGAAGCTTATTGCTGCACGCCCCAGCGACGCACCGTCACGCGCTCGACGGTATCGAACACGAGATGCTCGACCGCGAGCCCGATCACGATGACCGCGGCGAGCCCGGCGAACACGCGATCCGTATAAAGCTCGTTGCGATTCTGGAAGATGTACCAGCCGAGGCCGCCCTTGCCCGAGCTCGCGCCGAACACGAGTTCCGCCGCGATCAGCGTGCGCCACGCGAATGCCCAACCCACGCGCAGTCCCGCGAGAATCGACGGCATCGCGGCGGGCACGAGAATCAGCATTACATGACGCATGCCGGTGAGGCCATAGTTGCGGCCCGTCATGCGCAAGGTCGAAGGCACCGCCTGGAAGCCGGCATAGGTGTTGAGCGCGAGCGGCCACAACACCGAATGCACGAGCACGAAGAGCAGGCTTCCCGTCCCGAGGCCAAACCACAGCAACGCGAGCGGCAACAGCGCGATGGACGGCAGCGGATTGAACATCGCGGTGAGCATCGAAAGGCTGTCGCGGCCGATGCGCGTCGATACCGCAAGCGACGTCAGCAGAAACGCGAGCGCCGCGCCGAGCGCATAGCCGCGCAGCAAGACCGACATCGAAATGCCGACCTTCTCGATCAGCTCGCCCGATGCGATGCCTTGCACGAACGCGACGAAGGTCGCGCTGAAGGTCGGCAGCAGGAGATCGTTATCGACGGCGCGCGCGGCGATTTCCCATAGCGCGATCAACACGAGCGCGATGATCGACTTGCGCAGCCACGTGCGATCCGCGAGCCGCTTCGAAAGCGGCAGCGGCGTTTCATGTTCGATACCGGCGGGCGCGGCTGGCGTGACTTCGTATTCGGGCCGAACGGGCGGCGCGATCAGATGCGGCGTACTCAAAGCGCTGCCTCCTCTTCGAACAGCAGACGATGAATGCGCGCGACGCTCTGTTGAAACTCTCCGCGGCCCATGCTTTCCTGCGTGTATTGATGACTGTTCAGTTCGGCGCGCACGCGGCCAGGATGCGGCGTCAACAGCAGAATGCGATTGCCGACGATGAGCGCTTCCTCGATCGAATGCGTGACGAACAACAAGGTGAAGCGCTCGTCGCTCCACAGGCGCAAAAGTTCTTCCTGCATGCGTCGGCGCGTGAGTGCGTCGAGCGCGGCGAAGGGTTCGTCCATCAGGAGCACGCGCGGCTGCATCGCGAGCGCGCGCGCAATCGCGACGCGCTGCTTCATGCCGCCCGAAAGCGTGTGCGGATAGGCATCGGCGAATTTGGCGAGGCCGACCTTGTCGAGATAATGGAGCGCGCGCTCACGTGCTTCGGCGCGTCCGAGCTTGCGCGCGACACGCAACGGAAAGGCCACGTTTTGCAGGACCGTCTTCCACGGCGGCAACTGATCGAATTCCTGGAACACGACGATACGATCCGCGCCCGGTCCGCGCACGCGCTCGCCGCCGATTTCGATGCTGCCCGCGACCGGCTCGATGAAACCGGCGACGGCCTTGAGCAAGGTCGATTTACCGCAGCCCGACGGCCCGAGCAGCACGAAGCGATCGGCGCCGTACACGTCGAAGCTGACATCGTGCGTCGCGCGCACGAGCCGTTCGGGCGTGCGGTATTCGAGCGTCACGTTCTTCGCGCTGAGAAGTTTGCCGCTCGTGGAAGCCTGAGGATCGGCTTCGTGTGAGTAAAGCGCCTGGGGATTGGCGGCCATGATCTGTCTGCTGGATTGCAAACGACCACGATACCGGCGCGCGCCTCTCACGCGAACCAATCAATGCGCATATCGAATTCGCGCTCGCCGATAAGCGCGTTCGTTCAGCTTCCGTCCTTCGTCGCCGGATCGCTGAAGAAGTAGTCCTGCCACGACTTCGGTTCGTTCCTGATCGCGCCGACGCGATGCATGAACTGCGCGAGCGCAAACGTGTTTTGCGGCGCGACCTTGAATTGCACCGACGGGTCCTTGATCACCTTGATGAGCAGATCGCGGTCGATCTTCGCGTTGTTCACGCGCAGATAGATATCGGCGGCCTCGTCGGGATGCTGCGTGATGTAGCGCGCGGCATCGGCGAGACCGGCGACGAACGCGCGATACGTCTTCGGATTCTCGTTGCGGAATTTTTCGGTCGCGTAGAGCACGGTCGCGGAACTCGGGCCGCCGAGCACATCGTATGAATTGAGCACGATATGCGCTTTCGGATTGCCCGCGAGTTCCTGCTGCTGAAACGGCGGATTGCCGAAGTGCGCGTTGATCTCCGTGCCGCCCGCGATGACCGCCGCGGTCGCATCGGGATGCGGCACGGCCTGCGTGAGCTTGTCGAGGCGATCGAATTGCTTGTCGCCCCATTGCTTCGCCGCCGCGTATTGCAGGATGCGCGACTGCACCGACACGCCAACCGCCGGCACCGCGATGCGGTCCTTGTCGGTGAAATCGGCCATGGTCTTCACGCGCGGATCGTTCGATACGAGGTAGTACGGAAAATTGCCGAGCGACGCGACGCCCTTCACGTTCTGCCTTCCGTGCGTGCGATCCCAGATCGTCAGCAAGGGACCGACGCCCGCCGCCGCGATATCGACCGAGCCGGACAAGAGCGCGTCGTTCACGCTCGATCCGCCCGACAGCTTCGCCCAGTCGACCTTGATATCGAGACCTTCCTTCTTGCCTTCCTGCTCGATGAACTTCTGATCGCGCGCGACATTGAGCAGCAGATACACGACGCCGAATTGCTCGGCGATGCGCAAGGTGCCTTCGGCATGAACGTTCGCCGACGTGATGCCGAGCGACACCGCGAGTGCGGCAACGAAGGCGCGCAGCGCGCCCTTCCCTGATCGAGAATGCATCGAAAACCCCGTAAATCAAGCGATATTGTGTTTAGAAAGGCGCGTCGCCTTCGATGGTCGTGCGATACAGCTTGCGGCGCTGATCGTCCGGCGTGCCCGCCGCGAGATGCATGACCGAGCGGTTATCCCAGAACACCATGTCACGCTCGCGCCATTGATGGCGATAGATGAACCCGGGCTGCGTGCTGTGCGCGAACAGTTCCGCGAGCAAAGCGCGGCTTTCGTCTTCGGGCAGGCCGATCACGCGCGTCGTGAAATGCTCGCTGACGAAGAGCGCGCGGCGTCCGGTTTCCGGATGTGTGCGCACAATCGGATGCGTGACCGGCTTGACCTGCGCGATCTGCTCCGCCGAAAGATTGGGCCGCCACGGGCTGCGCTGTTGCAGCTCGGCGTATTTGGCGAGATACGTGTGCTCGGCCGAACGGCCTTCGATCGCATCGCGCAGATGCGCAGGCAGCGCGTCCCACGCGAGATGCTGATTCGCAAAGAGCGTGTCGCCGCCGAGCGCGGGCAATTCCTGCGCATGCAGCAGCGAGCCGAGACTGGGCTTCTCTTTGTACGAGAGATCCGAATGCCAGAAATGGCCCGCATCGCCGAGGCCGATCGGCTTGCCGTTCTCGACGATGTTCGACACGATCAGCACTTCCGGATGCCCCGCGAGCCCGAACTGATGCAGCACGTGAATCTGCAAGGGGCCGAAGCGCTTGCTGAACGCGACCTGCTCGTCGGGCGTGATGCGCTGATCGCGAAACACGAGTACGTGATGATCCAGATGCGCGCGGTGAATGCGCGCGAAATCGGCATTCGATAAGGGCTTCGACAGATCGAGCCCGATCACTTCGGCGCCGAGGGGCGCGTCGAATTTGCGAATCTCGATGGATTGATCGGCGGCTTCGCCGGATGTGGCAAGTGAAGCGGGAGCAGTCTGAATCGTCACGGTCGAATCGATAACTTCGGGGAAGCTATCAATCTAACGCGCGGCGATTCAGCCGGCAACGAAGGATGCGAGCTTTCGTTATGCGCCGGTGCGATAAAGCCTTGTCGGAAGCGATACGACACGCCGATCTGCTCAGTCGCTGCCGGCGTCGAACGGCAACTCGACCTGCACCGGCTCGACGAAACCGCTTTCATCGCGCCCGGCGAGCGCACTGACGCGCACGCCGAGCAGCCTGATCCGGCGATCGAGCACGATGCGCTTCAGGCACTCGGTCGCGGCGCGGCGAATCTCGACGGGATCCGCGGTCGCGACAGGCACGGTCAGATCGCGCGTCACGGTGCGGAAATCGTCGAAGCGCAGCTTGATGCCCACCGTGCGCCCGACATAGCCTTTGCGCTGCAAGTCTTCGGCGACACGCGTGCACAGACCCGTGAACTCCGCCGAGAGCGTCGCGCGATCCTGCTTCGGATGGAAGTCGCGCTCGAACGTGGTCTCGCGGCTCATCGACTTGGGCGTCGAGCTCACGACGACGGGCCGCTCGTCCTGGCCCTGCGCGATGCGCGCGAGCCACGCGGCATACGTGGCGCCGAAGTGCGTTTGCAGGAATCCGGGATCGGCGGCGGCGATATCGCCCACCGTCACGATGCCGAGCGCCGCGAGTTTCTCGCTCGCCTTTGGGCCGATGCCGTTCACCTTGCGCGCGGCGAGCGGCCAGATGCGCGTGGGCAGGTCGTCCATGGTGAGGATGGTGAGGCCGTCCGGCTTGTCGAGCTCGGAGCCGATCTTCGCGAGCAGCTTGTTCGGCGCGATGCAGATCGAGCACGTAAGCCCGGTCGCGTCGTGCACGGCGTCCTTCATCCGCTGGCCGATATCGGCCGGCTCACCGGGAAGATCGCTGACGTCGATATAAATCTCGTCGATGCCGCGATTCTCGATCTGCGTCGTGAACGTCGCGACGGCCGCCTTGAACAGCCGCGAGTAATGGCGATACGACTCGAAATCGGTCGGCAGAAGGATCGCGTCGGGCGCGAGCTGGGCGGCCTTCATCATGCCCATCGCGGAAAAGACGCCGAACTTGCGCGCCTCGTAGGTGGACGTGGTCACGACGCCGCGCCCCGCGTAGTCGCGCAGACGCCTGAATCGGCGCGAGCCGTCGGCCAGCGTTTCGGGCGTGGCGCTGCGCCCGCCGCCGACCACGACCGGCATGCCGCGCAGTTCCGGATAGCGCAGGAGCTCGACCGATGCGAAGAACGCATCCATGTCGAGATGCGCGATGCGGCGCGGTGCGGGTGCGTTTGCGGGAGACGGCGTGTCCATTGCGGCGATCAGAGTGTCGCCGCGCGACGAGACGCGCTCAAAGCGAAATCGACAGGAACGAACGCACCGAACATGCTGAGGCAGTGCCGCCAGGCAATAAAAATGGCTTACTGTACATCCATACAGTAATTCGCGCTAGAGCCTGCCGGTGCGTGCGATTGCCGGTTCATTCCGGGGTGCGCTTTTCTGCCAGGGCGCGGCGGCAATCGTCGAACACCTGCCGCACGACATCCGATTGATAGTTGAGGTCTTCACTGTCGAGGATTTCCTCGACGGCTTCGCGCGCCCAGTCCGCTTCGAGCATCGCGCAATGCTGCGTGGCGATCTCGCGTGCGATGGCGGCGAGCTTCGCGACCGTGAGCCAGTCGGCGAGCCGCTGATGCCGGTCGAGCCATTTGTGCGCGGCCTGCACGTGAAACGAGGCGGCCGGCCAGTCGCCGTTCAGGTAATACGCGCCGAGACTGCCGCACGTGAGCCAGCAGAGCAACTCGACGCGGTCGCGGGCACTGAGGATACGAGACACATCGTTCATGGCGGCCTTCACGAGAGACGATCGACGAACGCGAATCACGCACGGCGTTTCGCATGGAAACCCGCACGTCACCCCTATAAAAGCACGATAGCACGGGATGGTGCGGCGCGGCAGTGCCTGCCCGCAGTGCGATCCGATTCACGGTGCGTTGGCGAACGCTTCGTCATGCGAAGAGCGGATTCGCGCATGAGAAGACGCTCGACCGAGCTCTCATTCCTTTCTAATTCGCGGGGCATAACCTGCTTTCCGTCGGCCCCACTCTTACCGGCCTTCTTTCAACGACGGGAGCACATCATGTTTGAACGTCTTTCGCAGTCCATCGACAACCTCTTCTCCATCCGCACGACGGACGATCTCCGCGACGCCTATCTCGCGTCGTCGAACGATCTCGCCGATCTCGAACGCCGCATGCGCCAGGTCGAAACGCAGGATCACGACTACAGCATGTACTTCTGCGGCGCGCTCGGGCGACATCACGATCAGCCATGAGCCGCGCCGCTCATGCAACGTGCGCTACTTGGCTTCCTCACGGCCCGCCTGCCCGAGCATCACGGTCCAGCCGAGGCCGCGCACGTTGCGGATCACGCCCGCGCCGAACTTCTTGCGCACCGAATGGATCAGCACGTCGACCGCGTTGCTCTCCACTTCCTTGCCCCAGCCGTAAAGGCGGTCCTCCAATTGATCGCGCGAGAAGATCGTGCCCGGGCGTTCGAGCAGCGCGTGCATCAGCGCGAATTCACGCGCGGAGAGCACGCCCGAAGTCTCGCCGCAGGTGAGCGTGCGCTGATCGAGATTGAGGCAGATGGAATCGTCGCCGAGGCGCGAGACCGCGTAGCCCGCCTTGCGCCGCAGCACCGCGCGGATGCGCGCGAGCAGTTCGGGCATGTTGAAGGGCTTGAGCAGATAGTCGTCGGCGCCGAGATCGAGGCCCTGAACGCGTGTGTCGACATCGTCGCGCGCGGTGAGGATCAGTACCGGCGTCGCATTGCCGGCCGTGCGCGCCTGCCGCAACAACTCGATGCCCGTCATGCCCGGCAGGCCGAGATCGAGCAGCACCACGGTGTATTCGGCGGCGTCGAGCGCCTCGCGGCCCGCGTTGCCATCGCGGACCCAGTCGACGGCGTAGTCCGCGTCCTTGAGCGCACGCATGAGGCTCGTGCCGATCTGCACGTCGTCTTCGATCAGGAGAATTCGCATGTTCCACCTCGCGCGTCGCGAGAATGGCGCGCGCCACGCGCCCGGAATGCGGCCGAAGGATATGAAACGCACGACCGGTCTTTTCGATTCTTTTCCGATCGACGAGGATCACTTCGCGCCACGCAGCGAATGCATTGTAATCGGCGCAAAAGCGCGCGCAAATCCTTATGTGTTTAATGCCGGCACGGCGGCGTTCTCGCTGACTTCCTCGACGGGAAAGCCGATCGAAGCGACGATGCCCGAGTGCCCGTCGGCGCGATTTCTGAGCGTGACGTCGCCGCCGTAGCGCGCGGCGATCGCCTTCACGATGGACAAGCCGAGGCCGCTGCCCTCCACGTCCGGATTCGCACGGAAGAAGCGGTCGAACACGCGCGGCAGCAGTGCTTCGTCGATGCCCGGGCCGTCATCGACCACATCGATCCACACCATGTCGCCGTCACGCCGCATGCGCAGGTCGATGGTGCCGCCGTCCGGCGTATAGCGCACCGCGTTCGACACGAGATTCTTCACCGCCATGCCGACGTCCGTCTCCACCGCGCGCACGTGCGCATTCACCATTTCCTCCGCGCCGATGTCCATACCGCGCGCGATGGCGATCGGCAGCACGTCGGCGACGGCGTCCGTCACCACTTCCGACAGCTCCACGCGCGCAAGCGGCGCGCCGTTCACCGGCGCATCGGCGCGCGCGAGCCGCAACAGTTGCGCGATGAGCTTGCCGCTGCGCGCGATGCCCTTGCGCAGTTCCTGAAAGCGCTCCTGATTGCCGGCGACGATATGCGGCGCGAGATTGTCGGCCTGAAGCTGTAGCGCGGTGAGCGGCGTGCGCAGTTCGTGCGCCGCATCGGCGATGAACTTGCGCTCCTTTTCGATCGATGTCGCGAGGCGCTCGATCATCGTGTTGATCGAATGGATGAAGGGCTCGATCTCCGTGGGCACGCCGACCGTCGGCAGCGGCTGCAGATGACCCATGTCGATGGCCTGCACCTCCGCGCCGAGCTCGTTCAGCTGACGCAGCGAGCGCCGCACGACGAGCGCAACCGCGATCCATACGAGCGGCAGCAGGACGGCGATCGGCCAGAGCGTTTGCGTCGCGGCTTCCTGCGTGATCTCGCGGCGCACGGACGACCGTTGCGCGACCTGAATCGTCATGGTCGGCTCCTGGCGCGTGAAGATGCGCCAGTGCTCGTCGTTGACGTCGACGCCGGAAAAGCCCGGCTGCGCGTCACGCGGAAAATGCAGCGACGGGTCGGTGGTGCGGAACGGCACATCCTCGCCGGGCTTCCACACGACGGCGACCACGTCGCGCTCGTCCTGCGTGCCGCGTGAGGGATTCTTCGGCAGGCTTTCGGCGAGTCCCTCGCGCAGACGGGCCGCCACCTGTTCGAGCCGCATGTCGAGCAGCGCGCTCATGCCAGTCTGGCTCAACTGATACGAACTCACGCCCTGCACGACGCCGATCACGCTCACGAGCAGCCCGAGCGCGACGACGAGTTGATTCTTCAGTGATTTGATCATTCGGGTCCGCCGCTTCGGAAAGGAACGGGGCGATTCAACAGTCCGTTCGATTTTAGGCGACATTGCCGGAGATTTCGGTCTGAAAGACGACATGTGCGTGACCGTTGCGTCTTGAGCGCGCGGAAGAAAAAAGGCGTCGGTCCGATGACGGCCGACGCCAGGGGCTGAGGAGAGTCGAGAAACGTGGAGCGGGCCGCGAAGTGCCGGGGAAGCGCGCCGCCCGTCCACGTAAAGAAGCGTAGGCGCGAAGAATTAGCGTTGAATGAGCGCGCCGCGCGCTTCGTCGAGCAGCGATTCCCGTAGCGGGATAACATTGCATCCGGCGCTTATTCATCGGCGACATTGCTTCGGCTGCAAGGATTCCGCAAGCCTGAGCGTCGCCGCCGCATCTCCATCTTTCGAGCATGGCCCGCTTGCGCGCATCGTTCTTCGAGCGGCGCGGCGCGCGATATGCCATTCCATCACCGCATGTCACAGACCAGAAAAACCGTTCGTCCCCTCGTCATTGCAGCGGTCATGGCCTCGATGGCCATGGTCGCAATCGAAGCCACCATCGTCTCGACCGCGATGCCGCAAATCGCGACGCAGCTCGGCGGCCTCAATCTCTACAGCTGGGTGTTCTCGTCGTTCCTGCTCACGCAGACGGCGCTCACGGTGGTGTTCGGCAAGCTCGCGGACCTGTACGGCCGCAAGCCGGCGATCCTCGCGGGCATCGCGATCTTTCTGATCGGTTCGGTGCTCGCGGGTTTCGCCTGGTCGATGCCCGCGATGATCGTGTTCCGGCTGATCCAGGGCGTCGGCGCGGGGGCAATCCTGCCGGTCGCGCTGACGGTGGTCGGCGATCTCTATCCGGCGCGCGAGCGCGGCAAGGTGCAGGGCTATCTCGCGAGCGTCTGGGCCGTGTCCGCCGTGCTCGGCCCGATGGTCGGCGGCCTTCTGATCCGCCAGTTCTCGTGGGCGTGGATTTTCTGGATCAACGTGCCGATCGGCATTCTGGCCGCCCTGCTCTTCATCCTGTTCCTTCACGAGGAAAAGCGCCACGGCCGCCCGGCGATCGACTTCGCGGGCGCGTTCTTCTTCACCACGGCCGTCGCCGCGCTGATGATGACGCTCACCGACGCCGGCCACGCGGGCAATGCACGCGTGGCCACCGAGATCGCCGTGCTGGTGCTCGCCAGCGTGTGCTTCGTGGTTCAGGAGCGCCGCGCCGCCGATCCGATGATCTCGTTCGGCCTGTGGTCGCACCGGCCGATCGCGGCGAGCAACGTCGCGACCCTGCTCGCCGGCATGGCGATGATGGGCCTCACCACGTTCCTGCCGATGTACGTGCAGGGCGTGATGCATCGCACGCCGGTGGAAGCGGGCCTCGCGCTCACGATGATGATGATCGGCTGGCCGAGCGGCGCGACCTTCACGTCGCGCTCGTTCAGCCGCATCGGGTTGCGGCGTCTCCTGATGATCGGCCCGGTGTTCATTCCGCTCGGCGCGCTGCCGTTCGTGCTGCTCGGTCCGCAATCGAGCCCGGTCTGGGCGGGCGTCGGCTCGGCGGTGCTGGGCTTCGGCATGGGCATCACGAGCGTGTCGTGTCTCATCCTGATTCAGGAAATCGTGCAGCCGCACGAACGCGGCAGCGCGACCGCATCGAACCTGTTCTCGCGCAATCTCGGCAACACGCTTGGCGCGGCCGTGTTCGGCGCGGTGCAGAACTACGGCCTCATCCACACGGACGGCCTGCCGCCCGTGCACGCGGATCAGTTGAAGCAACTGCTTTCGTCGGTGCCCGGCGACTTCGCGGCCAACAACGAGATCCGTCTCGTGCTGCATCACTCGCTGCATCTGACCTTCACGGCGATGTTCGTGACCGCGCTCGGCACCGTCGTCGCGATGCTGTTCATGCCGAAGATCGAGATCGGACGCGCGAAGGAAACGGTCGAGAAAGTCGGCGCGGACGGCGCGTCGAATGTCGCGAAAAACGCCGCGAATCAGGCCTTCCACTAGACGCGCGGCGATGCTCTCGACCCAGTTCATCAGCCGCATCACGCTGCTGCGCGACAAGGCGCCTTCGTTCGACGCCTATCCGTTTTCGCTGCCCGCCGTGCGCGCGCTCGATACACTGGAGCCGCATCGGAAGGTCACGTTTCTCGTTGGCGAAAACGGCTCGGGCAAATCGACGCTGCTGGAGGCGATCGCTGTCTCGATGGGCTTCAATCCCGAGGGCGGCACGAAGAACTTTCGCTTCGGCACGCGCGTGTCGCATTCGCCGCTGCATGAATATCTGCGCATCGCTAAGGGATTCAAACGTCCGCGCGACGGCTTCTTTCTGCGCGCGGAAAGCTTCTTCAACGTGGCGACGGAAATCGAACAGCTCGACGACGAACCCGGCTTCGGCCCGCCTATCATCTCGTCATACGGCGGCAAGTCGCTGCACGAGCAATCGCACGGCGAGTCGTTTCTCACGCTGTTGATGGAGCGCTTCGGCGGACAAGGGCTTTATCTGCTCGACGAACCCGAGGCCGCGCTGTCGCCGCAACGCCAGCTCGCCGCACTCGCGCGCATTCACGATCTCGTCAACGACGATTCGCAGTTCATCATCGCCACGCATTCGCCGATCCTCATGGCCTACCCCGACGCGTGGATCTATCAGTTCACCGCGAACGGCATCGAGCGCGTCGCCTATGAAGACACCGAGCACTTCAAGGTGACGCGCGCGTTTCTCGCGAATCCCGAACGCATGTTGCGCACGCTGCTCGGCGAGCGCTGAGCGTCTTCAATCCTGCGACTGAAGCAGCGGGCTTTCGTGCTTCACCGTTGCGACGCTCGCGCTGGCGGGCTGGCTGTCGCTCGCCAGCGTTTCCGTATCGGCGAGATAGCGCGACAACAGCGCGTTGTCGTCCATGTAGTACGTCATGGGGCCGTGGCCGCGCGCGAGCGCATAGCATCCGGCGATCAGCGCCGCAACGAGGACGATGCCGATGAGTCTTCCTGTCATGGTAGTGCTCCTGAGGGTTTCCAAGATTCACTTCATGGGCCCATTCGCACCGCCTGCCACAGGCTCGACCCACGAGCGCGTCCCGCCGGAGTGACCGGCAGGACGCGAAGTCATGCAACCACACTCAGTCCTGCGCTTGCATTAGGGGGGTGTCCTGCTTCGATTTATCGACGCTCGCATCGTTGCTCTGCTGCGCGTCCTGCGCGATGGTCTGCATGTTCATGCCTTGCTGCGACATGGGCGCGCCGTCCATCGGCGAGTAGTACGGCGCGGGTCCATAGCCGCTCGCCATTGCATAGGAAGCGGCCGCGAGCGCCGCGACGAAGATGATGCCTTTGAGATTGCCGGTCATGATAGTGCTCCTGAGGGTTTCACATGGTCACTTCAATCGGCCTCATTGCACTGCCTGCCAGCAAACGACCTTCTGAAATGTCCACGCAGTCTACGTGCGCGGACAGGCGTTGAAATCCCCTCAAAAGCAAGGATAGGAATGGATGGATCGATGCCTTATGTATGGAGCGCGTTGCGTATTCAGATGTTGTCCTCGACGGCGACGGATACCGCACCCGCATTGATCGTCAGTCGCGTGCGCTTTTGCAGCGGACTTTGCGGCGCGGTGCCGTCGGCGTTGAGAAACTTCACCTTGTTGAAGATCGCGATGAATTGCGTAGGCGTGACCGTCGCGGACGCATAGCCGATGCCATCGTGATCCGCGTACAGCATGTCCGGATTGTTCTGGCGGATGAAGCTGTCGAACAGCGCGGAAGAACTGATCAGCGAGGCGAGCGGCATGCCCGCCGAATACGTCTTCACGTCCTCGAAGAAGGGCTGGCTGCTGATGCCCGCCGACATCAGATCGATCATCACCGGCGTGCCCTTCGCGGGATCGGGCACATCGCGCACGATGCCCGCCTGGAACGCGTGCAGATCGCCCGTGATCGCGACGAGGTTCGTGATGTTCTGAGCCTTCACGAACGACATCAGGTCCGCCTTGTGCGACGGATAGCCGTCCCACGCATCGCAGTCGAGCACGAACACGACGTTGTCGGGCACCGGCGCGATCGACGTGAGATCGAGCCACAGGCGGTTCATCATCACTTCGTTGCCCCACACTTTCCATATGGACGTGGATGCCTTCAGCGTGTCCTTCCACCATTGCGTCTGCGCGGGACCGAAGATCGACGGCACGCGTCCGAGCCGCTGCGTATCGGCTGCCTCGAACTGCGCGAGCACTGGCTGCGGCACGAAATAGCGCGAGCCGACGAGATCGTTGCCGTTGACCGGATCGTGCCCGAGCGCCTGCGCGATCGCCGCTTCGCTGACGACGTGATCGTCGCGATAAAGCCGCTCGTCGGTCATCACGAGATGCATCAGCGAGCCGAAGTGGAAATCGCGATAGATGCGGATATTGTCGTAGGCCGCGTTGTTGAGATCGAACGACACGTCGCCCCAGTCGACGGGCAGGTATTCCGCCCACGCCTGATTCGCGTTGCGGCGGCGCGCGGTCTGTTGCAGGTTCGCGTTCGTGTAGGTCTGATGATCCTGCCAGCAGTCGTCGGAGAACTCGTGATCGTCCCAGATCGCGATCACCGGAAAACGCGCATGCACGTTCTGCAGGCGCGCGTCGCCCCGATACGTGCGATACAGCGTGCGATAGTCGTCGAGCGTATTCGCGTAGGTGCCGCCGCTCGGCAGCGTGATCGCCGGATGCGCGGGCTCCACGGTGCCGGGTTGCGCGGCAAAGCCCGCCTCGTAGATGTAATCGCCGAGATGTACGACGAAGTCGAGATCGGTTTCCGCGGCCAGGAGCGACATCGCCTGCCAGTGATTCGCGCTCCAGTTCTGGCACACGAACCATGCGAAGCGCAGTTGCGGAATCGCTTCGTTCGCGGCGGGCGCGGTGCGCGTCGTGCCCGTTACGCTGACGTCGCTGCCCGCGACGAAACGGTAGTAGTACGTCGTCTTCGCGGCGAGGCCCGTGACCTTGGTTCGCACCGTGAAGTCGTAATCCGGGACGGCGCTCAAGGGCACGCTGGCGACGAGCTGCGCGAAGTTCTGCTGCGCGGACACCTGCAGCGTCAGCGCGACGGGCGACGGCGATGCCGCCGCGTTGCTCCCGTTCGCGACGCAACGGGTCCAGAATACCGCCGAGACGTCACGCGGATCGCCGCTCGCGACGCCTTGCGGGAACGCGAATGCGCCCGCCGGCGGCGGCGTGGAACCGCCGCTTCCGGGATTGCCGCCGTCGTCGTGATCGCCGGAATGGCAGGCCGCGAGCGTGCCGGTGGCGGCCGCGACGGTATAAAACGTGGATAGCGAGAGGAAGCGGCGACGGTCCATGAGAGCCTCCGTTTGCAGACGTCGATGCGGTGCACGACAGACGGGAGTTCGCTGGATGCGTCGAACGGGCAATCCGACGGATGAGCGAGGCTCTCTTTCGGATATGAAATGATTAAAGCTATAAACCACGCCGCGCACTGTCAAGGGACGTTTCCGTGACGGCGCCGCTGGCGACCGCTTGTTACAAAGGTATCGGTACGCGATGCCATCAGCGGGTAAACTGTGTGGACGGCTTTGTCCAGCAGACGTCCACCCTCGTGCGTCAGACAGGCCGAACCGCGATCCATCACTTCACCGCTGCGCTGACGACCCTAACCATGACCAGATCGAGATCAGCCGTCCCGGAGCTCGGCGTCGCAGGCCCGGCTTCGATCGAGCACGCGCTGAGCGACTCGCAGTATCACGCGCTCGTCGATGCGATCGAAGACTGCGCGATTTTCATGCTCGACCTGAGCGGCCGCATCACGAGCTGGAACAAGGGCGCGCGCAAGATCAAGGGTTATGAGGCGCACGAGATCGTCGGCCAGCATCTGTCGCGCTTCTATCCGGCGGAAGCGGTGGCGCGCGGCTGGCCCGATTACGAGCTGAAGCAGGCGTACGCGACCGGCCGCTTCGAGGATGAAGGCTGGCGCGTGCGCAAGGACGGCACGCTGTTCTGGGCGAACGTCGTGATTACTGCGGCGCGCAATACGAAGGGCGAGATCATCGGTTACGCGAAGTGCACGCGCGATCTCACTGCGAAGCGTGCCGAGGAGGATAAGCTGCGTCTGTCGGAGGAGCGCTTTCGCCTGCTCGTGGAAAGCGTGAGCGACTATGCGATCTTCATGCTCGATCCGGGCGGCCATATCGCGAGCTGGAACACGGGCGCGATGCGCATCAAGGGCTATCAGCCGTCGGAGATTCTCGGCAAGCACTTCTCGACGTTCTATTGCCCCGAGGATCTCGCGGCCAACATCCCCGAGATCGAACTGCAGACCGCGATTCGCACGGGACGCGTGGAAAACGAAGGCTGGCGCGTGCGCAAGGACGGCTCGCTCTTCTGGGCGAACGTGATCATCACGGCGGTGTACGACGAGCATCGCGTGCTGCGCGGCTTCGCGAAGGTCACGCGCGACATGAGCGAGCGCAAGCGCCTCGAACAGCTCGAAGTGTCGTCGCGGCGCATCAGCGAGTTTCTCGCGACGCTCGCGCACGAGTTGCGTAATCCGCTCGCGCCGGTGCGCAATGCCATCGGCGTGATGCAGATGGAAGCGGACATGCCGCAGCGCGTCGCCGCGTGCCGCGACATCATCGACAGGCAGACATCGCATCTCGGCCGGCTCGTCGACGATCTGCTCGACATGGGCCGCATCACTACGGGCAAGATCGATCTGCGCATGGCGCGCGTGGATGTGAGCGATATCGTCGCGCGCAGCATCGAGCTCGTGCATCCTTTCACCGACGAGCGCGCGCAGCGCGTCGTCACGAAGCTGCCGCAGACGCCGGTGCATGTCGTGGGCGACAGCACGCGGCTCGTGCAGGTGGTGCAGAACCTGTTGAACAACGCGTCGAAGTTCTCGCCGCGAGCGAGCACGATCATCGTTGAAATCGAGTGCGAGACGAGCGCGCTCTTGCTGAAGGTGATCGACAAGGGGCGCGGCATTTCGCAGAAGGGGCTCACGTCCATCTTCGATCTCTTCGTGCAGGAAGATCACTATCTGAATCCCGGCGAGGCGGGGCTCGGTATCGGGCTTACGCTGTGCCGGTCTATCGTCGAGATGCATGGCGGCTCGATCAGCGCGGCGAGCGGCGGGCCGAATCAGGGCAGCACGTTCACGGTGCGCCTGCCCTACGCTTCCGACGACGATGCGCCGCGCCCGCATCGCGTGCTCGCGCAGAATGCGACGCAGGCCGTGGGCGATGGTCTGCGCATCGTGGTCATCGACGACAACCGCGATTCAGCCGACAGCCTCGCGATGCTGCTGCAGATGAAGGGGCATGACGTGCGCATCGCGTATCACGGCAAGGAAGGGATCGATGTCGTCCGGCATTTTCCGCCGGAGCTGGTTTTGCTCGATCTGGCGTTGCCGGATATGGATGGGTATGCGGTGCTGCGGACGCTGCGCTCGCAACGGCTCGTCGGGCGTGCGACGGTGGTCGCGATGACGGGGTTCGGGCAGGAGGGCGACAAGGAGCGCTCCGCGCAGGCGGGGTTCGATGCGCATCTGGTGAAGCCGGTGGATTTCGAGGTGCTGGATCGGTTGCTGGAGAAGGTGGCGGAACGTTGAGGGGCGGCACCTGCTCGCACGCCGCTTGAATCCAGGAAGCGTCAACTTTGCGCAATTTCGCCGACAAAAAGTAACGTCTACCTGTTCCGCCCTGCTTTCAAATCCGCTAAGTTCGTTATCCATATCAATATGGCGAAGTTGAGATACATGCTAATAACAAAGCATAAGGAAGCATGTCGCAGAGGCAGATCATGATGCGTCGAATTGCGGTTGTCGGTGACAAGCTCAGCAACGACGGGGAAATTTGCGATTACAAGGGGATGATGTTCACGTTGGGCGCTGGGCATGAGCCAAGTCTCATGAGAATACTAACCGCTAAATCAGCCAGTCTCTTTCTTGCTCTTTTGCTGTTTTCGGGCAGCGCGATAAGTTGCCAGGTTCTGGAATTCATGGAAAGCAGGATTCCCCTCAATTCGGTAGAAATCCCAAATTCGGACCGTGTGAAAATCGCCGAGATGGTAATCGAGGCCCGTAAATGGCCGGACACACAAATTCGAGGCGTCGTGCAACCTGCGGCATACGTTCACGAGAGAAATCCGGAAGAACTTGTGAAAAAACGAAGAGAGAGTCTCAAAACCTATCTGTCTCAGCTTGGCATACGAGAAGAGAATTTCTGGATCGAGCCGCACGTTCTAAGTGAAGAGGAAGCTCACGATTCGAGCGGGAATCTGGACATTCATCAGCTTGGAGTAACTCTGTATCCGATATGCGAAGGCGGTTGCGATCGACTCTGCAACGATCCTCGCGTCAAGCCGGTTATCAAGGCGATCAGATAGCCGAGGTCAAGTTCCAAGGTGGGCATCTCGGCAATCAGCTGATAGAAAGTGACTGCTGCCCCGTATAGGGACAACGCCTACCCCTCACTCCCTCACCACCCGCAACGGAAAGATAACCCTCGACGCAACCAGCCCCAGCGCCCCGCCAAGAAGCGTCTCCCACGCCCGCGCCGTCAGCAGCTCCACCGAATGCACGCCACTCGCGGCCATCGTCACGATGAGCACGAAAGCGAACGCCCCGCACGCGATGTCATACCGCTCCGGCAACGCCATCGCATAGACGATCATCGCGAACGCGGACAGCTCCCACACCACGAGCGGCCAATGCTCCGCGAGCGGCAGACACACGATCCCGATCGGTACCCCGACGAGCGTCCCGTAGATGCGCCGCCGCACGCGCTCCGCCGTCCCGACCGCCGATGTCGCGACGACGTACACGCAAGCCGTGATCGCCCACGCCGATTCCGCCAGCCCGAACGCGCGATTCAGCACCACGACGACGAGCGCGCCGCACGCCGCCTGCAAGCCCATCGCGGTCGCGGGCGATATCACCTGACGCCCGTAAGCCGGTTCGGACGCGAGCGCCGGCAGCAAGGCCGGATGCTCCGCCGGCCCGCTCAATACGCGCGGCACGATGGCAGCGAGCATCCCGATCAGCAGCGCGATCAGGATCGCCGATGAATCGCCGGGTCTGAGATCCATCCCGTAGGCGAGAAGCTGCCCGATATAAAGCTGCGAGCCGATGCCCGCGCCCGCGAGCCCGAAACGCTTCAGATAGCCCGCGAAGAATGCGCCCGTCACGAGAATCAGCTCGGCGCCGCCGCGCCCGAACTCGCGAAACGTCGAACCGAACAGGGCAAAGGTCAGCGCGCCGAACGCAGCGGCGATGCACAGAACGGCCAGATCGCGGCTCGACTCGAAGCGCGTCGTGCGCGCCTCCGACACGCTCGCCCACAGCGCAAAGCCGCCCGCGAGCGCGCCGACGGACACGCCCGGGGGCACGCTCTGCGTCACGTCCTGCAACGCGCCGAGCGACGCCGCGAGCCCGTACGCCGTGACGAGCCGCAAGCCCTTGATGCGCCGATGCGTGCCCGGATCGACGCGATCGAGCCATGCGAGCGCCGCCTGCCCGCGACGCGCGCCCGATTGCGCGAACGTCAGCGCCGTATCCGCGAGGCGGGTTCTCGTGTCGCCGATATTTCGCTCGTCATCCATGGGAGGCCACCGAAGGAAAAGCGTCTGCAACGCATTCTAGGCGATGCCGCGCGCCGGATTGCGCCCGCGTGCGCGTTTGACGGGCGTCTTCGCCCCGCCCCGCTCCGCCGCCTCGACGATGCAGCCGGCAAGCCGCGCCGCCGCATCCGGCTCGTCCGCACGCACGCGCCGCGCGCGCTCGACCAGACCGATCTCGCGATGGAACGTGGCATCGCCGAGATCGAGCGCGACCGCGCCGCGCGGCCATGCGCCGGTGCCATCGGACACCGGCACGAGCGCCACGCCCAGGCCCCGCGCCACCAGTTGCGCGATGCCCGGCAGTTCATCGACTTCGATCGAGTCGCGCACCACGATGCGGCGCTTCGTCAAAAACGTGTCCACTTGCCGGCCGCCGAAGGAACGCCGGTCGTATCGGATGAACGGCTCCGACTCGATCAGCTCACGCCAGTGAACGCCCTTCTTCGCGGCGGGCGCGAGCAGCACGAACGGCTCCGCGACGAGCGCGCGCCATCGCAGTTCCGCCGGCAGCGAGAACGGCGGGCGGATGATGACGGCCATGTCCATCTCGCCCGCATCGACGCTCGCCAGCAGATTGAGCGACACGCCCGGCACGAGCCGGATGCGCCACGCGGGCAGCATGCGCCGGAACGCGCCGATCGCGTCAGGCAGGAGCGCCCCATGCGCCGACGCGATCGCGCCCACCGAAAGCGAGCCGCCGCGCCCGTCCTCGCCTTCCGGTTCGGCGAGACGCGCGTACAGCGCGATGAGTTCGTCGGCGAGTTCGAGCGTGCGCCGGCCCGCCTTGTTGAGCGTCGCGGAACGGCCGGTGCGGTCGAACAGCGTGACGCCGAGATGCGCTTCGAGGCGCTGCATCTGCGCGCTCACGGCCGATTGCGTGAGGCCGATATGCGCGCCCGCACCCGCAAACGTGCCGTGGCGCGCCACCGCGATGAAAGTCTGAAGTTCGCGCAGCATGTCGATTCATCGAAAATAGTGGGGCTGACTCCCGCAATATATCGTTTTTCAACACATTTATTTGTCAATACACTGAGATCTCGTTCCCCACACGTCGATCAAAGGATTCACCGCCATGAGCACGACCCAGCACGCCATGCCGCCGTTCCACCTCGCATTCCCCGTTCACAGCCTCGCCGCCGCGCGCGAGTTCTATGGCGAATTGCTCGGCTGCCCGGAAGGCCGCAGCTCCGACGCCTGGGTCGATTTCGATTTCTACGGGCATCAGATCGTCGCGCATCTTGCGCCCGAGGAAGCCGGGCATCGTTCGACGAGCGCGGTCGACGGCGACGCCGTGCCGGTGCGCCACTTCGGCGTCGTGCTGTCGATCCCGCAATGGGAAGAACTCGCCGACAAGCTGCGCGCCGCGGGCACGCGCTTCATCATCGAGCCGCATGTGCGCTTCAAGGGCGAAGTCGGCGAGCAGGCGACGATGTTCTTTCTCGATCCGTCGGGCAATGCCGTCGAGATCAAGGCGTTCGCCGACATGTCGTCGCTGTTCGCGAAGTAAGGCGGCGAGCACGACGCGTCTCTCCCTTTCCTTCATACGACACGCGCCTGACGGATAGTTTCCAATATAGAATCCGCTCTGCGCGCGCCGTGCGCGACATCGGGGAGACGCGAGTATGAGACCTTCAGAGGGACGCCGCCGCTTTCTGGGCGCGGCACTGTGCAGCACGATCGCCGCGTGCGGCGGCGGTTCGGATTCAGACGACGCCAACGCATCGACTTCTTCGAACGGTAACCAAACCGGCCCCGTGCCGGACGCGCAAGTCAACGCAGCCCTCTCCCAGCTCGACACACTCGCCAACGACCTGCTGAGCAAAACCGGCGTGCCCGGCATGGCCGTCGCCGTCGTGCGCGGCACGCAGACCGTCTACGCGAAGGGCTTCGGCACACGGCTCGTCGGTTCGGGACAAGCCGTCGATGCCGATACCGTGTTTCAGCTCGCGTCGATGTCGAAGCCGGTGGGCGCTTCGGTCGTCGCGCATCAGGTCGGCGCGGGCGGCATCGCGTGGAATACGCCGGTGCGCGCGCATCTGCCGTGGTTCACGCTGTCGAAGGATGACGTCAGCGCGGCGGTGACCATCGGCGATCTTTACTCGCATCAGTCCGGCTTGCCCGACCACGCAGGCGACAAGCTCGAAGACATGGGCTACTCGCAAACGGAAGTTCTGCAGCGGCTGCGCTTTCTGCCCTTGCATCCGTTTCGTCATTCGTACTTCTACACGAACTTCGGGCTTACGGCGGCGGCGGAGTCCGTGGCCGCGGCCGCGGGCATCGACTGGGCGACGCTCTCCGAAAACATGCTCTACAAGCCGCTCGGCATGACGAGCACGAGCTCGCGTTATGCGGACTTCATCGCGCGCGCAAACCGCGCGACCGGGCACGTCAGGCGCGGCAATCAGTGGGTGCAGGGTCTGGGGACGATGCCCGACGCGCAATCGCCCGCGGGCGGCGTGAGTGCGTCGGTCAACGACATGGCGAAGTGGCTCGCGATGATGCTCGGCACCGGCGTCTTCAACGGCAATCGCGTCGTCGATGCAACCGCGCTCACCGCCGCCATCACCGCACAAGTGCAAAGCTCGCCGCCCGGCAACGGCAGTCCCGCGGGCTACTACGGCTACGGGTTCAACGTGGGGCAGACGAGTGCGGGGCGCGCGTCGTACGGACATTCCGGCGCGTTCAGCGCGGGCGGCGCGACGAGCTTCATGGTCGTGTCGTCGACGAATCTCGCGATCGTCGCGCTGACGAACGCGTTTCCGATCGGCGTGCCGGAAGCGCTCGGTCAGCAATTCTTCGATCTCGTGCAATACGGCTCGATCCAGCGTGACTGGTTCGCGCTCTACAACGAAGCGCTCGCGCCGCTTTCGGCGCCGAGCGGCTCGCTCGTCGGTGCTACGCCGCCCGCGTCGCCGCTGCCCGCGCGTGCGCTGTCCACGTATGTCGGCACGTACAAGAACGATTACTTCGGGCCGATTCAGGTCGTCGATCAGGGCGGCGCGCTCGCGGTTCTCATCGGCCCGCGTCCGATGACCCTGCCGCTCTCGCACTGGGACGGCGATGTTTTCACGTTCACGCTCGTCAACGAGAACGCGAATCCCGGCACGATATCGAAGGTATCGTTCCTGAGCGATCGCGTGACGCTGGAGTATTACGACGAGGACGGTCTCGGCACCTTCGTGCGTTGAGCAAGCGCCTCAAGCGAACGGGACGCCACGCGGCGTCCCGTTCGTCATGTCATCGCGCGTAACGCGTTACTTGCCGGAGCCGCTCGCGCTGACCGGCGCGCCCGGACCGCTCGGCGTCGCCGTGTCGCCCGGATCGGTAGACGGGCCCGCGCTCGTCGCGCTCTTTTGCATCTTCTTCGAATGCGAGGTCTTGTGCGACTTCGACTGCGCGTGCTGCGTCGTCGTCTGCGCGTTGTCGCCGGCCTGAAGGCCCGTGTTCGAGCTAGGCGGATTGTCCTGCGCGAAAGCGGAAGCACAGACGAGAGCGATAGCGCCAGCGGCGGTGGAAAGGGCGAAACGTTTCATGTCGGACACTCCTGTTTGCTGTTGGCAAAATGCGATGCTTGCGGCTTGATCTGCCTGCTGGCCGCGGCGCTCGCGCCGCGGCCGGTTCGCACCATACGGGTCAGCACGCGACATGCCACGGTCTGACGTTTCGCAAACGGTGTGTCCTCGATGAAAGGCGTTCAGGTTCTGAACACCGAGACCGCGTTCTTAAGTTCCTCGGCCTGAACGGCGAGCGCGGCGGCGGCCGCCGTCGCCTGCTCGACGAGCGCCGCGTTCTGCTGCGTGACGGCGTCCATCTGCGTGATCGCGACACCGACCTGCTCGATGCCCTGCGTCTGCTGCGACGACGCCGACGAGATCTCGCTCATGATGTCGTTCACGCGCGTGACGGACGTGAGAATCCGCTTCATCGTGTCGCCGGATTGCTGCGCGAGATCCTGCCCCGCCGTGACGTTCGTCACCGATTCGTCGATGAGCGTCTTCACGTCCTTCGCCGCCGCCGCGCAACGCTGCGCGAGCGCCCGCACTTCCGATGCGACCACCGCGAAGCCGCGCCCATGCTCGCCCGCGCGCGCCGCTTCGACGGCCGCGTTCAACGCGAGAATGTTGGTCTGGAACGCGATGCCTTCGATCACGCCGATGATGTCGACGATCTTCTCCGAGCTGCCCGCGATCTTGTCCATCGTCGCGACGACGCCGAGCACGACACCGCTGCCGCTTTCGACCGTCGATGACGCGCTCGCCGCAAGCTCGCTCGCCTGCCCCGCGTTGTCGGAATTCAGGCGCACGGTCGACGTGAGCTCTTCCATGCTCGATGCCGTTTCCGCCAGCGACGCCGCCTGCTCCTCCGTACGCGACGACAGATCGTGATGGCCGTCGGCGATTTCGCGCGACGCCGCCGTGATGCCGTCCGCGACGAGCTTGATCTGCGCGATCGTCTGCGTGAGGCGCGACTGCATCGTGTGCATCGAATGCATGAGGCTCGAATCGTCGCCCGGCTTCACCTGCACCGACTGCGCGAGGTCGCCCGCCGCGATGCGCTGGCAGACGATCGACACATCGCGCGGATCGCCGCCGATACTCTTCAGCACGCCGCGGATGATGAGCGTCATCGCCAACGTCAGCGCCGCGCCGATCACGCCGATGAGCAGCAGCGACTTGAGCACGATCGCGTGAAAGGCCGCGTCGATATCGTCGATATACGCGCCCGTGTACACGTGCCAGTCCCATTCGCGCACGTAGTCGCCGTAGGTAAGCTTTTGCAGCGGCTCGGTCTCGCCGGGCTTCGGATAGAGATAGGTCGTGAGATGCGAGCCGTCGAGACCGTGCTTCACGATTTCGCCGGTGAAATGCTTGCCGGTGGCATCGACGAAATCGTTGATCTTGTTTTCCGTGTCCGGGCGCACGGGGTTCAGCACCTGGAACAGCTTCGAATCGAGGATGCCGAGATAACCGCTCGTGCCGTAGCGGATCGCGCGCACGCTGGCGATCGCCAGCTTCTTCGCTTCTTCCTCGGGCAATGCGCCGCTTTGCGCCTGCTTGACATAGAACCTGACGACGCTCGTCGCCGATTGAACCTGTTCGGCGAGCGCGCTTTCACGGTTGCGCATCAGCGAGTGTTTCGTGGAGATCGCGTTGAGCGCGCACAGAAGAATCAGACTGAGCCATACGAAGCCCACGGTGCTCATGAGCTTGGTCTTGAAGGAGAGTTTTTTCACGATCTGGTTGAAGGAGCCGATGGAAGCGCCGGGGCAGGCGCTCGCTTTGCGGCTTCCGATCGTGGGCGGTTTTACGTTTGCATGCGAAGGCGCAACGTGGCCCTGCAATCGAAAGCCGTATGCAAATTAACGGCAAGCGGATTGCGTTCTTGAGGGGTACGGGCAGCGTCGCAATGCACCCGCACAAAAGAAAACGCCCCGCGTGACCGAAGTCACGCGGGGCGCGATCACCTCTGCTCACATCTGCGTCGAGTCAATGCCCGACCGGCTCCGTCGACTTGAGATCGCTCGCCATCGCCGTCTGCGGATGCGCGGCCTGCTTGATCAGCAGCGCAACCGCCGACACCAGCCCCGCCACCGCGATCGTCGCGAAGATGGCGCCGAAGCTGAAGTGCAGGCGCGCCAGTTCGGCGACGAGGAACGATCCCGCGATGCCGCCGAAGCGCCCGATGCCCAGCATCCACGCGACGCCCGTGCCGCGTCCTTGCGTCGGGTAGAACGCAGCGGCCAGCGCGGGCATCGACGATTGCGCGGTGTTCATCAGCACGCCCGCGAGGAACACGACGAGCACGAGCAGGCCGACGTTGCCCACGGCCTGACCGATCAGATACACGCTCACGGCGGTCAGCGCATAGCACGCCGCGATGATGCGGTTCGCGTTGAACTTGTCCATCAGCACGCCGCACAGCACCGCGCCGACGCCGCCGAGCGGGAACAGCGCGGAGATGAGCGTCGCTTTTTGCGGCGTCAGCCCGGATTCCTTGAGCAGGATCGGCATCCAGTTGATCGACGCGTAGAAGATCACGAGGCCCATGAAGTAGGCGAGCCACAGCATGACCGAGCCGACGATGTACGAGCGCGACAGCACCACGCTCATGCCGCTCTGCCCGGCCGCCGCGGGCGCGGCTTCGGTCATGAAGAACGAGCCCGCCTGCGCGGCGTCCGACGAGATGCGCGCGAGCGTCGCGCGAATCTTCTCGACGGGCTTCGCCTTCGCCACCATATAGCGCACCGATTCCGGCAGCGTCGCGATGAGCAGCACCGACAGCACGAGCGGCGCGACGCCGCCGAGCATCAGCACGCTGCGCCAGCCGAAATGCGGAATCATCCACGCGGCGAGAAAGCCGCCGAAAGCCGCGCCGAGCGGAAAGCCGCAGAACATCAGGTTGATGAGCGTCGCGCGGCGGTTGTCGGGGCAGAATTCGCCCATCATCGTGACGGCGTTCGGCATGGCGGCGCCGAGCCCCAGGCCGGTGACGAAGCGCAGCGCCGTCAGTTGCGTGATGTCGGCGGAGAACGACGACGCGAGACACGCGACGCCGAACAGCAGCACCGACGAGAGCAGCATCACGCGGCGGCCGAGCTTGTCCGACAGCGGCCCGGAAAGCAGCGCGCCCGCGGCGAGCCCGAAGAGCGCCGCGCTCAGGACAGGCGCGAGCGCCGGCCGGCTGATCTGCCATTCGGTGACGAGCGAAGGCGCAATGAAGCCGATCGCGGCGGTATCGAAACCATCCAGAAGGACGATCACGAAGCACATCCCGAAGATGAGCCACTGAAACGGCGAGAACGGATGATCGTTGATGAACGTCTGTACGTTCACGGCAGGACTTCTACTCACTTCATTCCCTTTTCAATGATGGGCGCGCGCCTGGAAAGGTCGCATCCCGGAATTGAAACCGCTTCCCGCAAGCGTTTTTTTCGTTGAAATGCGGGCCGCAGCCACCGGTCAATCGCGCGGAATCGGTGCAAAAAGTTCGTTAGACGAACACCGATTCACATAGCGAACTCGCGTGTGACAATACTGAACAAGCTTGCGCTTCGTCAACGCGGGCTTACCCGCGTATGACGAAGCGCTGACGTGTGGCTGTCGGGAAGGAAATGAAGCGCCGCGCGTCAGGCCACGCGGCGTCCGGCGCGATAAGTCTCGCGCGGCACCTGCACGCCGTCCACCGACGCGACGCGCACGAGGTCCGCGCGCAGGCCCGTCGCGATGGCGCCGCGATCGGTCAGACCGGCCGCATGCGCCGGCGTCCACGACACCGTCGCGACCGCGCGCGGCAGCGACCAGCCCGCCTTGCTCACGAGATCGAACACGGCGATCAGCAGACTCGACGGCACGTAATCCGACGACAGAATGTCGAGCAGCCCTTCGCGCGCCAGATCGAGCGCCGACACATTGCCCGAATGCGAACCGCCGCGCACGACGTTCGGTGCGCCCATGATCGTCGCGATGCCGTGCTCGCGCGCGGCGCGGGCCGCGTCGAGCGTCGTCGGAAATTCGGCGAGTGCGATGCCGTCGCGCGCCGCTTCCTCGACGTGCTCGACGAGCGTGTCGTCGTGACTCGCGAGCGAGATGTTCAAGCCCTTGCAACGCTCGACGATATCCGCGCGATGCTTCGCCGCATAACGTGCCTGCTGTTCGGCCAGCTCGGCGAGAATATTGTTCGTGTGCTCGTCGCTCCACTTGCCGTGACGCTCCTGATACTTGCGCCACTTTTCGTGGTCCCGCCATTGCCGCTGCCCCGGCGTGTGATCCATCACCGACGCGAGCCTGAAAAGCGGATGAGACGACAGCGAATCGAACACTTCGACGACATCCGTCGTGCCCACTTCGCAGCGCAGATGCAGGAAGTGTTCGGCGCGCAGGAGATCGCGCTCGACGAACTTTCCGATCGACTTCGCGCATTGCACCTGAAGCTCCCGGCCGCGCACGCCCTCTTCGGGACGCGAACCGACGCCGAGCGCATCGAACACGGTCGTGATCCCGGCGCACGCCACCTGCGCGTCATGGATGATGATCGCCGCTTCGTGATTCCACAGCACGCCCGGACGCGGCGTGAGATGCTTTTCGATGTTGTCCGTGTGCAGCTCGACGAAACCCGGCAGCAGATAATCGCCTTCCCAGTCCACGGCTTCGCGCGCCGCCGTATTGCCCGGCGCGATCTCCGCGATGTGTCCGTCCGCGACACGCACGGTGCCCATGAACTCCTCGTCGCGCGTCACGATGCGCGCATTCTTGATCAGCATGTCTGCAACACTCCGGAATCGGTTTGAACGGATGCGCCATTTACGCTCGCGAGCCGCACGATGCGGGTCGCGACGCGCTCGCGCGTGTCCTCGTCATGAAAGATGCCGACGATCGCCGCGCCCTGCCCGCGCGCCTCGACGATCAGATCGGCGACCACGTCGCGGTTCTCGGCATCGAGCGACGCGGTGGGCTCATCGAGCAATAGAAGCGGATGCGCGGCGATCAGCCCGCGCGCGATATTCACGCGCTGCTGCTCGCCGCCCGAGAAGGTCGCGGGCGCGAGCGCCCACAGACGTCGCGGCACGTTGAGGCGTTCGAGCAATGCGCTCGCGCGGGCGTGGGCTTCGTCTTCGTCCACGCCGCGCGACACGAGCGGCTCCGCGACGAGATCGAGCGACGACACGCGCGGGATCGCGCGCAGGAACTGGCTCACGTAGCCCATCGTCGTATTGCGCAGGCGGATGATCTCGTGCGGCGCGGCTTCGGTCAGCACGATATGGCGTGATGCGCGACTATCGTCACGAATCGCGATGGTGCCGCGCGTCGCGAGATAGTTGCCGTACATGCAGCGCAGGAACGTGCTCTTGCCCGCGCCGGATGCGCCCGCGAGCACGACACATTCGCCGCGTTCGACATCGAGCGAGACGCCCGACAGCGCGGCGATACGCACGCCGCCCTGCTGATGCAGCGTGAAGGTCTTTTCGATGCCGTGCGCCTGGAGCATCAGCTTGTCGTTCGTGACAAAGGCATTCATGGTCATGTCTCGCACCTCAAACGGGCAGCACGGACGCGACGAGCGTCTGTGTGTAAGGATGTTGCGGATCGTCGAGTACCTGGTCCGTGAGACCGCTCTCGACGACGCGCCCGTCTTTCATCACCATCAGCCGATGCGCGAGCAAACGCGCGACGCCGATATCGTGCGTGACGATCACGGCGGCGAGATGCAGCTTGCTCGTCAACGTGCGCAGCAGATCGAGCAGGCGCGCCTGCACGGATACATCGAGGCCGGCGGTCGGCTCGTCCATGAACACGAGGCGCGGGCCCGTCACCAGATTACGCGCGATCTGCAGGCGCTGTTGCATGCCGCCCGAAAACGCCGAAGGCAATTCGTCGATGCGCGCCGCATCCAGTTCGACGCGGCTCATCCAGTCGGTGGCCGTTTCGCGCAGGCGTCCATAGTGGCGCGCGCCGATCGCCATCAGCGGCTCGCCGATGTTCGCGCCCGCCGATACGTTGCGGCGCAGGCCATCGCGTGCGTTCTGGTGCACGAAGCCCCACTCGGTGCGCGAGAGAAGACGCTTGCGTGCTTCGGTGAGCGTCAGGAGATCGAGCGCCTCGCCTTCGCGCGTGGTGTACGTGAGCGCACCGCTGTCGATTTCGCTGCGCAACGCGAGCGCATTCAGCAAGGTCGATTTGCCCGAGCCCGATTCGCCGACGATGCACAGCACTTCGCCCGGATAGACATCGCAATCGACATCGACGCAACCGCCGCGTCCGTCATAACGCTTCGTGAGTCGCGTCGCTTTCAGCAGTGCGTTCATTGCGCCACCTCTTCATCGTCGCGACGGCTGTGACAGTAGTCGCTGTCGGAGCAGACGAACATGCGCGTGCCCTGATCGTCGACGATCATTTCGTCGAGAAAGCTTTCGCGCGAACCGCACAGCGCGCACGCATGTTCCCACTTCTGCACGCTGAAGGGATGATCCTCGAAATCGAGACTTCTCACTTTCGTATAAGGCGGAATCGCATAGATGCGCCGTTCGCGGCCCGCGCCGAAAAGCTGCAATGCGGCGTTCATGTGCATCTTCGGATTGTCGAACTTCGGGATCGGCGAGGGCGATGTCAGATAACGGTCGTTCACCAGCACCGGATAGTCGTAGGTTTTCGCGATGCTGCCGTGCTGCACGATATCCTCATAATATTTCACGTTGATGAGGCCGTAGTCCGCGAGCGCATGGAGCTTCCTGCACTCCGTCACGCGCGGTTCGAGCCGGTACAGCGGCTCGGGCATCGGCACCTGATAGACGATGATCTGCTTGTCCGTCAGCGGCGTCTCCGGAATGCGGTGACGCGTCTGCACGATGGTCGCGTCCGCCGTGCGCGTGGTGGTCGCCACACCCGCGGTGCGCGCGAAGAAGCGGCGAATGTTCACCGCGTTGGTCGTCTCGTCGGAGCCCTGATCGATGACCTTCAGCGTATCGCGCTCGCCGATGATCGCGGAGGTCACCTGCAAGCCGCCCGTGCCCCATCCATACGGAAGCGGCATTTCGCGCGACGCGAATGGCACCTGATAGCCCGGCACCGCCACCGCCTTGAGCAGTGCGCGGCGAATCATACGTTTGGTCTGCTCGTCGAGATACGCGAAGTTATAGCCTTCGGTGAGTGCGTTCATGCCGCATTCTCCTTGTTGTCATCCGGGCGATGCGCCGCGCGCAGGCGGCGCAGCAGTTCCAGCTCGGATTGAAAATCGACGTAATGCGGCAATTTCAGGTGCTGCACGAAACCGGACGCTTCCACGTTATCGCTGTGATACAGCACGAACTCGGGATCCTGCGTGGGCGCACCAACCGTTTCGCCCAGTTCTTCCGCGCGCAATGCGCGATCCACGAGGGCCATAGCCATCGCCTTGCGCTCCGAATGACCGAAGGCGAGGCCGTAGCCTTGCGTGAAGGTCGGCGGCACGTCGCCGCTGCCCGCGAACTGGTTGATCATCTGGCATTCGGTGACATCGATCTCGCCGATCTCGATCGCGAAGTCCAGTTCATCGACGACCATTTCCACCGCGACTTCACCGTGACGAATCTCGCCCGCGAACGGATGACTGTGCGCGTAGCCGCGCTGAGTCGCATAGCCGATTGCAAGCAGAAATCCTTCGTCGCCGCGTGCGAGGTTTTGCAGGCGCGTCGAACGATTGGCAGGAAACGACAGCGGCTCGCGCGACAGATCGCCCGGCGGCGGCGCGTTCTCGTGCGCGCGCTCCTGCTCGATCAGGCCTTCCCTGTCGAGCATGGAGAGCACGCGCGGCATCGCGCTTTCTTCGGCTGCCTTACCAGCGATAGGTACATCGCCAGCTTGTTGACCTTCGGCGAGCAGGCTGAAATCGAGCAGACGCTGCGTGTAATCGTAAGTGCCGCCCAGCATCTGGCCGCCGGGGATATCCTTGAACGCTGCCGAGATGCGACGCTCGACGCACATCGCTTCCGTATCGATCGGCAGCGTGTAGCCTACGCGCGGCAATGTCGTGCGATACGCGCGCAGCAGAAAGATCGCTTCGACGAGATCGCCCGCGGCCTGCTTGATCGCGAGCGCGGCGAGGTCTTCGTCGTAGACGGAGCCTTCGGTCATCACGCGCGCGACGGCAAGCCGCATCTGCTCTCGAATCTGCGCGACGGAAAGCTCGGGCACGGCGAGATCGCCGCGACGCTGCTTCGCGAGCACGTCCCATGAACGTTCGATGGCGCGTTCGCCACCCTTGACCGCGACGTACATCAGTTCACCTCCACATGCGTCGTGCGCGGCAGGCCGATGAGCGAGCCGCCCGCGACGAAGTAGCAATCGATGCCGCACGGAAAGAGCGTGGTGAGCGCCGCGCGCTCGCGCCAGAACTCGCGCGACAAGCCCGCTATGCCGACCGTGCGCGACTCCGCTATACCCGGACCGCGCCACACGAGCGGCTCGCCTTCTGTCAGCGAGGGCACGCGGATGAAGAGCGTCGCGGCATCCTCGGGCGCTTCGGGATCGCCGTGCGAGAACGCATCGAGCGAAGGCATGTCGCGCGCGTCGTCGATATAGGCGAACGCGGCCTCGCGGCGATCGCGTGTCAGGGGCGCGCTCGCGTGGAAGCGCAGCGCATCGCCCAGCACGTCGTCTTCGTGTTCGATGAAAACCGGCGTCGAATAATCCGTCAGCGCGAGCAGGGACGCGAACGCGGCGAGCGGCACGCGCCCGGCGAGCGCATCGCGCATCGCGTGATTGTCCGGCAGCGCGGCGTCGATCGCGACGATGCTGCCCGGACGCGACAACGCATCCAGCAATGCGCGGAACACGCGCTGCGCGTCGTGGATCGTGTCGTTGAAGCCCGGCACGAGCCGGGTCATGTCGATTCTCATCATTCGCCTCTCACCATCGTGAAAAATTCGACCCTGGTCCCGGCCGCTTCGGCCTCTTTGCGACGCCGTTCATCGGCGATGCGCGCGGCCAGCGGTTCGATCAGGTGCGTCTGCAACCTGTCCGCATAGCGGGGCATTTGCAGGAGCGCGTCGGCGAGCGCGGCGAGCGTCGCGCGCTCCTTGTCGCGGCCCATGTGCACGGCGACGCCGACCGGCGCTCCGCCGTCACCGGTGCGCAGTCGCAATGTCGCTCGCGTGACGGTCGTTTCGCCGAGATTGAACGCATCGCCCGTGCCGCCGATGCGCCCGCGCACCATCGCAAGCCCGATATCCGGCGCGCGCAGCCACTCGTACTCAGGCGCCTTCGCCCCTTCGAGCGCGGCGTCGAGCGCCTGTTTCAGCGCATCGCGCGGCGTGCGCGCCAGCACCGCCATCCATTCGCGGCGACCCCGAGCGCCCCGCGACTCCAATGAATTACCCATCGCTTTCCCTATGTTCGAAAGGATCTGACTGTCATATGCTACTCGTCATCTTATCTAGTCGTCTAGACGTTTGGTCATGTGGTGTGGTTTTCACATTTCCATCACGAATTGGGCACTACAATTCGATAGATCGATATTCAAACCGACAGGAATGACAGCGCAATGACATCGAACGAAAATGCCGCGCCTCTGCATGCGGTCGAGCGCGGCGCGGGGGTCGCGGTCTGGCGGCAGATCGAGCAGATCCTCGCCGCCGAGATCGCCGCGAAGAGCTTCGGCGACGAAGGGCGTCTGCCGAGCGAGGCCGAGCTCGCCAAACGCTTCGACGTGAACCGTCATACGGTGCGCCGCGCGATGTTGCGGCTCGCCGCGACGGGCCTCGTCAGCGTCGAGCAGGGGCGCGGCACGTTCGTGCAGCCGGGCGCGATCGATTATCAGATCGGGCGCCGCACGCGTTTCACGGAGAACCTGCGCCGCCAGAAGCTCACTTCGGTAGGCGTCGTGCTGAGCTCGGAGCGCGTGAAGGCGGATCCGGCCGTCGCGAAAGCGCTCGGCGTGCGCGCGGGCACGCTCGTCTATCAGATCGAGACGCGCCAGGATTCCGACGGGATCCCGATGACCTATGCGCGCAGCTGGTATCCGGCCACGCGCTTCAACGACCTGCCCGCGACCATCGAAGCGGCGGGCGGCGTGAGCGCCGCGCTGGAGCAGTTCGGCGTGAAGGATTACACGCGCAAATGGAGCCGCATCGGCAGCGTGCTGCCTTCGTCGGACGTGGCGCGGCGCTTGCAGATCAATCGTCAGCAGCCGGTGCTGTGGGTCGAAAACGTCGATGTCGACGAGGACGGTGTGCCGATCAAGTACGGCATCACGCATTTCGCGGCGGATCGCGTGCAGTTGATGGTCGAGCACGATCGATGAGCGTCGCCGGACATCCGCGCGTGGCGCTCTATTACGCGCCGCCCGCGTCCTCCGCGTGGTGGCGCGAGGGATGCGAATGGCTCGGGCGCGATCCCGAAAACGGACGCGAGATTGCAACCGCCGCTTATGACGTGACGCACGCGCCGCGCCGATACGGCTGGCACGCGACGCTCGTCGCGCCCTTTCACATGGCGCCCGGCATCGAACTCGCGGACGTGCTCGCTTGTGCACTCGCATGGGCAAGCGCCGTGCAGCGCTTCGAGATGCCTGTGAAGGCCGCCGAACTGGGCCGGTTCGTCGCGCTGCGGCCCGCCGAAGCCAGCGACGAGGCGACGCTTCGCACACTCGCCGCCAGTGCGCTGCAGGCCCTCTCCGCGCTGCGTGCAATGCCTACGCGTGAAAGCATCGAACGACGCATTGCGGAAGGCATGAGCGCGCGGCAAATCGAGCTTCTGCGTACATGGGGCTATCCGTATGTGTTCGACGAATATCGCTTTCACATGACGCTCTCCGATTCACTCGACGATGCGAACACGCGCGCGTCGATCGTGTCGGACTGGATGCGGCGCATCGACATGCTCGGCCCCTTGCCGATGCATGGCGCGGCGCTTTTCATCGAACCAGAGCCGGGCGCGCCCTTCACGTTATGGCAGCGCCTGCCGTTCAACAACGCACAGGACGTGGCATGACCGAAGTCGATAGCACGAAGTTGATCTACGTGATGGGACCATCGGGCGCGGGCAAGGACTCGCTGCTCGGTTTCGCGCGCGAACGTATCGGCGCGCGCGTGATGTTCGCGCACCGCTACATCACGCGCACGGTCGCGGACGGCGAGAACCATATCGCGCTTACGCATGACGAATTCACTTCGAGGCTTTCATACGGCCTCTTCGCGATGCATTGGACCAGTCTCGGGCTGCGCTATGGCATCGGCATCGAACTGGATGCGTGGCTCGCGCGCGGTATGCCCGTCGTCGTGAACGGTTCGCGGCAGCATGCGGGACTCGCGCTCGAGCGTTATCCCGATGCGCGCTTCGTGCATATCGATGCAACGCCGTCGGTTCTGGCCGCGCGGCTCGCGCGGCGCGGACGCGAGGATGCGCGGCAGATCGAAGCGCGTCTTGCGCGGCGCCCCGCGTTTGAATTGCCATCGCATGCGCATGTGGTGAAGATCGATAACTCCGGTATGCTCGCCGATGCTGGGACGCAATTTCTTGATGTGCTCGCGTACACGGGCGGGATCTGAATTCGTGCTGGGAATGGAGAGGTGCTTGGCTCGGTTTGCCGCGCACGCTTCAGGGTTTTTCGCCGGATCCCGTATTCGTGTTGGTTTATTAGCGTTGCCCCTGTGCGGGGCGGCACCTACTTTCTTTGCTGCTGCAAAGAAAGTAGGCAAAGAAAGCAGCTCGTTCAGGCCCGCGGTCACACGCACGTTGGCCATGCTTGCCAGCCGCCCGTGGCCCTCGCCTAAGTGTCGCCCTCGAAGGACCAACCGGGCTTGGCTCACGCACGGTCTGACACGCTAGATGTTTCAGCGCGCTGGTTCAGCGCCAAAGAACTCCGGCACAGCGCTACGCGCTGCCGTCGGGTATGCAAGGGAAACCGTTGGAACGACGCGAGCGCCTGATCTCGGCGCTTGCATCGAAAGCTCATGAGCGGTTCAGATCACGCGCTCGCGCACCCAGCCGGAGATGAGATCGATCAGCGAGACGATTAGGATAACGATCAATATCACCGCCGCCGTCTGCGCATAGTTGAACGAGCGGATCGCTTCATACAGCACCACGCCGATCCCGCCCGCGCCGACCATGCCGACGACCATCGCCGAACGCACGTTCGACTCGAAGCGATACAGCGCGAACGAGATCCACAACGGCAATACTTGCGGCAGCACGCCGTAGACGATTTCATCGAGACTGCTCGCGCCCGTTGCGCGCACGCCTTCCGCCGGCCTCGAATCAACGGCTTCGACCGCTTCGGCGAATAGCTTGGCAAGCACGCCGGTCGTATGCACCCACAGCGCGAGCACGCCGGCGAACGGCCCGAGCCCGACCGCGACGATGAACAACATCGCGAAGACCATCTCGTTGATCGCGCGGCACGCGTCCATCAGACGTCGCACCGGCTGCGAGATCCACACCGGCGCGATGTTCTGCGCCGAGAGCAAGCCGCACGGCACCGCGCAAACCAGCGCGAGCGCCGTGCCCCACACCGCGACCGCGAGCGTCACGCTCATTTCATGCACATACGTGCGCCATTCGCTGAAGTCGGGCGGAAAGAAGTCGCGCGCGAACTGGCTCATGTTGCCCGATGCGCCGAGCAGATCGAGCGGACGCATGTCGGCGCTCTTCCATGACAATCCGAGCACGGCGATCACGACGATCCACCCGAGCATCGACGTCCAGCTACGCTTGGGCGCGCTCGCATGGACCGGACGGACGATGCCGGCCTCGAACGTGGCTACGTCGAGCGGCTTCATTTACTTCGCCGCCGTGCTGTCGAGCGCGGCGATCTTCTGATCGAGCGCCGCGATCTTCGCCTGCTTGTCGGCGGCGTCAAGAAGCGCATCGTTCTGCACCTGCTCCTTCTTCTGGAAGAGCGCCATCCGACGAATGGGCACGAGCTGCGCGTCCGACGATTCCGCGAAGCCCGAATAACCCGAGATCGCCGCCATCACCGCCTGCTCGCGCGGATCCTTTTCAGCGTAGTGGTAGAAGAAGTTGCTCAGCTTGTCCTTCGTTTCCTGCGGCAGATCGCGGCGCCACACGAGCGGGTCCGACGGAATCAGCGGCGACTGCCACAGCACGCGGATCTTCGGATACAGCGCCGGATGTTGCGTCCTGATGGTGTCGAGCATGTCGGTGCTATTGGTCGCGACATCGATCTTGTCGTTCGCGACCGCCAGCATGTTCGCCGCATGGCTCGACGGCAGCACGCTCTTGAACGCGCTCTTCGGATTGATGCCGTTCTTCGCGAACAGATAGTACGAAGGCACGAGCGTCCCCGATGTCGAGTTCGGATCGCCGAAGCCGAGATTGATGTCCTTCGAGTTCTTCAGCACCTGATCGAGCGACTTCCACTTGCTGTTCACGTTCGTGATGAGCAGCGAGTAATAACCCGCCTCGCCGTTCTTGTACTTCACTTTCGCGAAGACTTCGCCATTCGAACGATCGACGGCTTCGATCGCCGACGCATTGCCGAAGTGACCCACCTGCACCTTGTTGAAGCGCATAGCCTCGATGATGCCCGCGTAGTCGGTCGCGAAATACGCCTTCACGTCGAGACCGGTCTGCTTGTTCAGATCGTCGATGAGGGGCTGCCAGCGCCCTTTGAGCGCGGCGGACGAATCCGACGAGATGATGCCGAAGTTGATCGTTTCGGCATGAACGATCTGCGTCAGAAAGCAGGACGCGAGCGCGGCGCCGGCCAGGAAGAAACGGGCTGTTTTCATGATGCGATCCAGGGTTGATGTTGGGTTGGAAACTCAGACGCTCGCGGCCGATGCGAATGCTCGCGAAGCTCGCGTGTCCGCGCTCGGCGCGCTGTGCTGCGCGAGCAGTTCGTCCGCCGACGCGCCGTACAGCTCGCGCAGCACGACGGGCGTGAGACGCTCGCTCGCGCCGTCGAACACGACGCGGCCATCGCGCAGCGCGATCGTGCGCGGGCAATATTTCATCGCGACATCGATCTGATGCAGCGATACGACGACCGTCAGGTTGTGCTCGCGGTTGAGCGTCTGCATCAGTTCCATGACGCGGCGCGCCGACTCAGGATCGAGCGATGCGATCGGTTCATCGGCGAGCACGATGCGCGCGCGCTGCACGAGCGCGCGGGCCAGTGCCGCGCGTTGCTGCTGGCCGCCGGACAGATTGCTCGCGCGCTCGAACGCGTGCTCGCCGATGCCCATCGCGCTGAGCGATTCCATCGCAAGCGAACGCTCGCCGCGTGGAAAACGGCCCGCGAGACGACGCCACAACGACACGCGCGACAACGCGCCGATCAGCACATTGGTCAGCACGGAAAGGCGTCCGACGAGATTGAATTGCTGAAACACGAAGGCGACGTCGCGGCGGATCGACCGCACTTCGCGCACGATCCTGCCGTTCTGCTGGATCGGCCGGCCGAGCAGCGTGACATGCGACGGCGCGGGGTCGGATGCCGTAAAGCCTGCGATATGCCGCAGCAGCGTCGACTTGCCGGATCCCGAAGCGCCGATGAGCGCGACCATTTCGCCCTCCTCCACGCGCAGATCGACGGAGTCGAGCGCCTTGCGGCCATTCCTGAACGTCTTGGTGAGACGCTCGATGCGAATTGCGTCCATAAGCTTCCCTCGATTGGCGCGCTCAAAGGGCGCGCTGAAACGTTCGGGAGATTCTAGGAAGCGAAGATGACGACACGGTGACGCGCATGAGACGTCTAGATGAATACATGACTTCGGCGCGAATCGTTTGAGACGATTGAGCAGGAAATCGATCCGAACGAGTATTCGCGTTTCGCGTGCAGCGCGTCATGATGGTCGCAAATGCAACAACCATTCGGGACTACATCATGAACACGATCCATACGGATGTCGCCATCATCGGTGCAGGCAGCGCGGGGCTTTCCGCGTATCGCGCGGCGAAGGCGGCGGGCGCTTCGGCTGTTCTCATCGAAGGCGGCGCGCACGGAACGACGTGTGCGCGCGTCGGCTGTATGCCTTCGAAGCTCCTCATCGCCGCCGCCGAAGCCGCGCACCACGCGACCCACGCCGATGCATTCGGCGTGCATATCGACGGCGCGGTGCGCATCGACGGGCGCGAGGTGATGGCGCGCGTGAAGCGTGAGCGCGATCGCTTCGTGAGCTTCGTCGTCGCAGGTGTCGATGCGATGCCCGAAGCGGACAAGCTCACCGGCTACGCGCGTTTCATCGACGACAACCTGTTGCTGGTGGGCGAGCACACGAAGGTGCACGCGAAGAGCGTCGTGATCGCGACGGGATCGAGCCCGGTCATGCCGGCGATGTATCGCGCGCTCGGCGATCGGGCCGTCATCAACGACGACGTGTTCGCATGGGATGACCTGCCGAAGCGCGTCGCGGTGATCGGCGCGGGCGTTATTGGGCTGGAACTCGGTCAGGCGTTGGCGCGACTGGGCGTACGGGTATCGCTGCTGGGTGCGCGTGGGCGCGTCGGGCCTTTGAGCGATCCGGATGTGCGCGGATATGCCGAACGCGTGTTCAGCGAGGCGTTTCATTTCGAACCGCGTGCGCAAGTCGAAGCGGCCGCGCGCGAAGGCGATGAAGTGCGCTTGCGCTATGTATCCGGCGCGGGAGAACTGATCGAAGACACGTTCGATTACGTACTCGTGGCCACGGGACGCAAGCCCAATATCGGCGGGCTTGGTTTGCAAAACACGTCGCTCGCACTCGATGACGATGGCTCGCCTGTCTATGACCCGCTGACCTTGCAGGCGGGCGCGCATCCGGTATTCATCGCTGGCGATGCGAACGGCGTGCTGCCCTTGCTTCACGAAGCCGCCGATGAAGGTCGCGCGGCGGGTACGAACGCGGCGCGCTATCCGCATGTCGCGCCGGTCGAGCGTCGCGCGCCGATCGCGATTGCGTTCACGGACCCTGGCATCGCGATGGTCGGAGCGCGTCACGCCGACTTGATGCAAGCCGCGTTCGTGACGGGCGAAGTGAGTTTCGAAGATCAGGGGCGCAGCCGCGTGATGCTCAGAAATCGCGGGCTGATGCATGTGTATGTCGATCGCGCGAGCCGCCGCTTTGTCGGCGCGGAATGGATCGGGCCGGATGCGGAGCATATCGCGCATTTGCTCGCGTGGGCTTTGCAGATGAATCTCACGGTCGATGAAATGCTGCGGATGCCTTTCTATCATCCGGTAGTCGAGGAAGGGTTGCGCACGGCGTTGCGGGATGCGGCGGTCAAGCTGGGATGATTGGCGGGGTTGCGGTCAGTGAAGCGGCGTCAGGACAAATAGAAGGTAATGTCGCGCCGGCAGCGAGCGTCTCCACGCGTGCTTGCTGACGGCGACACTGACTGGCATCGTACCGGTTATCTTTTTGGATTCCGCTATACATGGCGCATCGAGTTCACTGCAGACGAATAGCGCGCCGCGCCGCTTCAGGTCCGCCATGTTCAACCAAGGCGTCGTTTCAGGCTTTGACATGTCCCAGTAGCGGGTGTTGCCGTCACTGTAGAAGGCGATCGATTGCGCTTCATGGCCCGAACCCGCCACCACGGGAATCTCGTGCTGGAAGCGCTGCTTCCACATGAAGTGCGCCGCTTCGGCGAGTTCCGCACGTGGTTCGGCGGCATCGTCGGTGTTGCGGAGCGCACCAATGTAGCCGATCGCAGACGCGGCTACGAACACGATCAGCCAGTAGCAGACGAGTGTACGAAACGCCCGCTCAGGCCTGAACGAGAAGCCGGCGCGGTCGAGAACGGCCAGCCACAAGGGCACTATGGCGAACCATTGCGCCATGCCCCATACCGAGGCCATTTGTGTTCTGGACAGAACGGCGATCATGCCTACGACAATGAGGGGGCCGAGAGCGAGCCACCAGAGGTCCGGGTTGAGCGAAGGCTTCGCGACGCTCGCGGCCATGAGCCGGGCAGCCTGACCTCGTCGCTCACGCACCAGCACGAGCGTCACGACAAAGCTCAGCGCAAGATAGCCAATCTGCGCGAGCGTATAGACGCCGAAACGCGCCGCTGCGGCCAGAAATGAGCCACCAGTGCGTTCGTTAGCGTAATTGAAGGTCGGGAAGTGATTGATTACGAGCCAGTGAATGTGCGGTGCCAGCACGACCGCACCTGTCGCCGCGACCAGTAGCACGCGCCAGTCAAAAAAGCGTGCGCGCCAGGCCGGCCGCGCAAGCATCGCAACGAATAGCGCGATCAGCAGCACGATCGAAAAGTACTTGCCGAGCACTGCGGCGGCCGCCAGCACTCCGACTGCAATCGCCGCTAGCCAACTGCGCGTCTGCATGAAGCGCACGAAAAAGTAAGCGGTCCACGGCCACACCGAGAGCAGCACCGAGTTTGCGTTGAACTTGATCGCGAGGTTCGAGTAGAGCGGCGAGATGGCCATCGCGAGCCCCGCTATTACGGCAAGCCTGCGAGGTACGAAGCGCCGCGAAAGCGCGACGATGCCGAGGAGGCCAATCATCGCATTGACTGCTGAAAGCGCGAAATAGGCAACGTCCGTGTGTGGAAAGACGCGGAACCATGCGGCCGTGATCCACGCGAATAGCGGCGGGTGCTTGGCGTAGCCGGCCTGCCATTCGATACCCCACACGTAGTTCTCGACCATGTCGCCCTGAGTGTCGAGATTGCCGCGAGAAAGCCACGCGCAGATGATCCAGACGATCGCGTGAACAGGCAGCAACCAGATGAGGTGTCGAGTGCGGCCATCATCAATAATGGATGTTGCCGAGGTGGCGGCATTGGGCCGGACGAGTGTAGTGTCTGACATCGGAGATTTATGGTTCAGGGATATGCGCTGAATCGTCAGGCGCGGTGCTCGCGTATTGCGAGTGCGAAATGTCACGAGCCGTTCGACCCGTAGACCTTGCGCACGATATAGACAGGGCGTCGTTTCGCTTCCATGTAAATGCGGCCGACATATTCGCCGATCACGCCAATTCCCACGAGTTGTGCACCACCGAGAAACAACACCGCCGTGATAATCGATGCATAACCAGGAACATCAACGCCGCGAAGCAGCGTGCGCAGAGTTAGATAAAGCGCGTAGAGAATTGCAAAAGACGCGGTAGCGCCGCCGATATATGTCCAGACACGCAGCGGCAATGTGCCAAAGCTCGTGAGTCCTTCGAGCGCAAAATTCCATAGTTTCCAGGCCGAAAATTTCGTTTTTCCCGCTGCACGGGAAAGGCGGACGTATTCGATCTGCGTCGTGCGAAAGCCCACCCAGGCAAAAAGGCCCTTCATGAATCGCCGATTTTCCGGCAGTTGTTTAAGGGCTTCTACAACGTTCCTCGACATCAACCGGAAATCGCCTGCATCGTTTGGAATCAGCGTCTCGGAAATAGCGTTGTGAACGCGATAGAACAGCGTTGCAGTGCCGCGCTTGGTCCAAGTGTCCGTGTTGCGTTCGGCGCGCTTCGCAAGCACCACGTCGTAGCCTTCTCGCCATCGCTCGATAAGTCTAGGAATGACTTCGGGCGGATCTTGTAGATCTGCATCGAAGGGAATCACCGCATCGCCGGTCGCGGCATCGATACCCGCGGTCAACGCTGCCTCTTTACCAAAGTTTCGCGACAAATCCACGACGAGTACATGCCGATCGTGCTTGCAAGCCATCAGCAACATATCGAGGGTGGTGTCGGTACTGCCATCGTTGACGCAAACAATTTCGTAATCCACGTCTTTCAGACCGCGCAATACAGAAGTGACAGAAACGAAAAACTGGCTAATTACCGCGGCTTCGTTATGAAAAGGCACCACGAGCGAAATACGCCGACGCATCACTGCGCAATCTTGGTTCATATATTTCATAGAGCGTGCTGAGAGCACGCCAAAAGTAGTGAGCTTCGGCAATCCAGTTGCTAGAGCTTGAACACTGCGTCGTTGGACCAGGTTCGCCGGCGCGGCGGATTGAACAAGCAGGCTTCCCGTAGATCTCTGCGTCTGCGTGCTCGTCCAGCACGGCAAGAGATCATCACACCACTGCCAGCCGTTCCTTGATAACGAACCCAGCGCGCGAGCTGGGCTTGTTGTGACCGGTGTCTGAGCTTATAACGCTTAGTCCGAAGGGAATCCAGTTCGGCGTCTTCTTCCCACTATCCAAGCGCCCCCCTGGGCAGCCCGAAAATTACCGCGCGAGTAACATCCCCAAATATAGGAATTTACTGAATTGAACGCCGCCGACGCGAGCTTTTGCATTGCCGCTCATGATCGCCCGACACGTAAAATGGGCGTCATGTCGAAAGCACCCGCCCAACCTCCCCGGCAAGAGCCCGACTTGCCGCTTCACACACCGAGCACCGCATCGCTCGCGGTCGCGGCAGCCATCGCGATGATCGCGTGGCTCGCGTTCGCCGCGCAAGTGGACATCACCATCGCGCGCGTGGTCCATCGCGGCTTCACCGTGTTCGACGGCATTGCCCGCATGAGCAGCTATCTGACGAACCTCACGGTGCTGCTGACCGCGCTTTGCTTCACGTGCGTCGCGACACGTGCGCAATTCCCCATCGCGCGATTGTTTCGAAAACCGACTGTCGTGACGGCGGTCGTCGTATATATCGTGTTCGTCGGCATCGCCTATAACGCGTTGCTGCGATATCTCTGGACACCATCGGGTTATCGCGCGCTCGTCAACGAATCGCTGCACACGCTCGTGCCGGCGCTCGCAGCCTTGTACTGGTTCTTGTTCGTGCCGCGCTTTCATCTGTCATTGCGACGATGTGCGCTCTGGCTGGTCTATCCGCTCTCTTATCTTTGCATCACGCTTTGGCGCGGAAGTCTCTCCGACTTCTATCCCTATCCGTTCATCAACGTCGCCGAACTCGGCTATGAGCGCGTGCTCATCAATGCCGCGATGCTCGTCGTCGCGTTTCTCGTATTGATGAGCGTATTTCTCGTGATCAACCATCGGCGCGAAGACCTGAGCGTAGCGGATCCGGAAGAGGAATCAGGCGATTCGTCCTCCGGCCGCATCGATTAGGCTTCGGCGCGCCTGCGATTCACGACGAGATCCGCAATGAACGCGACCGTCAGCGCCAACGCTCCGCACGCGAAGATCAGCGCGTAGTTGTTATGCGTATGCGAGAACAGGAACGAATAGCCATAGCCCGCGAGCGCCTGGCACAGCGCGAATGCCGATGTCGCCCGGCTCCACGCCGCGCGCTGCTCGGCATGATCGTGTGGCAGGAGTTCATGCACGCGGCCGAGCGCGAGCGGCACGATGCCCGTCGTCGAAATGCCGAGCGCGACTGTTGCGGCGCCGATCACATACGGGTTCGCCGATAAAGCCAGCAACGCCACCGCGCATGCCTGCAACGCCAACGCGAAACGATAAGCCATGCCGAAGCTGAAACGATCGCCCGCATTGCCGCAGATCAGCGGCCCGAAAATCGCGGCCACGCCATACAGCACCCAATAGCTCGCGCCCACATCGGCGCCACGGCCATAACCACGCGCGATGCAATCGACGAGCAGAATCATCACGGGCACGAGGCCGAGCGCGTTCGCAGCGTATTGCGCGTACAGGAGGCGCAGACGCGTGCCGCCGTGCGCATCCGTTTGTGTCGTCGCGGCTTGCGCAGCCACGGGAGGATTCGATGCGGGCCAGCCGAACCAGGCAATCGCGGTCAGTGCGAGCGAGAAAATGCCCAGACCCATCCACGTGTCATGCAGGCCGTGATGCAGGAGCTTCGGAATCAGCGTGCCCGATGCCGCGATGCCGAAGCCCAGTCCGATGAAGATCATGCCGCTCGCGAAGCCGCGACGCGCGACAGGGATATGCGGCAGGATCGTGGTCGCGACGAGCACCATGATCGCGCCGCCCGACAGACCCGACAGAAAGCGCCACGCGAAGAACCATGCGATCGACAACGGAAACGCGCATGCGAAGAACGCGGCCGTTGCGATCGCCATCAAAAGGCGCAGCGCGTGACGATTGCTGAGCGCTTTGGCAATCGCGCGGCCGATAAGCGCGCCCGCCAGATATCCCGCGAAATTCGCGGCGCCGAGCGTCACCGCCTGCGACGACGTGAACCAGTGCGCCTCGATGAGCGGCGGAATGAGCGGCGTATAAGCGAAGCGTGCAAGGCCGATCGCGACGAGACTCGCGCAAAAGCCCGCGAGCATCGCGAATAGCGCGCGGGCATCGAGTGAAGTGTGCTGGTCGGCGCGAATGGCCGATATCGTTTGATCCGACATGGTGACGACTCCTGCGGCGCGTTGCGTTTGCACGCGGCCGGACAAAGTGACGTGAAAGGTGCGAGGGTTAGCGCTTGCCGGCGGTGAGACCGAGCGGCGGCAGCTTGAGCATCGCCAGCGTCGGCCCGACGGCATTGCTCAGCAACGCGGGCTTCGGATCGACGCGCGCCAGCACACGCACGCCGAGCAGCACGGCGAGGAGGCTGGTGGCGGCAGCGTCGGCGGACATCACGCGCTCGATAACGCCGCTCTTCAGACCGGCCTTCATGCAGCGCTCGAAGAACGCTCGCATCAGCGCGATCTCCTCGGCGATGAGTTCGCGAAACTCATCGTCTTCCGGCGATGCGCCGAGCGCCGCATTGACCAGCATGCAGCCCCGCCGATGTTCGTCCGATACGGAACGCTCGACGATCTCGCGAAAGAACGCGGTGATCGCGCGGTCAGGCGTCATCGACGATTCGAGCCGCTGAATGCGCTCGCGCAAGGTGTGTTCGAGATAGTGATCGAGCGCACGCAGAAAGAGCGCGCGCTTGTCGCCGAAAGCGTTATAGAGACTCGGCTGCGTAAGGCCGGTGTACTGCACGAGGTCGCGCGTGGACGTGCCTTCGTAGCCATGCGTCCAGAACGCTTCGGCAACGGCATCGAGCACGCTGTCCTCGTCGAAATTGCGCGGTCGCGCCATAGCCCTGCTCCATCGAATTGAAGGGACCGACGTTCTATATCGGTCGATACAAAACGTATTGTATCGATGGATACAAAACCGTGCAGCATCCCCATTCAACGATGCGGGTCTAGGATTTCGGGGAATAGACTGAGGAAAGACGAGGCGCTTCGGAGACGCGCGCGCGTCCCCGAAGGCGTAAGCAGTGTCAGGCTTCTTTCGAATCGAACATCAATAGCTCGACGCCGGCCTGCGCGAAGTTCGCGAGATCGCCGGCGGTCTTTTGGCCTTCGGGCGAGCCAAGCGCGGTCTGAATGGCTTCGAGCGAATCGAACTGCAATAGCGCGACGAGGTGATAGGGCGAATCGCCCGACGCCGCCACGACCAGCCCCGTGCTGATCTCGTAGCGCCGCAAGCCCGGCAGCGTCTTCGCGAGCGGCGCATGGGTCGAAGCATAGTATTCGTCGAATGCTTTCGGGTCGGACGGGTGCTTGTATAGCGCTACGAGCTGGGCCATCGTGGTGTCTCCTGGTGGTTGTACGGCGTTAGAAGAAGGCTTGCGTCAACGCGTCACTGCTTTTCGAGCTGAAGATAGATGCGCTGCACGTTCTGCGGCTGCGCGATCGCATAGAGCTTGTAGTCCTTGAACGCGGGGACCTGCACGGTATGCATTGCCTCGGTGAGACCGATGCCGCTCTTGTAGGCACGCTTTACCGACACATCCAGCTCGCGAAGATAATCGCCCGTGCGCATGATGTCGTCGCCGCGCAATGGCGCGCCGAAGCCGGGAACGACCGTCTTCAGGTCGAGCGCATGCAGGTTCTCCAGCGCGGCGAGCCAGCCGGGAATCTGCTCGTTGCGCAATTCGGGGATGCGTCCGTTCGAGACGAGCCCGCCCGCGAAGAGCACGCCGGTTTGCGTATCGAGCACGGCGAGATCGCCGGGCGTGCTCGCGGGCCCGAAGTGCAGCAGTTGCAGCTTGCGCCCGCCGCTCTCGATTTCCGTCGTGCCGTTCACCGTTTTATCGGGCACCGTCACGCGCGAGCCGGCCATTTCATCTTCGCCGAGCGTCTTACGCAGATTAGCGAGGCAGATCGAGCAGCGCTCGCGGATCAGTTGTGCGGCGCGCGCGTGTGCGAGGATCGGCACGTCGTCGTCACGGAACGCGGCTGCACCGAACACGAACTCGGGTGCCTGATGCGTGATGATGACGAGCTTCACCGGTAACGGCGTGACCTTGCGGATCGCTTCGATCATCGCGCGGCCATAGCGATACGACGGCCCCGTGTCGATCACCGTGACGCCATCCTGCCCGACGATGAAACCGTTGTTCGACACGATGCCGTGATTCGCGGGCGCGACCGCATCGTTGTCGCCGAGGAACGCGTACACGCCCGGCGCGATCGCGACGGGCGCGGGCATGCCGCTCATCGCCGCGTGCGCGAGCGTGCTCAATGCACAGAGCAGCATGCAGACGAGCGCCCGCAATCGGCACGCCGTCATTTCATCGCCGATGTTTGCGCGCCGCCCGGTTGCGCGCTCACTGCCACGGCGCCTTCCCACTGCTTGTTCTTCGTATCCTCGATATGCGCCTTTAATTCGCCGGTCCCGGATGGCACGAAATAGAAACGGAAATTCGGGTTCTCGCTGATTGAGAAATTGACGTTCGCGATCATCACCGGTTTATCCGCATACGTGACCGAGACCTTGCGGATGAAGTATGCCGACGCGTAGTTGCGCGTGACCTGATTCATCGCCATGCCGGTGCGATTCGGATGGCGCACCATCACTTGCGCAAGCTCGGGCTTGCCCGCAACCGCCTGCCCGTCAGCCTGAATCTTGACCTGTCCGGCAGCGCGCTCGGCGGCGTCCTCGTCCTTGTCGGCGGGTGCGGAACAGCCGCCCGATGCCTTCACGAAGCGAATCGCGCTATAGAGCTTGCCGTCGTTCGTCTCCGCGATCACGCGCATGAACGTGTAGTCTTCCACGCGCACCCGCGTCTCGATCGTCGCGAGTCCGGATTCCGGCGTAAACTCGAACGAACCCGCATAAGGCTCGGGGTTCTCGTCGATGAAAAGATAGAGCTTGCGGATGTAATGCGTGGGCGTCTGCGGGAATTGCGCGTTCACCGCGATTGGCACGACGGACGCGTCCGCCGCGCGCGCGGGCGCATCGAGCTTGATGACGGCATCGCCGTGCGGGTCGATCGCCCGGCCTTTGAACGTGCCTTCCTTGAAGTCGAGCCAGCGCGCCACCTTGTCGGGATCGTCGTCGGGCTGCGCCGCTTGCGCGGCATATGGCGCGAGGAGCGCTGCGGCGAGGCTCGCCATCGACATCGCGCGAGCGCCGGACCATGCTGTGTTCATGATGTCCCTCCAATGCTGCACTACTGCTCCCACTCGAGCTCCGCATAAGCGGCCGTCACATTGCGACGGTGATACATGTCGACGAGGAGCCAGTCGTCCTTCTCGTCGACGCCGATGCTGTCGACGGCCTGCTGGATCGTTTCGCCCTTCCTGATGGCCGCACGCACATCGCGCGCCAGGTCCGCGAGATAGCGTTCCTCGGCGTCGAGCGATTGCCGCCACGGCGGATCGAGCGGGCCGTGCCCCGGCACGACATGACGCGGATTCATCTGGCGAATGCGCGCGATATCGTCGAGCCAGCCGGTCACGCTCCCATCGACGACGGGAATGCAGCGCACGAACAAAAGATCGCCCGTCCACAACGTGCCGCTCTTCTCATCGTATACCGTCAAATCGTTGTTGGTATGCGCGGTTTTCCATGTGCGCAGCGTGAGCGTGCGTCCGCCGATGTCGAGCGTGCCGGTGCCGTCGATAGTCTTCGTCGGCGGGACGATCTCGCTGCCCGCCGCCGCGCTCCCCAGTTCGCGGTTCAGCGCGCGCATGTAGTTGTCCGCGCGTGAGGCCTCGGCTTGCGCGAGCGCCGCGCTGCCCACGAATTGCGGACGATCGCCCTTGAATGCCGCATTGCCGAAGATGTGATCCGGATGCATGTGCGTGTTGATGACATAACAAACCGGCAGCGGTGTGACGGCGCGTATTGCGGCGCGCAACGCGCGGCCTTCGGCGAGCGTGCCGCCCGTATCGATTACCGCGACGCAGCGCGTGCCGACGATAAAGCCCACGTTCGCGATATCGCCGCCGTTTTCGGGAGTCGCGACATCGTCGTGACCGCGATGCGCGTAATTGCCCGCCGCGATTTGCCTGACCGATAGCGCGGTCTCACCGCGCGCAATCGTCGCGCATGTAAATAGTATGACGAACGCGACAAGACGTGAGGCCTGCGCGACGCTCATCGGACGCCGCCCGCTTCGGCGAGGCGTCTGGGCCGGCGCAAACCGAACTGCGCGTATTCGCGCTCCAGAAACGGTTCGGCGTGTTCGAGGAGAAAGCGGCGAAACGCGAGACACGTGGGCGACAGTTGTTTCGAGCGTGAATGCACGAGTTGCCAGGTCCGTTCGACGGGCGTGCCGTTCACGTCGAGCACGGCGATCTCACCGGTGCGCAATTCCAGCGACAACGTGTGCAGCGAGATGAGGCTCACGCCCATTCCCGCCATTACCGCCTGTTTGATGGTCTCGTTGCTGCCGAGCGTGACGCTGCGCGCGGGCACGAAAAGGTTCTGCTTGAAAACATGCTCCACGACCGCGCGTGTGCCCGAGCCGGGTTCGCGCAGGAGGAATGTATCGTTCGCGAGCTCCTGCAGATCGAATGCCTTCGCGTGACGCAACGGATGCGACAGCGGCGCGACGATCACATGCGGATGATAGGCAAGCGGCTCGGCCGTCGTGCCGAGTTCGGGCGGCGGCCGGCCCATGATGGCGAGGTCGGTTGCGTTGTCCTGAAGCAAACGCAGAAGCGTCTCGCGGTTACCGACGGAGAAATGCACGTCGACCTTTGGATACTGCTGTCTGTAGAGCGCGAGAAGCTTGGGCGCGAAGTACGTCGCCGAGCTGACGATGCTCACCGCGATCGAGCCGCTGTCGGCTTGCGTGAGCGACATCATCGCGTCTTCGGCGTCTTTTATTTCGCCCAGTATGCGGGTTGCGTGATGCGATAGCTTTTCGCCGGCTTCCGTCAGCGCGAGACGACGGGCGACGCGTTCGAACAAGGGCAGTCCGATGGCTTCTTCCAGTTGACGGATTTGCATCGATACCGCGGGTTGCGTCAGGTGCAGTTCCTCGGCCGCGCGCGCGAAGCTCGGACAGCGGCTGGCTATCACGAAGATTTGCAGCTGGCGCAGGGTTAGGGAACGGATGAAGTTCACGAGGGGTTTTGGGGAGGTGGGTTTGCTTGGGCTTCTATGGGTGGCCTGTGGTCGTGTCGGTATATTTGCACTGCCCCTCCCCGGGGCGGGGGTCACTTTCTTTGCTGCTGCAAAGAAAGTAACCAAAGAAACAGCTATCCCCAGCCTAAGCACTTCACGCCGGCCGCGGCACAGGCGATTGGCCTAATGGCCCGGCTGTAGCGAGTGCCCCCACAAGCAGACAAAGACTTGGACCGCGCACGGTCCGACACATCGCACCACAGAACAAACTGGTTCAGCACCAAAGAGCTCCGGCCCGCTTCGCGGCCGATGGGTCAATCGGGTGCGCGCGCGCTTCTTCTTCGATGGTTTCCCTCGCATACCCAACGGCAGCGCGCAGCGCTGTGCCGAAGCTCTTTCGTGCTGAACCAGTGCCCTGGAAACAACTAGCGCGTCAGACCGTGCGCGAGCCAAGCCCGATTGGGCCTTCGAGGGCGACACTTAGGCGAGTGCCGCCTGCGGCTGGCAAGCATGGCCAACGTGCGTGTGACCGCGGGCCTGAACGAGCTGCTTTCTTTGGTTACTTTCTTTGCAGCAGCAAAGAAAGTGACTGCCGCCCCGCACAGGGGCAGTGCTAATAAACCGACACGAAACCGGGATCCGGCAACAACAAAAAAACAAAAATCACCGACTAGCCCGAGGCACATTCGAGGGCTTCACCGGTGCGCTCCCTGGCTGACTCATATTCTTGAGCGTCCCCTGATACGCGATCGTCTCCTTCTGCAAAGGATGCGCAAAATCATTCCCTTCCCCTGGCACTTCGGTGCGAATCAAAAGCAACTGCCCGGGCACATCATCGGCCATGACGAACGTATAGCGCTTGCCCGTGTACTTGGCGAACCGCTCCGCATTCGGATCGTTCAAATACGGCTGTATAACAACCTGCCGCGCCTTCTCATGCTTGCCGAGCCCGAGCGATTCGCTCGAAACCGGCGTGATCGCCGGACCCGCCGCCAGCGCCATCCGCACACGCTGCTGGAAGTAGCGCCGCTGACCGCCCGTCAGTTGCTCCATCGCGGCAACGTCGTGCTCGAGAAAATAGATGATCGCCGGATTGCACGGCAGCCCGCCCGGCACATTGACATCACCGGTGCGATCCGTCACATGCGCATCGTTCTTGCTGTTACCCGGACTCACGACGAGCACGCGCAGCGTATCCTTGACCCTCGACGGCGGCCCGGAATAGTCCACCGCATAATCAAGCTCGGTCTGCGGCTCGACGCCATTCAAATGAGGCTGCATGAAGAGCAGTTGCTCGGCCGGCTTGATGTCGACGCCCGGCGCGGACGCACCGGACGCGGGCGCGTCCGCCGCCACTGCACCGACCGTCATCGTCAGTGCAGCGCACGCCACGGCCCATGCACGAAACGAACCCCCGTATGTTCGCTTCATTGCGCGTTTTCCGGCTGCAACGGCAGCAAGGGAACCTGATAGCTCGACAGAATCTGATCGATCTTCGGCTGATTCGATGCAATCCAGTTATCGACCTTGTCACGCCACGCCTTCTCGCCGTATCGCACGCCCATCGAAATCTCGTAGTCGAAACGGATCGGCGTGCCCGGCGGGAACGGCACGAGACGCACCTTGTTATCGGAGCGATTCGCGAAATAACCCGCGATCGGCCCCCACACGAAAGCCGCATCTACATTGCCCTGCGCCAGATCATGTTCGATCATCTCGCCCGGAAAGGCTTCGGGATCGCCGCTTTGTCCCTGATACGACACCGCCTGACCGATCAGGTCATGACTGAGCAGCCAGTCCGTCGCGGGACTCTTCACGAAGATGCCGAGCTTCATCTTCTTCAACTGCTCGGGCGGCAGATTCATGAGGTCCGAAGGCGTCTTGATGCTCGCGTATTCGGGCTTGTTCGGGAACACCATCGCGTAAGTGGAATGCAGATAGGGACGCGTGGTCGCGGTGAGCTCATAACCCTTCGGCACGCCGATGATCAGATCGCATTTGAAGCGCTCCGTCTGCGGCACCTTCTCGCGCAGCGTGTTACGCACGAAACCCATGCGCTGCGGCCAGTACGTGTATTCGAGCTTGTAGCCGAAATCGCTCGCCATCTGGCTCGCGATCTTGTTCTCGAAGCCCTCGCCCTTCTTGTTCGAGAGCGGCATGTTGTTGGGATCGGCGCACACGCGCAGCACGCCGTCCGCGCCATCGTTGTTCGGCAAGTCTGGGGGCGGTCCGCCCGCGCCTTGCGCGAACGCCTGTTGCGCCGGGAACGTCGCGAGCGCCGCGCATAGCACGGCTGCGAATCGGAACGAAGCGGCGCGGCTTGCATTGCGATCAGACATCGACACCTCCGGGAAATAGAGCAATCATCGGTGATGCAACGTCCTTATTTTGCATCGATTGCCTGCAGATCGCCCGGGTTGATCTTGCCATCGGAGCGTCCCTTCAGATACGCGAAGAGATTCTCCCAGTTCTTCTGCATCATCTGACTGGAACTGAAATCGGGCATGCCCTTGTCCACGCGCCCGCCGAATACCGTGCGATGGAATTCGTTCTTGTCGAGCGTCTTGAAAGCATCGATCAGCGACGGGCCGACCATTCCTTCCTGCTTCGCCCCGTGACAACGTTCGCACGCCAGCGCGCGCCAGGTCTTCCATCCTTGCAGCGTTTCGCTGTCGACCTTGTTGCCATCGACGACCTTATACGCGACCGGCTTCATCTGTCCCGGGCCCGGAGGCGTCTGGGCAAACGAAGCCGACGACGCAGCAAGCGTCATCGTCAGCAGCAAGAGTGATCGGCCTTTCATACGTCTGACTCCTTGAACATGTCTTGTATAAGGGGTATTTCGGCGCGGCGGCCATTGCAGCCGCCGCGCATTGCCACAGACTGACGTACATCAACCGGGAAGATCAGCCGCCAGGAACCGCGAAGATGAACAACGTGCCGCCAAGAGCCGTGTACTTCGCGAGCTCCTTGTAGCCGCCGACCGCGCCCAGGCCTTCCGTCGACTTCTCGAGACCCGCAGCCATGCCGATGCCGGCCCAGCCGCCGATACCCGAATACACGCCGACATACTGCTTGCCCTGATACTGATAAGTGAACACGTTGCCGATGATCCCGGACGGCGTCTTGAACTTCCACAGCTCCTTGCCGTCCTTGATGCGCACTGCCTTGATATAGCCTTCGAGCGTGCCGTAGAACACGATGCCGCCGGCCGTTGCGAGCGCGCCGGACCATACCGAGAACTTCTCCGGCTTGGACCACACGATCTTGCCCTTGGCCGCATCCCACGCGATGAAGTTACCCATCGCGCCTTTCTCGTTCGGGCCCGGGAACATGGACAGCGTGGCGCCGACGAACGGCTGACCGGACACATAGTCGACCTGGAACGGCTCGTAATCCATGCAGACGTGGTTGGTCGGCACGAGGAAGAGCGACGTACCCGGGTCGAACGCGGCAGGCTGCTGGTCCTTCGAGCCGAGCGCCGCCGGACAGATGCCCTTCACGTTGTGATCCGGACCGGCCTTCTGCGTCGAATAGCTCGCATTGCGGATCGGCAGGCCGCTCTTCAGATCGACGCTGTCGGCCCAGTTCACCGCCGGGTCGTACTTCTGCGCGACGAGCAGTTCGCCCGATTCGCGATTCAGCGTGTAGCCGAAGCCGTTGCGGTCGAAGTGAACGATCGCGGGCACTTTCTTGCCGCCGATGTTCAGATCGGAGAGGATCATCTCGTTGACGCCGTCATAGTCCCACTCGTCGTGAGGCGTCATCTGATAGACCCACTTCGCCTTGCCCGTGTTGAGATCACGCGCGAAGATCGTCATCGACCACTTGTTGTCGCCCGGACGTTGCGTCGGGTTCCACGTGCCCGGATTGCCCGAGCCGTAGTACACAAGGTTGAGTTTCGGATCCCATGCGTACCATCCCCACGTGGTGCCGCCGCCGTACTTCCACTGATCGCCCTGCCAGCTCTTGAGCGACGAGTCCGCGCCGACCGGCGTCATCTTGCCGTCGGTCCACGTCATGGTCGATTGCGGATCGATCATCATCTCGTTGTCGGGGCCGACGCTATACGCCTTCCAGACTTCCTTGCCGTCCTTGATGTTGTATGCGACGAGACGTCCGCGAACGCCGAACTCACCGCCCGAGATGCCGGTCAGCACCTTGTCGCCGAAAACGTGCGGCGCGTTGGTGTTGGTTTCGCCCTTCTTCGGATCGCCGTTCTGCGCGGTCCAGACGACGTCGCCGGTTTTGGCGTCGAGCGCGACGAGCTTCGTATCGGCTTGCTGGAGGAAGATCTTGCCGTCGCCATATGCAAGGCCACGGTTGACCGTATCGCAGCACATCACCGAGATGACCTGATTGTCCTGCTTCGGCTGGTATTGCCAGATGAAGGTCTGATCCTTCAGGTTGATGGCGATGACCTTGTTGGGGAACGGCGAGTGGATATACATCGTGTCGCCGATGACGAGCGGCGAGCCTTCATGGCCGCGCAGCACACCAGTCGACATGGTCCAGGCAACCTGTAGCTTGCCGACGTTGTTTTCGTTGATTTGCTTGAGCGTGCTATAGCGGTGATTAGAGTAATCGCCCGCTTGCGCCGCCCAGTTCGAGGGATTCTTGATCAGGCTATCGAGTTGCGAGTCGGCCTGGGCCACATATGAATTCAGGCCAGCCGTCGCGACCACCGCCAGTCCAAGAACCAGGGTGCGTAAGTTCATGTCTCCTCCAGAATGGTGATGCCTCCGACCCAGGGATGACCACGCTACCGGGTGCATCGTGCGCGCCTTCAAATGCGGGTAACGAGTTGCGCCTAGTCCAGTACATAGCCGGACTCTTGCGTAGAGAGGCCAATTGCATATTCCATGCCGGTTTAACTCACGCTGCTTCAAATCGGGAATTTGACGGGCGATCGTGTCGCAAGTGGGCGGGTTCCTGTCGGGTGGCGACACATACTGTGTCAAATACGCGAAAAAATGAGCGGCATGGAACACAGGAATGGACCGTGTGACATGACGCGTTGCAGCATGTTTTCTTTGGCGCATACTTGGCTGGTCGATTTCTTTTTTTTGGAGGCTTCGCCATGGCTCAAGCCGAGAAGGTCTATTCCGATGAGGAGATCCAGCAGCGTCTGACCGGTGCGCTCAAGCATTGGTATGTGGAGGATGGCTGGCTCAGACGCAAGTTCAAAACGGAAAGCTGGAAAGGGACGCTCATGGTCGTCAATACCGTCGGGCATCTAGCCGAAGCGGCCTGGCATCATCCGGATCTGACCGTTTCTTATGCGTTCGTCATCGTCAAGCTCAAGACCCATTCCGCTAAGGGGATTACCGATAAGGACTTTGCTCTGGCTTCGAAGATCGAAGAAGTTATTCAGTGGCAACCTGGGAAGGAAGATGGACCTCTTGAGGGCACGCCTTCCGATGATCAGCGGTTTCGGTATATCAAGTATGAGGGGGGTTGATTTCGCTGGATCCCGGTGTGGCGGGGTTTGGTTTCGCCGGATCCCGCATTCGTGTCGGTCTATTAGCACTGCCCCTCCCCGGGGCGGGGGTCACTTTCTTTGCTGCTGCAAAGAAAGTAACCAAAGAAAGCAGCTTCTCACCGCCCGCGGTCACACGCACGTTAGCCACGCTTGCCAGCCCGCAATGGCCCTCGCCTAAGTGTCGCCCCCAAAGGCCCAATCGGGCTTGGCTCGCGCACGGTCTGCCGCACCAAATGTTTTAGCCCGCTGGTTCAGCACCAAACGGTTTCGGCACAGCGCTACGCGCTGCCGTTGGGTATGCGAGGGAAACCGTCGAAGAAGAAGCCCACGCGCACCCGATTGACCCATCGGCCGCGTAGCGGGCCGGAGCTATTTGGTGCTGAACCAGTTTCTTGTGTGGTGCGATGTCTCAGACCGTGCGCGGTCCAAGCCCCGTGAGACCTTTGGGGGCACTCGCTACTGCCGGGCCATTAGGCCAATCGCCTGTGCCGCGGCCGGCGTGAAGTGCTTAGGCTGGGGAGAGCTGTTTCTTTGGTTACTTTCTTTGCAGCAGCAAAGAAAGTAACTGCCGCCCCGCACAGGGGCAACGCTAATAAACCAAAAAGAAAACGGGATCCGCCGACAAAAAACCAACTTGGTACAGGATTTGCCTATCCCATAGGCCTCAAAAAATTCCGTCCCAAAGGAACCCCATCCGATGCCGACCTCCCCCGGAAGCCTCTCGCCCACGGCGATCACCGTCGAATCGCCATCGCGCCTGCATCTCGGCTTCATCGATCCGAACGGCTCCCTGGGCCGCGCATTCGGCAGCGTGGGACTCGCCATCGACGCACACGGCACGCGGATCACCGCGCGTCATGCGCCCGCATCGCGACGCACCGCGATCATCGAAGGCGCGGTCAGCGATGCCCAGCGCGGACGCATCGAACAGCATCTCGGGCAACTCGAAGCGGCATTGGGCCAAGGCCCGGCAATCGACATCGAAATACACGAAACACCGCGCGCCCACACAGGCCTCGGCTCCGGCACGCAACTGGCGCTGGCGCTCGGCACCGCATTCGCCCGCGTGCGCGGCCACGCAGCCACCACCGCCGACATCGCCAGAATCCTCGCGCGCGGCGCGCGTTCCGGCATCGGCATTCATGGCTTCGATCACGGCGGCCTGATCGTCGACGGCGGACGCGACACGCGCAACGTGTCCTCGACCGCACTGCCGCCGCTCATCGCACGCCAGCCCTTCCCGGAAGCATGGCGCGTGCTGCTCATCGACGACACCTCGCGCGAAGGCCTCCACGGCGACGAAGAAAAGCGCGGCCTCGCCTCGCTTGCGCCCTTCCCCGCGCCGCTCGCCGCGCATCTCGCCCATCTCGTGCTGATGCGCATCCTGCCCGCCGTCGCGGAAAGCGATTTCGACACTTACGCCGACGCCATCTCCGACCTGCAACAGACCATCGGCGAATACTTCGCGCCCGTGCAGGGCGGCGTGTTCGCCAGCCCCGCCGTCGCGCGCGCGCTCGAAGCCGTCGCCGCCGAGACGAAAGCGGGCATCGGCCAGACCTCGTGGGGTCCGGTCGGCTTCGCGTTCGTCGCGAGCGCACAGGACGCCGAACGCGCGCTCGCGGCCGCGCAGCGCGTCTCGCCAGGCGTGCCGCTCACGTTCACCATCGCCGCGGGACGCAATCGCGGCGCGACGTGGCGCGCGGCCGATCATCGTCATCACGGCGCGAACGCTGCCTGAGCACGCGGCGCGCATCGACAGATTCAATCGACACCAACACGCCCAACGAGTCCATCGCCATGCCCGAAGCCACCGAAAGACCCTACGTCCTGCACATGTTCACCAGCACGCCGCAAATGAGCCCGTTCGACGTGAACATGGCCGCCGACGCGGGCTATCAGATCCTCGTGCCCTACTGCAATGTCGATGAGGACAGCGTCGTGCAGCTCACGCAGGACGCGATCTTCTCGCGCGGGCCGAAGGGCGTGTCGCGCACCGGCATCTTCATCGGCGGACGGGACGTGATGCTCGCCGCCGACATGCTCGAAAAAGCCCGCAACGCAATGGTCCCGCCCTTCGAAGTCTCCGTTTTCACCGATCCGAGCGGCGCGTACACCACGGCCGCCGCGCTCGTCGCGCTCGCGGAAAAGCATCTGCGCGCCGCGCATTCGGTCGATCTCGGCGGCAAGCGCGTGCTGATACTCGGCGGCACGGGCGCAGTCGGGCGCGTGGCGGCGGCGATGGCCGCATCGCTCGGCGCGGACGTCGCCGTGGCGAGCCATTCGAGCCAGTCGCGCGCGACGCAGGTGAGCGACGAGATCAATCGCCGCTTCGATATCGCGACCTCGGGCGTCGCGACCGGCTCGCCCGATCAGTTGCATCGCGAGCTCGCGCGCGCGGAAGTGGTGTTCGCCACCGCCGTCGCGGGCGTGCAGGTGATGAAGTCCGCCGATCTCGCGCACGCGAAGAACCTCCTGATCGCCGCCGATGTCAACGCCGTGCCGCCCGAAGGCATCGCCGGCGTCAACGTGATGGACGACGGCAAGCCGCTCGCGGGCGCGGCGCGTCAGGACGCCGTCGGCATCGGCGCGCTCGCGATCGGCAATGTGAAATATCAGGCCGAGCATCGGCTCTTTTTGCGCATGCGCACGGGCGGCAAGCCCGTTTATCTCGGCTTTCCGGAAGCATTCGACGAAGCCCGCGCGATCGTCGCCGGACAAAGCTCATGACACCCGCCGATGTCGCCCGCGCGCCACGTGTCGCCGTCGCGGGACTTTCTGCGCGGCTCGTCGCGCAATCGGCGGCGCGCGCGGGGCTGAACGTCGTCGCGCTCGATATTTTCGGCGACCGCGACACGCGCGAGCACGCGGGCATGTGGTTCGATATCGGCGGCAATGGTCTGTCGATCGATCGCGCGCGTCTCTACGATGCGCTCGAACGCGCGGCGCGCCTGCCGCGCATGCTCGGCCTCATCGTGACGAGCGGCCTCGAATCGCTCGCGGGCGAACTCGCGCGCGCGCCGCGCGTGCCGCGCTTCATCGGCAACGGGGCGCAGGCGGCCGCGGTGCGCGATCCGCGGCGCTTTTTCGCCTTGCTCGACGAGGCGCACATCGCGCATCCGGAAGTGCGCTACACGCCTCCCGACGATCGCCACGGATGGCTCGTCAAGCGCTCCGACGGTTGCGGCGGCACGCATATCGAATGGGCCGATGCAGTCGAACGCATACCCGCCGACGCGTATTTTCAGCGGCTCGCGCAAGGCCGTTCGATGTCCGCGCTCTTCGTCGCCGCGCATCGCGAAGCCACGGTGATCGGCTTCGCGGAGCAACTGACGGTCGCAGCGGGACGCCTGCCCTTCGTGCACGCGGGCTCGCTCGGGCCGGTGCGCTTGCCGCGGCAGATCGCGGCGCGCATCGTCGGGGCCATCGACAGGATCGTCTGGCAAACGGACCTGACCGGCCTCAACAGCATCGACTTCCTGCTCGACGGCGACACGTTCAGCGTGCTCGAAATCAACACGCGCCCGTCCTCGACGATGGCGCTTTACGAAGCAGCGTGGCCCGACGCGTGGCCGCGCGGACTGATCGGCGCGCATCTGGACGCGTGTCTGCACGGCGAGCTGCCGCACGCGCCCGACACGGCCGCGCACACGCCGCCGCTTCACGCGGGGCAGCGCGTCGTGTTCGCGCACGAAGGCTTTACCGCATCGCGCGCATTCAGCGACGCATGTTTCGACGATCCCGCGTGCCACGACGTGCCGCTCGTCGGCGCGCGCATCGAAGCGGGCCAGCCGGTCTGCACGATGACCGTGTCCGCGCCCGCGTTCTCCGACTTGCGCGACGCGCTGGACCGCGAGCACGCGCGCCTCCTGCAACGCATCGACACCTTATCCAGACCATGACTTCAACTTTCCAGGCCGACGCCGCGATGAGCGTCAACGCATCGAGCGAGCGGCTCGTCGCGCGTCTCATCGACGATGCCGCGCGCCTTCACGTCGATGTGACGCGCACGGACGGCGGCACCGTGATCGTCGATGCGGGCGTGAACGCCAAAGGCAGCGCCGACGCGGGCATCCTGATCGCGCGCATCTGCATGGGCGGCCTCGGGCGCGTCGCGCGGCGCGTCGCCCTGGATAGCGCGCCGCTCTGGCCGGTTTTCATCGAGGTGCATACGAGCAATCCGGTCCTCGCTTGCCTCGCGAGCCAGTACGCGGGCTGGAGCCTTTCGGCGACCAAGGAACAGACGGGCGGCAAGAAATTCTTCTCGCTCGGTTCGGGTCCGGCGCGCGCGCTCGCGTGCAAGGAGCCGCTATTCGACGAACTCGGTTATCGCGACCGGCACGATCGCGGCGCGCTCGTGATGGAGGTGGATCGTCTGCCGCCGCAGGTCGTCATCGACAAGGTGCTCAACGATTGCGGCCTCGCGCCGGAGCGTCTCGTGATCGCCGTGACGCCGACACAGTCTGTGGCGGGCACGGTGCAGGTCGTTGCGCGCGTCGTGGAAGTTGCGCTGCACAAGACGCACGTGCTGGGCGTCGATCTCGCGGAAATCGTCGAGGGCAGCGGCAGCGCGCCGCTTCCGCCGCCCGCGCCCGACGGCATTCAGGCGATGGGCCGCACCAACGACGCGATTCTCTACGGCGGCCGCGTGCATCTGACCGTGAAGGGCGATGCCGTCGCGAAGCGCCTTGCGGCCGAATTGCCGTCGTCGAATGCGCGCGACTATGGCCGTCCGTTCGCCGACATCTTCACGTCGTTCCACTACGACTTCTACCAGATCGACCCGGCGCTGTTCGCGCCCGCCGAAGTGTGGGTGTCGAGCCTGGAAAGCGGCGCGACGTATCACGGCGGTAAGGTCGATAAAGCGCTGCTGGAGAAGCAATGGAGCGCGTCATGAGCGTGCCGGCATTGCGTGTGGCCATCATGACCGACGAAACCGGCTGGCACACCGGACGCCTTAAAAAAGCCTTCCGCGCGCGCGATGTGGAGGCGCGCTGCGTCGATCTCGCGGATTGCCGCATCGACACGACATGGAAGCCGCACGGACTCGCGATTCCCGGCTTCGGTCACACGCTGCCCGATGCGGTATTGGTACGAGGCATCGCGGGCGGCACGTTCGAACAGGTGACGTTGAGGCTCGGCATCCTGCACGCGCTGCGCGAATGCGGCGTGCCCGTCTATAACGATGCGCGCGCGATCGAGCGCAGCGTCGACAAGTCGATGACGAGCTTCCTGCTCAATCGCTACGGCGTGCCGACGCCCGCGACGTGGGCCGGCGAATCCCCGGCGCATGCGCAGCGCGTGCTGATGCGCGAAGCGGCGGCGGGCCGTCAGGTCGTGATGAAGCCGCTCTTCGGTTCGCAAGGCAAGGGGCTGAAGAAGCCCGGCTTGAAATTGCCGTCGCTCAAATCCTTCAGTCAGGTCGCCTATCTCCAGCGCTATGTCGATGCAGGCGCGCCCGGCTTCGACTGGCGCGTCCTCGTGATCGGCGGGCGAGCGGTGGCGGCGATGAAGCGCGTCGGCGGCGAGGACTGGATTCACAACTTCGCGCGCGGCGCGCGCTGCGAGGCAGCGGAACTGTCACCCGCCCTCGCGGATATCGCCGTGCGCGCGACGTCGGCGCTCGGGCTCGATTACGCGGGCGTCGATCTGATTGCCTCGGAGGGCGGGCGGCCGGTCGTGCTCGAAGTGAACGGCGTGGCGGCGTGGCGCGGCCTGCAAACGGTGACGCCGGTCGATATCGCGGCGCTCATCGTGGACGATCTGCTCGATCGCAAGCTGCCTGCATCGAAAGGCGCGCTCGCGCTCGCCAGCGGCAATGAGCGCTTCTGACGCACCGCTCGCCATCCGCGCGCGCACCGCGTTCCTGCGCGCGTGCCGCCTCGACGTCGAGACGAGAAAGCCGGGCAACGTAAGCGTCGCGAGCGCGGGACACGGCATGACGTCGGCGCAATTCATCGCGAGCGCGGGCGCGGCGGCGGCGGGCCTCTTCACGCCGCATGCACGCGTGGGCGCGCGCATTCTCGACGCCGTGCGCCGCACCTTCGATGCAGCCGGCTGCAATACGAATCTCGGCATCGTGCTGCTCGCCGCGCCCTTGTGCGCCGCGCTGGAGCGTTTCGATGCGAACGAACCGGTCGATGCGGCGCGCTGGCATCGGGCGACGGAGCGCGTGCTCGCGGAGCTGGACATCGACGATGCGCGCCTCGCCTATCGTGCGATTGCGCTCGCCAATCCGGGCGGCCTGGGCGACGCGCCCGAGCAGCCTGTCCACGCGCCGCCGACCGTGACCTTGCGCGCGGCGATGACGCTCGCGGCGGATCGCGACAGCATCGCGCGTCAATATGAGAACGGTTTCGCCGATGTATTCGGCGCGGCGGGCCCGGTCACGGCGTCGACGGAACATCGCGCGATGCTCGACGCGTTCCTCGCGTTTCTCTCTGGCTGGCCCGATTCGCACATAGTGCGCAAGCAGGGCGCGGCGGTGGCGCAAAGTGTCACCCGCGACGCGGCGCGGCATCGCGCGAACTGGCGCTCGGCGGGCAGCCCTGTCGAGTCGCCGGCGCTCGACGACTGGGATGCCGAACTGAAGGCGCGCGGCATCAATCCGGGCACGAGCGCGGACCTCGCGGTGGCGACGCTCTTCGTCGGGCTGGTGATATCGACAATGAATGCATGAAGTCTGCCCGCGCGGACAAAAAATTGGCACGGAACATGTTAGGAGTTTCGCGGTTGAGCGGTCGGATCGGAACGCCGGTCGAACCCTGAGCCTTGCGCGGCTTTGATTCTTACCGTCGCGAGTCGAGAGCAAGTCGCTAGTCCCTGGAACCACACATCACTGGAGGAACAGCATGGCCAAGATCAACCGCGTCATGGTAGGAGAGTCGCTCGTCGGCGATGGCAACGAAGTCGCGCACATCGACTTGATCATCGGACCGCGAGGTTCCGCTGCCGAGACCGCGTTCTGCCACGCGCTCACGAACAACAAGGATGGCTTCACGTCGCTGCTCGCGGTGGTCGCGCCGAATCTATTGACCAAGCCGAACACGATTCTATTCAACAAGGTGACGATCAAGGGCGCGAAACAGGCGGTGCAGATGTTCGGCCCGGCGCAGCGCGCGGTGGCGATGGCCGTCGCCGACAGTGTGGAAGGCGGCGTCATTCCCGCCGATGAAGCCGACGACCTGTTCATCTGCGTCGGCGTGTTCATCCACTGGGAGGCGGACGACGACCAGAAGATCCACGACTTCAACTATCAGGCGACGAAGGAAGCGCTCGCGCGCGCGGTGGCGGGCGAGCCGTCGGCGCAAGAGGTAGTATCGAAGAAGGGAACGATGTCGCATCCGTTCTCGCCGGACTGAAGCGGTGCGTGGCCGGTACGTAGCTGCTGTTTGCGTGCCGGCCGAACTGGATCATTACAACTACGAGGCTTATCGCATGACCCCACGTTGCTGCGCGTTGACGGTGCTCACCTGCCTCTCGCTGATTTCGCCGCTGTCGATCGCCGCGACGGGTACCGGGGGTGGCGCGCCCGCCAAGAGTCACGATTATCCGACCGAAGGGCGCGTGGAATATGTCCTCGGATGCATGGACGACAATGGGCACGATTTCGCCAACGTGTACAAGTGCTCGTGTGCGATCGACAAGATCGCTCAGGTGTTGACTTATGACGACTATGTCGAGCAGTCTACGTTTTCTAAATACGCGGCTTTAGGCGGGGAAGGTGGGGCGGAGTTTCGTGTCGATCGGGCTAAGGCTCAGACCAGGAAGTTTCGGGAGTTGCAGAGGGATGCTTATAAGGCTTGCGGGATTCAGAAGGCTGCGGCGAAGTGAGGTTTTTTTCGGCGGGTCCCGGTTCCGTGAAGTCCTGATTTCGCGTCGGTCTATTAGCTCTGCCCCTCCCCGGGGCGGGGGTCACTTTCTTTGCTGCTGCAAAGAAAGTAACCAAAGAAACAGCTATCCCCAGCCTAAGCACTTCACACCGGCCGCGGCACAGGCGATTGGCCTAATGGCCCGGCTATAGCGAGTGCCCTCGTAGGTCTCGCGGGGCTTGGATCGCGCACGGTCTGACACATCGCACCACAGAACAAACTGGTTCAGCACCAAATAGCTCCGGCCCGCTACGCGGCCGACCGGTCAATCGGGTCTGCGCACGCTTCTTCTTCGACGGTTTCCCTCGCATACCCAACGGCAGCGCGTAGCGCTGTGCCGAAGCTGTTTGGTGCTGAACCAGCGCGCTAAAACGTCTAGCTCGTCAGACCGTGCGCGAGCCAAGCCCGGTTGGGCCTGTGAGGGCGACACTTAGGCGAGTGCCACCGCGGGCTGGCAAGCATGGCCAACGTGCGTGTGACCGCGGGCCTGAACGAGCTGCTTTCTTTGGTTACTTTCTTTGCAGCAGCAAAGAAAGTGACCCCCGCCCCGGGGAGGGGCAGTGCTAATAGACCGACACGAATACGGGATCCGGCGACCAAAACCAACTCACCCCGGCACATACCCCCGCCCAATCCAGGCAAGACTAACGGGCCCACCCCCACCCCGACCATCGACAACCCGCCGCCTTTCGATCACAACCCCCACCGCCTCGACATCATCAAACTTCGCGGGCTTGGCAAGCTCGACCCGCACCCAATGCGCCCCGAAATCCGCGATGACCCGCTGTGCGATGCGCTCAGCCAGCGCCTCAAGCAACTGCAACCCATGCGACGCGAGCAGCGAAAGAACCGCCTCCCGCACTGCCGCATAATTCACCGTATCTTCGATCCGATCGGTCACGCAAGCGCGAATCGAGGGCACGCCAATCGCGAGACTAAGCCGCACCGGCTGCGGATCATGCAGCTCGCTCGTGTCGATTCCGATAACGGTCTGCCCCGTAAGTCCCTCGATATACACGATATCCATCGCACCGCCAGCGCGCCCATCGGAAAGAGCAGGTTGCGGCGCAACATAAACAGCTTCGCGAATCGGTTCGAATCGGCCCATATGCTCATCGCCGCGCAAAGCGGCCCTAAAGAACCCCCGACGCCCATCGCCGAAGTCATCCGTAAGCTGCAAGCAAAAACCGGGCGAGTTCGCCCTACTCTATGCGACTACTTATTGAACCTACGCGTCTAAGGATGTAAAGTTTTTGAGAACCGGGCCGGATTGGGTCCCAGACAGCACCTGAACCATCCCGACCACCCGGCCACGAGGCGCGCCTGCGAGCGGAAATATCCGCGAAATCGAAACAGGCAGAGAAAGCCGCAGCGCCAGCGTAAAACACAACAGATTCGGCGCCGGACGGCCGCGCGACACGCGCGCACCGGAACGCGGCGCAACGGAGACTTGCCCCCATGTCGTCGCTTGCTGACGTAGACACGCATGTCCGGGAAGTGCTGAACATCGTCAATAATCCGCTGGCCGCACGCCGCGCCAGCGATTCGGTCGCGCAATCGTGGCTGCGGTGCCTCACGGAATTCAGGCTCGATCCGGGCCGCTTCGTCATGCCGCCCGTGCTCACGCAGCACGAGCTCAACGATCGCCGCGAAGCCGCGACCGATCTCATCGCGTGCTCGAAGCTGGAAATGACGACGTTGTATCAGCAGCTCGCCGACCCCGAACTCGCCGTCGTGCTCGTCGATGCGGACGGCGTCATCGTGCATCAGGTGTCGTCGGTGCCGTTCGGCGAAGCAGTCGCGGCCGATGGCCTGCGCGTCGGCGCGCTGTGGAGCGAGCGCGAAGCCGGGACCAACGGCATGGGCACTTGCCTCATCGAGCGCGATTGCATCGCCGTATGCCAGCACGAGCACTTCTATCCGCGCTACACCTCGCTCACCTGCTCGGCCGCGCCGATCTTCGACGAGCGTGGCACCGTCGTCGGCGTGCTCGACGTGACGAGCCGCTCGAAGCTCCTGCAACAGCATTCGCTCGTGCTTGTCGGCATGTCGCGGCAGATGATCGAAAATCGTCTGATCGATGCGCGCTACCGGCACGCGAACATGATTCACTTCCACAGCCGTCCCGAGTTCGTCGGCACGCTGCACGCGGGCAAGCTCGCCGTCAGCGACGATGGCGTCGTGCTCGCCGCAAGCCGCAGCGCACTCTTCCAGCTCGATCTGCGCTCGCCCGGCGAACTGTGCGGCAAGCGCATCGAGGAAGCGTTCAATGCATCGCTCGAGGACATGATCGCGCGCAGCATCCGCGGCTCGTTCCACCCCGTGACGGTCTATAGCGCGAAGGCCAACAGCCGCTTCTTCCTCACCGCGCAGACGCCGCGCGAAGGCGGCAGCGGCGCGACGCGCATCCTGATGAACGATCCCGTCTCGCGCGACCTGTCCGCGCCCGCCGCGCGCCCGAAGGCGCCGAAGAAGGACATGCGCGAGACGGCCACCGCCGGCCGTCTCGACAAGCTCGCGCATCTGGAATTCGGCGATCCGCGCATGGCCTCGCAGATCCAGCTCGCCGCGCGCGTGATCCAGCGCAAGATTCCAATCATCCTTCGCGGCCAGACGGGCACCGGCAAGGAAGTGTTCGCCAATGCGCTGCACAGCATCAGCCCGAACGGCACGGGTCCGTTCGTCGCGGTGAACTGCGCGTCGCTGCCGGAGAATCTGATCGAAAGCGAGTTGTTCGGTTATCGCGCGGGCGCATTCACCGGCGCGCAGCGCGAAGGACGGCGCGGCAAGATCGTGCAGGCGAACGGCGGCACGCTCTTTCTCGATGAAATCGGCGACATGCCGCTCACGTTGCAGGCGCGTCTGCTGCGCGTGCTCGAAGAGCACGAGGTCACGCCGCTCGGCGCGGAAACCATCGTGAAGGTGGATTTCCAGTTGATCAGCGCGAGCCACCGCAATCTCGTCGAACTCGTGCAGACGGGCATGTTCCGCGAGGACCTGTATTACCGGCTGAACGGGATCGAGATCAATCTGCCGCCGCTGCGCGAACGCGCCGATGCGCTCGCGCTCATCGCGCATATTCTCGAAACCGAATCCGACGATCCCCCCGCGCTCTCCGCCGAAGCGCGGCAGGCGCTGCTGTCGTATCCGTGGCCGGGCAACATCCGCCAGTTGCGACATGTGCTGCAAATGGCGATCGCGCTCTGCGACGGCCCCGAGATCCGCTGCGCGCATCTGCCGGCGGAGATCGTGAACGGCGCCGCACCGATCACGCAGACTACGGCGCGCGCACCGGTTGCGCCGGCGCCGCATCTGACCGAAGACGCCGATACATCGTCGCTCAACGCGATCCAGGTGAAGGAGCGCGAGACCGTGCTGCAATTGCTCGACGAGCATCGCTGGAACGTGAGCAATGTCGCGAAAGTGCTCGGTATCAGCCGCAATACGCTGTACCGGAAGATGCATCGTCTGCATATTCGACTGTCGCACGACACGCCCGACGCATGACGGAACCCACGCCCGCCCGCCGGCTCGACGAGTTCAAGCCCGACGCGCGTTTCGCGTGGTGCGTGACCGGCTCCGGCCATATGCTGGAGGAGTCGATCGCGCTCGCTCGGCAACTGCCGGGCGTCGATCTGTTTCTTTCCGCTGCCGGCGAGGAAGTTTTGCCGCTCTACGGCTGGACGCTCGCCAAGCTGCGCGAGCACTTCAAGGTGTTTCGCGACAACAGCGCGAGCAGCGTGCCCGTCGGCATGATCTATCACGGCGAATATCACACGGTCGTGATCGCGCCCGCGACGAGCAATACCGTCGCCAAATGCGCGTTCGGCATCTCCGACACCTTGCCCACCAACCTCTATGCGCAAGCCGGCAAGCAATGCGTGCCGGGCATCGTATTCGCATGCGATACCGCGCCGAGCGTCATCACGCAGACCCCGCACGAATGGGTCGAAGTGAGGCCGCGCGCGATCGAGTTCGAGAACGTCGAGCGGCTCGCGCGCTTCGCGCATACCACCGTGGCCCGCTCGCTCGACGATCTCAAGGCCGCGCTCGATCAACGCCTGTCGGACCTGAAGCTCGCATGGAACACATCGTCTTCCTGACGGGGCGGCTCGCGCAGTTGAGCCTTCATCAGGTACTCGAAAGCATCGCGCCCGCCGCCGCCGGTTCGCCCTTCACATGGGAAGTCCGCGAGATCGGCCTGCAGGTCGCGGGCCTGATGACCGCCGACATGATCCGGCGACGCGTCGAAACGCCTTTGAGCGAACGCACGAGCCGCATGATCGTGCCCGGCCGATGCCGTGGCGATCTCGATGCCCTCACCGCCCATTACGGCGTGACGGTCGAGCGTGGCCCCGAGGAAGTGAAGGACTTGCCGCAGTTTTTCGGGCGCGAAGCGCGGCATGTGGACCTGTCGCGCTACGAGACGGAAATCTTCGCGGAGATCGTCGATGCGCCGCGCCTCGATCTCGACGGCATTGCGACGCGCGCGCGCGAATACAAGCGTCAGGGCGCGGATGTAATCGATGTCGGCTGCCTACCGGAGACGCCCTTCCCGCATCTCGAAGATGCGGTCGCGATGCTGAAGGAGCAAGGCTTTCGCGTGAGCGTCGATTCGATGCGCGATGAAGAGCTCGTGCGCGGCGGACGCGCGGGCGCGGACTATGTGATGAGTCTCAACGCCGACACGTTGTGGATCGCGGATGAAATTGCATCGACGCCGATTCTGGTGCCGCGCGAACCCGCCGACGTCGCCTCGCTCGATGCCGCGATCGAAGCGATGACGAAGCGCGGCCGCCCCTTTCTCGCCGACCCGATTCTCGATCCGATTCCGTTCGGGCTCGCGGCGTCCATCGCGCGTTACGTGTCGTTGCGCGAACGCTATCCCGATGTGCCGATCATGATGGGCGTCGGCAACGTGACCGAGCTGACCGAGGCGGACACGAGCGGCATCAACGCGGTGCTGTTCGGCATGGCGGCCGAGTTGCGCATCGCTGCCGTGTTGACGACTTCGGTGAGTCTTCATGCAAGGCGTGCCGTTCGCGAAGCCGATGTCGCGCGCCGCGTGATGCATGCCGCACGCGAAACGCAGACGCTGCCCAAAGGCATTTCCGCCGATCTGTCGGCGCTGCATGCGAAACGGCCTTTTCCGTATAACGCCGACGAGATCGCCGCCCTCGCCGCCGCGATACGCGATCCGAATTTTCGCGTGCAGGTATCGGCGGACGGCATTCATGTCTATAACCGCGATGGTCATCATGTCGCGGTCGATCCGTTCGCGCTCTACCCCGAGCTGAAGGTCGAGAGCGATGGCGGTCATGCGTTTTATCTCGGCGTGCAGCTTGCGCGCGCGGAGATCGCCTGGCAGCTAGGCAAGCGCTTCGATCAGGATCAGCCGCTCGACTGGGGATGCGAAGTCGATCGGCCGGACGAGGATCTGATGGCGTGGCATGCGCCCGGCAGCACCAAAAAGAAGAGCTAGGGCTTCCATTTGATCGAGCATCCGAGCGCCGGGTATTGCGCTTCGGGCGCTTCGCCGTTTGCGGCTATCGCGCGCATCGCTTCGAACAGATCGCGGCGCGCGTCGGGCAAGGCTTCCTTGCGCGATGCGTCGATACGGCCGCGATATCTCAACCGCAGATCGCGGTCGAAGCCGAAGCATTCGGGCGTGCAGACCGCGCCGTAGGCTCGTGCGATCTCCTGCGTTTCATCGTGCAGATAAGGGAACGGCAGGTTCCATGCTTTCGTGAGCGCGACCATGCGATCGAATGCGTCGTCGGTGTAGACGGTCGCGTCGTTCGAATTGATGCCCGCCACATTGACTCCGATGTCCTTCAGCGCCCGCGCATCGCGAATCAGATTCGGCATCGCGGCCTTCACGTAAGGGCAGTGATTGCACATGAACACGATGACGAGACCGTTCGCGCCCTTCAGCGAGTCGGGCGTGTAAGTCTGGCCGTCGGTCGCGGGCAGCGTGAATGCGGAGGCTGTCGCGCCGAGTTCCGCGGTCGGAGATTCTGTGGGCATGAGATAGCTCCCAATTTGCTGGGTTGGCCGTTCGGCATATTGGCGGGTTGGTCGGAGTCGGATAGCATGGGATCTCTTGTTAGTTATCCGGAGTAATCGTGTATATTTTCAGTATTGAAGAGGCGCAGAAGGATTTGCAGAAGCTCCTCGATCTCGTGGCGGACGGAAAGGATGTGGCTATCGGTGGCGAGCGTCCGGTGCTGTTGCTCAAGGTACGGTCGGTCAAGAATTTCGATAACGACAAACCTGAAGCCACCGGTTCGATCATCGTGTTCGATCCCGAAGACGAGAGCGTCTTCGAGGACGAATCCTTCAAGCCTTTGCCCGATGACATCATCGACCAGATGTACAACGGTCCTATTTTCCCGGAAGAGGCGAACGTCATTCACGAGAGCCGATGATGCGTGTATTGCTCGATTCTCACGTCTACATCTGGCGTGTGTCGAAAGATCGGCGACTACCCGCTCGTATTCGCAAGTCGATAGATGAGGCGGAGCAGGTGTACGTCAGTACGGCCACCATCTGGGAGCTGTCGATCAAGGCGGCGCGCGGCAAGCTGGACCCGCGCGCCGCACGAACCATCGACGAGCTTGGAGCGCAACCGTTCATCGTGCTTCCGGTCCAGCTCAAACATGCTCTCGCGGTACGGGACATGCCTGACCTGCATCGCGATCCGTTCGATCGTCTGTTAGTCGCGCAGGCGCGAACGGAAGTGCTCAGATTTCTGACAGTCGACAGTGAACTTTCCGAATACCTTGACGCCACGATCCCCGCCTGAGCCAGCGCCGCCCGTCCCAAACCAACGAGCGGCGCTCCCTCAGTGATATCGCTTCGCCATCGCCTCCAGCGCCATCGGCCTGATCCGATCAGCATGCCCCGCACACCCGAACGCCTCGAAGCGCTCGATACACAAGTCCCGCGCCGCCGCCGTCGCCGCTTTCAACGCATGCCGCGGATCGAACTCCGACTTCGCCGACGCCATCGCCCTGCGCATCGCGCCGGTCATCGCGAGGCGGATATCCGTGTCGATGTTCACCTTCCTCACGCCGTTTGCGATGCCGCGCCGAATTTCCTCCACCGGCACGCCGAACGTCGCCGGAATTTCGCCGCCGTGCTCGCGAATGATCGCAAGCCATTCCTGCGGCACCGAAGAAGACCCGTGCATCACGAGATGCGTGTCCGGAATGCGCGCGTGAATCTCGGCGATGCGATCGATCGCGAGGATATCGCCGGTCGGCTGGCGGCTGAACTTGTACGCGCCGTGCGAAGTGCCGATGGCGATCGCGAGCGCGTCGATGCCCGTCGCCTCGACGAACGCGCGCGCTTCGTCGGGGTCGGTCAGCAATCGATCGTGGCTCAACGCACCTTCCGCGCCGACGCCATCTTCCTCGCCCGCGCGCCCCGTTTCCAGCGATCCGAGACAGCCCAGCTCGCCTTCCACCGACACGCCCACGGAATGCGCCGCCTCCACGACGCGCCGGCTCACATCCACGTTGTACTCGTATTCGGCGGGCGTCTTCTGATCGGGCATGAGCGAGCCATCCATCATCACGGACGTGAAGCCCGAGCGTATCGCCTGCTGGCAAACGGACGGACTCGCGCCGTGATCCTGATGCAGGACCACCGGAATATCCGGATGCGCCTCGACGGCCGCGAGCACCAGATGCCGCAGATACGGCTCTCCCGCATACTTGCGCGCGCCCGCCGAAGCCTGCAGGATCACCGGGCTCTTCGTCGCCTCGGCCGCCTGCATGATCGCGTGCACCTGCTCCATGTTATTGACGTTGAAGGCCGGCACGCCATAAGCGTGCTCCGCCGCGTGATCCAGCAACTGCCTCAATGCGATGAAAGCCATCGTGATGTCTCCATGCAGGGTGCGAAGATTCAGGCCGCCACGCGGCGCGCTTCATCGATGAGCGCGGCGGTCGTCACGCCGAAGTGCGCGAACAATTCGCTCGCGGGCGCGGATTCGCCGAAGCGGTCGATGCCGATCACGCCGCCATTCAATCCGACATACTGCCGCCAGAACGCCGTGACGCCCGCCTCGATGGCGACGCGCGGCACGCCTTCGGGCATCACGCGTTCGCGCCACACGTTGCACTGGCGATCGAACACGGTCGTCGATGGCATCGACACGACGCGCGCGAGAATGCCCTCTTCCTTCAGCGGCTCGACGGCCGCGAGCGCGAGCGCCACTTCCGAGCCGGTCGCAATCAGCACGACGCGGCGCGCATCGCGTTCGCATGTCGATGGCCAGTCGAGAAGCACGTAGCCGCCGCGCTCGATGCCATCGATCTGCGCTTCATCGCGCGGCACGAAAGGCAGGTTCTGGCGCGACAGCAGCAGGCACGAAGGCCGGTCGCGCTCGACCGCGCTCACCCACGCCTGCATCGTTTCGACCGTATCGCAGGGACGCCATACGTCGAGGCCCGGAATCATGCGCAGGCTCGCGGCATGCTCGATCGGCTGATGAGTCGGACCATCTTCGCCAAGGCCGATCGAATCGTGCGTAAAGACGAAAACCACGCGCGCTTTCATGAGCGCGGCCATACGCAACGCGTTGCGCGAGTAGTCGGAAAACGTGAGGAAGGTTCCGCCGAACGGCAGATAGCCACGATGCAGCGCGACGCCGTTCAGCACCGCACTCATGCCGAACTCGCGCACGCCGAAGTGGATATAGTTGCCCTTCTCGGGCGCTGCGCTCACATCCACCGCATCCTTCCAGCGCGTGAGATTCGATCCGGTCAGATCGGCCGAGCCGCCCAGCAGTTCGGGCAACGCGCGCGACAGACCTTCGATTGCGAGTTGCGATGCCTTGCGCGTCGCCACCGTCTGCCGCGCGCGATCCGCGTCGCGCACGAGCGCATGCGCCATGTCGCGCCAGTTCGCGGGCAGCGCGCCGCGCACGCGACGCTCGAACTCGGCGGCCTCATCCGGAAACACACGGCGATACGCGTCCATGCGGCGATGCCACGCTTCCTGCGCTGTCGCGCCGGCCTCGCGGGCGTCCCAAAGCGCGCGAACCGATGACGGAATCTCGAAGGGCGCATGCGTCCAGTCGAGCGCGCGGCGCGTCGCTTCGACTTCGTCGGCGGGAAGCGGCGCGCCGTGCACGTCGTGCGTGCCGGCCATGTTGGGCGCGCCCAGGCCAATCACCGTCTTGCAGCAGATCAGGGTCGGACGATCCGACTCGCGCGCTTCCTGCAACGCACGCGACACGTCTTCGACATCGTGGCCATCCACCGCGCGCACGACGTGCCAGCCGTACGATTCGAAGCGCTTCGGCGTATCGTCGGTGAACCAGCCATCGACATGGCCATCGATCGAAATGCCGTTGTCGTCATAGAGCACGGTGAGCTTGCCGAGCCGCAACGTGCCCGCGAGCGACGCCGCTTCATGCGACACGCCTTCCATCAGACAGCCATCGCCCACGAAAACATACGTGCGATGATCGACGATCTCATGTCCCGGCCGATTGAATTCGCGCGCGAGCAAGGCCTCGGCGAGCGCCATGCCGACCGCATTCGTCAATCCCTGACCGAGCGGCCCGGTCGTCGTTTCGACGCCGGGCGTCACGCCCACTTCCGGATGCCCCGGCGTCTTGCTGCCCATCTGGCGAAAGCGCCTGATCTCGTCGATGGACAAGTCATAGCCGCTCAGATGCAAGAGCGCATAGAGCAGCATCGAGCCATGACCGTTCGACAGCACGAAGCGGTCGCGATCCGGCCAGTCCGGATCGGCGGGATTGTGCTTCAGATGACGCCCCCACAGCGCGACCGCGATCTCCGCCATGCCCATCGGCATGCCGGGATGGCCGGAGTTCGCCTGGCTGACGGCATCGACGGCGAGCATGCGCAGCGCGTTCGCCATCTGTCGCGTATCGGGTGAGCGGTGAAGTCTGGGCAAAGCTTCAGCGACGGCATTCATGAGATGCCTCCTTTGATACAAGATGAGAAGTCTTTCTAGGCGCGCGCGCGTCGGTCGCGTAGTTGCAGAATCATCGGCGTGAAGATGAGCTGCATCGCGAGACCCATCTTGCCGCCGGGCACGACGATGACATTCGGCCGCGACATGAACGAGTCGTGCAGCATCGTCAGCAGATAGGGAAAGTCGATGCCCTTCGGCTTCGCGAAGCGGATCACGACGAAGCTCTCGTCAGGCTGCGGAATCTCGCGCGCGGTGAACGGGTTCGACGTATCCACGGTCGGCACGCGCTGAAAATTCACATGCGTGCGCGAGAACTGCGGACAGATGTAGTTCACGTAATCGGGCATGCGGCGCAGGATCGTATCGACCACGGCCTCGTGCGAATAACCGCGCATCGTCTGGTCGCGATGCAGCTTCTGAATCCATTCGAGATTGATGATCGGCACGACGCCGACGAGCAGATCCGCATGGCGCGCGACATCGACCTTGTCGGTCACGGCGCCGCCGTGCAGGCCCTCGTAGAACATCATGTCGGTGCCGGGCGTGACGTCCTCCCACGGCGTGAAAGTGCCCGCGTCCTGTTTGTACTGCGCGCCTTCGCCTTCATCGTGCACGTAGTGACGAAACTGGCCGCCGCCCGTGCGGCCGTAGGTATCGAACAAGGATTCGAGCTCTTCGAGCAGATTGGCTTCCGGCCCGAAGTGGCTGAAATTGACGCGCCCGTCGCGCTCGCTCTGCTTCATCGCCTCGCGCATGCCGAGACGATCGTAACGATGAAACGCATCGCCTTCGACGATCTGCGCATTGATTTTTTCGCGCCTGAAGATATGCGTGAAGCTCTTCATGACGGTGGTCGTGCCGGCGCCGCTGGAACCGGTCACCGCGACGATCGGATGTTTGACTGACATGCGCTGCCTCCCTGGTATTCATGTAATGAGCGCTGTTTCAGATGCGTTTCTACGCTTCCGTCTCCGGCAGGAACAGCGAGCGTTCCTTGAACAACGGCGACGTGAACGGCTTGTCCTCGCCGCGATCGTATTCGCCGTGATAGCGCTGAATGCGCTCGACTTCATTGCGCGAACCGAGAATCACCGGCACGCGCTGATGCAATGCCTCGGGCTCGACATCGAGAATGCGCTCGCGTCCCGTGATCGACAGCCCGCCCGCCTGCTCGACGATGAAGCTCATCGGGCTCGCTTCATAGAGCAGACGCAGGCGTCCTTCCATCTCGGGCGTCTTGAAGTCGCGCGGATACATGAACACGCCGCCGCGCATGAGGATGCGATGCACTTCCGCGACCATCGACGCGATCCATCGCATGTTGAAGTCCTGCGCGCGGCAACCGGTGCGGCCGTCCTTGCATTCCTGCACGTAGCGGCGCACGGGCGGCTCCCAGAAGCGCTCGTTCGATGCGTTGATCGCGAACTCGCACGAATCCTCGGGAATGCGGATATCGGAATGCGTGAGCACGAAATTGCCGACATCGCGCTCCAGCGTGAAGCCGTGCGTGCCGTTGCCGACGGAGAGCACGAGCATCGTCGATGGTCCGTAGATCGCATAGCCCGCCGCGACCTGTTCGCGTCCGGGGCGCAGAAACGATGCGTCATCCGGCGGGCCGCTTTCATCGCCGCCGCGTCTGAGCACGGAGAAGATCGAGCCGACCACGCCGTTGATGTCGATGTTCGATGAGCCATCGAGCGGATCGAACGCGAGCAGATACTCACCGCGCGGATACGGCTCGGGAATCGCATAGACGCGCTCCATTTCTTCCGACACCATGCCCGCGAGCAGACCGTCCCACTCGCAATGTTGCAGGAAGATATCGTTGGTCACGAGGTCGAGCTTCTTCTGTTCCTCGCCATGCGTGTTGATCGATTGCGCCGAGCCGTGCTGTCCGCCCAGCGCGCCGCGCGTCAATGCGGCGGCGATCGTCTTGATCGATGCGGCCACGTCGATAAGAAGCGCGGACAGGCCGCTCGCGGCTTCCGGACCGGGCTTGCGGTCCAGCGTGTCGATCAGGAACTTCGATAAGGTCGTGCGTCCATCCTGCATCGCGCTCTCCTTTCTTCATCGTGAATCGGTGAACACACGGCTCGCGCGGATATCGCTTGCGTCGAGTTGCATCAATGCATCGGCGTCGGCGATGGCGCTGCCGTTTTCGGCGGCGGCGAACAGACGATTCGCCTGACGCAGACGCGCGCGATCCAGCGCATTGCGCACCGAGCGCGCGTTGGCGAAGTTCGGCTGTTTGATGCGATGCGCGAGATACGCTTCGAAGGCGCAACGCGCGTCTTCGTCGAAGCGATAGTGCATGTCGGTCAGCATGTGCTCGGCGATCTGCAGAAGCTCGTCGGGCGCATAGTCGGGAAACACGAGGTGATGCGCGATGCGCGAGCGGAAGCCTGGATTGCTGTGAAAGAACGTCTCCATGCGCGATTCGTATCCCGCGAGAATCACGACGAGATCGTCGCGCTGGTTCTCCATCGTCTGCAGCAGTATTTCAATGGCTTCCTGCCCGTAGTCGCGCTCGTTCTCCGGGCGATACAGGTAGTAAGCCTCGTCGATGAAGAGCACGCCGCCCATCGCACGCTTGAGCACTTCGCGCGTTTTGGGCGCGGTATGGCCGATGTACTGGCCGACCAGATCGTCGCGCGTCACCGAAACGAGATGATTGCGCCGGATATAGCCGAGCCGATGCAGCACCTGCGCCATGCGCAGCGCAACCGTGGTTTTGCCGGTGCCGGGATTGCCCGAGAAGCACATGTGCAGCGTGGGTGCACCCGACGCGATACCGAGCGTCTTGCGTGCGCGCTCGACGAGCAGATGCGCGGCGATCTCGCGGATGCGCGTCTTGACCGGCGCGAGACCGATGAGATCGCGATCCAGTTCCGCCAGCACTTCGCCGATGCGCGATTCGCGGTAGAGCGCCATCAGGTCGGCTGTGGTTTGAAGAGGCGCTTCTTCTTCGAGCGTGGCTGCGGCGCTCATGATGTCTTCTCCTCATCAATAGCGCTCGCCGCTCGGGCGATCGGTTGCGTAGGTGCGGATTGCGTAGCGCTGGACGCGGTTTTTGTCGTCTTGGCGTTCGAGGCGGAAGCCTCTTTCTTGCTCCGGGCGGTTCACCATGAACGACAGACGCATCGTTTCGAAGCCACGCACCGAGTCGAAGGCGTTCACTTTTATGTAGTGGTTCGGATACGTCTTGCGGCATTCGTTCACCTCCATCAGGACGCCGGCGGCATCGCGGAGGTCGAACATCGGTAAGCCCCACATTTCCCAATACGTGTTGCGGGGATGGGGATCGTCGGTGTATTCCACTGAGCATGACCAGCCCTGGTCTAGGGCGTAATTTATTTGCTTGGAGATTTCCTCGTCGGTTAAGGGGGGAAGGAAGGAGAATGTTCCTTGGGTGATTTTCATTTCGGCATCCTTATCGTTTGCTTATGCGTTTGTAGAGTCCTGATTTCGTGTCGGTCTATTAGCACTGCCCCTCCCCGGGGCGGGGGTCACTTTCTTTGCTGCTGCAAAGAAAGTAACCAAAGAAACAGCTATCCCCAGCCTAAGCACTTCACACCGGCCGCGGCACAGACGATTGGCCTAATGGCCCGGCAGTAGCGAGTGCCCCCGCAAGCAGACAAGAGCTTGGACCGCGCACGGTCCGACAAATCGCACCACACAAGAAACTGGTTCAGCACGAAATAGCTCCAGCCCGCTTCGCGGCCGACCGGTCAATCGGGTTGCGCGCGCTTCTTTGCTAATGCCTCTCCTATAGATGGTTTCCCTTGCAAACCCCACGGCAGCGCGTAGCGCTGTGCCGAAGCTATTTGGTGCTGAACCAGCGCGCTAAAACTTCTAGCGTGTCAGACCGTGCGCGAGCCAAGCCCGGTAAGTCCTTCGAGGGCGACACTTAGGCGAGTGCCGCCTGCGGCTGGCAAGCATAGCCAACGTGCGTGTGACCGCGGGCGTGAACGAGCTGCTTTCTTTGGTTACTTTCTTTGCAGCAGCAAAGAAAGTGACTGCCGCCCCGCATAGGGGCAGTGCTAATAGACCGAGACGAATACGGGATCCTGCGAAGAAAAAAACCCCTTACACCGCCGTAGCAGTAACAGCAAAATCCGGCGTATCCGTCGAAGCATAGTTAAAGGTCACATCGCGCCAGGTATCGAGCGCCTGCTTCAACGGCGTACACCCCCGCGCAGCAGCTTCAAGAATCTCCGGTCCTTCATTAGCAATATCGCGCCCTTCATTCCGCGCCTTCACCATTGATTCGAGCGCAACGCGATTGGCCGTCGCACCGGCCTGAATACCTTGCGGATGCCCGATCGTGCCGCCGCCGAATTGCAGAATGCAGTCATCGCCGAAGAGATCGAGCAGTTGATGCATCTGTCCTGCGTGAATGCCGCCCGACGCCACCGGCATCACCTTGCGCAAACCCGCCCACGGCTGATCGAAGAAAATGCCGCGCGACAGATCCGGCTCATTGCGCGCGTCGCGGCACACGTTGTAATAGCCCTGTACCGACAACGGATCGCCTTCCAGCTTGCCCACCGCCGTGCCCGCATGCGCATGGTCCACGCCGGCCATGCGCAGCCACTTCGCGATCACGCGGAACGAAATCCCGTGATTGCGCTGCCGCGTGTACGTGCCATGCCCCGCGCGATGCAGATGCAGGATCATGTCGTTGCGACGCGCCCATTTCGACATCGACTGAATCGCGGTCCAGCCGATCACCAGATCGATCATCACGATGCACGAGCCCAGTTCCTTGGCAAATTCGGCGCGCTCGTACATGTCTTCCATCGTGCCGGCCGTCACATTCAGGTAATGGCCCTTCACTTCACCGGTTTCGGCCTGCGCGCGATTCACGGCTTCGATCGCGAAGAGATAGCGGTCGCGCCAGTGCATGAAGGCCTGCGAGTTGATGTTCTCGTCGTCCTTCAGGAAGTCGAGACCGCCCTTCAGTCCTTCATACACGACACGTCCATAGTTCTTTCCCGACAACCCGAGCTTCGGCTTCACGGTCGCGCCGAGCAGCGGCCGCCCATACTTGTCGAGCCGCTCACGCTCGACGATGATGCCCGTCGGCGGGCCCTGGAATGTCTTCAGATACGCAACCGGAATGCGCATGTCCTCCAGACGCAGCGCCTTCAGCGGCTTGAATCCGAACACATTGCCGATGATCGACGCCGTCAGGTTCGCAACCGATCCTTCCTCGAAGAGATCCAGCTCGTAGGCGATGTACGCGAAGTATTGCGGCTCGTCGGCGCGTGCGTTCGGCACGGGTTCGACGCGATACGCCTTCGCGCGATACATGTCGCACGCGGTGAGACGGTCGGTCCACACGACGGTCCACGTCGCCGTCGACGATTCCCCCGCGACGGCGGCGGCCGCTTCTTCCGGCTCGACGCCCGCTTGCGGCGTGATGCGAAAGAGCGCGATCACGTCCGTATCCTTCGGCGTGTAGTCGGGCTGCCAGTAGCCCATCTCGCGATACTTCATGACGCCGGCCGCATAGCGCGAGCGCGGATCGGACGGATTGCGCGCCGCCTCGACGGCGGCCTTGCTGAAGTCGTTCATTCCGTTTCCTCGACAGTGAGATGAGAGTGACGTGCGCCCCGATGTCCGAAGCGACCGTCGCGCTTGTGTTGCCCGCTGTGATTCCAGACTACGCACTGGCCGCGAGGAAAGGAATTCACGAATAACTTGCCGGACCATAAGCGATGCCTTAGTCGGGATTAGCCCTGATGCGTTTGTGGCTGCGCGAGTGGGACACTTTGTTCTGATTTCGTCACAGTCGGCGCTCACGATGAGCGAGCCGCGTTCTTCGGCATCCGCTTCATGCCGTTGGCATGGCGCTTGCATCGTCGAAGTGCCGGCCCCCTCCCGGCCGCCTGGCGGATTCGTCCGCATCGGCAAATCATTGAAGCGGTAACCGAGGCATCAACCCAACTCACATGGAGGAACGCGCATGCAATGGACCACGCCAAGCTTCACCGATATGCGTTTTGGTTTTGAAATCACGATGTATATCGCCACCCGCTAAACGCGGATCAAACCCGCACGAAGCCGCGCCGAAGCGTTTCGCGGTCATTTCGTGCGGCTTCGAAGACTTTCGCCGACCATCATGATTTACGAGACCATCGTCACGACCGCGGATCGCGATGGCCGGCCCCACATCGCGCCGATGGGCGTGCGTTTCGAGGACGGTTTCGCGATCCTCGCGCCGTTCCGGCCATCGACGACGCTCGACAACGTCATCGCGACGCAGAGCGCCGTCATCAACTTCACGACGGACGTGCGCGTGTTCGCGGGCTGCGTGACGGGCTACGCGCGCGACTGGCCGACGCTCGCCGCGGACACGGTGCCGAGCGTGCGGCTCGCATCCACGCTTGCGCATACCGAGCTGCGTCTCGCTGAACTTGTCGACGACGAAACGCGTCCGACGCTGCGCATGGCATGCGTGCATCGCGCGACGCACGCGCCGTTTGCGGGCTTCAATCGCGCGCAGGCCGCTGTCGTCGAAGGCGCGATTCTGGTGAGCCGGCTCTTCATGCTGCCGGCGGAGAAAGTGGACAGCGAGATTGCATACCTGAAGATCGCGATCGACAAGACCGCTGGCGATGTCGAGCGTGAAGCATGGCAATGGCTCTTGCGGGCAATCGAGGCGCATCGCGCCAAAGCGCTCACCTGAAGCATCTTCCGTGGCATTTCCATTGGAGTTTTCACGATGACCGCATTGCTCGCGAGCGTCCGCTCGGCCGACGAAGCATTCGATGCCGCCGACGCCGGCGCGGAACTGATCGACCTGAAGGAGCCGGACGCGGGCGCGCTGGGCGGCGTGGTGATCGGCGATATTGCGCTTATCGTGCGGGCGTTGCGCGCGCGCTATGCGGTGCGGCCGATCAGCGCGACCATCGGCGACTTGCCCAACGATGCGCTCGACGAGATGACTGCGCGCGTGCTCGATGTCGCGGCGGCGGGTGTCGATTATGTGAAGGTCGGGGTGACGCCCGGTGCTGGCGCTTCCGCCTGCTTGCGGCATCTGGCGAGCTTGCCGGCGGCGGTGGTGCCGGTGTTGCTATCGGATGATGGCGTGGATCGTGAGCTGGCCGCGCTGGCGGTTCAATTGGGCTTTGTCGGCATCGTGTTCGATACGGCGAGCAAGGACGGACGGACGTTGTTCGATTGCGTCGATGCGGACGCGCTTGCTTCATGCATCGTCGATGCGCGCGCTCGCGGGACGATGATTGCGGTCGCTGGTTCTCTTGGCTGGGGCGATCTCGACAGGATTCGCAGGCTTGCGCCGGATATTGCCGGGTTTCGCGGGGCGCTGTGTGATGAGCGTCATGGGAGGGGGGGGCGGCTTGATCCCAGCCGCGTGGGGATGTGGGTTCGGGCTTTGCATGGGTTTGGGGGTTAGTTTGGGCGGGTTGCTTGGGTTGTCGCCGGATCCCGTTTTCGTGTTGGTTTATTAGCACTGCCCCTGTGCGGGGCGGCAGTCACTTTCTTTGCTGCTGCAAAGAAAGTAACCAAAGAAACAGCTCGTTTAGGCCCGCGGTCACACGCACGTTGGCCACGCTTGCCAGCCGCAGGCGGCACTCGCCTAAGTGTCGCCCTCAAAGGACATACCGGGCTTGGATCGCGCACGGTCTGACGCGTCGCGCCACTCGCGTTACTGGTTTAGCACCAAATAGCTTCGGCACAGCGCTACGCGCTGCCGTTGGGTATGCGAGGGAAACCATCTATGGGAGAGGCATCAGCAAAGAAGCACGCGCAAACCCGATTGACCCATCGGCCGCGAAGCGGGCCGGAGCTATTTGGTGCTGAACCAGTGAAGCAAGCGGTACGATGTGGCAGACCGTGCGCGAGCCAAGCCCGATTGGGCCTTCGAGGGCGACACTTAGGCGAGGGCCACCGCGGGCTGGCAAGCCTGACCAACGTGCGTGTGACCGCGGGCCTGAACGAGCTGCTTTCTTTGGTTACTTTCTTTGCAGCAGCAAAGAAAGTGACTGCCGCCCCGCACAGGGGCAGTGCTAATAAACCAATAAGAAATCGGGATCCGGCGACAAAAACCCTCAAACCGCCACATTCAACAACCGATCCCTCATAACCGCCGCATCAGCCTTACTAAAAATCTCCACAATATAATTCGCATCCCGCACATAAGCAGGAAACCGCCGATCCACGATGCCCTTCGCGGCGAGCGACTCCAGCGGGGTATCCGCATCGACATCACACGACTTCACGATCATCAGCCGCTCGGCATTGAGCAACGTCGAAAGCCACGCGGCAAGACTATCCGAAGTGGTATCCCAGTTGGTCATCGAATCGGGCGTCGCGCGCATCAGATCCGTCGGTACCCACACCGCGACGCGCCCATCTCGCAATGCCCGCCGAATGCGATCCTCGTTCGACGCCAGCACGAGCTCCGGCACCACGCCCTGCATCAGAATCGCATACTGCGCCATCGCGAGCAGGCACATGTTGTGGGCCGCGAGATCGTCGAACTGCCATTCGTGCTGATACTGCCGCACCGCGTCCGCAAAATCGCCGCCGCCCGGCACGATCACGACGCGCCCTCCGCCCACTTCCCAGAGCCGCGTCAGCCACTCGCGCAGCGCCGGGTCGTGGCTGAGGCTACCCCCGATCTTCACCACCCACATGTTCCTGTCCTCGTTCGATGATGCCGCCGGGCCACGCACCCGGTTTCGATACGCCGTCTTCGCTACGCTATATTTCGCACGCTATCACGCCGCGCGCGGCGATGCATCGTCGCGGGGACGGGCTTCGTTGCCTGCCGCGCCCTTCGCCGCCATCGACGCCAGCAGCGCGACCGCCACGCTCGGCGCGCACGTCGATACCCACTCGGCGCGCGTCGCGTCGTCGTCCGCGACGCCCGCGAGCCGCGCGAAATCGATATAACCGCGCGCCTCCTGCCGCGCCAGCGACGCCGCCAGAAAACGCCCGCAGCCCGCGCCGACGATCGGCGCAGCGGCCAGCGCCGCATCCCGCGCGATCACGCGCGCGAGATTCGTCTCCAGCGCGCGCAACTGCTCGTGCCGCCAGCTCTGCGCAAAGCGCCGCCATTCGGCATCGCTCGCATCGGCGGCGTCGCGGCCGATCATCCGCGCGATACGCGCACGGCTCGCGGCCTCCGTCTTCGGCCCGTTGTCGGCGCTCGGATGCTGGTCGTGCTCGGGCCACAACTCGCCCGTCAGTCGATACACATCGGCCGTCGTCGCGAACCATTCGTTCATCACGCCGCTCGTCTCGCCGCGAAACGCGATGCGATGCGCGACCCCGCACAACGGCGTGCGCACGATGCCCTGATAGACCAGTTCGCCGCTGATGAGCCGCTCGGCGTCGTTCGCGCCGCGCGCCACGACACGGCCGCCGACGATCGGGATGATGTCCGTCGTCGTGCTGCCGATATCGATGAGCACCGCGTCCGGCACGCACGTCGCGACCCACTGCGCGGTCGCGAGCCAGTTCGCCGACGCGACCTTGCGCCAGCCGTCCGCGCACGCCGAGCGCGCGAGCCAGCCGCCGTCGCCGGCGAAGAACATCGTGCGCGGCCCGAGCCGCTGCGCGAGCGTGCGCGTCAACGTGCGCACGCCCTCCGCGCGGTCGGCGAAGAGATCGACCATTTCGCCCGTCATCGTGACGGCGTGACGCGCGGACGCATCGGCGGCGGCGGGCCAGCGCTCGAACATCGCGTCGATCACGCGTTCCAGATGCGGAATGCCCTGCCACAGCGGACACGCCCATTGCGCGACATCGGCGAGCACGCCCGCGCGCGTCGCCATCGACACCTTGACGTGTGCGCCGCCCACGTCCCAGCCGAACACCGGCGCATCCGCTGAAGTCGATGCCGTCATGACGCCGCTCCGCCGCACGCGCGCAGCAAACCGGCGTCGCCGTCGAAACCGGGCACGCGATGCGCCGCGAGCAGTTCCGCCGCGAGATTCCTGCCGCCGCGCCGGCTCAACTCGGCATACGCGACCGTCAGACGCGGATTCACTTCGATCACGACCGGCCCGCGTTCCGGATGCCACACGATGTCGATGCCCACGAAGCCTCGCAAACCCGGAAACGCTTCGGCGACGCGCAACGCGAGCCGTTCGAGCGCGCGCCCTTGCGGACCGTGCCGGTCGATGCGATCGACATCGACACCATCGAACTGCACGATGCGCGCGCGCCGTTCCGATCCCGCCGCGTCCGACAAACCGATGCGCTGACGATTGATGCTCACGAGCCGCGACAGTCGTTCGCGACAAATCAGCGAAAGACTCAGCGGCTCGCCGTCGATCCACTCCTGCAACACGGGATTGCGGCCCGCTTCCGCGCGCGCCGCGTATTCGTTGCGCGCGGCGGCGAGGTCGTCGTAGACGTAGGTGTCGAGGCCGCCCGCGCCGTCGTCGGGCTTGACGACCCAGCGTCGCCCGATCCCGGCGGACGCGTTCTCCGGTTCGAGCGCGGGCGTCGCCGGAATGCTGCGCGCGGCGAGACACGCGGCCGTCGCGCTCTTGCTCGATGCCGCGCGGATCGCTTCCTTCGCGCAGCCGAGCCAGCGCGCCTGGCCGACGGCGTCGTAAAGCTTGAGGAGCAAGCCGTCGCACTCGGGCGCGACGATGCAGGCATAGTCGTGCTCGCGCGCCACGCGGGCGACGAAGCGTATGACCGGCTCGCCGGGTTGCGCGCGCACGTAGCCTTGTGCGTCGTCGAGCTGCTCGAAGCGCGAACTGGCGACGGTCACTTCGATGCCCGGCAGCGCGCGCAGATCGGCGGCGATGGCGTCGCGCATCACGCGGCCCTCGACGATCAGCGCGGAGAGGTCGGCGAGGCTGCCTGCGCCCGCGGCGTCCGGATCGATGCCGCCGCCGGTGAGATACTCGAATACAAAGATCTTGGTCAAAGGAAAGCCATCCATGCAGGTGATACCCGTTCTCGATCTGCTCGACGGCCACGCGGTGCGCGCAGTGCGCGGCGAGCGTTCGCGTTATCGGCCGATCCAGTCCTCTTTGTGCGCCACGAGCGATCCGGTTGCGATCGCCCGTGCGCTCGTCGCCGCCACCGGCGCGCGCACGTTGTACGTCGCCGATCTGGGCGCGATCCTGCAGCGCGGCGCGCACGACCATGCGCTCGCCGCTATTTGCGATGCCCTTGGCGAGGGCTTTCGCATCTGGCTCGACGCGGGCTTCACCGCATTCGCGCCGATGCGTGCGCTCGTCGAACGTATCGCGCGGCTCGCGCGGGCCGCGTCGCCCGCCGCGATCGTGCCCGTGTTCGGCACCGAGACGTTGCTCGACATCGGCGCGGTCGCGGAAGCATCGGCTTGCGGTTTCGAGCCTATCCTTTCGCTCGACTATCGCGGCGGGCTCGCGCTCGGTTCGCTCCATGCCGAGAGTTCGTGGTGGCCGTCGCGTGTGATCGTGATGACGCTCGATCACGTCGGTGCTTATGCCGGGCCCGATCTCGATACCTTCACCTCCGTGCGGGCGCTCGCCGGTGCGCGTGAACTGATCGGCGCAGGCGGTATCCGCAATGACGATGATCTCGCTCGTGCCGATGACAGCGGCGCATATGCGTGGCTCGTGGCCTCCGCGATTCACGATGGCACCGTGGGTCGGCGCGATGTGCATCGCGGGGCTTTCGACCTCTGAACTCAATATCTGTGCCAAGGGGGGTGGGCTTTGATTGCGCTTGTAATCCTTTGGCAAGCACGTGTTGCATTCAGTGATGCATAGGTGACAGTGTGTTGCATTGCGGAGCAGTTTTTTTTGGGGGTTTTTTGGTTTCGCCGGATCCCGGTTTCGTGTCGGTCTATTGGCGTTGCCCCTGTGCGGGGCGGCAGTCACTTTCTTTGCTGCTGCAAAGAAAGTAACCAAAGAAACAGCTATCCCCAGCCTAAGCACTTCATGCCGGCCGCGGCACAGACGATTGGCCTAATGGCCCGGCAATAGCGAGTGCCCCCACAAGCAGATAAGGGCTTGGACCGCGCACGGTCTGCCGCACCAACTGTTTTGCGTCACTGGTTCAGCACCAAATAGCTCCGGCCCGCTTCGCGGCCGACCGGTCAATCGGGTTTGCATGTGCTTCTTCTTCGACGGTTTCCCTCGCATACCCAACGGCAGCGCGTAGCGCTGTGCCGAAGCTCGTTCGTGCTGAACCAGCGCGCTGAAACCTCTCGGGCGGCAGACCGTGCGCGAGCCAAGCCCGATGGGCCTTTGGGGGCGACACTTAGGCGAGTGCCACCGCGGGCTGGCAAGCATGGCCAAACTACGTGTGACCGCGGGCTTAAACGAGCTGCTTTCTTTGGTTACTTTCTTTGCAGCAGCAAAGAAAGTGACCCCCGCCCCGGGGAGGGGCAGTGCTAATAAACCGACACGAATACGGGATCCGGCGAGAAACCAAAAAACCCAAATACGGCATAGACCTTGCTTACAAGCACGACCATGCCCGAGTCCTCAACAACACCGAACCCACAGGCCACAGCAAGAAACCCCTGGACCTGTCCGTTCTGCCCGATGCTATGCGACGACATAACGCTCGCACCAACCGACGATCGACGGCTCGCAGCACCGTCCACCGCATGCCCGCGGCTCGCAGCATCCCTTGCAAGCTACAGTCCGCAGGATGCAAACCGCAAACCCGCGATAGACGGGCAAGACACCGACCTAGCGTCGGCGCTCTCTCATGCCGCGGCGATCCTGTCGAACGCACATCGGCCGCTCTTCGGCGGCCTCACAACCGACGTGGCCGGCGCCCGCGCGCTCTATGAACTCGCCGCGCATTGCGGCGCGATCCTCGATCACCTTCACGGCGACACGCTCGCCGACAGCAACCGCGCGCTGCAAGATCGCGGTTCCTTCTTCACGACGCTCTCCGAAGTGCGCTCGCGCGCCGATCTCGTCATCGTGTTTGCGTGCGAGCCCTCGCGGCGCTATCCGCGCTTCTATGAACGCACCATCCGCGAAGACCGCGACGTAAGTGTCGTATTCGTCGGATGTGACATCGATAAAGCAGCAAACGCACGCGCCGAATCGATCGCGTCGAACACCGATCCCTTCGATACGCTCGCGCTCTGGTCCGCGCACGTCGAAGGCGGCCGCCCGATTCCGGTCGCGGAACTCGTCGCACTCACAGAGCGCATCACAAAAGCGCAATACACCGCGTTCATCTACGAGCCTGCGACGCTGCCGACCAAACACGCGGCGCTCGCGATCGAGGCGCTGCAACGCATCGTGAAGGCGATCAACCGCACCGCGCGCGCAGGCGCACTCGCGCTCACCGGCGACGACGGCGCCGCATCCGTCAATCAAACGATCACATGGCTCTCGGGCTTTCCGTCGCGCACGCGCGTCGCATACGGCCTGCCGCTCGATCACGATGCGCATCGCTATCGGACCGAAACGCTCCTGAACCGCGGCGAAATCGATGCGCTGCTCTGGGTATCGAGCTTCGCGCCCGAGCCGCTCCCCGCATCGCTCGACGACGACGTGCCCGCCATCATCCTCGGCCATCCATCGACGCCACTGCCCGCGCGCAAAGGCCCGACCGTGTTCATTCCGGTCGCGACGCCCGGCATCGACAGCGGCGGCCATCTGTTTCGCGTCGATACATCCGTGGTCGCGCAGCTTTACCCCGCACGCGATGTCGCGCTGCCGACGGTCGCCGCGATTGCCTCGCAACTCACGCAGGCACGGAGGCCGTCATGAGCCTCGCGCGTCTCAAGGGCGGCACGCTCTACGATCCGGCGAACGGCGTGAACGGCGAGAAGCGCGACATCTATATCCGCGATGGACGCATCGTCGATCATGCGCAAGGAGAAAGCATCGAACACGATTTCGATGCAAGCGGCATGATCGTGATGGCGGGCGGCATCGACCTGCATTCGCATATCGGCGGTGGCAAGACGAATCTGTCGCGTCTGCTGCTGCCCGAAGATCATCGCGACGATCCGCGCGCCGTGCCCGATCGCCCGAACGAAGGCCGCTATATGCGTCTGCCTTCGTGCGGCGTATGCGCGCCGGGTACGCTCGCCGCAGGCTATCGATATGCGGAAATGGGCTACACGGCCGCGTTCGAACCGGCGATGATCGCATCGAACGCGCGCCACGCGCATCTGGAAATGGGCGACACGCCGATCATCGATCACGGCGCCTACGTGATGATGGGCAACGACGAGCTATTTCTCCAGATGCTCGCCGCGAACGAGGACTTCGAACGTCTGCGCGATTATGTCGGCTGGACGATCGATTCGAGCAAGGCGCTCGGCGTGAAGGTTGTGAATCCCGGCGGCATTTCGGCGTTCAAGTTCAATCAGCGCTCGCTCGATGTCGATGAAAAGCACGTGCATTACGGCATCACGCCGCGCGATGTATTGAAGACGCTCACGCGCGCACTCACCGATCTGCGCGTGCCGCATCCGCTGCATGTCCACGCAAGCAATCTCGGCGTGCCGGGCAACATTGAATCGACGATCCGGACGATGGACGCAGCCGATGGCCTGCCCATTCATCTGACGCATATCCAGTTTCATAGCTACGGGACCGAAGGCCCGCGCAAGTTCTCGTCGGGCGCGCGGGCCATCGCCGAAGCGGTGAACGCGCGGCCCAATGTGACGATCGATGTCGGCCAGATCATCTTCGGTCAGACTGTCACGGCTTCCGGCGACACGATGATGCAGTTCAAAAACGCACCGATGGCCCGCCCGCGCAAATGGGTGCTCGGCGATATCGAATGCGATGCGGGCTGCGGCGTCGTGCCGTTCAAGTATCGCGAACAGAGCTTCGTGAACGCGCTGCAATGGATCATCGGGCTGGAAATCTTTCTGCTCGTCGACGATCCGTGGCGCGTGTCGATGACCACCGATCATCCGAACGGCGCGCCCTTCACGAGCTATCCGCACCTGATCCGCTTGCTGATGGACAAGTCCTTTCGCGACGAGCAGCTCGACAAGCTCAACGCCGATGCGAAAACCGCGAGCGCGCTCGGCGAAATCACGCGCGAATTCTCGCTCTACGACATCGCGATCATCACGCGCGCCGGTCCCGCGAAACTGCTCGGTTTGAAGGATCGCGGCCATCTCGGCGCGGGCGCGGCGGCGGATATCGCCGTGTATCGCGACGATGCGGACCGCGAGCGCATGTTCACATCGCCCGCGTACGTGTTCAAGGACGGCGAGCTGATCGCGCGCGACGGCACGCTGCTCGCCACGCCCACTGGCGGCATCCACTACGTGAGCCCCGAGTACGATCGCGCGATCGAAAAGCGCGTGCGCGAGTATGCAGAGGCGAAACTGGCCACGCGCTTCGAAAATATTGCGATCGGCGACGACGAAATCTGCGCGTGCTGCAACGGCGGGCGGCTCTTGCCCGTCGCGTGCTTCGCGGCGAGCGGGAGTTGACGCATGCGCATCAACGACACGCAGATCGACGACACCTTCGCCGAAGCCTTCCCGATGAAGGCGACGCGCCTCGTCATCACCGCGCATACCTCGACGTGGGCGCGGCATGCGGCCAATTCACTGACAGGCTTCGCCACGTCCGTCATCGATTGCGGCTGCGAGGCGGGCATCGAACGCGATCTGACCGGCGATGAAACGCCCGATGGCAGGCCGGGCGTCGCGGTGCTGATCTTCGCGATATCGTCGAAGGAATTGGCCAAGCAGATCGCGCGGCGCGTCGGGCAATGCGTGCTGACGTGCCCGACGACGGCGGTCTATGGCGGCATCGATCCCGCAACCACGCGCGCGCCGCTTTCCGACAACGCGCCGCTCGGCGCTGGGCTGCGTTTTTTCGGCGACGGCTATCAGATATCGAAAGTGCTCGACGGCACGCGTTACTGGCGCGTGCCCGTGATGGACGGCGAGTTCGTCTGCGAGGAATTCACCGCGACCGTGAAAGCGGTCGGCGGCGGCAATCTGCTCTTTCTTGCGCGCGATATCGACAGCGCGCTGCATGCCGCCGAATCCGCCGTCGCTGCGATGCATCGTTTGCCGAACGTCATTACGCCGTTTCCGGGCGGCGTCGTGCGTTCGGGTTCGAAGATCGGCTCGAAGTATGCGGGCGCGACGGCATCGACGAATGACGCGTTCTGTCCGACGCTCGTCGGATTGTCGAAGAAGAGCGAGCTGACGCCCGATGTCGCGTGCGTGCTCGAAATCGTGATCGACGGCTTGACCGACGCCGATGTCGGCGCCGCGATGACGGCCGGCATCGCCGCCGCCACGAAGATCGGCCGCGCGGGCGGCGTGCTGCGCGTTTCCGCGGGCAATTACGGCGGCAAGCTCGGGCCGTATCACTTCAAGCTGCATGAACTGTCGAAGGACATCGACGGGAGCCGCGCATGAACGCGATCACGTTGCGCGTAAAAAATGCGCCGGGCTTTCGCGTCGATGGGTCGAAATTGCTGCCTGTCGAACTTGCGGTTGCTTCGCGGACCGAATTGCCGCGCATCGTGCTGCAAGGCGCGGGCGAAACGTGCGCGCTCGGCGATCTCTTCGATATCGCGCTGATCGAGAACGAAGCGCCGTCGCTGACGATCGAAGGTGATGCGCACTGGCTCGATCGCATCGGCGCGAACATGACCGAAGGCACGCTAACGGTGCACGGCAGCGCAGGCGATTACGCGGGCATAAAGATGTCCGGCGGCGAGTTGCACATACAAGGCGACGCAGGTGCTTTCGCCGCGTGCGAGATGCAAGGGGGCCGTCTCTCGATTCACGGCGACGCGGGCGATTTCGCGGCGGGCGCGTTGCCCGGCGACATGGAAGGCATGACGGGCGGCACGCTCACGATTCATGGCGACGCGGGTGCGCGTCTCGCGGATCGCATGCGGCGCGGCACGGTGCTCGTCGCGGGCGATGCGGGCGATTTCGCGGCGTCGCGGCTGATCGCGGGTTCGGTCTGCATCGGAGGAAAAGTGGGCGCACACTTGGGATACGGGATGCGGCGCGGCACGGTGTTGCTGACAAACGCGCCATCTCGCATTCCGCCGACCTTCACCGAAGGCGGCCGCGGTTTCGACGTGTTCTGGCTGCTGTTCACGCGCATGCTCGCCCGTGAAATCGCGCCCTTTTCGACACTCGCCGGTCATGTGTTGCCGCGACGCTACGCTGGCGACCTCGCGGTGGATGGACGGGGGGAATTGCTGATCGCCAATTCGTAGCCTGGAGATGAACAATGGATTGTTGGCCATTCATAGGAGAGATGCGATGAGCACCGCGCGGACATCCGCGACCTCGCGCGACGGCGGCATCGGTGCCGCGAGCGAGCGTTACGCACGCCCGATGATCGCGTTGCACTGGCTCATCGCGATCGCGATCATCGCGATGCTGTGTATCGGCTTCTATATGGTCGGCCTGCCGCGCGGGCTGCCGTTCAAATCGGACCTCATCAACTTCCACAAGTCGCTTGGAATCACGGTTTTCCTGCTGGTGCTGATCCGCATCCTGGTACGCCTGGCCTATGGCCGGCCGCCTCTGCCGCCGATGCGAACGTGGCAACGCGCCGCCGCGAGCATTACGCAGGCTCTTTTATATGCAGGCATGGTGGCGATGCCGCTCACCGGTTATCTCGGCTCGTCGTTCAACAAATTCGGCACCAAGCTCTGGGGCATCCCACTGCCGCAATGGGGTTGGGACGACAAGCAGTTGCGGCAGATCTTTTTCGGCATCCACGAATATCTCGCGTGGATCATGGCCGCGCTGGTCATCCTGCATTTTCTCGGCGCGATGAAGCATCAACTGATCGACCGCGACGGTCTCTTGCGGAGGATGCTCCCTTGAAAATACGCGTGCTCGGTTCATCGGCGGGCGGCGGCTTTCCGCAATGGAACTGCAACTGCCGCAATTGCGACGGCGTGCGGCGCGGCACCATTGCGGCGCACGCGCGCACGCAGTCTTCCATTGCCGTTACCGATAACGGCGAGGACTGGCTGCTCGTCAACGCTTCGCCCGACATTCTGGCGCAGATCGCGGCGAATCCCGAACTGCAACCCGCGCGCCGCGTGCGCGACACGGGCATCGCCGCCGTCGTCACGATGGATGCGCAGATCGATCACGTCACGGGCCTCCTGATGCTGCGCGAGCGCGGCACGCCCTTGCCGCTCTACACGACCGACGCCGTGTGGCAGGACCTCTCGACGGGCTTCCCGCTCACGTCGATTCTTTCGCATTACTGCGGTGTGGAGCACAGGCGCATTGCGCTCGATGGCGCATCGTTCTCCGTGCCCGAACTGCCGCGCGTGACCATCGACGCACTGCCTTTGTCGAGCAAGGCGCCGCCTTATTCGCCGCATCGCGATGCACCGGAAACGGGCGACAACGTCGGCCTGATGTTCACGAATACCGCGACCGGCAAGCGCGCGTTCTATGCTCCCGGTCTCGGCGCACTGGAACCGCGCGTGCTCGACGCGATGCGCGAAGCGGACCTGCTGCTCGTCGACGGCACGGTGTGGACCGACGACGAAATGATCGCGCTGAAGCTCACGAAGAAGACCGGCAAGGACATGGGCCATCTTGCGCAGAGCGGCGCGGGCGGCATGATCGAAGTGCTGGATTCGATCGATCGCGCGGACGTCCGCAAGGTGCTGATCCATATCAACAACACGAATCCGATCCTCATCGAGGATGGACCCGAAAGACGCATCCTGTCGGAGCACGGCATCGAAGTCGCGCACGACGGCATGACCTTCGAGCTATGACATTCGCACCGGATACTGGAGACCGCCCGATGTTCGACCCGATGCTCAACCCGACCACAGGCCCGATCTTCTCGAAAGTGAAGGACGATGGACCCGCGTGGACGCGCGAGGAATTCGAAGCGCAGTTGCGCGCGAAGGGCACGGCGTATCACATCCATCATCCGTTCAATGTGGCGATGAACAGCGGCGGATGCTCGAAGGAACAGATACGCGGCTGGGTCGCGAACCGCTTCTACTATCAGATCAACATTCCGCTCAAGGATGCGGCGGTAATGTCGAATTGTCCCGATCGCGAAACGCGCCGCCGCTGGGTGCTCCGCATTCTCGATCACGACGGCTACGGCGATCAGCCGGGCGGCATCGAGGCATGGGCGCGCCTCGGCGATGCAGTGGGTCTTTCCCGCGACGATCTGTGGTCGCTGAAGCTCGTGACGCCGGGCGTGCGCTTCGCCGTCGATGCCTACGTGAACTTCGCGCGGCGCGCGCCGTGGCAGGAATCGGTGTGCTCGTCGCTTACCGAAATGTTCGCGCCGCAGATCCACAAGGATCGGCTCGCGACGTGGCCCGAGCATTACACATGGATCGAGCCGGAAGGGCTTTCGTATTTCCGCTCGCGCGTGTCGCTCGCCCAGCGCGATGTCGAGCACGGTCTCGAAGTGACGCTCGCGCATTTCACGACGCGCGAGGCGCAGCAACGCGCGCTCGATATCCTGCAATTCAAGCTCGATATTCTCTGGACCATGCTCGATTCGATCGAAAAGGCGTTCCCGCAATGAGCGACACGAATCCGACTCAACGCAAGCAAGAGGCCGTTGAAGCGCCCGACGATTCCTTGCATCCGAAACTGAAGCGCCTGTTCCGGCTGCAATGGGAGCCGGCGCAGGATGCGCACGTGCTGCTTTATCCCGAAGGCATGGTGAAGCTCAATCAAAGCGCGGCGCAGATTCTCCTGCGTTGCGACGGCACGCGCGACATTCCCGCGCTCGTCGCGGATCTGGAGCAGGCGTTCAATGCGAACGGCCTCGGCGACGACGTGCGCGCGTTCATCGCCGGTGCGCGTGCGCGCGGCTGGCTGGAGTAGCGTCATGACCGACTTGTCCGAACCGATCGCGAAGCCCGAGCACGAAGGCGTGCCGATAGCGCCGCCGCTGTGGCTGCTCGCGGAGCTGACGTATCGCTGTCCGCTGCATTGCGTGTTCTGCTACAACCCGGTGAACTACGCGGACCACACGCGCGAGCTCGATACCGGTCAATGGATCGACGTATTGCGTCAGGCGCGTGCGTTAGGCGCAGCGCAACTCGGATTTTCGGGCGGCGAGCCGCTCCTGCGCGACGATCTCGAAACGCTCGTCGGGGAAGCGCGCAAGCTCGGTTTCTATACGAACCTCATCACGTCGGGCATCGGTCTGACGGAGAAGCGCATCAGCGCATTGCAGGATGCCGGGCTCGATCACATCCAGCTTTCGTTTCAGGATTCGTCGCAGGAACTCAACGACTTTCTGTCCAGCACGAAGACCTTCGACTACAAGAAGCGCGTCGCGAGCCTCATCAAGGCGTACGGCTTTCCGATGGTGCTGAACTGCGTGCTGCATCGCTATAACCTGCCGCATATCGGACGCATCATCGATATGGCGCTCGCGATGGGCGCCGAATATCTCGAGCTCGCGAACACGCAGTACTACGGCTGGGCGCATGCGAACCGCGCGCAGCTCATGCCGACGAAAGCGCAACTCGACGAAGCCGAGGCGGTGGTCGAGCGCTATCGCAATGAGATCGGCGACAAGTGCAAGATCTTTTTCGTCGTGCCCGATTACTACGAGCGCCGGCCCAAGCGCTGCATGAACGGCTGGGGCTCGGTGTTTCTCGGCATCGCACCGGATGGCGCCGCGCTGCCCTGCCACACCGCGCGCTCGCTGCCGGGCCTCACGTTTCCGAACGTCACCGAGATGCCGCTCAAGGACATCTGGTACGAGAGCGATGCCTTCAATCGCTTTCGCGGTTTCGGCTGGATGAAGGAGCCGTGCCGCAGTTGCGACGAGAAAGCCATCGACATGGGCGGCTGCCGCTGTCAGGCGTATCTGCTGACGCAAGACCCCGCGAATGCGGACCCGGTGTGCGACAAGTCCCCGCATCACGAGCGCGTGATCGAAGTGGTCCGCGCGGCAACGGCAAGGCAGGAACCGCAGGAGCAACCCATCATGTTCCGCAACGATGCGAACTCGAAGCGCATCGCGGCCCTTGCTCGCGATAATGGTTCAGAAGAAGGAGAAGACAAGCCATGATTGCCGATATCTCCGTGCTGCTGGTGGACGATCACGCCGTCGTGCGTGAAGGCTACAAGCGTCTGCTCGAACTGAGTCCCGACGTGAGTGTCGCGGGCGAAGCGGCGGATGCCGCCGAGGCGTACCAGAAGTTTTGCGCGTTGCAGCCGGATGTGGTCGTGATGGATCTCGCGCTGCCCGGCGCGAGCGGCATCGAGGCGATGCGGCGCATGCTGGCGCGCGAACCGCATGCGCATGTGCTCATCTTCAGCGTGCACGAGGAAGCGATCTTTGTGCGACGCGCGCTCGATGCCGGCGCGCGCGGCTATGTCACGAAGGCGAGCGCGCCCGATGTGCTCGTGGAAGCGGTGCGTTCCGTCGCGCGTCGCGCGTGCTATCTGAGCCCGGATATTTCGCAGGCGCTGGCATTGCGCGCTACGATTCAGGAAGGGCCGCCCGGACGGCAGTTATCCGCGCGCGAGTTCGAGGTGCTGCGTCTGCTGGTGCAGGGTTATACGCTGCCGAACATCGCGGAGAAGCTGGGTTTGAGTCAGAAGACGGTCGCGAATCATCAATCGGTGATCCGGCAGAAATTCGGCGCGGACAATGGCGTGCAGCTTGCGCAGATCGCGAATCGCCTGGGCCTTCACTTCGCCGATTTCGCGTCGTCGGCTGCTGCTTCGTTCGGCCCCGAAGTCGGCAACGGCAGCCCCGCCTGAGCCGGCACGCGCGCGCAAAAAAGGAAGCCGCCGCCCGGCTCGCTGGCGATATGAAACTCCCCGCCGAGCGCTTCGACGCGCTCGCGCATGCCGATCAGTCCGAGCCCGTCGCGCGGCTTCGCGAGATCGACGCCCGGCCCGTCGTCGGCCATCGTCACGACGATTTCCTGCGGCGCGCGCGCCAGATAAATCTCCACGCGTGAGCGCCGCGCGAACTTCGACACGTTCGTAAGCCCTTCCTGCACGAGCCGATAGAGCGTGATGTTGAGCGCATCGCTCAGATTGTCGAAGTCGCCTTCGACGGCGAGCGTGAACGTCGCATCGGGCAAACGCTCGCGCCAGCCGTCGACGCAATGTTCGAGCGCGGTCGGCAAGCCGAATTCATCGAGCCCGATGGGACGCAGCCTGCGGATCATCCCGCCGATCTCGCGATACACATGCGCCGCGCTTTGCATCAGCGACAGCGACAGCCGATGAACCTCCGCCTCGCGTCCCGCCGACAGATCGCGGATGCGCCCGGCATCGAGCGACATCGCGTTGAGATATTGGCCGAGCTCGTCGTGCAGTTCGCGCGCGAGATGGCGGCGCTCGGTTTCCTGCGCGGCGAGCGCCTGGCTCGCGAGCCGCCGGTTTTCCGCGAGCAGATGCTCGGCCTCTTCCTCCAGCACGCGCCGCCGGCGCACTTCCGACTGCGCCTCGCGATAGCGCCGCCATGCGAACCACGCGAAGCCGATCGCGAGCACGACGAGCGTCGGCGGCAGTTCGTCGAGCTGGAAGCGCTCGGCGCTGCGCGTCAGGCGAAACGCGTACTCGCTGAAATCGAAGCGTGCGAAGAGCGCGCCGGCGACGAGCGTGACCGCAAGCACGCAGGCCAGATCGCGCCATGCCGGCGAGCGCGGCGCGCGACGGTCTGCGTCTTTCGCGAGAGAGGGCAGGGATTCGGATGGCATCACGGAATGCATTCTACGCACGGGGTCATCGTGCTGCGGAGTAGCCGGAACGCGATTGGGAGCGCTTCCCTGCAAGATCGGGAAAAGCTCCCGGTCCACGCGTTCATTCTTATGCGACGCTTTCATTGAAAGAAACATACTCGAAGCGTGGATCGAAATATAAGAGGAGACGACGATGAGAAGCATGCCGCGCCTGCCCGCGCCCGCGCATCCGTTCAAACCCCGAGCAGGGATGCGGCTCGTTTTCGGCGGCGCGTTCGCGAGCATCACGGTGGCCGCGTGGGCGCAAACGCCGCCTTCGACCGATGCGGCGGAAACACCGCCGGCAGCTTCGGCAACGCAGGCGCAAACGCCGCCTAACACGGAGCTGCCATCGATCATCGTCGTCGGGACCACGCCGCTCGTCGGCGTCGGCACGCCGCTCGAAAAAGTGCCGGCGAACGTGCAGACCATCAAGGGCTCGGAGATCGAGGCGCAGCATTCGCCCACGATCGGCAATTACCTGGAGAAGAACGTCGTCAGCGTCCATACGAACGACGCTCAGGGCAATCCGTGGCAGACCGACATCAACTATCGCGGCTTCACCGCCTCGCCGCTGCTCGGCACGCCGCAGGGTTTGTCGGTGTTCATGGACGGCGTGCGCATCAACGAGCCCTTCGGCGATGTCGTCAACTGGGATCTGATTCCGCAGGCCGCGATCCAGACGATGCAGATCATCCCCGGCTCGAATCCGACTTTCGGCCTGAACACGCTCGGCGGGGCGGTCGCCGTGACGACCAAGAACGGCCGCAGCAATCCGGGCGGCAACGTGGACGTAGGCTTCGGCTCGTTTGGGCGCAAGTACGCGCAAATCGAGCAAGGTGGCGTGATCGGCGATCATCTGGATTACTACTTCACCGCGAACATCACGAACGACAACGGCTGGGCCGATCACAATTCGAGCCGCATCCGCCAGGCGTTCGGCAAGATCCGCTACACCGATGCCGATACGACCATCTCCGTGTCGATGGGCGGCGCGGACAACACGCTGAACGGCTCGCAGACGATCCCGCGCTCGTTCATGGACAATTTCCGTCAGGCCTATACGTTCCCCGACACGAACGAAAACCAGGTCGGCTATCTGACGATCAACGCGGAGCATTACTTCACGCCGAACGTGCAGTTGAGCGGCAACGTGTACTACCGGCACTATCGCAACAAGAACGTGAGTTCGAACGTCAACGACGATTTCGATCCGGACGGCGACGATGCCGACGAACTCACGCAAGCCTTCAACGATCAGTCGGTGATCGTGACGGACAGCTACGGCGCGAGCCTGCAACTCACGCTGCTCAACAATCTGCTAGGCCATGACAATCAATTGATCATCGGCGCGGCGGGCGACTTCGCGAATTCGCACTTCAGCCAGGCCGAGCAGCCGGCCACGTTCGAAGAGAACCGCGCGACCATCGGCACCGGCCCCTTCGTGCCGACCACGGACGCGAAGACGCACAACTCGAATCTGGGCATCTACTTCGAGAACACGTTCTCCTTCAACGAGCAATGGTCGATGACGCTCGCCGGCCGCTACAACTGGGCGAAGGCGACCATCGGCGATGAAAGCGGCGTGCAGCCGCTGCTCGACGGGAATCACACGTTCTCGCGCTTCAATCCGGCTGTCGGGTTCAACTGGAATCCGACGCCGTACTTCACCGCCTATGCGACGTACAACGAAGGCATGCGCTCGCCGACCGCCATCGAGCTCGCGTGCGCGGACCCGGCCGCGCCCTGCTCGCTGCCCAACGACTTCATCGCGGACCCGGACCTGAAGCCCGTGATCTCGAAGACGTTCGAAATCGGCGCGCGCGGGCGTATCGGCAGCCATACGCAGTGGAGCGCCGCGGCCTACAGCACGACGCTGACCGACGATATCCAGTTCGTCAGCAGCCAGGGCGCGGCGAGCACGCTCGGGTATTTTCAGAACGTCGGCAAGACGCGTCGGCAAGGCTTCGAACTCGCGGGCCGCACGCAGTGGGGACCGGTCGGCGTCGCGGCGAGCTATAGCTATGTGAACGCGACCTATCGCTCGACGTGGACCGAGAGCAGCGCGAGCAATTCGAGCGCGGACGACAACGGCAACATCACCGTGCATTCGGGCGACCGCATCCCGGGCATTCCGGCGAACACGGTGAAGATGCGGGTGGACTACAACCCGTTCGCGCGCTGGAACATCGGCGCGAATCTCACGTATCGCAGCAACATCTTCGCGCGTGGCGACGAGAACAATCAGGATGTGAATGGCAGCGTCGCGGGTTATTTCCTGATCGACCTCGACACGACCTACAACGTGACCAAGCAACTCCAGGTCTATGCGACGGTGAAGAACCTGTTGAACAAGCGCTACGCGAACTTCGCGATTCTCGGGCAGAACTTCTTCGACGGACCCAATCACACGTTCAATAACGGAGCGACGGTGAACGAGCAGTTCCTCGGCGTGGGCGCGCCGCGCGGCGTGTGGGTGGGAATGCGTTACGCGTGGAAGTGAAAACGAAATGGCCGCACGCGCGGCCATTTCCCCGATGTGAACCACGCATCCGCTCAACGCCCGACGATCGACCCCGCGCTCGGCGGATACGTGACGATGCCCCACGCGAGCGGCAGATCCCCGATCTGCTTGACCTCCTTGTAATCCGAGCCGTCGAGCACGTAGACCGCGTTCGAGCGCCCGCACGCAAGCAGCAGCTTCGAGCCGTCCGGCGTGAAGCTGAAGTGCCAGCAGCGCTGACCGACCGGCACGTCCTGCACGTGCTCGTAGGTCGCGCCGTCGAACACCTGCAAGGTCTTGTCGCGCGATGCCGCAACCAGGAGCCGTTTGCCCGACGGATCGAACGAGACGCCATACGGGCCCGTCTTCGTATCGACGGTCTTCACGGTCTTAAGGCTTTTGCCGTCGAGCACGACGAACTTGTTCGCGTTCTCGAGCGTGACGACATATTGCTTGCCGTCCGGCGACGCCTTGATGCCGCGCGGGCGCGAGCCCTTGTCGAGCTTCACCGTGCGCACCGGCTTGCCGGTGCCGACGCGATACACCGACACCGTGTCGTCGCCCTCGTTGGTCACGAGCATCAGCTTGCCATCGGGCGAGAACTCGACGCCCTCGGTCTCGTGCCCGCTCTTGACCGAATGCGTGACCTTCATCGTCTTCAGATCGACGATGGCGATTTCGGCGGGCGGCGAGTTGGCGTCGTCATCCTTTTCAGGTTCGCCCGGCTTCGGCGGGCCGCCGCTTTCGCCCGGCTCGTAAGTCACATACGCATAGCCGCCGAACACGCGCACGAACTCCGGGTTCTTGCCGATCTTCACGCGCTGCACGACCTTGCCCGTCGATGTATCGATCTCGGACAGGTCGCTCGTCGCCTTGTTCGCCACGTACAGACGCGTGCCATCCTTGTTCAGCGAAAGGCCGCGCGGGCCGTCCTTGCCGACATCCCAGGTTTTCGAGAGCGAGAGGCTGTCGAGATCGATCACGCCGACTCCGGCGTTCTCGGTCGTCACGTAGGCGGTCGGCGCGGCGGCCTGCGCGAGGCTCGCGGCGAGTGCGAGCGATGGCGCGAGCACCGACGCGCAGGCGATGCGCGCCGCCTTGAATCTGACTTGCATGGTCGTCTCCAGCGGTTTCGTTAGGCTTGTTCGAGTTCACGGGCGCACGCGCGCGGCGCATCGCACGGCGCGCATGCCTGCAAATCCAACTTAGCTTAATCGGCGCTGCCGTGGCAACGGCATCGGCCGGGAGAAATTCCCGAATTCGGCGGGGGAAGCCGCATTGCGGGATTCAGCGCGTCGCGGACGGATCGCTCGCAAGGAGATCGACGAGCGCTTTCGCCCCGCGCTTCCAGGAGAGATCGGTGTTGCCGCGTATGTCGACGGAGCGCTGAAAGAGCATCGCGCCGCTGTCCGCGTCTTCGACCCGAAGGTTCATGTTGAGAATGAGGTTGCTGATCTTCTGCACCCAGCACACGCCGACGCGCGACGCGCCCAGTTCTTTCGCCACACGCCGTTCGCAGCCGTTGCACGCGTTCATGTCCTGCGTGCTTTTCAGCGACGCGATCAGATCGCTCGCCCGCGCATTGTCGGCGACGCGAAAGAGCGCGCGTTGGCGCAGATCATCGCGCAACGCGCCGCTCACGACCGCGAGTCGCTCGGTCTGAATGCGATCGATCTCGGCGTCGTTGTAGGCGGCGTTGTCGTCGATGAGCGTGCAATCGAGCATCGCGATCGACTGCGGCGCCTGCTGCGCGAGCGCGCCGCTCATGAAGAAGGCAAGCGTGATCGCGAGCATCGCGCGAAACGTGGGGATCATGATCGTGGCCTCGTCGATGTGCCCTTCAACATACCGGTCGATGAAGCAACGATCAAGAGGCCGCGCGCAATGCTTCATCCGCGACAGCAAGCCGCGAAGCCATCATCTTCACGACGAAGCGATGCCATTCCTGCGCGGTCAGCGGATCGTCGAGTTCGAGCTTGCGCAAGGCGGCGAGCGTGAGACGGCGCAGGCGCGCGGGCTCGTCGGCGAAGACATCCGCGCTGCGCGGCGCGTTCGTGTACACCGCCATTTCGCCGATGATCGTCCCCGGCCCGAACGAGCGCAGCCTCACCGAGCGGCCGTCCGCGAGCGGCAGCGACACCGTCACGCGCCCTTCCTCGACGATATAGAGCGCATCGCCCGCATCGCCGCGCCGAAAGAGCGCCTCGCCCGCGCCGATATCCCACACGTCGAGCAAATCGGCCAGCCCTTGCAGCGCGCGCGCCGTGAAGTGCGGCGCGAGCATCGCCCGAAAATCGCCCGCCGGGACGCGCGGTTCGAGCGCGTGCGTCAGCTTGGCGAGCTGCTGCGCTTCGATCCATTCGAGGCCCGCATCGAGGGTGTCGAACTCGCGGATGCCGAGCGAGAGCGCGCCGGTGCGCTTGAGCAGCGCGCGCGAGTTGTGCGGCAGCGCGGTCAGCACGAGATCCGCGCCGATCGCCGCGCACGCCTGACGCAGCTTCACGAACGCGAGCGACACGGAGGCGTCCATGCCGTTGGTCCAGCCGAAATCGAGCACGACATGCCTTACCGGACGCGGCCCATGCGAGCGAATGCGTTCGCGCACGCGTTGCAGCATCGAGTTCGCCGAGCCGAAGAAGAGAAAACCCTGCAGACAGACGCCGCAGATTTCATCGCCGCGATCGATCAGAAAGCGCGTTTCCTCGATACTGCGCTCGACATTCGAGGTGCGCGTGCGGCCGTCGAACTCCATGCGCACGCAGCCGGCGCGTCCGTAGAGCAGCGCGAACGTCACGCACGCCGCGACCACGCCCGCGACGACGCCCGCGATCACGCCATAGAACGCGATCACCGCGAGAATCAGCGGCACGAGCAGATATTCGTGCCACGTGAGCTTGCGATACGCGCCGACGAGCCAGTCCATCATGAGCCGCAGGCCCATGTAGATCTGCATGCCGACGAGCACCGGCACGGGAAAGAGCGAGACGAGATCGGGCGACGCGATCAGCACGAAGAGGCACGCGAGCGCGGCGAACACGCCCGCCGCGCGGCTCGTCGCGCCGGCGCGCGCATTGAGCATCGAGCGGTTGTACGACTGATAGCCGACCATCCCGCCGAGCAGACCGCTCGCGATATTCGCGAGGCCCGCGGCGCGCATCTCGCGGTTCAGGTCGATGTCCTGCCCGGTGGCCGCGCCCATCGCGGTCGAGTTCATGATGATCGTGACCGCCGACACCGACGTGACGATGAGCGTCTCGGGCAGATGCGCGACGATCGCATGCCAGTCGATCTCGCCGCGCGCAAGCGACGACGGCAAATGCAGCTCGGGAATGTGCAGCGCGTGCGTCGGCACATGCTGGAGCAGGAGACCCATGTCGCGCGCCTCGTCGGGCGAGATGCCGGCGATGCTCAGCAGCACATAGAAGAGCGCGATGCCGATGGCGAGCGTGATCGGCAATGCCGCCGCGTGCCGCCAGGTACGGGCGAGGATCGTGGCGAGTGCGCCGACGAAGAGCGCGGGCGCCCACGCGAGCCAGTGCAGTTGCAGGAGCCGCGGCAGCGCGTGCCAGTCGAGCGCGACGCCCGTCAGCACGCGAAACGCGCCCGCGATCAGCAGATAGCCCGTGCCCGCGAGAAAGCCGCCCATCACGGGATAAGGCAGGAATTGCAGCGAGCGGCTGCGTCGGGATGAACCGATCGCGAAGAGAATCAGCCCCGTCACGAGCGAGCACAGCGCGATGGCGACGAGCACCGTCAGCAGAATTTCCGTAGGCGACCCGCCGTTCGCGCGCACGCTGCTCGCGACGCCCGCCGCGACGCCGACCAGAAACGCGGTCGCATTGCTGTCCGGGCCGCCGATGTTTATGCGCATCGAACTCGTCAGCGCGATGACGAACGCGGTGACGATGCAGCTCACGAGCGCGGTCGGGACGCCGAGTTCGGCATAGCGCGCGAGATCGGCGCTGAAGATGAGCGTGCCGAGGCTCATCGCGTAGCACAGCATCATGAGCGTGGACACGGTGCCGGCGGTGACGTCGCCGACGAGCGCGGCTGCGCGCGGCATGGCGCGCGCGAGAACCGTGCGATGTGTCGTAGCTGGCTTCACGGCGCCTCCCGATGCGGGAAAACGGCAGACGTATACGCGCGAACGCATAGCGCGCCGAAAAGTATCCGCTGCGCGCGAAGACGCTGTCAAATCTATGTGAGCACGCTTTTCATCTGACGTGAATGACCTTCGCGGTGGATTCATCGCGCCAACTGGAGTAACGTTGATCGACGCGAGCGAACACTACACCAAGGAGGCGATCATGCCTGACGATCCCGCTCAGTGGCACGTTTTCGACTACGAAGGTTTCGAGATTCACGTGCAGCCGCAATTGAAGCCGACACCCGAACACGCGGCGGCGGGCAAGGCGGATCGTTACGTGTACATCGGACATGTGTGTCGGCCCGGCGCGAATGCGGACATACCCGGCGAAGCGGTGCATTTCCACGCCGACGGCGAAGACGCCTACAAGAGCGCACAGGATGCCGTCGACGATGCGCGGCATATCGGCAAGAGCATCGTCGATGGCACGCATCCCGATCTTTCGGTGTTGCCGCTCGTGTCGCATCAGCATCATCCGGGATGACGAACGAAAGCATGGCATCGCCGGACGACGACGCGCACGTCGAAAGCCTGAGCGCGATCACGCTCGCGACGCACGACATGCCGCGCGCGGTGCGCTTCTATGAAGCGCTCGGCTTTCGCATCCTGCATGGCGGCGCCAACGACGCCTTCACTTCGTTCGCGCTCGGCGGTTCGTTTCTCAATCTCACCAGCGAAACGCACGGCCCGATTCAGTTCTGGGGCCGCGTGATCATCTACGTGTCCGACGTGGACGCGTTCTACCGGAAAGCGCTGGCGCACGGCATCGAGCCGCAATTCGCGCCGCGCGATGCGCCCTGGAATGAGCGCTACTTCCATCTCACCGATCCCGACGGCCACGAACTGAGCTTCGCGCGTCCGTTCTGATAAACACGCACACGCACAGGCACGACATTCGCTTCAAAGCGAGTGACGGGTAGCGTACGCATCGGCCATTTCATATGACCGATCGCGCACATACCCCGGCATCGCGTTGCACGACGATGAGTTCACGGCGTTACGCGTTTTTCATGAACGGGGCATGGCGGAAGGCGCGTGAAAGTTCGCTGTTGCTATTTCGCAAAAACGGGCACTGCTCTGAATTCAAGGCGTAGAGTTCAAGTGCTTTATGAAGAACGTGATGCGTTGCGGCAGGGTTTTCATGGATTCGGGCTTTAAACATCGGCAGGTTCGGCCGTTAACCCATCTATGAATGCCGCAGGAGACTGAAATGAAAAACGCGAATGAGCGGTCCCTTCGTTACCAGGTCGAAAAATGGCTCGCTCCGGGCAGCATGCCGGTGCATGTGAGACAGTTCAGCCGCACGCGTGCCGACAGGCGTCGTTATGTGTGCGTCGAAGCGTTGCACGGCGCGGCGGCGAGAGCGCTGTTCTTCTTCCGTCACGATGACGGTCACTGGTGCGTCTATCCGCCGGCGCCGAAGCAAAGCAATATGCGCGGTGAAAGGCTCGCGGCCTGATCTCCCGCCGCGCGCGATCAGAAACGAAGGTTGTTGAGGAACTGAAACCACATCGCGCCGAGCGGATTCGCAGCATCGGCGCTGGCAGGCTCCTTCTCTTCCTTCCTGTTCGTTGCAGATTCTTCCTCTCGTTCCTTGATTTCTCCCCTGGCTTGTCGCGATTCATGCAGCGCAATTGCGCTGTCCGCGATCTGGCGCGCCACGGGTTCCTCGCACTGCGCACCGAGCAGCACGCCGAACACGACATCGCGGTTATAGCCTTGCGATGCAAAGCGCATTGCTAGCGATACGCGCTCCGCATAGAGCGCCTCGCGTGCCTCGCGCTCCTTCGCCTCACGTGCCTCGCGCTCAACTTCTTCCTGACGCACGCGTTCTTCCCAGCGACGCATTTCGTCGGCATAGATGCGGTCGTACACCTCGCGCTGCGCGGGGTCGGACAGAATTCCGTAGGCTTCCTTGATCTCCAGGAATTTCGCGCGGGCAGTGTCTTCGTTGCCCACGTTACGGTCGGGGTGGCAACGCATCGCGGCCTTGCGATACGCGCGCTTGATTTCTTCTTCGGTGGCGTGCTCGTCCACGCCGAGCGTCTGATATAGCGTTGCCATCTTGCCTTCTGAGGACACGGATCGCCGATCATCGTAACACGCTAAAAACGGGGTCCTTTCGTCAGATGCGGCATTGCAACACGAGCGGCTAGCGGACTCTGATCCTGCCGCCGAGCACGTCGTACATCGCGCGTGCAGGCTTCAAATAGCGGGAGATGTGAAACCGGATATTGACCACCGCCAGCACGAAGATCGCGAGCGTGATCAGCAGATAATCGCGCCGCTCGGGCACGACGTGATAGCGCGTATGCAGCAGCACGAAGACGATCCACACGAACGCCGGCGCATGCAGCGTCCAGTGGCGCTGAGCGAATTGCCACGCGAGGCGGCGCACGTCGCGGCGTGCGGCGCGATCGAGTCCGGCGAGTTCGGGGCGTCGGCTGAAGTAGAAAGGCATGGTCGAATCGATTCTGCGCGTGGCCATCGTCGCGTCATAAATTCCTGCGACGATTTCGTGTTGTCCCGCTTCAGCATACCCGCTCGACCCTTTCCTTACGATGGCGCTTACACTCGACGACATCCGGCATCTCTTCGACAAGCACGGCTCGATCGCCTATAGCGGCGAGCCGGTCACGCAGTTGCAGCACGCGTTGCAGAGCGCCGCGCTGGCCGAAGCGGCGGGCGCGAGCCCCGAGCTGATCGTCGCGGCATTGCTGCACGACCTCGGGCACCTGCTGAATCTGCAGGGCGAGACGCCGAGCGAGCGCGGCATCGACGATCTGCACCAGTACTACGCGCTGCCCTTCCTGCGCCCGCTCTTTTCCGACGCCGTGCTCGAACCGATTCGCCTGCACGTCGATGCGAAGCGCTGCCTGTGCGCGATCGATGCGTCGTATCACGCGCGGCTGTCGGCGGATTCGGTGCGCAGCCTGCAACTGCAAGGCGGCGTGTTCGACGATGAAACCGCGCAAGCGTTTCTGGCAAAGCCCTACGCGCACGACGCCATCGCGTTGCGCCGCTGGGACGACGAAGCGAAGGACGCGCATCGCGTGACGCCCGGGCTGCCGCATTTCATGGATATGGCCGCGAGCATCGCGCTCGGTTAGCCGCCGAGCCAGCGGGCACGCCCGTTTGCGGATCGCGCTAGACTGTGCGCCATGCAAACCTTCCCATTTGGCGCGCGAGCGAGCGACGCATCGTGAAAGGCGGCAACTTTCGCATCACCGCCGCCGTCGTCGCAAGCGCGCTTTTCATGCAGAACATGGACGGCACGATCGTCGCGACCGCCATCCCGACGATGGCCCGCGATCTCCAGGTCGACCCCGTCCATCTCTCCAGCGCGATCACCGCGTATCTCGTCGCGCTGACCGTGTTCATTCCCGCGAGCGGCTGGATCGCCGACCGCTTCGGCGCGCGCCGCGTGTTCATGTGGGCGATTGCAACTTTCACGCTGGCGTCCGTCGCGTGCGCCGCCGCGATGAATCTGCCGCAACTGCTGGCCGCGCGCGTCGTCCAGGGTCTCGGCGGCGCGATGATGGTGCCCGTCGGCCGCCTGATCCTGTTTCGCGGCGTCAAGCGCGAAGAACTCCTGCTGGCGACGACGTGGCTCACGATGCCCGCGCTCGTCGGTCCCTTGCTCGGGCCGCCGCTCGGCGGCTTTCTCACCGACGCGCTCTCGTGGCGCAGCATCTTCTGGGTCAACGTACCGGTTGGCATCGTCGGACTGTGGCTTACCTGGAAGCTGCTGCCGCCGTCGCCGCCCGAGGATCGGACGTCGCCCGATCTGCGCGGCATGCTGCTGTCGGGCGCATCGCTCAGTCTGTTCATGATCGGCATCGAGAGCGCGGGGCGCGGCGTGCTGCCCGTCGGCGTGCCGTGGATCTGCGTCGCGGTCGGGCTGCTCCTGTTTCGCGTGACGGTGCTGCATTGCCGCCGCATGCCGAATCCCGCCATCGACTTCTCGCTACTGTCGATTCCGACCTTCCATGCGGCGACGGTCGCGGGCAGCCTGTTTCGCGCCGGTGCGGGCGCGTTGCCCTTTCTCGTTCCGCTGACGTTGCAGACCGGCTTCGGCTACAGCGCGACCGCGAGCGGTCTCGTCACGTTCGCGAGCGCGCTCGGCTCATTCTGCATGCGTCCGATGACGGCGCTCGCGCTGCGGCGTTTTTCGGTCCGAACCGTTTTGTGCACGGGCAGCGTCGTGTTCGCGGCGGTGCTGCTCGTCTGCTCGACGATGTCGCAAGCCTGGCCCGCCGTCGCGATCTTCCTGCTGCTTCTGCTCGGCGGACTCGGCCGTTCGCTCAGTTTCGCGACGATGGGCGCGCTCGCCTTCGCCGACGTGCCCAAGGCGCGCCTCGCTGCCGCCACCTCGTTCCAGGGCACCGCGCAGCAGTTGATGAAGGCGATCGGCGTGACGGTCGCGGCCGGCACGATCCAGGCGACGATGCTCGTTTCCGGCAGCGCGCACACGGAGCGCTGGCAACTCGCATGCGGATTCATCGTCACGGCGCTCGTCGTGCTGGCCTCGTTGCCGATGTTCGCGCGGCTCTCGAATGACGCGGGCGAAGGCATTTCGGCGCCCTCGGCGAAGCGCGCGGAACGCACGTAATTCATTCCGATTCGCGGGGTGAAACATCATATTTAATACAAGTGCATGATCCACAAGGATTTTTTATCTGGCTATAATGCGGTTCCGCTTTGATCCGTGAGTCCGATGCGCCGTTTCCTTCCTATCTTTGCCGCCCTGACCGTAGCGCTGAGCGCAGCGCAGCCTGCGCTCGCGCAGGAAAGCCCGGTCGCAGCAAGCGACGCGGCCGCGCAGTCCGTCGCTCAGGCGGACCCGAAGACCGAGCAGGCGAGTCACAAGATTTCGGAAATGCTCACGAGGAAATTCGGCGTGGCGCGGGAGAAGGCGCAGACCATCGCGGCGGCGGTCATGTCGTCGGCGTCGAAATATTCGCTTCCGCCGGCGCTCCTGCTCGCCATCATTTCGATCGAATCGCGCTTCAAGGAAACGGCCAAGGGGCCGAACAATGCGACGGGCCTCATGCAGGTGGTGCCGTCGGCGCACAAGAAACTCGTGCGCAACGTGGACCTGACGGACCCGGAAGACAACATCGAAACCGGCTCGGCAATCCTGCACGGCTATGTGAAGTCAGCGCAAGGCGATGTCGATGCCGCGCTGAAGAACTATGGCGGATCACGCGCCTACGCCGAAAAGGTCAGCTTGCGCGTCAAAACGTTCGAACCCGCTGCATCCGCGGATGCAGCATCGGCGAGCGGACAGTAAATCTCGTCAAGCTACGCGCGCCTCCGCCAGGCGGATGCCGGTTCCGCGTCTCGATGACGCCACGGCGATCGCACCCGCAAGCGCGCTGACATCGTTTTATATTCAATACGCCTTCTGGTTGCCGGTGCCGTCCGACTTCATGCCGCCGGAATTCATGTTGCCGTTATTCGGCGCGCTGCGCTTCACGGTGCCCTGATCCTGGCTCATGCCGTTGGTCGCATCGTTGCCCATGCCGCTCTTCACGCCGGTGCCGGTCGAACCATCCGCCGAACCGCCGACGCCAGCGCCGCCCATGCCGACGCCACCGCCCTTGCCGCCCGCCGCCGAGCCTGCACCCGCCGAACCATTGCCGCCTGCGCCCGCCGAGCCGCCTGCCGCGCCGCCACCACCGCCCGCTTGCGCATAGACACCGCCGGACAAGCCCAACATCAGCGCGGAAATAACCAACTTCTTCGTAGTCGCATTCATTGCAAGTCTCCCTGATTTGCGTATCGGTCGCTGCGCATTGGATGCAACGACCGTGTTCGCATTAGCGCAAGGGACGTGCCGCGCCCGACACTTGATCAATAACCGCAGGGCACATACGCGCCACGGTAGTTGTCGTAGCAGTAGCCGGGCGGCTGCGCCGGTTGTGCATAGACCGGCTGCGCGTACGCGGGTTGCTGATAGACGGGCTGCGCATACGTGGGCTGCGCACTCGCCACCGACGTCACCAGCGCGCCGAGCACCGCACCGCCGATCAGCGCACCGACAATCGCACCGCCATCCCCGCCGCCGCCACGATGACCGCCGCCGTGTCCGTGCGCCGACGCCTGGCCTGCCACAGTCAAACTACCGATCATCAACAAGACAAGTGCTGCGCGTTTCATGAGCTTCTCCATTTCCCGTTTGGCCGGGTTTATGGAGATCATCTTAAGCAGACAGCTAAGAAATAACTGCAGCAGTTGGTAACCGTGCATTTCAACGATTACAAATAGCGCTTCGGAAAGTCGCCTTGGAAGAATTCGATTCGGATGCCGAACTTCCATAAGAGCCGTTACAAATGGAATTGAATTCGCCAATCGGTAACAGCTTTCGCGACGCGGTCGGTAACGCGCTTCGACATCCAGAAACGATGCAGCCGCTTTTACCGCACGCGGTTTCATTTGCTAGCCACTGGTTACCGTTTGTCACCAGAACGACGTCAACTGGATCCATGGACGCGGCGTTTTCATCGTCAACGCGGCGCACTGCGCGCCACGTGTCCTCAAAGAAAAGATCAAAGGGAGTTTCAAACCATGAAGAAGATCGTCGCTGCTCTCGCATCCGCCATGCTCGTCACCACCGTATTCGCGCAGACCGCCGCAACCGATGCCGGCAAAGCGCAATTGAAGGCCAACAACGAAAAAGCCGAGGCTCAGGCGACCGCCAACAAGAAGAAGGCCGACGCACAGCACGATGCCGCGAAGGCGCAGGCATCGGCGAACGAGGACAAGGCATCGGCGCAAGCCGACGCCAACAAGGAAGCCGCGAAGGTAGCGCAGGCGACCACGCCGGAACAGGCTTCCGACGCCCGCGGTGATGCCACCAAGGCACAGGCGAAAGCCAACAAGAAGAAGCACGCTGCGCAAACCAAGGCCGACAAGAAGAAGCAGGACGCAGCGAAGGATGCCAATGTGGCGCAAGCGAAGGCCGATAAGGAAAAAGTCGAGGCGCAAAGCGACGCTAACAAGACGGCCGCCGATGCGAAGGTGGACGCGGCGAAGAAGTAAGGGAGGCCAGCGTCATCGCATCGCGCACTGGGCATTGCACATAAACAAGCCAGTGCGTTCGATTCAGGCGAGCCTTCGGGCTCGCCTTTTTGCATTTCCTTTGATCCAACTTTTTGCGTGCGACTAAAGGAAATGCTCTACTTGCCGATATCGACGAGCGGCTTATCATTCGTGAATTAAAAGAACACGAACGGAGACGCCCTCCATGCGCACACTGACCGATCAGTTGTCGCAATACGCCGAATATCATCGCGACAGGCGCAACATTGCCACGCACTTCATCGGCATTCCGCTCATCGTGCTCGCGATCGCCGCGTTGCTGAGCCGTCCCGCATGGCCCGTATTGTCGGGCGCGTTTCTGCTCACGCCTGCGTGGGTGCTGTTCGCGCTCGCCACGCTCTACTATCTCTGGCTCGATGTGCCGCTCGGCATCGGCATGGGTATCGTGTCCGCGTTGAGCGCGGTATTCGGGCAGTGGGCCGCGTCACAGAGTACCTGGAGCTGGCTCGCGATCGGCATCGGCATGTTCGTGATCGGCTGGGCGTTTCAGTTCGTCGGGCATGTGCGCTATGAACATCGCAAGCCGGCTTTCGTCGACGATATCGTCGGCTTGTTGATCGGGCCGCTCTTCATACTCGTCGAGCTGATGTTCGGCCTCGGCCTCATGCGCGATCTGCACGATGCCATCGAAACGCGCGCCGCGCGTTGATCAGTCCACGCGCTCGATTTCCTCCGCGACGGTTTCATGCTCGACGCTCGCGTGGTGCTCGCTCATCGGCAATGTCCGCTTGTGCGACCGCTCGCGCATCAGCAGACGCGCGCTGTGCACGCCGGTCAGCACGACGGCGATCCAGATCGGCACGTAAGTACCGAGTTGCCGCGCCGAAAACGGCTCGCCGAGCAACAGGACAGCGACGCCGACGAGCAGCACCGGTTCCACATAGCCGAGAATGCCGAAGAGCGCGATCGGCAGATGACGGCTCGCGCGCAGGTACGACGCGAGCGCGATCGTGCTCAACGCCCCGAGTCCAGGCAGAAGCAGCAGCCCGAGACGCGGCTCGCCCGCGACATCCGCGAACGAACCCCGCACGATCAGCATGATCGCGGCGACGGGCGCGATCAGCATGATTTCGACGGCGAACGACACGAGCGGATCGGCATTGAGCCGGCGGCGCAACACGAAGTAAGGCGGATAGCCGAGCATCACGACGAGCGTCGGCCACGCGAACGCATGGGTGATGACCAGTTCATGCGCGACGCCCACGGCCGCCGCGGCGACGCCCGCCCACTGGAAGCCGTCGAGACGCTCGCCGTAGTGAAAGCGGCCGAGCAGCACCATCGCGAGGGGCAGAAGAAAATAGCCGAGCGATACTTCGAGCGCGCGCCCGTGCAACGGCGCCCAGAGAAAGATCCACAACTGCACGCCGAGCAGCGCGGCGGCAATAGCGAACGCCAGCAGCAGTTGCGGCGTTTTGGCGAGCCTCGCGACGAGCGCGCATAATTGCGGCCAGCGCTTGCGCAGCGCAACGAGCGCGAGCGCGCCCGGCAATGTCCACACGATTCGCCACGCGAAGATGTCGAGCCCGTCGAGCGGCGCGAGCCATTTCGTATAGCCGGACATAAGCGCGAAGAGCGCGGAAGCGGCTACGGACAGCGCGATGCCGCGCCCCAGGTCATGCTGATTCATCGAAAGAGGCGCTACGCGCTGAAGGTGACTGCAAGCCGAACGAAACTTGAACGCGCATTCTAACGGTGCACGCGCGCAATTTTCAGAACCCGCTTCAATCGAAATTCCCGGACGTGCCCGCTTTTTGCTTCCTTCATGCTTCGCATTTCCGCATGAACTCCGCTGCCTGATCGCTGTCACTTGCGGTTGTCTTTAGCCGGTCACGATGATCGGCGACCCTTGTCGGTCCGGCATGTGCCGGTCCGGTCCCGAAGTCCGGGCGGCGCCGCGTACGAACATCCGCCGCTCACGTCATTGCATCCGCAGCAACACGCGCCGTGCCGTCATGTTCGACGATGGCACGCGAAGAAAACGCCGCATCGATGGAGACGTCATGACTCAACCTGCCCTGTCGCCCCGCTTTTCCAACGCCTTCGCAGAGGCCGTGTACGTAGGACTCAGCAAGCGTCCGCAAAAAGAACTGCCTTCGATGTATCTGTATGACGAAGTCGGCTCGGCCCTCTTCGAAGTGATCACCGCGCTGCCCGAATACGGCGTGACGCGCGCCGAAGAACGCGTGCTGAAGGCTCACGCGGCGGACATCGTCGCGGCCATGCCGGGCGACATCCAGGTCGCCGAACTCGGCAGCGGCAGCGGCCGCAAGACGCGCCTCATTCTGGAGGCGCTGTGTAAAAAGCAGCCCACCGCTTACCATCCGATTGAAATTTCTCGCACCGCCTTGCAGTTGTGCCGGCGCGAGTTGAGCGATATCGAGCGCGTGTCGATCGTCGGGCACGAGCGCGATTACCTCGCGGGATTGTCCGAAGTCAGCGCGAAGCGCAAGGATGGCGAAAGACTGCTCGTGCTGTTTCTCGGCAGCACCATCGGCAACTTCGCGCGGCTCGCGGCGACGAAGTTTCTGCGCTCGATCCGCGGCATGCTCCAGCCCGGCGACGCGCTCTTGCTCGGCACCGATCTCATCAAGCCGCTGCCGGTGCTCGTCGCCGCGTACGACGATCCGATCGGCGTCACGGCCGCGTTCAATCTGAACATGCTCGCGCGAATCAATCGCGAACTCTCCGGCGACTTCCCGCTCGATGCCTTCGAGCACGTCGCGCGCTTCAACCCGGATGCGCGCAGCATCGAAATGCATCTGCGCGCGAAGCGTGCGCTGTCCGTGCGCGTGCGCGGCGCGGACCTGCACGTCGAGTTCCGCGAAGGCGAGACGATCTGGACGGAAAGCAGCCACAAATATGCGGCCGATGAAGTCGCGCCGATCGCCGCCGATGCGGGCTTCGAATGCACGCATCAGTGGCGCGACGAGCAATGGCAGTTCGCGGAGAGCCTGCTGGTCGCGAAATGAGTTAGTGCTGCTCGAAGCGCTCGTAACGTTTTTCGACGTGGCGCTCTTCGCTGTGGAAATCGGTGACGCGGGCATGCGGCGGCCCGCGTCGCAGCCATTCGAGCATCAGGTCGACCTGATTGGCCGCGCCCTGCACGATCGCTTCGACGGAGCCGTCGTCGAGATTGGCGACCCAGCCGCGCACGCCGAGCGCATGCGCCTTTCTGACCGTGTAATGCCTGAAGCCGACGCCCTGCACGACGCCGCGCACCCGCACGTAATAGGTTTCGATTCTCGTATCCAGATCCGGGCCTGGCATCGTGCTCACTCCTTTCAGATGTCGATACGCCGCATTGTAGCCACGCTCTTCAACTCAGACGGAAAGGCTGCGCCATGTCCGCGCGCTCGCCCGAACGCGGATGCGGCACGCGCGGCAGCGTCACCACGAACACCGTGCCGGATTCGGCGGTGGAGTGCGCCTTGACATCGCCGCCGTGCATCTGCGCGATCTCGCGCGTGATGTAGAGCCCGAGCCCGAGACCGCTCGATTCATGCTGGCGCCGGCCCGAGCGATACGGCGCGAAGATCGTAGGCAGGACGTCGGCGGGAATTTCACCCGCATTCTGCACGGTGATGATCACGTCGTCGGCGTTGCCGTCGAGGCGCACCTGAATCGCCGAGCCTTCGAGACCGTGTTGCAGCGCGTTGCCGATGAGATTCGAGAACACCTGCGAGAGCAGATCGCCGTCGCCCTGCAAAAGCGTATCGCCCTGGCGCAGCACGAAAATGCGCCCTTCGCCGACCCGCGCCTCGTATTCGTCGACGATATTCTTCGCGAGCGTCATCAGCTCCACCGCGCGCGGCTGCAAGGTCACGCGTCCGCCGCGCAGACGCGCGAGGTTCAGCAACTGATCGACCATGCGCACCATGCGCATGCCGCTCGACTTGATGCGCGTGCCGATATTCGCGACGTTCTCGTCCGGCACGAAGCGCGCGAGATATTCCGCCGACGCGATCACCGCCGAGAGCGGCGTGCGCAGATCGTGGCCGAGCACGGCCATCAGCATCTCGTTCGCATCGAGCAGTTGCTGCACGGTCGCGAGTTGCGTCGCGAGCTGCTGCTTCTGGCGCTCCATCTGGATGAACACATCGACCTTCGAATTGAGGATGCGCGAATCGAAGGGCTTGTAGAGAAAGTCCACCGCGCCCGCTTCATAGCCGCGGAAAGTGCGGCTCGCGTCCTGCGCCGTCGCCGTAAGAAAGATGATCGGCACGTGCGCGGTGCGCGGGCTGCCGCGCATCAGCTCGGCGAGTTCGAACCCGTCCATGCCGGGCATGTTGACGTCGAGAATGGCGAGCGCGACTTCGTGCTTGAGCAGAAGCTCGAGCGCGGCCGGTCCCGATTCGGCTTTCAGCACCGACAGATCCGGCCGCGCGAGCGACGCTTCGAGCGCGGTGATGTTGTTGCGGATGTCGTCGACGATCAGCACGTGGATGGGTTGCGTCATCTGGTGACTCCTTGCCTTGCTTCCTTCATTGCCTGTAGCCGATGCACTGCGTGAGCCGCATCGCCATGTGATCCAGCGTGAGCACTTCGTTCACCGCGCCTTGCGCGATGGCCGCGAGCGGCATCGCGGGCGCGCTCGCCGTCGCCGGGTCCTGCGCCCAGCATGCGCCGCCCGCATCGCGGATCGCGCGTGCGCCGCGCGCACCGTCGTCGTTCGCGCCGGAGAGCACGATGCCGAGCAGCCGCTCGCCATACGCATGCGCCGCCGATTCGAACAGCACGTCCACCGATGGCCGCGAAAAGCGCACGGGCGGATCGACCGACAGCGCGATCGCCGGCGCTGCGCCGCCCTCCGCCTCGACGAGCATGTGATAGCCCGGCGGCGCGAAGTACACGGTGCCCGGCGCGATTTCGTCCTTGTCGAAAGGCTCCACGATGGCCATCTCGCAGCGCGTCGCGAACAATCCGGGCAGGAGGCTCGGCTGCCCCTGACGCACATGCACCACGACGAGCACCGGCGGCGCGAACGCCTTCGGCAACGCGGGCAGCAACTGATTGAGCGCCTCGACGCCGCCCGCCGATGCGCCGATCACGACTGCCCCGATGCGGTTCGCGTCGATCATCGTCACACCTTCTGATAAAGCCGCTCGCGCGGATTGAAGTCCGCGAAACGGTCTGCGTACGTGGAAAAGCGCAGGCTCTCCTTGCTGCCGAGACCGAGAAACCCGCGCCGCACGAGCGAATCGCTGAAGAGGCCGAGCGCGCGATCCTGCAGTGCGCGATCGAAATAGATCAGCACATTGCGGCACGACACCAGATGCGCTTCGAGAAACACGCTGTCCGTCGCGAGACTATGATCCGCGAACACGACACGCGACTTGAGCGTCTGCGAGAACTTCGCCGCGCCGTAGGCCGCGTGATAATAGTCCGAGAGCGAACGCTTGCCGCCCGCCGCCAGATAGTTCTGGCTGAAGCCCGCCATGCGCTCCAGCGGATAAATGCCGCTTTCCGCCTGACGCAATGCTTCGGCGTTGATGTCGGTCGCGTAGAACACCGTGCGGTCCGCGATCTTCTCCTCCGCGAACAGCACCGCGAGCGACCACAGCTCCTCGCCGCTGCTGCATCCCGCGACCCACACCTTGATCGACGGATACGTCTGCAGAATCGGTACGACCTGCTCGCGGATCGCGCGAAAATACTGCGGGTCGCGGAACATCTCGCTCACCTGCACCGTGAGGTACTGAAAGAGCCGCGCGAACAAAGCCGGGTCGCGCAGAATGCGCTCCTGAAGATGCGACAGCGTCGGCACACCGAAATCGTGCACCGCCTGCGCGAGTCTGCGCCTCAGCGAACTCACGGAGTAATGCCGGAAGTCGTGCTGATAGCGCAGGTAGATCGCTTCCAGAATCAGCTTCAGTTCGATGTCGAACGTCGCTTCTTCGTCGTGCCGGCCGTCATTCATCTGAGAGATAGGTCCGTTCATCGCTGGCGCAGCCATACGCGGCACAGCGACACGAGCTTATCCACGTCGATGGGCTTGGATATGTAGTCGTCCGCACCCGCTTCGAGACATTTCTGGCGATCGCTCGGCATCGCCTTCGCCGTCAGCGCGATGATCGGCAGGCGCGCATGTTCCGCACGCTTGCGGATTTCGGTCATCGCGGTGAGGCCGTCCATCTCGGGCATCATGACATCCATGAGAACGAGGTCGATATCGCCGCGGCGCGCGAGCGCTTCGAGCGCCTCGCGTCCGTTGCGCGCGATTTCAAGCGTTGCTCCGAGCGGCTCGATCACGCGCGAGAGCGCGAAGATATTGCGCACGTCGTCTTCGGCGAGCAGGATCGTGCGGCCCTCGAACACGTCGTCGCGCTGACGCGCCGCGCGCAGCATGCGCTGCTGCTCGGGCGGCAACGCGCTTTCCACGCTATGCAGGAACAGCGTGACTTCGTCGAGCAGACGCTCCGGCGATTTCGCCCCCTTGATGATGATCGATTTCGAGTAGCGGCGCAGGCGCTGCTCCTCGTCCTGCGACAGCAGCCGTCCCGTATAGACGATGACCGGCGGCGACGCCTGCCCTCCGCCCGCCGACACGCGTTCGAGCAATTCGTAGCCGGAGCCGTCGGGCAGCGCGAGATCCATCACGACGCAATCGAACGGCGCGCGCTGCATTTCCTCGATGGCCTCCGCGATCGATCCCGCTTCCACGATACCCACGGTCTCGCTCGCGAGCAGCGCGTGAATGCTCTGGCGCAGCGCCGGATCGTCCTCGACGACGAGCACGCGGCGCATGCCCTGCGACGAGCGCGCTTCGAGCTTGCGGATCGCGTGGGCGAGATCGTCGCGCGCGCTCGGCTTGAGCGTATAGCCGATTGCGCCGAGATGCAGCGCGACGTCGGCGTGATCGGTCGCGGAGACGACGTGAATCGGGATGTGACGCGTGAGCGGATCGTGCTTCAGCCATTCGAGCACCGTGAGACCCGACTGATCCGGCAGACCGATGTCGAGCAGAATTCCGTTCGGCTGGAGCGAGCGCGCGAGCTCGACGCCCTGCGTCGCCGTGGCGGCGTGCACGCAGTCGAAGTCGAGTTCGTGAGCGAGATCGTAGAGAATCCCGGCGAACGGCTGATCGTCCTCGATGACGAGAATCACGCGGCCCGGACGCTTGCGGTCGGCACGATCGTCGGCGATGGCCATCGGTTCGTGCATCGCGACCGGCGGATGAATGGGCTGCGGCTGCATCGGCGCGGGCGCGGGTGCGGACGCCGGCTCGCTCGCTTGGGCGATCGTATCGAGCTTCGCGGTGACGGTGCCTTCACGCACCGCGATGGGCAGCGTCACCGAAAACACGCTGCCGTGCCCGAGCTCGCTCGACACGGACACCGAACCGCCGAGCAGACGCGAGAACTCGCGCGAGATCGACAGCCCGAGGCCGCTGCCGCCGTATTTGCGGCTCGTGGTGCCGTCGGCCTGCTGGAAGGCCTGGAAGATCATGTCCTGCTTCTCGCGGGCGATGCCGATGCCCGTGTCGCGCACGTCGAAGCGCAGCGCGTTGTCGCCCGCGCGCTCGACCGCGACCGTCACGCTGCCGCGCTCGGTGAACTTGAACGCGTTGGACAGCAGATTGCGCAGCACCTGCAGGAGCCGCTGGCTGTCAGTGACGAAGTATTGCGGCACGTTCTCGCCGTGCTGCGTGACGAAGTCGACGCCCTTGCTTCCGGCAACCGGCGCAAAGGACTGCCGCAGCGTCTGCAGGATCGAATCGACGGACGTGGGCGCGAACTGCACGTCCATCTGTCCCGCCTCCACCTTCGACAAATCGAGAATGTCGTTGATGAGCGAAAGCAGATCGCTGTTCGACGAATGGATCGTCGCCGCGTAGCGCACCTGTTCATCGGTCAGGTTGCCCTGCTTGTTGTCCTGCAGGAGCTTCGCGAGGATCAGCGAGCTATTGAGCGGCGTGCGCAGTTCGTGCGACATATTCGCGAGGAACTCCGACTTGTACTGGCTCGCGCGCTCCATTTCCAGCGCGTTCGCGGTCAGTTCCTGCTGCGCCTGCAGAAGCTCGGCCTTTTGCCGCTCCAGATGCTGCGTATGCTCTTCGAGCTGGACATTGGTCTGTTCGAGTTCCGCCTGCTGCTGTTCGAGACGCCCCTGCGAATCCTGCAGCGCGCGGCCGCGCTCTTCGAGTTCCTCGTTCGACACGCGCAGCTCTTCCTGCTGCACCTGCAATTCCTCGCTCTGGCGCTGCGTTTCTTCGAGCAGTTCGACGAGACGCGCGCGATAACGCGTCGAACGCAGCGCCATGCCGATTGGTTCCGACGCCATGTCGAGCAGCGCGCGGGCATCGTCGAAACGTCCTTCGTTGCCGACGAAGCCGAGCTCGATCGCGCCCGCGACATCGCCATCGGCGAAGAGCGGCGCGATCAGCACGCGCGAGGCCGTCGCCGACCCGAGCGCGGAGCCGGCTTTCAGATAATGCGACGATGCGTCGCGCAGTTCGAGCACGCGCGCTTCCTCGATCGCCTGACCGACGAGCCCTTCGCCCCGCGCGATCCTCGCCGGCGCGCCGCCTTCGTCCGGCAGCGCCCAAGCGCCGACGCGCACGAGCGCATCGCCGTCGAGCGCATAGACGACGCCGACTTTCGCTTCCACGTACGGAATGATCGAACGCAGGATGCTCACGCCGATCGAAGCCGGAGACTGCTCGCCGCGCAATTTGACGCCGAGCTGCACGATGCCCTGTTGCAGCCAGGTCGTGCGTTGTACGGCCAGCCGCGATTTGATATATAGATGCGCCACCGCCGCGAGCGCGAGCAGCACGACGATGCCCATCGCGCGGTTGATCTGGAGCACGTCGCGGCTCGTGTTCGGGTCGGCGGCCGCGAGTGCGTATCCTGCGATCATCAGCACGGCCGATGCGCCCGCGGTGACGATCGGCACCGACGGCCGGTCGGCCCAGACGCACAGCACGACCGGCAGCACGTAGAAGATCCAGATCGCGACGCGCATCGGCGTGAGCACATCGATGCTGAACACGACCGCGAGCGAGAGCGCGATGGCGAGGTAAATCCAGGAGCGTAGGTTTCGAGTGTCTAGAGGCATCGTCCACCGGTTCTGTTCATGTTTTGCGCGGGCCACGCGCCGGCAGCAGGCACGGACCTTAGCATGACGCGCAAGCCCTTGTCACATCGGGCTTTGCAGCCGATCGGCGCATGCTTTCCCGCGCGGCAGTTGTTACGAAAGACGGCCGCGCCAGTATTTTCAACGAGGTAAGAATGACTGATTTTTCCGGCTCTCGCGTGCTCGTCACCGGCGCCTCGGGGTTCGTCGGGTCCGCGGTCGCGCGGCTCGCCATCGAACGGGGTTTCGACGTGCGCGTGCTCGTGCGCAAGACCAGCCCGCGCAAGAACGTCGAATCGCTGAATGCGGAGATCGTCGTCGGCGATATGCGCGACGAAGCGTCGATGCGCGCCGCGCTCAAGGGCGTGCGATTCCTTTTCCACGTCGCCGCCGATTACCGCATCTGGGCGCCGGACCCGAGCGAGATCGAGCGCGCGAATCTCGAAGGCACCGAGGCGACGATGCGCGCGGCGCTGGCCGAAGGCGTAGAACGCATCGTTTATACCAGCAGCGTCGCGACCCTGAAGGTGACGAGCTCCGGCGCGATCGCCGACGAAACCAAGCCATCGGACCCGGCGAGCACCATCGGCGCGTACAAGCGCAGCAAGGTGCTCGCCGAGCGCGCCGTCGAGCGCATGGTCGCGCAGAACGCGCTGCCTGCAGTGATCGTGAATCCGTCGACGCCGATCGGCCCGCGCGACGTGCGTCCGACACCAACCGGGCGCATCATCGTCGAAGCGGCGACGGGCAAGATTCCCGCGTTCGTCGATACCGGCCTGAATCTCGTCCATGTCGACGATGTCGCGAACGGGCACTTCCTGGCGCTGGAGCGCGGCAACATCGGCGAGCGGTACATCCTCGGCGGCGAGAATCTGCCCTTGCAGCAGATGCTCGCGGACATCGCCGGATTCGTCGGACGCAAACCGCCGACGATCAAGCTGCCGCGCGGGCCGCTCTATCCGGTGGCGCTGGGCGCCGAGCTGATCGCCAAGCTGACCGGCAAGGAGCCGATGGTCACGCGCGACGCGCTGCGCATGTCGAAGAACAAGATGTACTTCACGTCGGCGAAGGCCGAACGCGAGCTGGGATACAGCGCGCGGCCGTACCAGCAGGGATTGAAGGATGCGCTCGACTGGTTCCGGGCGAACGGTTATCTCGCAGGATGAAGCACGGAATCATTCATGAAACGTTCCGGCCGAGGCAACGAGGCGCAGGAGTGCAACTCTTGTATAAGACTCGAAAAAAGTTAAGTCATTGAAATAGCAAGAAAAACGTCCGTTTTGGCCCGTCTCGCACGGCGAGATTCACACGCGCGCCCCGCAAAAATCAGGCAGAATAGCGGTTTGTTGCCGGAGGGGTGCCGAGGCCGGCGGTTTTTTTCAACCTGTTTTCGGATGTCGAGACAAGCGATGAGTAATCAGCAACCCACCATCATCTACACCCTGACCGACGAAGCTCCGCTGCTCGCGACCAGCGCCTTTCTGCCGATCATCCGTGCCTTCACCGCGCCGGCGGGCGTCAATGTCGCGACGAGCGACATCTCCGTGGCCGCGCGTATCCTCGGCGAATTCCCCGAATTCCTGACCGACGAGCAGAAGGTCCCCGACAACCTCGCCGAACTCGGCCGCCTCACGCAGCTCGACGACACCAACATCATCAAGCTGCCGAACATCAGCGCGTCGCTGCACCAGTTGACGAGCGCGATCAAGGAGCTTCAGTCGAAGGGCTACAAGCTGCCCGACTACCCCGAAGAGCCGAAGAACGACGAAGAGAAAGCCATTCGCGCGCGCTACGGAAAGTGCCTCGGCTCGGCCGTGAACCCGGTTCTGCGCGAAGGCAACTCGGATCGCCGCGCGCCGCTCGCCGTGAAGAACTACGCGAAGAAGCATCCGCACAGCATGGGCGAGTGGAGCATGGCTTCGCGCACGCACGTCGCGCACATGAAGCACGGCGACTTCTATCACGGCGAAAAATCGGTCACGAATGACAAGGCGCGCGAAGTGCGCATGGAACTCGTCACCAAGCGCAGCGAGACCATCGTGCTCAAGCCGAAGGTCAAGCTGCAGGACGGCGAGATCGTCGACAGCATGTTCATGAGCAAGAAGGCGCTGGTCGAGTTCTACGAAGAGCAGATGGAAGACGCGCGCAAGACCGGCGTCATGCTGTCGCTGCACGTGAAGGCCACCATGATGAAGGTCTCGCACCCGATCGTCTTCGGCCACGCCGTGAAGGTGTTCTACAAGGATGCGTTCGAGAAGCACGCGAAGCTCTTCGAAGAACTCGGCATCAATGTGAACAACGGCCTCGTCGACCTGTACACGAAGATCGAGACGCTGCCGGAATCGCAGCGCGATGAAGTCATCCGCGACATGCACGCGTGCCACGAGCACCGCCCGGCGCTCGCGATGGTCGATTCGGCCAAGGGCATCTCGAACCTGCATGCGCCGAACGACGTGATCGTCGATGCCTCCATGCCCGCGATGATCCGCGCCGGCGGCAAGATGTGGGGCGCCGATGGCCGTCCGCAAGACACGAAGTGCCTGATTCCGGAAAGCACGTTCGCGCGCATCTATCAGGAAATCATCAACTTCTGCAAGACTAACGGCGCCTTCGATCCCAAGACAATGGGCACGGTGCCGAATGTCGGCCTGATGGCGCAGAAGGCCGAAGAGTACGGCTCGCACGACAAGACGTTCGAGATCGCGGAAGACGGCACGGCGCGCATCGTCGATAACGCGACGAACGAAGTCATCGAAGGACTCACGCAGGAAGTCGAGAAGGGCGACATCTGGCGCATGTGCCTCGTGAAGGATGCGCCGATCCGCGACTGGGTGAAGCTCGCCGTCACGCGCGTGAAGAACTCGGGCACGCCGGCGGTGTTCTGGCTCGACCCGTATCGTCCGCACGAAGCCGAGCTCATCAAGAAGGTCGAGACGTACCTGAAGGACTACGACACCGAAGGCTTGGAAATCCACATCATGTCGCAAGTGCGCGCGATGCGTTATACGCTCGAGCGCGTGATCCGCGGCATGGACACGATTTCGGTCACCGGCAACATCCTGCGCGACTACCTGACCGACCTGTTCCCGATCATGGAACTCGGCACGAGCGCGAAGATGCTGTCGATCGTTCCGCTGATGGCGGGCGGCGGCCTGTATGAGACGGGCGCGGGCGGCTCGGCGCCGAAGCACGTGCAGCAGCTCGTGCAGGAAAACCATCTGCGCTGGGACTCGCTCGGCGAATTCCTCGCGCTGGCGGTGTCGCTCGAAGAGCTCGGCATCAAGAACGACAACGCGCGTGCGAAGCTCGTCGCGAAGGCGCTCGACGCCGCCACCGGCAAGCTGCTCGACAACAACAAGAGCCCGTCGCCGAAGACCGGCCTGCTCGACAATCGCGGCAGCCAGTTCTATCTCGCGATGTACTGGGCGCAAGAACTCGCGTCGCAGTCGGACGACAAGGAACTCGCGCAACTGTTCGCGCCGCTCGCGAAGACGCTGGCTGAAAACGAGCAGAAGATCGTCGACGAACTCGCCGCCGTGCAGGGCAATGCGGCGGACATCGGCGGCTACTACAAGCCGGATGAGAAGAAGCTCGAAGCGGTGATGCGTCCGAGCAAGACGCTCAACGCCGCGCTCGCGGAAGTGCGCGCGAAGTAAGGCGATACGGGCGCGTCATGCGCCCCGATGAACCGGCATCTCTTCGGGGATGCCGGTTTTGTTTTGCGCCATCGGCGTCGAAGAAATCTGTCGTGTAATCCGCAGTTTCGGTGCAATTGGTTACAACCTGTGCCGACCTCGCCAAATTCGAGCGGGTAGAATCGTTGCCTCGCCGCCCGCTTGCCAGACACAGACACACTCGCATGAATCTACAAGACCAGCTCGGCGCGCTTGAGTCGAGCCTCGACACGCTCCTCGAGACCGCCGCCGCATCTGTCCGATCATCCGTTGAATCGACCGAAACCGCTTCGACGTCCGTTGCGGCTTCGCCGGATGAACCGCCCGCGTTGGGCGACGTGAGCGAACCGGCCGATTCCGCCGCGCCCGCCGAACCGCCCGGTCTGAACGAGCCGCCTACGCTTGTCGTCTCGCGTCCGGAACGCGATGCAGTTGAAATGACGATTGCGGGCAAGACGGTGAAGTTGAGCCCGGAGGGGGTGTCGGAGCTGATCGAGGAATTGTCGAACGTGCGGGCGTCGATGTCGCCGGAGCAGCCGGGGGGTATCGCGCCTGGATGGCGGTTTGCGGCTACTAAAAATCCCGTCATGGCGACTCAGAAATATGCCAATGGCGATCGGCTCCTGGTCATGCGTCATGCCGGGCATGGTTGGGTGCCGTTTACGTTTTCGCCCAACATGGTCGTTGAGTTGTATGCCATGTTGACTAAGAAATAGGCTTCGGCTTTTTCTTCGCTGGGTCCCGGTTTCGTGTCGGTCTATTAGCACTGCCCCTCCCCGGGGCGGGGGTCACTTTCTTTGCTGCTGCAAAGAAAGTAACCAAAGAAAGCAGCTTCTCATCGCCCGCGGTCACACGCACGTTGGCCATGCTTGCCAGCCGCCAATGGTCCTCGCCTAAGTGTCGCCCTCGAAGGACCAACTGGGCTTGGCTCGCGCACGGTCTGACGCCCGAGACGTTTCAGCGCGCTGGTTCAGCACCAAATAGCTTCGGCACAGCGCTGCGCGCTGCCGTCGGGTATGCGAAGGAAACCAACGCACCACCGATGCGGTGAGATTGCGGCGTTAGCAAGAAAGCACGCGCCGACCCGATTGACCGGTCGGCCGCGAAGCAGGCCGGAGCTATCTGGTGCTGAACCAGTGACGCGAGCGGTACGATGTGTCAGACCGTGCGCGAGCCAAGCCCGGTATGTCCTTCGAGGGCGACACTTAGGCGAGTGCCACCGCCGGCTGGCAAGCATGGCCAAACTGCGTGTGACCGCGGGCTTAAACGAGCTGCTTTCTTTGGTTACTTTCTTTGCAGCAGCAAAGAAAGTGACCCCCGCCCCGGGGAGGGGCAGTGCTAATAAACCAACACGAAAACGGGATCCGGCGAAACCAAAAACCCACCTACGATCCCTCCTGCCCCGGCGCCTGCACCCGCGCCTTCCACTGCCCGCCTTTCCCGCTCCAGTAACGCACCGCCGAGCCGATCGTCGCGCTCACATAAAACAACGCAACGAGCGGCAGAAGCGGCGCCCACAAAAGCGATCTGCGGTAATAGCGCAGCATCGGACCATACGCGATGCACATGAACGCCCACGCCGCGCACGCCGGCCAGGCCCGCGCGCCATAAGCCAGCGCGAGCACCGGCGGCGCGAGATAGATCACCGCCATGCCGAGCACGGTGCCGGCGAGCAGCAACGGCGAATAGCGCAACTGCGTAAACGCCGTGCGGGCGATCATGTTCCAGATCTCTCGCCAACTATCGTACGGACGCAGCGATTCGCTGCGATCGGCGAGATCGAGGCGGATCGGGCGCGCGTCGTTGCGGCCCGCGCGATGCTTGATGCGCGCAGCGAGACTGCAATCGTCGATCAGTTCCTGACGGATCGATTCGATCCCGCCCGCCTCCACCAGCGCCGAGCGTCGCACGAGCATGCAGCCGCCCGCCGCGCCGGCAGTCGGCTTCTTCACGTCGTTGACCCAGGCGAACGGATAAAGCTTCGCGAAGAAAAACACGAACGCCGGAATCAGCACCTTCTCCCACAGCGAATCGCAACGCAAACGCACCATCAGCGAGACCAGATCGCGGTCCTCGAGAATCGTGCGCGCGACGAGCTGCGTCGCGGCATCGGCCGGATGGTAGATGTCCGCGTCAGTCAGGAGCAGGAACTCGGCGGGCAGACCGAGCGAATCGATCGCGCCGATGCCCTGCGACTGCGCCCACACCTTGCCCGACCAGCCCGGCGGCAGCGGCTGCGCGGTCAGCACGGTCAGACGGTCTTCGAGCCCGAGATCGCGTGCGGCGGCGAGCGCGACCCGGGCGGTGCCGTCGGTGCTATGGTCATCGACGACGATCACATGGAACGCGCCCGCGTAGTCCTGCTTCAGGAGCGAGCCGACCGCGCGCCCGATGACGTCGGCCTCGTTGCGCGCCGGCACGACGGCCACGAGCGCGGGCCATGCGCCACGACGCGCGATCTCCGCGTTGCCGACGGCGTGTACCGTCGTACCGGACAGCGCCGGCGCAGGTTCCGCGCGCCAGAAGCCGCCGCGGGCGAACAGCAGCACGATCCAGATCAAAAAAGACAGCCAGGCGATCAGTAGCATGAAATAAACAATTAGCTTGGAAACAGTGGCGCAGCCGGATGGCGCGGTCGACGAGGCGTTGCGCGAAAAATACACAAATCGAACGACGCCGGGAGTCTGTCCGGAAGGCCGCCGGGCGGGGCGCAACGGCGCAAGTCGCGCCGCCATGCGGTCCGAGGCGTCCGACAGTTTACTGGGTTCTGAAAATTGCCGTATCGGCACGCGCCGGGCGGCTGCACGCAGTGAAGCGGGCATTGAGCACCCAAAAAGGGAACGGGTTAGAATACGCGGTCAACTTCGGCGCGCAGACCAAATCACCGTGTCTTTTTTTCCGGTCTGCTTTCCCGGGGCGTTTTTAACGTCTCCGAGGCGTCGTGAAGGCCGAATCAAAGGAAAGCGCGAGCTTCGCGCCGGCTAACCCCGAAACCCGCGTCAGTCGGAGTTCGTTCGAATATGCGTATCATCCTTGCTCAACCCCGCGGCTTTTGTGCGGGTGTGGTCCGTGCGATCGAAATCGTCGATCGGGCCCTCGAACGACATGGCGCCCCCGTCTATGTGCGTCACGAGATCGTTCACAACCGTCATGTCGTCGATAATCTGCGCAGCAAAGGTGCGCGTTTCGTCGAGGAGCTGGATGAAGTGCCGCACGGCGCGGTCGCGATCTTCAGCGCGCACGGCGTCGCGCAGAGTGTCGAGAAGGATGCGCAGACGCGCGGGCTCGATGTGCTGGACGCCACCTGCCCGCTCGTCACCAAAGTTCACGTGCAAGGCCGCCAGTATGTATCGCAGGGGCGCACGCTCATTTTGATCGGCCATGCGGGCCATCCGGAAGTCGAAGGCACGATCGGGCAGATTCCGGGCGAAGTCGTGCTGGTGCAAAGCGAAGCCGAAGTGGAGAAGATGACCCTCGCGCCCGATACGCCCGTCGCTTACGTCACGCAGACCACGCTTTCGGTCGATGACACGCGCGGCATCATCGATGCCTTGCAGCGCCGCTTCACGGATATCGTCGGCCCGGACACGCGCGACATCTGCTACGCGACGCAAAACCGCCAGGCCGCCGTGCGCGAGCTGTCGAGCCAGGTGGATGTGCTGCTCGTGGTCGGCGCGACCAACAGTTCCAATTCGAACCGCCTGCGGGAAATCGGCGCCGAAACCGGCGTTCCGAGCTACCTCGTCGCGGACGGTTCAGAGATCAGGCCGGAGTGGTTTGCCAATGTGCAGACGGTCGGCATCACCGCGGGTGCTTCGGCGCCCGAGGAAATGGTCAAACATGTGATCGATGCCCTGCGCGCGTTCGGAACCGTCGAAGTCACGACGATGAACGGCCGCGAGGAAAAGGTCGAATTCAAACTTCCCGCGAAGCTCACTCAGCCGGTCGCCGCCGTTGCGGCAACCGCGACTCGCGAAGAATAAGGAGAGGACGCAATTGTCTATCCCGATGCTCCAGAAGGCCCGCGTAGGCGCCTACATCTTCAAGCAGCACTTCACGGGCACCAAGCGTTACCCGCTCGCGCTGATGCTGGAACCGCTGTTCCGCTGCAATCTCGCCTGTAACGGCTGCGGCAAGATCGATTATCCGGATCCGATCCTGAACCAGCGTCTGTCGCTGGAAGAGTGTCTCGGCGCCGTCGACGAATGCGGCGCGCCGGTCGTGTCGATCGCGGGCGGCGAACCGCTGCTGCACAAGGAAATGCCGCAGATCGTGAAGGGCATCATGGCGCGCAAGAAGTTCGTGTATCTCTGCACGAACGCGCTGCTGATGGAAAAGAAGATGGACGACTACGAGCCGAGCCCGTACTTCGTCTGGTCGGTGCACCTCGACGGCGACCGCGAGGCGCACGATCACTCGGTTTCGCAGCCGGGCACCTACGACAAGGCCGTCGCCGCGATCAAGGAAGCGAAGCGCCGGGGCTTCCGCGTGAACATCAACTGCACGCTGTTCAACGATGCCGAACCCGAGCGCGTGGCGAAGTTCTTCGACACGCTCGGCCCGATCGGCGTCGATGGCATCACGGTCTCGCCGGGCTATGCCTACGAACGCGCGCCGGATCAGCAGCACTTCCTGAATCGCGAAAAGACCAAGAATCTCTTCCGCGAAATCTTCAAGCGCGGCAACAACGGCAAGAACTGGTCGTTCAGCCAGTCGACGCTGTTCCTCGATTTTCTCGCGGGCAACCAGACGTATCAGTGCACGCCGTGGGGCAACCCGGCGCGTACAGTGTTCGGTTGGCAAAAGCCGTGCTATCTGGTCGGCGAAGGTTATGTGAAGACCTTCAAGGAACTGATGGAAACCACCGATTGGGACAAGTACGGCACGGGCAAGTACGAAAAGTGCGCGGACTGCATGGTCCACTGCGGCTTCGAGGCGACCGCCGTGATGGATACGGTGGCGCATCCGCTGAAGGCCGCGAAGATCGCTCTTTCGGGTCCGCGCACGACGGGCGCATTTGCGAAGGATCTGCCGATCGACAAGCAGCGTCCGGCCGAGTACGTGTTCTCGAAGCACGTGGAGATCAAGCTGGAAGAGATTGGCCGCACGCAGAAGAACAAGGGTGCGAAAACGGCGGCGGCGGTGAACTGAGTCGCGCGTTGAACGTGTGGAAATGCGAGGGGCGGGTGACTTGGGTCATCCGCCCTTTTTGTTTCGATGTTCGCCGCCTCTAATCCTTGATGGCCTCCCAATCATCTACGCCGACGGGTTCCATCGGATCGATATAGAACAGCACGCTCCCGCGCAACTCTTCAAGCGGCGAAAGGATTTCATTGGCCGATGGCTGCATATCAGATATCGGCTTTTGATGATCTGTCATGTTGAAGTCCCTCAAAAGTGCAAAAGCGAATTTGCTTTGAACATCGTTTGAGTGGCGGGTTTCCGGAGGGCGCGTCTAAAGTTGTGGAAAATTGCCATTTCCGCACGCATAAAAAAACGCGACGGCTCATCACCGTCGCGTTCTCGTCAACTGCCGCCAAGCGCCATCAACTCAACAGCACTTCCCCGCCCCCGATCCATACCTCGCCTCCTGACGCTCGCGGAAAAACTCCGCGTAGCTCATCATCGGCTTGTCGGGATGCGTCGTCTGCATGTGCGTGACATACGCGTCGTAATCAGGCATCCCGACCATCAGACGCATCGCCTGGCCGAGATACCGTCCTGCTTGACGAAGATCGGTGAACATCGCGCGCTCCCTAGTGGCCCGAACGAACCGCCGCGCTCGCGCCGGCGGGCATCGCTTCGAAAGGCGTCTCGCGCACCGTCGGCTTCGTTTCGCGACGCGCGCGCAACACCGCCAGCACGCCATACACCGCGATGCTCACCACCACGAAGATGAACAAGCCGGCAAGCGCCGCATCGACGTAATCGTTGAAGATGATGCGCTGCATTTCCGCGAGCGACTTCGCCGGCGCCATCACCTTGCCCGCGTCGTACGCATCCTTCAGCTTGCCCGCGTGCGCGAGGAAGCCGACCTTCGGATTCGCGTCGAAAATCTTCTGCCAGCCGGCCGTCAACGTGCAGATGAGCAGCCAGATCGTCGGCAACAGCGTGACCCACGCATAGCGCTCGCGCTTCATCTTGAACAGCACGACGGTGCCGAGCATCAGCGCGATGCCCGCGAGCATCTGGTTCGAGATGCCGAAGAGCGGCCACAGCGTGTTGATGCCGCCGAACGGATCGACCACGCCCTGATACAGGAAGTAGCCCCACGCGGCGACGCACAGCCCCGTCGCGACGAGGTTGGCCGGCAGCGACTCCGTGCGGCGCAGCGCCGGATGGAACGTGCCGAGCAGATCCTGCAGCATGAAGCGGCCGGCGCGCGTGCCCGCATCGACGGCGGTCAGGATGAAGAGCGCCTCGAACAGAATGGCGAAGTGATACCAGAACGCCATCATCGCCGGGCCGCCGATCACCTGATGAAGAATGTGCGCCATGCCGACCGCGAGCGTCGGCGCGCCGCCGGCACGCGCCACGATGGTCGTCTCGCCGACCGCCTTCGCCGTCGATGTCAGCATGTCCGGCGTCAGCAGGAAGCCCCAGCTCGACACGGTCTGCGCGACCGCTTCGGGCGTCGAGCCGAGCAGCGCGGCGGGGCTGTTCATCGCGAAGTACACGCCCGGCTCGATCACGCAGGCGGCGACAAGCGCCATCATCGCGACGAACGATTCCATCAGCATCGCGCCATAGCCGATGAAGCGCATGTTGGCTTCGTTATCGATCATCTTCGGCGTCGTGCCCGACGAGATCAGCGCGTGAAAGCCCGACACCGCGCCGCACGCGATCGTGATGAACAGGAACGGGAACAGGTTGCCCGACCACACCGGCCCGCTGCCATCGACGAACTTCGTGAAGGCCGGCATCTTCAGCTCGGGCGCGACGATCAGAATGCCGATCGCGAGGCCGAGAATCGTGCCGATCTTGAGGAACGTCGACAGATAGTCGCGCGGCGCGAGCAACAGCCACACCGGCAGCACCGACGCGACGAAACCGTAGCCGATCAGGATCCACACGAGCTGCACGCCGGTGAACGTGAAGTACGGCGCGAGCGTCGCGGATTCGGCGACTTGGCCGCCATACACGATCGCGAGCATCAGACCGATGAAGCCGATGATCGACACCTCGCCGATGCGACCCGGACGAATGTAGCGCGTATAGACGCCCATGAAGAGCGCGATCGGAATGGTCGCCGCGACGGTGAACGTGCCCCACGGCGAATTGGTGAGCGCCTTCACGACGATCAGCGCGAGCACCGCGAGAATGATCACCATGATGAGGAACGCGCCGAAAAGCGCAATCACGCCGGGCACGGTGCCGAGCTCCATCTTGATGAGATCGCCGAGCGAGCGGCCGTCGCGACGCGTCGAGATGAACAGGACGACGAAGTCCTGCACCGCGCCCGCGAACACCACGCCGCCGAGAATCCACAGCATGCCGGGCGTGTAGCCCATCTGCGCGGCCAGCACCGGGCCGACCAGCGGACCCGCGCCCGCGATCGCCGCAAAGTGATGCCCGAAGAGCACGTACTTGTTCGTCGGCACGTAGTCGAGGCCATCGTTATGACGAACGGCCGGCGTCATGCGCAGGCCGTCGAGCTGCAGCACCTTCGACGCAATGAAGCGCGAGTAGAACCGGTAAGCGATGAGATAGACGCAGACCGCCGCGATGACGATCCATAGCGCGCTGATGCGCTCGCCGTGCGCGAGTGCAATAGTGCCGAATGCGAACGCGCCCAATAGCGCGAGCGCGATCCAGCCCAGGAATCCGGAAGCCCGATTCATGGCGTCTCCTTAGTTATTGACCCGTCAGGTCGATGGATGCGCCGTGATAGCGCATTGGGCGGTAGTATTCGCTTTCGCCACGGCGCTTACAAGCGCATAACTACGTATGCGCGCTACGTGGCTTCACGTAGCGGAAAACCCTGTATCGATGAACCTTAAGGCTAAGATCTTCCTGCTCGCGATCGTTCCGTTCGCACTGGCGATCGGCGGCATCACCTACGGCGTGCGCCAGCAGGCGCAATCGCTCGCGCAGGCGCAGCACGACACCACGCAGGCCGCGTACATGTCGAGCAAGGAAATCGAGCTGCGGCACTACGTCGAGATCGCGAAGAGCGCCATCGCACCGTACTACGATGCACCCGCCACCGATCCGCGCAGCGACGACGAACGCCGCCGCCTCGCGCTCGACGCGCTGCAGCGCCTCGATTTCGGACAGGACGGCTACTTTTTCGTCTACACGATGCACGGCACGTCGCTCATGCATCCGCGCCAGCCTGATCTCGTCGGACGCGATCTCTGGCTGATGCGCGATCCGAACGGCGCGCTGACCATTCAGGAACTCGTCGAGCAGGCATCGAAAGGCGGCGGCTACGTGCGCTACGTCTGGCGGCGGCCGTCCACGGGCCTCCTCGCGCCGAAGCTCGGCTACGTGGTGCCGCTCGAACGCTGGGGCTGGATGATGGGCACGGGCATCTATCTGGAAGATGTCGAAACGACGCTGGCGCGCATCGATGCGCAGGCGGCCGCGAACATCGAACGCACGCTGATGTGGATCGGCGCGATCGCGCTCGCCGCGCTTGCGATCATCGCGGTGTGCGGCGCGGTGCTGAACATCAGCGAGCATCGCAGCGCCGATGCGAAACTGAAGCGCCTCGCGCGGCAAGTCGTGGATTCGCAGGAACAGGAACGCGCGCGGCTGTCGCGCGAGTTGCACGACGGCATCAGCCAGATGCTGGTCTCGGTGAAGCTGCTGCTCGAATCGGCGCTCGCGCGTTTCGAGCGCGGCGCGGCGCGCGAGCCGACCGCTGAAGCCGCGCTCGCGACGAGCCTCGGACGCCTCTCCGGCACGCTGCGCGAAGTGCGCCGCATCTCGCATGCGCTGCGTCCCGCGATGCTCGATGATCTCGGTCTCGCCGCCGCGCTCGAGCAACTCGCGCGAGAATTCGACGGACACGACGGCATCGAGGCGCGTTTCGAAGCGATGGACCACGGCAAGCCCTGCGCGACGCAGCGCACCACCCTGCCGGATCCCGTCAACACCGTGCTCTTTCGCATCGCGCAGGAAGCGCTGACCAACATCGCGCGGCACGCGCAGGCTTCGCGCGCGGCGATCACGCTCGATATCGCCACGCACGCCGTCACGCTCGACATCACCGACAACGGCCGCGGCTTCGATGCGCACAGCGCAGTCTCCGACCCGGCGAGCGGCGTCGGCCTGCGCAACATGCGCGAGCGGCTCGACACGCTCGGCGGCACACTGGCGATCAGCTCGCAACTCGGCCGCACGTCGATCACCGCGAGCGTGCCGCTGCCGCTCGCCGCACCCAATCTTCAAGGACATACCGATGAGCGCTGAACCCGCCCGCATCATTCTCGTGGACGATCATCCGCTCGTGCGCGACGGCCTGCGCGCCCGCCTCGACTCCGTGCCGCGTCTCTCCGTGATCGGCGAGGCGGGCAACGCAAAAGAGGCGCTCGCGCTCGCCGCCGACGAAGCGAACCCGCCCGATCTCGCGCTGATGGACGTCGGGATGTCCGGCATGAGCGGCATCGAACTGGCGGCGCTTTTTCACGAGCGGCACCCGGGCATCCGCGTGCTGATGTTGTCGATGCACGACAACGTGGAGTATGTGAAGCAGGCGGTGCGCGCGGGCGCGAGCGGCTACGTGCTGAAGGATTCGCCCGCCACCGAGATCATTCAGGCGATCGATGCGGTGCTCGCCGGGAAGACCTTTTTCAGCGCCGGGCTCGCCGCGCGCATGATTCAGGCACAGTCGATGCAGACGCCGCTCGAACGTCTGACGCCGCGCGAGCTCGATATTCTCGATGCGCTGGCCGAAGGTTTATCGAGCAAGCAGATCGCGCTGCAGCATGGACTGTCGGTGCGTACGGTGGAAACGCATCGGCTGAATTTGAAGCGCAAACTGGATATCGATGGACAGGCCGAGCTGATCAAGTTCGCGGTGGAGCACCGCAGAACATGAGGCCGGCCTGCCAGAGAGACGCGAGCGTCAGCCCGCCGAACGGGCGTTGTGCTCGGAAAGGAACTTGATGAGACCGTCGACGCCGCCCTTTTGCAACTGGCCGGCGAATTGTTGCTGATAGACCTGAATGAGCCAAGCGCCCATCATGTCGATGTCGTAGATTTTCCAGCCCTGCGGCGTCTTCTCCAGACGATAGCGCACGGGATTGTCGCCGCCCGTGGAGATGACGTGCGATTCGACGACCGTGTCTTTCGCGTTGGCATCGATGTTGGGGGCGTCGAACTTGAACTTCACGTCCTGATCGCGCAATTGCGCAAGTGAAGCCGCATAGGTGCGAACCAGCAGCGTCTGGAACTGGTCGTAGAGCTGCTTTTGCTGCTCGGGCGTGGCGCTCGCCCAGGCCTTCCCAACCGCGATGCGCGTGGTGCGCTGGAAGTCGGTGGCAGGCAGGAAGCGCGTCTCGACGAGCTGCGTGATCTTCGCCATGTCGCCGCCGCGCGCCTGCGGGTCGGCCTTCATCGCGTTGACGGTGCCTTCGACGGCGTTCTTCACGACGGCATCGGGACTCGTTTGTGCGAGTGCCTCGCCTGCGAAGGACAGCGAGACAAGGAGGAAAGCGAAGCAAATAGACAAATAGCGTTTCATGGCACCCGTTCTCTAATCAGGTTTGGTGGCGCGGGTTGTGCGGCCTTCCGGCATTGCAGGAGCGGCCAGCTTGCTGCGAGGTCAGTATATCGACATCGCCGCGCCGCAACAGTTCAAGCGCGGCGTGTTGCGTGCGCCCGGTATACTTGCGCGGCTCCCCGCATCGTTTCAAAGGAAATGATCCGGGTTCCGGCGCTCGGCATTATGCAATTCGCGCGTTCGCACGCACAAAAGATAACAGGCACCAGGTAGCGTCTTCATGCTGACGTCCAACATTACTCGCTTCGTCACCCTCGCCATCCGCCGGCCGGCGTGGATTATCGCCGTTTCGCTCCTGCTCGGCGTGCTCTCCACGATTTATGTCGTCCATCACTTCAGAATCAGCACCGACGTCAGCCAGTTGATCGAGACGGAGCCCGAGTGGGCTGCGCGCAGCAAGGCCATCGACGAGGCGTTTCCGCAGCGCGGCGCAACGTTGCTGATCGTGGTTCAGGCGCCCGCCCAGGAATTCGCCGATGCCGCCGCGAACGAACTCGCCGCCGCGCTCGCGAAGGAGCCGGAGCGCTTCAAGTCGGTGTCGCAGCCCGAGGGCGGAACGTTCTTCGAGCACGACGGCCTGCTGTATCTGCCGACGGACAAGGTCGAACAGGTCACGAAGCAGCTCGCGCAGGCGCGCCCGCTCATCAACACGCTCGCGCACGACCCGACGCTCACCGGCCTCGCGCAGACGCTCAACACCACGCTCAATCTGCCGCTCACGCTCGGACAGGTCAGTCTCGGCCAGATGGCGGGTCTGCTCGGCAGAAGCGCGACGGTGCTCGACCGCGTGCTGGCGAATCAGCCCGCGGCATTTTCGTGGCGCGGCCTCGCGGATTCGTCCGACAGCGCCGCGCCGGGGCGCGCTTTCGTCACCGTGTTGCCCGAGCTGAACTTCAATGCGCTGAAGGCGGCGGCGGGCACGTCGGAGGAGATTCGCGCGAAGGCCGCCGAACTCGGCATCGACAAAAAATATGGCGCGACGCTGCATCTGACAGGCGCGCAGCCGCTCGCCGACGAGGAATTCGCGTCCGTGCAGGACGGCGCCGTGCTCAACGGCGTGCTGACCTTCCTCGTCGTACTGATGATCCTCTGGGTCGCGCTGCGCTCGAAGCGCATGATCCTCGCGGTGTTCATCACGCTCTTCGTCGGGCTCGCGATCACCGCCGCGCTCGGCCTCATGATGGTCCACGCGCTCAACATGATCTCGGTCGCGTTCATGGTGCTGTTCGTCGGGCTGGGCGTGGACTTCGGCATCCAGTTCGGCGTGAAGTATCGCGAGGAGCGCTACAAGCACAGGCGGCTCGACGTATCGCTCGCGGAAACCGCGCGTCATGTCGCCGTGCCGCTCACGCTCGCCGCCGCCGCGACGGCCGCGAGCTTCTTCTCGTTTCTGCCGACCGCGTATCGCGGCGTGTCGGAGCTGGGGCTGATCGCGGGCGTCGGCATGTTCGTCGCCTACGCGACCAACATGACGCTTCTGCCCGCGCTCATCAAGGTGTTCGCGCCGCCGGGCGAAGCGCATTCGCCGGGCTTTCCGGTGCTCGCGCCGCTCGACGAATTCCTCGACAAGCATCGCAAGCCGGTGCTGATCGGCACGCTCGTGGTCGTGATCGGCGCGCTGCCGCTGCTCTTCGATCTGCGTTTCGACTTCAACCCGCTGCATCTGAAGGACCCGCACACCGAGTCGATGGCGACGCTCATCGCGCTCAAGGATTCGCCGGAAGGCGCGGTGAACGATGTCGCGGTGCTCGCGCCCTCGCTCGCCGATGCCGACAACATCGCCGCGAAGCTGCGAAAACTGCCGGAAGTCGGCAGTGCGACGACGCTCTCGTCGCTCATCCCCGCCGATCAGCCGAAGAAACTGGCGCTCATCAAAGCCGCCGCCGATCAACTGCTGCCCGCGCTCGATCAACAGACGGCATCGCCCGTGACGGACGCGGTGCGCGTCGCCGCGCTGAAACGGGTGTCGAGCCAGCTCTCGCTCGCCGCCGACGAGCATCCCGGTCCGGGCGACAAGGAAGCGAAACATCTGTCGCAGACGCTCGCGAAGCTGGCGCAAGCCGACTCCGCGACCCGCGACCGCGCCGAACACGCGATGGCCGAGCCGCTCCGAATCGCGCTCGCGCAATTGCGCGCGCTGCTCACGCCGACGGAAATCACGCGCGAAACGCTGCCGCCGCAGATGGTCGCGTCGTTCGTGACGCCGCAGGGCCAGGCGCTCGTCGACATCGCGCCGAAGGTTCCGGCCGGTGCCGATCCCAACGACGACGCGCTGCTCGCCCGCTTCGCCGACGCGGTGCAGAAGGCGGCGCCCGACGCCATCGGCGGGCCGATTTCCGTGCGCCATTCGGCGGAGACGATCATCAAGGCGTTCGAGCAGGCGGCGCTCTACTCGCTCATCGCGATCACCGTGCTGCTGTGGATCGCGCTGCGCCGTTTTGGCGACGTTTTGAGAACTTTGGTACCGTTGCTCGTCTCGGCGATCGTCACGCTGGAACTGTGCGTCGTCTTCAGGATGCCGCTCAACTTCGCGAACATCATCGCGCTGCCGCTGATGCTGGGCGTCGGCGTCGCGTTCAAGATCTACTTCGTGATGGCGTGGCGCTCCGGGCAGACGCGCTTGCTACAGTCGAGCCTCACCCATGCCGTTATGTTCAGTGCGGCCACGACGGCGACGGCGTTCGGCAGCCTGTGGTTCTCCCATCATCCGGGCACGTCGAGCATGGGACGGCTGCTGGCGCTGTCGCTCTTTTGCACGCTGATCGGCGCGGTGGTGTTCCAGCCCGTTCTGATGGGCAAACCGCGCAAGGTGCGCGCGGCGGCACGGGCGAAGCTCAGGGCGGCGCAACGACATGACAACCTAAGAGGAATTGAAGAATGAAGTGGGGATCGACGGCTTTGACCGCTCGTGCAGTGCGTAAATTGGGGATGAGTCTGGCGATTGCGGGCGTGCTCACGACAGCGGGCTGCGCCACCGGCCCGGACCGCAATCCGAAAGACCCGCTCGAGCCGATGAACCGCAAGATCTTCACGTTCAACGACACGCTCGACACCTACGTCGCCAAGCCCGTCGCGCAGTTCTACGTCGATTACACGCCGAGCCCGTTTCGCACGGCCGTCAGCAATTTCTTCTCGAACCTCGGCGATTTCTCCAACTTCGCGAACAACCTGCTGCAGTTGAAGATCACCGATGCGACGCAGGATCTGATGCGTATCGCGATGAACTCGCTGTTCGGCGTCGGCGGCCTGATCGATGTCGCGTCGCCTGCGGGCTTGCCGAAGCATCATCAGGATTTCGGCCTGACGCTCGGGCACTACGGCATGCCGTCGGGGCCGTATCTGGTGCTGCCGCTGCTCGGCCCGAGCTCGTTCCGCGATTCGACGACCTGGCTCGTCGACTGGCGCGTGAACCCCCTGAGTTATTCCGAAGCGGAAATACGCTGGCCGTTGTTTGGAGTGAACTTCGTGAGCGCGCGCGCGGACCTGATCGGCGCGACCGATCTGCTCTCGGCGGCCGCGCTCGACAAATACGCGTTCGTGCGCGATGCCTACACGCAGCGGCGTCAGTATCTGCTGACGGGCGGCGGCGCGAGTACGTTGCCCGACTACGGCGACGAAGGCGCATCGGCGCCAGAAGGCGCGAGCGCGCCGGGCGAGACCGGTGGTGGCAGTACGGAGCAAGGTTTGCCGACGTATGTCGATCCGGGCGCGGCGGCGTCGCCTGCGGGTGGTGTGGGCGGGAAGTCGCCTGCGCCGGAAGAGAACGCGCCGAAGGGCCAGCCGTCGCCGAGTTCGAGCAAGGCGCAGGGGCTGCCGCAGTATGACGATCCGGCGGCGCAGCCTGCGGGCAAGTGAGCAGGGGGTGATGGCTGGAAAAGGAAACGGGCGCTTGAGCGCCCGTTTTGCTTTTAGTGCGCGGCTTTTCGATTTCGTGAGATTTGGCGCGTCAAAGCCTCTGCCCTTGCTCCCACGCCGCCGCGGCTGCCTCGTAGATTCCGCCATCGCGACGCCCGACCGCCAGGACGACAATATCGGGATCGGCTTCGTCGTCGCGAACCAGATAGACGAGCCGATAACCCACGCCGCGCAGCTTGACCTTATAGCAGTCGACGAGTGGCGACCGAAGTTCAGACCCCGGCACGCGCGGCGTCTGCAGACGCTTTCTCAGCGCTTGCTTGAAAAGCGCTTTGACCGAGCCATCCAGTTCCGCCCATTCCTTAAGCGCGTCCGGTACGAACAGCAGTCCGTACGTCATCAAAGATCGTCGAGATTGACTTTGACCGCGCGTTTCACCGATTTGAGCCGGGACTGGACCAACGTCGCCAACTGGCGCTCGTCATACAACTCAGCGATCTCCGCCATCAGCTCCGGAGAAACCGTGTAAAAGGCAGGCCGATTGTGATTAAGTACGGCGACCGGTTCACCGCCGGCCTCGTCGACGATCTTCCCCGGGTTCTGCTTGAACTCGGAGATGCTGACAGACAACACGCTATGAATGCGTTCCATGAAGGCACCAAAAATAGGTCTGAATTTCGACCTATTTTACACGGCTAATCGCGTCGGTACGCAGTCAATGCGCGGCCTCTTCCGCCACTTCCTCGAACAGATCGTCGCCAGACATATTCGGCGCTTCCACCGCACCCTGATCCCTTCGATACGCCTCGAACAATTCATCGGCGTAGCGAATCTGCGTGCGACCGTGCGGCGCGGGCTCGCCCTGCTCGTTCAGATTCACGAACACCATCTTCTCGACGGTCAGAATGCTCTTGCGCGTGATCTTGTTGCGCACTTCCGCGCGCAACGTGATCGACGTGCGGCCGAATTGCGTCGCGGTGATACCCAGCTCGATGATGTCGCCCTGACGCGCCGAGCTGACGAAGTTGATCTCGGACATGAACTTGGTCACGACGCGCTGGTTGCCCAGTTGCGAAATCGCGTAAATTGCGGCTTCTTCGTCGATCCAGCGCAGAAGACTGCCGCCAAACAAGCTGCCGTTCGGGTTCAGATCTTCGGGCTTGACCCATTTGCGGGTGTGGAAATTCATTTGCGGTACCTCGCTTTCATTACCGCGCGCGTCACGGTGCAGAGAAATCGACGCGCGCAAGATTAGGGTTTTCCCTGATTATAACGAGATGAGGGTTAACCCGCAGAAAGCAAGGATAGAAGCGAAAGGCTCAACCGAAAGCGAGCGCCCGCGCCGATCCCAGCGCGTGCCGAGCCTGCACGAGCGTTGCGCGGGCGGCGCGCGCGTCGGACGCGAGCCGCAAAAGCGCGCCCAGTTGCGCCGGATCGCGCATCAGTTCCCGCAGAATCGGGCCGATGGCCGTCGTGCCGTCATCGCGCAAACCGGCCGTCGCGGCGGGCGGCAGCGTGCGCCAGGCAGGATCGACGACCGCCCGGCACACCGCGAACGGCAGGCCGCGCGCCGTCGCGATCGCCCCGGCGATATGCGATTCCATATCGACGGCCAGCGCGCCGGTCGACGAATGCAGCGAGCGCTTCTCCGCCTCGCTCTTGACGGGCGCGGTGACGCCCGCCATCCTGCCGCGCCGCATGACGCGCTCGACGGGCGTGCCCGCGAACGCATCGACGATGCGCGCGGACCACGCCGCATCGGTGTGCAGCTCGCCGAACGGACCGGACACGCTCTCGGCAACGATCAGCTCGCCCGGTTCGAGATCCGGCGCGAGCCCGCCCGCCGTTCCGAAGCTGATGATGCCCGAGCAACCGCGCGCGATCGCTTCGGACAACGCGCGCTCGAGCCAGTCGGCACGCGCCGCGAACACTACATCGACGCCGCGCCCGCGCACGATCTTCGCCTCGAACGCCATGCCGGTCACGGCGACGACGGGCGCGGTCACATGGCCACCGTCACGCGCGTGAGGCCGTCGCGTGTCAGGTTTCGGTAGCGCGCGAGCGCCCAAAGCGGGAAGAACTTGCGATAGCCGTGGTAGCGCAGATAGAACACGCGCGGGAAGCCGGTCGCCGTGAAGCGCGTTTCGTCCCACAGCCCGTGCGCCTGCTGCGTCTTCAACAGATAGCCGACACCGCGCGCGACCGCCGGATGTTCGACCAGACCCGCCGCCATCAGTCCGAGCAGCGCCCACGCCGTCTGCGACGCCGTGCTCGGCGCCTGTTCGTAACCGCGATAGTCGAGCTTGTAGCTCTCGCCGTCCTCGCCCCAGCCGCCGTCGCTGTTCTGGATGCCGATGAGCCAGTCCGCCGCGCGCGTCATGCGTGGGTCGGTCGGCGCGACGCCGGCCGCGTTCAGCGCGCACATCGCCGACCAGGTGCCGTAGATGTAGTTCAGGCCCCAGCGTCCGTACCAGCTTCCATCGCGTTCCTGTCCTCTCACGATGTAGTCGAACGCGCGGCGCGCGGGCTCGCTGTTCAGCGACGTCTCGCCGAGCTGCGCGAGCATCGACAGACAGCGCGCGGACACATCGACCGTCGGCGGGTCGAGCAGCGCGCCGTGATCCGAGAACGGAATGTTGTTCAGGTAGTACTGCGTGTTTTCCGGCTCGAACGCGCCCCAGCCGCCGTCGCTGCTCTGCATGCCGACGACCCACTCGCGCGCCCGCGCGATCGACTCGCCGTACAGCGCCGTGCCGTTCTCCCGATCCGCCCGCTCCATCGCCATCGCGACGACGGCCGTGTCGTCGACATCGGGATAATGCGGGTTCGCGAACTGGAACGCCCAGCCACCCGGCCGCACGTTCGGACGGCGCGAGACCCAGTCGCCGCGCACATCGAGAATTTGCAGCGGCACGAGCCATTCGAGGCCGCGCGCCACCGCCGAGCGGGCCTTCGGCATACCGGTTTCGAGCAGCGCGTGCGCCGCGAGCGACGTATCCCACACCGGCGACAGACACGGCTGGCAATACGCTTCGCCATCGTCGGCTTCGTCGATGATGAGGAGCTTGTCGAGCGACTTGCGCGCGATCGCGCGATTCGGATGCTCGGGCGGATAGCCGAGCACGTCGTACATCATCACCGAGTTGGCCATCGCCGGAAAAATCGCGCCGAGTCCGTCCTCGCCGTTCAGGCGCTCGTCGACGAAGCGCACGGCTTCATCGATCGCGCGTTCGCGGCCGGTTTTCGGCAACAAAGGATCGGCGACACGCAGGATCGAATCGACGACGCGAAAGAACGCGAACCAGCCGCGGCTCTGATGCCCCGAGCGCGTCGGCATGCCGGTATTGACCGGCGGATTCGTGAATACCTCGTCGATGCGCACGCCGCGAGGATTGCGCGCGCGCGGGCGCTTCGCGTTGAGCACGAGCATCGGCACGATCACCGTGCGCGCCCAGTACGACACCTTCGACAGATGGAACGGGAACCACATCGGCAGGCGCATGATTTCGACGGGCATCATCGGCACTGCGCGCCACGACACGACACCGAAGAGCGCGAGCAGGATGCGCGTGAACACGTTCACCTTCTCCGCGCCGCCCGCGGCGAGAATCGCGCGGCGAGCGCGCTGCATGTGTTCGGCGTCGGGCGAATCGCCGATCATCTTCAGCGCGAAATACGCCTTCACGGTCGCGGAGACGTCCATCGCGCCATCGGTGAAGAGCGGCCAGCCGCCGTCCTCGCGCTGGATGCGGCGCAGATAGCGGCCGATCTTCGCTTCGAGCTTCTCGTCGGCGGTCTCGCCGAGATAGTGGACGAGCAACACGTATTCAGCCGGAATAGTTGCGTCCGCTTCGAGTTCGTAGAGCCAGTAGCCGTCCGGATGTTGCGCCGCGAGCAGCGCGTCGGTGGCGTGGTTGACGGCGGAATCGAGCGAGGCGCCCGACACTCGCGCGCCCACGGCCGACAGGGATAAATCGTTCATCAGCGTTCCATCGATGGGTTCAACAGCGCGTCCGCGGCCTTCTGGCCGGAGCGGATCGCGCCTTCGATCGTCGCGGGCAGCCCGGTCGCCGTCCAGTCGCCCGCGAGCGTGAAATTGGGCCAGCGCGTGCGCGTGGCGGCCCGCAAGCCTTCCTGCGAAGGCACGGCGGCAAACGTCGCGTGTTCTTCGACGATGATCTGCCACGGCGGCGTCGGCGCGGCGGCCATGCGCATCGCCTTCGCCGTTTCCCGCCAGATCGCCTGCGCGAGTTCCTCGTGCGGTGTCGCAAGCCATCGGTTCGCGCTTGCGAGCGTGACCGATAGCCTGCCGTCGGCGGCAAAGATCCAGTCCGACATGCCGTTGACGATGCATGTCTGCGGCTGAAAGCCCGCTGGCGCATCGACGGCGAAATGCACGGTGACGATCGCGCGCGATGCATCCGGCGCGATCAGGTCCGGCACCAGCGCGCGCGCCGCATCGGGCGGCACGGCAAGCACGACGCCATCGCCGGCTCCGAGCGCGACAGGCTCCGCGCCTTCGAAAGCCAGCGAGCTTACACGCTCCGTCGAATCCGTGCCCGATATGCCGACACCGGTGACGCGCGAGCCGAGCCTGATCTCCGCGCCGCCATACTGCAAATGCCGCAGCGCCGGCTCGACGAACGCGTGCGACAGCCCGCTTCTCGCGATCAGCGGACGGCACGCCTGGCCGCCCTGCGCGACCGTCTCGCGCAGCAAACCGGCCGCGAGCTCGGCGCTCGCCTCGGACGGATCGGCGTTGAGCATGGCGCGCAGCAGCGGGCGCACGAGAAGATTCCACACGCGATCCTTGCGGCGCACCGATTCCTCGATCGCGCGGCCCGGCTTCGCCCAGAAGAGCGGCAGGAACGGCAGGTAATCGGCGGGCTGCGTGCCCGGCACGCGCGCGGCGGCGTCGAAGATCCAGCGCGGCAAGCGCCCCGGCGACATGCGGATCGACCAGGCGTCGCCGGTCGCGGCATCGAAGAACGGATACTCGGGCTGCGTCGGGCCGATCAGCGTGTCGGTTGCGCCGATCGCGCGCAGATAGGCCATCGTCGATTGATTGCCTGATAGCAGCAGATGATTGCCGTTATCGAGCGTGACACCGAGTTTGGCATCGAAGAAGGAGCGGCAACGGCCGCCCGCGTAGGGCGCCGCCTCGTGCAGCACGACGCGTGCGCCGCGCCGTTGCGCCTCGACCGCGGCGGCGAGGCCGGCGATGCCCGCTCCGACGACGATAACCCGCCGGGACATCAGATCAGGTTGCGCGCCACGATCCACAGCAGGCGCGCACGCGGCGTGCGCACGCGCGTGCGCGGCAGGTCGAAGCCGCGTTTGAGATTGGCGTCGAGCACGGCGCGATACGCCGCCGACATGATGCGCGGGGCGCGCACCTGGGCGCGCGGCGACGCCGCCATAATCGCATCGGACTGGGCGTAGTGGCCCTTCGCGCGCTCGGCGAGCACGGCGCAGACGCGCGGCAGGCGCGCATCGCCGACGATGCTTGCCGGATCGCTGGTGGAAATGCCTTCGCGCGCGAGCAGCTCGCGCGGCAGATACACGCGGCCGATTTCCGCGTCTTCGTCGATGTCGCGCAGGATGTTGGTCAGTTGCAGCGCGCGGCCGAGATGGTGCGCGAGCCGCCGCCCGGCATCCTCGTGCATCCCGAAAATTCTCACCGACAGCCGCCCGACCGCGCTCGCCACGCGATCGCAATAGAGATCGAGCGTGGCTTCGTCGGGCGCGACGATATCGCCGGCGGCGTCCATCGCCATGCCGTCGATCACGGCCTGGAAGTCGTCGCGGGAGAGGTGGAAAGCCTGGATGTGGCGCGTGAGCGCTTCGAGCGATTGCTTCGGCTTGCCGGCGTAGCAGGCGTCGATGTCCTCGCGCCACTGGTCGAGCGCGAGCGCGCGCTCGCGGCGCGGCAAGGTGCCTTCGTCGGCGATATCGTCGACCGCGCGGCAGAACGCGTAGATCTGATACATCGCGTCCCGCTGCTCGGCGGGAAGGATGCGCATCGCGAGATAAAACGAGCTTCCCGACGACGTTTTCGCGGCGTCTGGAGCAGGCTCTTCAGCGATGAAATTGGAAACGGCCAAGACGAACTCCGCTGTGGCGCCCCCAAGGGCAAATTTAGTAAGAGATCGCCGCCGGTCTCGATGCGATTCCGGCGCGCGCGGAACCATCTGGCGCTGAAAAGACGATCGAGGGAAAAAGCCGGCGCGAGCCGGCTGTGACTGCGCCGGAAGCGGCAAAGAGTATATCAATACTTTGCCCGATTGCGCCGGAGCCGCGCGGGGCAAGGCGTTGCGCGTCGGGCTGCGATTCAGGCGAAACCCACCGCCCGATTCCGCCCCTCGCGTTTCGCCGTATAAAGCGCCGCGTCGGCCTCGTTGATGAGCGCCTCGTACGACGACGTCACGCCGGTCCGCGCGCGCGCCGCCCCGACGCTCGCCGTGACCGGCACGCGCGCCCCCTGCACGTCGATGGGCGTCTCGCCGATCTCGCGGCGCACTTTCTCCGCGACGATCATCGCGTCCTCGAAATTCGTGCACGGCAGCAACAGCGCGAATTCCTCGCCGCCGAAGCGCCCGAAGACGTCCTGCACGCGCACGCTCTGCGCGACGCGCTCGGCCATCACGCGCAAGACCGTGTCGCCGACGAGGTGGCCCAGATCGTCGTTGATGCGCTTGAAGTGGTCGAGATCGAACAGCAGCATCGACAGCTCGCCGCCGTAGCGCTGCCAGCGCGAGAACTCGTCGCGCAGGCGCAGTTCGAAATAGCGTCGGTTCGCGATGCCGGTCAGGCCGTCGCGGTCCGCGAATTCCTGCAGCTTCGCCACCGCTTCGTCGCGGGCGCGCTGCATCATGCTCGCGTGGGTCGCGTCGGAAATCGTCACGCAGACCGCGCGCACCTCGCGCTCCAGCATGAGCGGCATGAAGGTGCAGTCCTGCTGCATGAAATCGACGCCGCCGGTGATCGGCCGGTCGTGATCGAACTTGAAGAGATACGGGCGCTGCTCCCACGAGCTGAACGCGAAACTGCCGAGCTGAAACACGCTCTCGACCTTGCGCGTGAACCACACGCGCGGCAGCTCCGGAAAGCTCGCGAAGATCGACTTGCCGATCACCTGCTCGGCCGTCCTGCCGCTGTGGTCCTGCATGAACCGGTTCCACATCAGCACGTTCAGGTCGCGATCGAGCACGAATATGCCGAAGCCCACGCGCTCGATCACGAGTTCGGAAAGCGCGTGGCGCAGTTCGTCCATGCTCACGATGGCGTCCCGTTCAGAAGCTCGACAGAAGCGCGTCGAGCGCTTCGTTCAGATGCGCGATGGCGTCTTCGGCCATCAGCATCACGAGATGCGCGCGGAAGCTGTGATCTTCGAGCGCGAAATTCACTTCGAGCAGGAGCGCGGTCTTCCACGCGAGCATCGCAGGCTGAAAAACCTCGTCGAGCCCGATTTCCGTGCCGAGCATGCCCGGCGGCGAGAAGATCGGCGAGCGCCCGAGGCGGTCGAGGATGCACGACACGCACGCGCCCATCAGCACGGTGGCGACATCGAAGACGAGTTCGGTGCGCGTCGTCGCCTCGTAGGTCGACTTGGTGTACGGATCGCTGACGAGCGCGCACAACTGATCGACGCTGCCGCTCTTGCACAGCACGATCGCCTCGCCCTTGATGTCCGAGCGAAAACCCTGGCGCACGGCCGTGACGGTATCGGTGATGCCGGTCATCTCGGCGAGCGCCGCCGACGCCTCGGCCACGCTCACCACGCGCACGCGCGGCACCGACAGTTCGATGAACGTGCCGAGCAGCTTCGAGAGCCGCGTCGCGGCCTGGCCCATCGCCATGTTGGCGACTTCCTGCAGCGCGTCGCGCTGATCTTCGTTCAGGGCGGAATCAACCATGGAGTCCGTACTCCTTTAAAACGGGACGCAGCGCTTCGGGCGTCACCGGCTTCGGCAAAAACGCGATCGCGCCGAGCGCGCGCACCCGCTCCTGGGCCATCGGCTGCACGTCCGCGGACACGACGATCACGAACGTATTCAGGTCCTCGTGCTGCAAGGCGTCGAGTACCTGATAGCCCGTCATGTCGGGCATCGTGAGATCGAGGAACATCACTGAGGCGCGGCCCGCCCGATAGTGCTCGAGCGCCTCGCGCCCGTTGGTCGCATAGGAAATCTCGACGTCCCAGTCCGGGGGCAGCGCGCGCGTCATCACCTTGCGTGCGAGCAGGGAATCATCGGCAATGACAATCGGCAACGGCATGGTTGGCAGGATCTCTTAGGCTGTTTTCGGGCTGAGGATGGTCGTGTCGGCCGACACGGCAGGCACTCGTATGTGATTACGGCATCCGCGCGGCGATCTTTATGGCGATCTTCACGGCAGAACCGGCGTGAGCCCTTTGGCCCGGCGGGAATGCGGACGCTGTCGGAGATGCAGCTCGGCGGCGATGAGCCAGGCGCGGCGCCTGTGGACATAGGCGCGCCACCCCGCGGGCGAACGCTGGGTGATGAGCATGCGCACAGCGCGCGATGCTTGCTGGCTCTCGATCGGCGTCATGTCGACTGCCCCGTGCATGATCCGGAAGAGGTTTCCGGACCGTGGCCTTCTTCTCCTCGTTCGGTCGCGCTGCCTGCCGGCAATTGGCCGGACAAGCGGTACTTCTCCCCGGCGCGCGCCGCGAGGCTGCTTGTGTCCTCCGGCCGGCGCTCTGAGCGGCGCATGTGGTCGGAGGATTGCATTGTCGGCCGATCAGAATGTCAAAGCAACTCGCCAGAGCGCCAAGCGAGAATTAATCCGATGAAAATAGCGCGTAATCGGGTACATTTCACTCGCTGTATTCTGATGTGATACGTTGTCATACTTTTGTGTACGTTTGCGCTTCCGATAATCTCGCTAACTTCGCGGCGCGACCGAGGTTTTCCTCCAGATGTCGCGCGCCGCACATACTTTCGTCCGGCATGCTTCGTGCGTTCCAGTTTCGGTTGCACCGCTCAAACCCGGCAAGTCCCGCGCGCACGCCCGCCAGAGCTAACGCGGAGCGCGGGCGTCGAGTAAGTTTTCCAATTCGCTGCCAAAAATGACGCTGCAACGTGAGGAGTCCGACGCCGATCCTGCCGCGGAATCATGGCAGGAAGAACCGCCGTTTCCGGTGGTTCCCGAACGCAACTTCGCCGCGCAGCGCCTCACGCTCTACGCCCTCCTCGTCGCCGCGATCGTGCTGCCGTGCGTGTACGTCGCGGTCACCGCCTTCACCGACTACCACGCGCGCGTCGCCGATGCGTCCGATCTCGTCGCGCGCAATGCCCGCGTCGCCGAGGAGCATGCGCTCAAGGTCTTCGATCTGAACGTGACGCTCAACGAGCGCATCGTCGATCTGCTCGACGATCTCGACGCCGCCGCCATCAGCCGCGAGAGCGCAACGATCCACCAGCGTCTCAAAACGATCAGCAACACCTATCAGCAGGTCGCGGCGGCCTCCGTGTTCGGCGCCGACGGCAAGCTGCTCGCGACGAGCCGCGCCTGGCCGACGCCCGACATTTCGGTCGCCGACCGCGACGACTTCGGCGGTTTGCGCGCCGGCCAGCGGCTCGAGCAGATTTCCCGCGTGATGATCGGCCGGGTCGCCGGCGAGCAGGTGTTCAACACGGCGGTCGCGCGACGCACGGTGTCGGGCAAGTTCGACGGCATCGTGTCCATCGCGCTGCGGCCCGCGTATTTCGGCGCGTTCTACCGCGAACTCATCGGTGACAATCCGAGCGTCTCGCTCGGCCTGTCGCGCTCGGACGGCGAAGTGCTCGCCTGGTATCCACCGCGCCCGCCCGAACGCATGGCGCTCGCAGCCAGTTCGCCGCTGCGCGAAGCGTACGCCGCGGGGCGCAGGAGCGGCGTCGTGAAAATGGTGTCCGGCCTCGACGATCAGTTGAAGATCGTCGCGTTCCGGCGCGTCGGCACATATCCGGTCTACGTATCGAGCGGCTATCCGATCGCGACGATCTGGTCCGCCTGGTGGAAGCATCTGAGCGTGCTCGCGCTCTCGATCTTCGCGCCGTGCGTGGTGCTCTGGGGCGTGATCACGCAGTCGTTGCGGCGGCTCGCGACCGAAGAGGAAGCGTGGGAGCGCTGGCAGGCGGAAGCGTCGATGCGCCGCTCGATCGAATCCGCGTATCGCCAGGCGCGCAAGATGGAAGCGCTCGGCAATCTCGTCGGCAGCGTGGCGCACGATTTCAACAATCTGCTGATGATCGTCTCGACGAACGTGCAGATCGCGCGGCGGCGCGGCGCGCCCGGCCTCGACCGCGAACTGACCGCGATGGAGCGCGCGTTGAAGAGCGGCCAGTCGCTGACGCGGCAGTTGCTCGGCGTCGCGCGCAAGCAGCCGTTGCGAAGCGAAGTCATCGCCATCGGCAAATGGGTGCCGGCGGGGCGCGAACTGCTGCGCGCGTCGCTCGGCGCGAAGGTCGCGCTCAACGTCGAGGTCGCGCCGGACGTGTGGGCGATCCGCGTCGATCCGGCGGAACTGGAGCTTGCGCTCATCAATGTCGCGGTGAATGCGCGCGACGCGATGCCCAACGGCGGCACCTTCACCGTGCGCGCCGGCAACGTGCGCTTTCGCCATGAGGACGGCTTTCCGATCACCGGCGAATTCGTGCAGATCATGCTGGAAGACAACGGCTTCGGCATGAATTCCGACGTGCTCGGGCGCGCATTCGAACCGCTCTTCACGACCAAGCCGAAAGGCATGGGCACGGGCCTCGGCCTGCCGCAGGTTTTTGCGTTCTGCGAGCGCGCGGGCGGGCTTGCCACCATCGACAGCGCGATCGGCGCGGGCACGGCCGTGCGCCTGTATCTGCCGCGTGCGGCGGCGGCCGCGCCAGGCGCATCCGCGAGTAAGGAAGAGGCCGCGGCGAAGGAGGCGGACGGCTTGCGCGTGCTGCTCGTCGAAGACAACGAGGAGGTCGCCGCCGGCACCGAGGCGCTGCTCACGATGATGGGCCACCACGTCACCTACGTCTTCAACGCCGATACCGCCGCCACCGTGCTCGAAGCCGCGCGCGCCGACGCCTCGACCGGCTTTCCGTTCGACGTCGTGCTCTCCGATATCCATATGCCGGGGCAGATGAACGGCATCGATCTCGCGGAGATGATGCAGCGCTTCGAGCCGCGCATCCCGGTGATTCTCGTCACGGGCTACGCGGAAGAGCTGGACCGCGCGCGGCAGGTCGGCGCGCGCGTGCTGTCGAAGCCGTTCGATATCGCGCTGCTCGATTCGCTCCTGCGCGCGATCCGCGAGCGCGCGGACGGTTCGGACGCAACGACGCGCGACGCGCGCGCCGCGCGCTAACCCGATCGGTTTTTTTGCACGCGCGTTTGTAAAAGCGCCGTCATCCTTCCAGACGCTTCCCTGTGCGCGACGGTCCGCGGGCATCCGGCACGCGAGTTGCGTGAGCGCTTCCATGTACGGCGACGCCGTCGCCGATTTCCGGAATTCGCCCACCGCAGGAGGCGTACATGCGACACACCGTCATCGGAGTTTTCGATACTTATGCGCAAGCCGAGGACGCCCGTTCGGCGTTGATCGCCGCAGGTTTCCCGCGCGCGGATATCGAACTGCAAGCCAATCCGAAGCGCGACGACGCGGCCGCGCCGTCCGAGATGCCCGACGCCGTCACGCATCAGGAGCCGGGCATGCTCGCGAATATCGAGCGCTTCTTCAGCATGCTCTTCGGCGGGCGCGATCAGCCGCCTGAAGTCGCGCATTATTCGGAGGCCGTGCGGCGCGGCGCGATTCTCGTCGCTGTCGACACGCCAAGCGCCGAGCAGGCGGATGTCGCGCGCGCGACCTTGAGCGATCAGGGCGCAATCGATATCGACGAACGTGCCGCGAGCTGGTCGACGCTGGAACACGGCACGCCCGAGGTGTCCGCCGCAGCCGCCGACGAGCGCGATCATTCCGTGCTCGACGAATTGGGCCTCGGACGCGGCAGCGCCGTTCCGGGACGCGAGCCGGTGAATGATCCGGACATGACGCCCTTGCGCGCACGCGCTTATCCGCACGCCGATGTCGGCGACCCGGCCGCGGTTGCTCCGCGCGATTACGTCAGCGATCCCGCCGACGATCCGTTGATGCCGCGCGGCGGCATGCAGTCGCAGTCGCAATCGCAGACTCAATCGATGATGAGCGAAGCTGAGCGCACGGCACGCGACCCGCTAGCCGGACGCGATCCGGTGACGGGCCGCGATCCGTATGCGACGACCGGCATCGATCCGCTCGGCGACCCACTCGCCGGCATGCCCGCCGACCCGCTCGCGGCGCGCGACGGACTCACGGGCGAATCGCTCTCGGAACGCGATGCGCTTGCCGGCCGCGATCCGCTTCGCACGACGGGCGCCGTTCCCGCCGAACGCGACCCGCTGCCGGGCGTACGCACCGACATGGCTTCTGAATGGCGCTCGGTCGAACCGCTCGGACCGCTCGACGAACCGGCCGCGCCGTATCAGGCCGGAGCGGCGCGCGCGGCGGGATCGTCGCCTGATCCGGTGCTGGCTTCCGCGGGCACGCAAGGCGCGGGGCCGGTCGGTCCTGCTCCTACGACGACCGGTCCGGCGACCGTGCCCAATGAATACATGGAGTACGAAGAGGACTTCCGCGCCGATTACGACTCGAAGTATTCGGCGACGGGCGAGCCTTACGAGGACTATCAGGGTGCGTATCGCTACGGCGCGACGCTCGGCAACGACGATCGCTTCCGCAGCCGCGCGTGGGACGAACAGATGGAGTACGAGACGCGTCGCGACTGGGAAAGCAAGCATCCCGAAGGCGGCGATACGTGGGACCGCTTCAAGGCGGCGATCCGCCACGGATGGGATCGCGTGACGGGACATCATCACGTTTGATCTCGTGTCTGTTGGCAGCAGCAAAATGAATACGGCCCGCTGAGCGGGCCGTATTTGCGTCAGACAAGGTGAACGCTCATGCCGCGCGATCGCGCACCCACGCGGCGTACTTGTCCATGAACGTCTGCAGATATTTGCGCGTGTCTTCGCTCACGATATTGCCGCTCGCATCGATGCGCGATTCGTCGTGCTTGATGTACATCTCCGGCTGATTCATCAGCACGATATCCAGATATGCGCACACGCCGCGGAGATGCGACTGCGCGATCGCCGTGCCGATCGCCCCGACCGACGTCCCGATGATCGCGCCCGGCTTGCCGCCCCACACGCTATGCCCCCACGGACGCGAGGCCCAGTCGAGCGCGTTTTTCAGCACGCCCGGAATCGAGCGGTTGTACTCCGGCGTGACGATCAGCAAGCCGTTCGCATCGGCGATCTTCTGCTTGAACGCGCGCGCGACTTCGGGAAAGTCGCTGTCGTAATCCTGGCTGTAGAGCGGCAGCGTGCCGATGTCGAGAAACTCGAAGGAAAAATCGCTCGGCGCAAGCGACACGAGCGCATGCGCGAGCTGCTTGTTGAACGAATCCCGCCGCAGGCTACCAACGACCACCGCAATCTTTAAGGCCATGAAATCTTCCCCGTGAAAGGATGAAAAGGTGGATGACCCGGACGATGATCGGTCCGGAAAACGCCGTCCTCGAAACGACGCGCGTGCACATGATAGGCGCATCGCGAGGTTATCGTCTTAGATGCGTTCTCGGCGCGTCGCGGACTATTTTTGCGACGAATCGAGCAATCTACCTTTCACCGCGACGGCGCGCGGTTCCCGATGAGCTATCCCCACGGTTATCCACAGTTTCTGTGGATAAGTCTGGAGTAACTTGTATTCCGTTTAGTTTTTGATTCGTAAACGAAACATGACGCTCGTCGGACGGGCCTGAACCCCTCGCCAATGTCGTGACGACCGCCACATTCAGGCGACGATTACTTGCGAATCGCGGGCCAGCATTCATCCAGTCTCGACAACAATGTGTTGGCTCAATCGGTATTTTTGTCCAATAGGAATCCTCCTAGACTGCATTTCAAGCGTCGGGTCCGACGCACAGGCATCCAGGAGGCTTCAAATGAAAAACGCATTGATCGGTGGTCTGGTTCTGTCCGCGCTTCTCGCCACCGCGCCCGCTTTTGCTCAGTCGGCATCGGAGGGGAAATCGCGTGCTGAAGTGAAGGCCGAACTCGCGAGCGCGCGCCGCGCGGGCGATCTCGACGCCGTCAATTCGCTGAGCTACCCGCAGTTGCGCCCGTATCAGGAACGGCACGCGCAACTTCGCGCCGACGCCCGCGACGGCAGCACCACGCGGTAAGCAGCAGCAACTTGCAGAACTCAGAGGAAGCAGTCTGAACTGGCCCTCCTCCACCGTCGAACAGAAGGTGGTTACGCCCGGTGCACTCGCGCCGGGCATTTTTTTGCGTGCTCAGAGCATCAGGGTCAGACAGAGCGTGACCGTGATGAGCGAGACCACGGTTGAGAAGAGAATCGCGCTCGATGTCACCCCGCCCTCGCGTCGATAAAACTCGGCGAGCATGAAGGGGCCGGTGCCGGTCGGCAGCGCGCTCAGAATCACGGCGCTCTTCGCCCACAGCGGCGGCAGGCTGAACACATGGAAAGCCAGCCACCAGGTCAGGAGTGGCTGGGCGACGAGCTTCATCGTCACGAGCGCGCTCGTCGTCCCGACGGCGCGTGCCTCGCCTTTCGCGCCAAGAAAAAGACCGAGCGCGACGAGCGCACAAGGACTCGCCGCGCCGCCCAGCAACTTGAGCAACGCCTCGGCGCCTTCCGGCACATGCGCGCCCGAGCCGCTCAGCAACGCGCCCGCGACAGGCGCGATCAGCAACGGATTCTTCACCAGCGACTTCGCCACATGCCCGAGCGTCGCACCGATGTGCTTCTCGGTTTGCAGTCCCAGCTCGATCAACACGATCGCGACCGCGAACATCACGCAGACCGTGATGATCGTCGCGATCACGGCCGGCGCGAGACTTTCCTTGCCGAACGCGAGCAGGCAAAGCGGCAAGCCGACGAATCCGGTATTCGGATACGCCGCGTTCAATCCGTCGATGCTCGCATCGGCGAGATGACGCGACTGCATCAGCCGCACGACGAGCGTCAGCAGAAAGATCACCGCCGCGCCGATGCCGAACGCAGCGATGAACGCGGGCTGATCGAGCATGCTCCACGGCGTCTTCGCCATGATGTCGAAGAGCAGCGCCGGCAGCGCCAGAAAGACGACAAAGCGATTCAGCTCGGACGCCGCGCGTGGTCCGAGCCTGTTTAGCTTGCGGCAGGCGTAGCCCGCGAAGATGAGACCGAATACCGGCAGGATGATCGTGACGAGCGGAGTAAGCAGCGAAGGCAGTGATGCGAATGCTTGAGGCAAGGAAACCGGCGAAGGCATGCTGCTTTGAGCGTTGGATGTGAAGAGCGAGAGAATACCCCGGACAACAAGGTGAGACGTTTCGGGAGCGTGGCGACGGTGAGCCGTTCGATTAACGCGAAGCTCACTCTTCATCGGATCATCGGGATCGCGAAGCAACTTCGTAGCTCATTCCCTCTCTCAAGTGGACGATGCAAGCCATTGTTCTTTAACGTATTCGACATTTCGCTCGTTGGCGGCGCATTGGATCGGTCGAACTGTCTGGCAGGGCATGAAAAATCGGCGCGACGGGCGGTGAATCGCGTGTGTGCAGTTAAGGTGAGGTGATTCGGGAGCCGGAAGAACGTCGTATCGCTGGGCCGCGGACGCCGGATAAAACCCAATAAGGACAGCCACTTGCGCCTCGCGCCGAATTCAGCGCGTGTCATTGGACGGGCCTGAAGGTGAGGAGATTCGGGAGAGGCGCGCGGCGGAACGAAGCTTGCTGATCGATCTGCCTTCGCACTTCTCACCCAACCGGGCAACATGAAAATCAGTAGACCTTGGGCATACGGCGCCGCGGCGCTGGCTTTGATCGGCGGCATCGTTACGCTGGCCGCGTGCGCATCGAACGGGGCGCGCAAGAGCGGCAACGACAACGTGCCCGAACCATCGAAGGCCGTCGATCTCGACCGCTATCTCGGCCACTGGCATGAGTTCGCGCGCTACGAGAATCGCTTCGAACGCAATTGCGAAGCGGTCACCGCAAACTATGCGCGACGCGAGGACGGGCTCGTGTCGGTCGTCAATGCGTGCAGACAAGGCGGCGTGAACGGTTCATACCGTTCGGCGGAAGGACGCGCGAAGATCGTCCCCGGATCGAACGGGACGAAACTGAAGGTGTCGTTCTTCGGCCCGTTCTATGTCGGCGACTACTGGATTCTCGATCACGCCGACGATTACACATGGTCCATCGTCGGCGAGCCGAGCGGGCGTTATCTTTGGATCCTGACGCGCGAGGCGAAGCCTTCCGCCGAATTGCGCCGCACGCTGATCGAGCGCACACGCGCGCTCGGCTACGACGTGACGATGCTGCGCGAGACGCAGCAAAGCTGACCGGCTAGCTTCCCTTGCAGGCGATGAGCAGCGCGTTCTGATTGTTCTCGGTCGATTGCCCGAGCACGTCGTAGCCGCTCGGACAGAGCGCCTTCGCGTTGTCGGTGCAATTGCTCCAGCCGCTGTACGTGGGGCACTGGATCTGCTGCGTCGGGCGGCCATCGGTGGAAAAAAGCGGCGGCGCGCTGCTGCATCCGGCAAGCGCCCACGCGCTGCCCGCGAACATGGCCGAAAGGCCGATTGCCCTGCCGATTTTCATCCCGCGTTTCATCCCGTACCCCTTTGATTCTTGGTCGTTATTTTCGATTTCGGGAGTATGCCACGCGAAGCTTTCGCGTCGATCTGGCGTGTTCGCAAAAATCCGTCAGACGGCGATCCCCAGCGCCGCGATTTTCTTGTACAACGTCGCCCGCCCAATGCCGATTTTCTCCGCCGCATCCGCGACGCGCCCGCCGCTCGCGCGCAACGCATCGGAGAGAAAACGCCGTTCGAAATCGGTCATGGCGTCCGCATAGGAGAGGCTCGGCGGATCGCCGTCTTCCTGCTCCGACGGCTCCGCCTGCGCCGCGATCGCAACCCGCCCCGCATCGATGAACGCGCTCAACGCACGAGCATCGATATGCTCGGTCTCCGAGAGCATCAGCGCTCGCTCCAGCGTGTTGCGCAACTCGCGGACATTGCCGGGCCAGGAATATGCCTCCAGCAGTTGCAGACCATCCTTGTGCAGCACGAAATGACCGCCGTGCCCCGGCCGTGTGTCGGCGGACAGGTCTTCGAGAATCGCGTAGGCGAGCGCCTCGATATCGCCCAGCCGGTCGCGCAACGGCGGCGCCTGAATAGTGAGCACGTTCAGGCGATAGAACAGGTCCGCGCGAAAGCGTCCCGCCGCGACGAGCGCGGAGAGATCAGCGGACGTCGCCGCGATGATGCGCACATCCGCGCGCACGATGCGATTCGAGCCGAGCGGCTCGAACTCCTTGTCCTGCAGCACGCGCAGAAGTTTTCCCTGCAAGGGCAGCGGCATGTCGCCGATTTCGTCGAGAAAGAGCGTGCCGCCGTCGGCCAGCTCGAACTTGCCGACGCGGCCCTTTCGCTCCGCGCCGGTGTACGCGCCCGCCGCCGCGCCGAAGAATTCGACTTCGAGCAGCGTGTCCGGAATGGCCGCTACGTTGACCGTCACGAGCGGCTTGCCGGCGCGCGTCGATGCCCCGTGGATCGAATGCGCGAGCAGTTCCTTGCCGGTGCCGGTTTCGCCCAGCAGGAGCACCGGAGAATCGACGAGCGCCGCGCGACGCGCCTGCCGCTTCACCTCGAGACTGACCGGACTCGTGCCGACGAAACTCGAAAACGTGTACTTCGCGCGCCGCGCCTGCGCGAGCGACTGGCGTGTCGCGATCAGTTCCTGCTGCACGCGCGAGTAGTGCGCGAAAAGCGGCGTGAGCGCCTTCATCTCGTCGAACAGCGCAAAGCCGATCGCGCCGATGATCACGCCCGCGTCGTCCTTGAGCGGCAGACGCGTGACGACGAGCGGCTCGCGGTCCGTTTCCAGCACGTCGAGCAGGATCGGCTTGCCTGTCGCGACGACTTCGCGCATCAGGCTGTTCGGAATCACGGTTTCGCAGTCGAGGCCGATCGCGTCGAGCGGATCGTCGAATCCGAAACGCGCGGCGTAGCGCTTGTTGATCCACACGACGCGCGCGTCCGCATCGACGATGAAAGTGCCTTCGCTCAAATTCTCGAAGGTCTTGAAAAGCGACTCCATCGCGCGGCGCATCACGTCGCTGTAGTCCAGGGGCACGTTAATCCAGTCGTTGCGCATGGCGCCCAAAGTCTCCGTTTTCTCTATATTGAGACAACTATCTCAATCAGGAGACTCGCCGGCAATCCGCATCTGTACTAGTCTTGACAAGTTGCGTGATCGCGCGTGGTGCCGAAGATGTCTCTATTTTGAGACATCTGGATGAAACGTTGCGATGGCATGCTCGTCCGATGCCCGCAGCGGCTTCGTTTCAACGCACTGGCACGAAACCTGCGTTCTGCCCGCGCGGTGCGTTACCGACGCGCCCGCAGCGCTTCCAGAAGAAGCGCGCACTATGCTTCAAAGAACAAACCACTCACGGAGACTCAATGTCGTTCATCATCGTGCTCGCCGCCCTGGCGTTCCTGATGCTCGCCGCCTACCGCGGCTACAGCGTCATTCTTTTCGCCCCGATCGCGGCGCTCGCTGCCGTCCTTCTCACCGATCCCGCCGCCGTCGCGCCCGTGTTCTCCGGCATCTTCATGGAGAAGATGGTCGGCTTCGTGAAGCTCTACTTTCCGGTGTTTCTGCTCGGCGCGGTGTTCGGCAAGGTCATCGAGTTGTCGGGCTTCTCCGAGTCGATCGTCGCCGCGGCGATTCGCTACATCGGCAAGTCGCGTGTGAATGCGGTGATCGTCGCGGTGTGCGCGCTGCTCACCTATGGCGGCGTATCGCTGTTCGTCGTCGTGTTCGCGGTGTATCCGTTCGCGGCGGAGATGTATCGCCAGAGCAATATTCCGAAGCGCCTGATGCCGGGCGCGATCGCGCTTGGCGCGTTCTCGTTCACGATGGATTCGCTGCCGGGCACGCCGCAGATCCAGAACATCATCCCGACGACGTTCTTCAAGACGACCGGCTGGGCCGCGCCGTGGCTCGGCGTGATCGGCTCGGTGTTCATCATCGTGGTGGGCCTGACGTTCCTCGAATGGCGCCGCCGCTCGGCGATGGCCAAGGGCGAAGGCTACGGCACGTCGCTCGTGAACGAGCCGGAGCGCGTGGAATCGACGTCGCTGCCGAATCCGTTGCTCGCGATTGCGCCGCTGATTCTCGTCGGCGTCGCGAATTTCGCGCTGACCAAGTGGATTCCGACGTGGTACGGCGCGAGCTATACCGTGCCGCCGGAAGTGCTGCCGGGCGTGCACGCGCCGGTTACCACGGCGGTCAAAACCGTTGTGGCGATCTGGGCGGTCGAAGGCGCGTTGTTGCTGGGTATCGTGCTCGTCTTGCTGACGGCCTTTTCGCGCGTGAAGGAGCGCTTCGCCGTGGGCACGCGGGCGGCCGTCGCGGGCGCGCTGCTCGCGGCGATGAACACGGCGTCGGAATACGGCTTCGGCGGCGTGATCGCCGCCTTGCCGGGCTTTCTCGTGGTCAGCGATGCGCTCAAAAGCATCCCGAATCCGCTCGTCAATGCGGCCATTTCCGTGAGCTCGCTCGCGGGCATCACCGGCTCGGCGTCGGGCGGCATGAGTATCGCGCTCGCCGCGATGTCCGATACGTTCATCGCCGGCGCGCAGGCCGCGCATATTCCGCTGGAAGTGCTTCATCGCGTGGTGGCGATGGCCTCGGGCGGCATGGATACGTTGCCGCACAACGGCGCGGTCATCACGCTGCTCGCGGTGACGGGGCTGACGCATCGGGAGTCGTATCGCGATATTTTCGCGGTGACGGTCATCAAGACGCTGGCCGTGTTCTTTGTTATCGCCGTCTACTACATGACGGGAATCGTTTGATGGGTCTTTTCTGAGACCTATGCAGACCGACGCCCCTGCGGCCGAAAAAACCGCAGGGGCAAATTACCTCAAGCCGCCTTCAGCAGCCCGTGCGGATCGATGACGAACTTCCGCGGCGCGCCGCCATCGAACTTGCGATAGCCATCCGGCGCTTCATCGAGCGACACCACCGTCACGTTGACGATATCCGCGATCGGCAGACGGTCCCACAGAATCGCCTGCATCAGATTGCGGTTGTACTTCATGACCGGCGTCTGCCCGGTATGGAACGAGTGCGACTTCGCCCAGCCGAGACCGAAGCGGATGCTCAGGCTGCCCTTCCTCGCGGCGGCATCGACGGCGCCCGGATCGTCGGTCACGTAGAGACCCGGAATGCCGATCGCGCCCGCCGCCTTCGTGATTTCCATCAGCGAATTGAGCACGGTCGCGGGCGCTTCGTGGCCGCTGTCGCTGCCGTGGCCGTGCGCCTCGAAGCCCACGCAATCGACCGCGCAGTCCACTTCCGGCTTGCCGAGTATCTGCTCGATCTGCTCGCCGAGCGTCGCGTCGTTCGACAGATTGATCGTCTCGAAGCCCATCGCGCGTGCGTGCGCGAGGCGCTCCTCGTTCATGTCGCCGACGATCGTGCACGCCGCGCCCAGAATGCGCGCCGACGCGGCCGCCGCCATCCCGACCGGACCCGCGCCCGCGATATACACCGTCGAGCCCGGCCCGACGCCCGCCATCACGGCGCCGTGATAACCCGTCGGAAGAATGTCGGAGAGGCAGGTGAGATCGCGAATCTTCGACATCGCCTGCGCCTTGTCGGGAAACTTCAGCAGATTGAAGTCCGCGTACGGCACCATAACGTATTCCGCCTGTCCGCCGATCCAGCCGCCCATGTCGACATAGCCGTACGCGCCGCCCGCCCGCGACGGATTCACGTTCAGGCACACGCCCGTGTGCTGCGCCTTGCAAGTCGGACAGCGGCCGCACGCGACATTGAACGGCACCGAAACGAGATCGCCGACCGATAGCGTTTCCACGTCGCGCCCGACTTCGATGACCTCGCCCGTGATCTCATGGCCGAGCACGAGACCGACCTGCGCGGTCGTGCGGCCGCGCACCATGTGCTGGTCCGAGCCGCAGATATTGGTGCTGACTACTTTCAGAATGACGCCGTGACCGATGTCGCGGCCGCGTGGATCGACCATTTTCGGATAGTCGATGGATTGCACTTCGACCTTGCCCTGCCCCAGATAAACGACGCCGCGATTGCTGCTCATTGATCGTCTCCATGTTTCGTGGACGGCACGCGCGATGAGCCCGCCGCACTTCATCGGGTCATCGCGCCCGTGCAACGAGGGTAGCGCTCTCGCACAGCCGCGACTGTCACTCAATGCGACGCGCGTTTGACTGAAACCGACATCGCGCCCCGAAAGCCTTTCGACCCGGTTTTTATTGATTGACCGTTCAAAATAAAAAAACTAGTATCGGCGCAAATCATCGATTACAGAACCGCCATGCCCAAGCTCGGAATGCGCGAAATCCGCCGCGCGCAACTCATCGACGCGACGCTGCACACCATCGATCAATCCGGGCTCGCGGGCGCGACGCTCGCCTCGGTTGCGCAGCGCGCGAGCACGTCGACGGGCATCGTCAGTCACTATTTCGGCGACAAGGACGGCCTGCTCGAAGCCACGATGCGTCATGTGCTGCGCTCGCTGTGGCAGGGCACGTCGCGCCGGCGCAAGGCCGCGAAGCCCGATCCGCGCTCGAAGCTGCGCGCGGTCGTCGCGGCGAACTTCGATGTCGAACAGGTCAACGGACCGGTCATGAAAACCTGGCTCGCGTTCTGGTCGGAGAGCATGCACAAGCCGGAATTGCGGCGATTGCAACGCGTGAACACGCGGCGTCTGAACTCGAACCTGTGCGCGGATTTCGCGCGAGCATTGACGAAGCCGGCCGCGCGCCGCGCCGCGAGCGGCCTCGCCGCGTTGATCGACGGCCTGTGGCTGCGCGGCGCGCTCGCGGGCGAACCATTCGATACGAAGGGCGCGCTGCGACTCGCCTACGACTACATCGACCTCGTGCTGGAAGCGCGCGGCTGATCACCCACATTCAAGGAAAGGAGCGCGACATGTCCGCATTCGGAGAGCAACGGCTTTATATCGGCGGCGAATACGTCGATGCGACGAGCGGCGAAACCTTCGACACGCTTGATCCCGCAACGGGCGAAACGCTCGCGCGCGTGCAGCAGGCGTCGGAGGCGGATATCGATCGCGCGGTGCGATCGGCGCGCGAGGGCCAGCGCGAATGGGCTGCGATGACCGCGATGCAGCGCTCGCGCATCCTGCGCCGCGCGGTCGACCTGCTTCGCGCGCGCAACGATGAACTCGCCGCGATCGAAACGCGCGATACCGGCAAGCCGATCGCGGAGACGCGCGCCGTCGATATCGTCACGGGCGCGGATGTCATCGAGTACTACGCGGGGCTCGCGACGGCCATCGAAGGCGAGCAGATCCCGCTGCGCGAATCGTCGTTCGTCTATACGCGGCGCGAACCGCTCGGCGTGTGCGCGGGCATCGGCGCGTGGAATTACCCGATTCAGATCGCATGCTGGAAGTCCGCGCCGGCGCTCGCCGCGGGCAACGCGATGATCTTCAAGCCGAGCGAAGTCACGCCGTTGACCGCGCTGAAGCTCGCCGAGATCTACACCGAAGCGGGCGTGCCCGCGGGCGTCTTCAATGTCGTGCAGGGCGATGGCCGCGTCGGCGCGATGCTCGCCGAACATGCCGGCATCGAGAAGATTTCGTTCACAGGCGGCGTCGAGACGGGAAAGAAAGTGATGGCGCGCGCGGGCGGTTCGACGCTCAAGGAAGTGACGATGGAGCTCGGCGGCAAGTCGCCGCTCATCGTTTTCGACGACGCGAATCTCGAACGCGCCGCCGATATCGCGATGAGCGCGAACTTCTTCAGCTCGGGACAGGTGTGCACGAACGGCACGCGCGTGTTCGTGGAGCGCGGCGTCATTGACAGGTTCGAAGCGCTGGTTCTGGAGCGCGTGAAGCGCATTCGCATCGGCGCACCTGATGATCTCAACACGAACTTCGGGCCGCTCGTGAGCGCGGCGCAATTGCAGAAGGTGCTCGGCTTCATCGAGAGCGGCAAGCGCGAAGGCGCACGGCTCGTCGCGGGCGGCGCACGCATGACCGATGGCCCGTTTGCGCGCGGCCAGTATGTCGAGCCGACCGTGTTCGCCGATTGCCGCGACGACATGCGCATCGTGCGCGAGGAAATCTTCGGCCCCGTGATGAGCATTCTTGCGTTCGATGACGAAGACGAAGTCATCGCGCGCGCCAACGATACGGACTACGGTCTTGCGGCGGGCGTCGTGACGGAGAACCTGTCGCGTGCGCATCGCGTGATTCATCGGCTCGAAGCGGGTATTTGCTGGATCAATACGTGGGGCGAATCGCCGGCGGAAATGCCCGTGGGCGGCTACAAGCAATCGGGCATCGGTCGCGAGAACGGCATCGTCGCGTTGCATGCCTATACGCGCATCAAGTCCGTGCAGGTCGAGCTCGGCCCTTATCAGCCCGTGTTTTAAGGAGTATTGCGATGAGCGCGAACGAATACGACTACATCATCGTCGGCGCGGGATCGGCGGGCAACGTGCTCGCATCGCGTCTCACCGAAGACGAGGATGTGACCGTGCTGCTGCTCGAAGCGGGCGGGCCGGACTATCGCTTCGACTTCCGCACGCAAATGCCTGCGGCGCTGGCTTATCCGCTTCAGGGACGGCGCTATAACTGGGCGTATGAAACCGAGCCCGAGCCGCATATGAACAACCGTCGCATGGAATGCGGGCGCGGCAAGGGGCTGGGCGGATCGTCGCTGATCAATGGCATGTGCTATATCCGCGGCAATGCGCTCGACTACGACAACTGGGCGTCGATGCCGGGGCTCGATGACTGGAGCTATCTCGACTGTCTTCCGTATTTCCGGAAAGCGGAGACGCGCGATATCGGCCCGAATGCGTATCACGGCGGCGATGGTCCCGTGCATGTGACGACGAGCAAGCCCGGCAACAATCCGCTATTCGCCGCGATGGTCGAGGCCGGCGTGCAGGCCGGTTATCCGCGCACCGAAGATCTGAACGGTTATCAGCAGGAAGGCTTCGGCCCGATGGATCGCACCGTGACCGCGAACGGACGGCGTGCGAGCACGGCGCGCGGGTATCTGGATCGCGCGAAGCATCGCGGCAATCTCACGATCGTCACGCATGCAACGACTGACCGCGTGCTGTTCTCGGGCAAGCGTGCGATCGGCGTCGCGTATCTGCATGGCGGGCAGCGCGTCACGGCGCATGTGCGGCGCGAGGTGTTCGTGTGCAGCGGTGCGATCGCTTCGCCGCAGTTGCTGCAGCGTTCGGGCGTCGGGCGAGCGGACTGGCTGAAGGAACTTGAGATTCCGGTGGTGCACGATCTGCCGGGTGTCGGTGAGAACTTACAGGATCATCTGGAGATGTACATGCAATACGAATGCAAGGAGCCTGTGTCCTTGTATCCGGCGTTGCAGTGGTGGAATCAGCCGGGGATCGGGCTCGAGTGGATGCTGAACGGTACGGGCATCGGCGCGAGCAATCAATTCGAAGCGGGCGGCTTCATCCGCACGCGCGACGATGATCTCTGGCCCAACATCCAGTATCACTTTCTACCGGTGGCGATCAACTACAACGGCTCGAACCCGATCAGGATGCACGGGTTCCAGGCGCATGTCGGATCGATGCGCTCGCCGAGTCGCGGACACGTGAAGCTCAAGTCGCGCGATCCGAATGCGCATCCCGCCATCCTTTTCAACTATATGGCCGATCCGCTCGACTGGCGCGAGTTCCGCGACGCGATTCGCATCACGCGGGAGATCATGCATCAGCCTGCGCTTGGGCGGTATCGCGGTCGCGAGCTTCATCCTTCAGATGATCTGAAAAGCGATACGGAACTCGATGCGTTCGTGAGAGCGAAGGCGGAGACGGCTTTTCATCCTTCGTGTTCGTGCAAGATGGGTTATGACGATATGGCTGTCGTCGATGGGGAAGGACGCGTGCATGGGATGGAAGGACTGCGCGTCGTCGATGCTTCGATCATGCCGCAGATCACGACGGGGAATCTCAATGCGCCGACGATCATGTTGGCGGAGAAGATCGCGGATCGGGTTCGGGGTTTGCAGGCGTTGGGGCGGGTTGATACGCCGTACTTCGTGGCGGAGGGGAAACGCGCGCGGAAGGAGTCGGTGGCGCGCGTCACGCGAGAGTTCGGAGAGGTGAAGGGTTAAGAGCGCACGCTGCGATCAAAAAAAGGCCGCGCAAGCGCGGCCTCGAATCGCCCTACCTCATACCCCTTCGGAATCCATATCCAACGGATGTCACGCATCGAACCGCGCTCGCGCCGCCGCCGCGATCTGCATCAATACTTCCACACTCAACCGCGACGCAATCACCTTCACATACTCATGATGCCGCGCTTCGAGCGGCGCATCGAGATACTGCGCGTGCAGATAGCGAATCAGCGCAATCCGCCGATGCTTCAGCGCAATACTCCGATCGAGCAACGCGAGCGCAGCATCCGCGTCATGCCTCTTGCACGCACGCTCGGAAAGTCGCGCGGCGGCATCGCGCGACGCATTCATCGCACTAGCATCTGATGCGCGGAAGCGCTCAACCGCCACGCTTCGAAATCCGCACGACGCCAGTCGAGTTCGAGCGCGAGCCGCTTCGTGCCTTCGCGAATCTTCGGCTTGTGCAGCACGAGCGTGAGCGCATCCAGCGCGGGCCATTCCTCGAACGAAAGCGCCGCGATCTCGACCGCGAGCGTCTCCAGCAAACGCGTATGCCCCTTCGTTTCAAGAAACGCACTCACGCGATTGCACCACGCTTCGTAATCGATCAGACCATCGTCCGATTCATGCGGCATGCCGCGATACCTCAGGCTCGCATCGATGCACACGGGCTGCGGCCCTTCATGTTCATGCTCGTACAAGCCGACGCGCGTTTTCACGATCAACTCATCGACGATCACGCGCCAGCCCTGCCCACCTGCTTCGAGCGGTTCGAACGGCTTCATGAGAGCAGCGGCTCGGCGGCGTCGAGCATCATCTTCACGAAGTAATCGGCGAAGCTGCGGCGCACGATCATCTCGAAGCGATCGCCGCCGAGCGGCACGAGCGTCAAAGATGCCTTGAAATAATGGCTCTGTGCGCACTGCCCCTCACCAAACATCTTCGGATGCAGATCGAGCGGACAGCCGCGCGAGAGCACTTCACGCGTCTTCGGACCATCGATGTCGAGCACCGTATAGCCGCTGCCGATATCCACCGCCGCCGAGAACTGACCGACGAACGCGTCGCGCAGCGTCGCTTCGAGCGGCGCGGGACGCGATGCGTCGTGCGCCGTATCCGAATGCACGAGCCATTCATCGGGGCCGAGCCACAGCATCGTGTAGCCGTTGCCGCGCGCGATGGTGTTCGCCTTCTCGGGCGGCGTGCAGCCGATCACGTTCTGCACCGCCTTGACGAACGCAGGATCACGCGTGTCGCCACGCACGTTCACGAGTTCGAGGAACGGCCGCTCCGTCAGACGAAACTTTTTCGGCGAGCCGCTCTGATGCGATTTCATCAACGCATCGGCGCCGACGAGCGGGGACTCCTGCCACGTGCCGCTCAGAGCCTGTCCGCTGATTGCGCGATCGACGACCGTCGAGGAACCTTTGATCTCATTCAACATGCTGACGTGCTCCTTCGCTGTCGTAGAACACCGAACTGGTGATTTTTGCGTTGATGCGCTTGCCGTTCGCGAGCGGAATCATGACCGATTCGCCGACCTTCTCGAGGCCGCCCTTCACGACGGCCAATGCAATCGAACGCTTCAAAATAGGGCTGTAATAGCTCGACGTGACGTGACCGAGCATCGGCGCGGTGTCGCCCTGGAACGGACCCGCGACGATCTGCGCGCCTTCCGGGAGCACGAACGAAGGATCATCGGTCAGAAGGCCGACGAACTGCTTGCGCCCGGCCTTCGCCGTGTCCGAACGCGTCAGCGAACGCTTGCCGATGAAGTCCTTCGACTTCGCGACCAGCCCGCCCATGCCGAGGTCGTAAGGCGTCATCGAACCGTCCGTATCCTGACCGACGATGATGTAGCCCTTCTCCGCGCGCAGCACGTGCATCGTTTCCGTGCCGTACGGCGTGATGTCGAACTCCGCGCCCGCCAGCATGAGCGCTTCCCACACCGCGCGTCCGACGTTGGCCGGCACGTTCACTTCGTACGCGAGCTCGCCCGAGAAGCTGATGCGCATCACGCGCGCCGCTGCGCCCGCCACCGTGCCGTCGCGATAGCTCATGAACGGGAACGATGCGTTCGCGAAGTCGATGTCGTGGCACACCTTCTGCAGAACCTTACGGCTATTCGGGCCGACGACCGCAAAAGTTGCCCAGTGATCCGTCACCGATGCGAGACGCACGCGCATGTCGGGCCATTCGGTCTGCAGCCAGCGCTCGAGCCACGTCAAAACGCGCGCCGCGCCGCCGGTGGTCGTCGTCATCATGTAGTGCTGTTCGCCGAGGCGCACCGTCACGCCATCGTCGAAGATCATGCCGTTCTCGTCGAGCATCAGGCCGTAGCGGCACTTGCCGACTTCGAGCTTGCTCCACGGATTCGTGTACATCCAGTTCAGGAGCTTCGCGGAATCCGGGCCCTGGATGTCGATCTTGCCGAGCGTCGATGCATCGAGAATGCCGACGCTCTGACGCACCGCGAGCGATTCACGCGCGACCGCCGCGTGCATGTCCTCACCGGCTTTCGGGTAATACCACGGACGCTTCCAGTTGCCGACGTCCTCGAACATCGCGCCGTTCTCGACGTGCCATTCGTGAATCGCGGTCTTGCGCACCGGATCGAGAAACTCGCCGAGCTCGCGGCCCGCGAACGTGCCGAAGGTGACAGGCGTGTAGTTCGGGCGGAACGTCGTCGTGCCGGTCTCGGGAATGGTCTTGCCGAGTGCCTGCGCGAGAATCGCCATGCCGTTGATGTTGCCGAGCTTGCCCTGATCGGTGCCGAAGCCCATCGCCGTATAGCGCTTCACGTGCTCGACGGATTCGAAGCCTTCACGCGCCGCCAGATAGATGTCCGCCGCGGACACGTCGTTCTGGAAGTCGACGAACTGCTTCGGGCCGCGCGTCGACATGTCCCGGTTGCCGACGATCCACAGCGGCATCATCGGCGCTTCGACGATTTCAGCGACCTGCACGGGATTCGGCTTCACGACGATATGACCCGCCGCACGCGCCGCTTCCGCCCCGGCATCGCCGCCGAAGCGGATGCCGCGCGCCAGCGAGAACTCACCCGCGCATGCGCCGACGCTGCTTTCCAGTTGCATCGCCTTGCCCGGCACGAAGCACGCCTTCTCGTCGTGCCAGTGCGCCTTGCCGCCCGATTGCGCGAAGAGGTGCAGCACCGGGCTCCAGCCGCCCGACATCGCGACGAGGTCGCATTGCAGATCGGTCTGCTTCGGGCCGACCTCGCCCTTCGCATACGAAGCCACTTCCACCGACGCCACGCGCAGCTTGCCGCGCGCAACGGTGATCACCGCGTTGTTCAGCACGCGCACGCCGTAGCGGCGGGCCGCTGCGGGCAAGGCGCCTTTCGATTCGGCCGGACGCGGATCGACGACGGTCACCTCGGCGCCTGCCGCCTTCAGATCGAGCGCGCATTGATAGGCGTCGTCGTTGTTCGTGAAGACGACGGCCTGACGGCCCGGCAGCACCGCATAGCGATGCAGGTACGTCGACACCGCGGAGGCCAGCATCACGCCCGGCAGATCGTTGTTGCCGAAGACGATGGGACGCTCGTGCGCGCCCGTCGCGAGCACCACGCGCTTCGCGCGCACCTTCCACATCAGTTCGCGCGTGCCCTTGCGCCGTGAAACGGGCAGATGGTCAGTCAGGCGCTGCGTGATCGTGACGAGGTTGTGATCCTGATAACCGAACGCCGTGCTGCGCGAAAGAATCTTCACGTCAGGCATCTTGCGCAGTTCGGCTTCGAGCTTCTGCACCCATTGCAGCGCGGGCTTGCCGTCGATCTCCGCGCGGCACGACAACAGCGAGCCGCCGAGTTCGCGCTGATCGTCGACCAGAATCACGCGCGCGCCCGACAGACCCGCCGCATGCGCCGCCGCGAGACCCGAAGGGCCGCCGCCGACCACGAGCACATCGCAGTGCGCGAAGCACTTGTCGTAGCGATCGGCATCGAGATGCTTCGGCGCTTCGCCGAGGCCCGCCGCATCGCGGATCACTTCTTCGTACTTCGGCCAGAACTTGCGCGGCCACATGAACGTCTTGTAGTAGAAGCCCGCGGGAATGAAGCGCGCAATCTTCTGATTGACCGCCATGCGGTCGTTCTCGATGTTCGGCTTCGCGTTCACGCTCGCGGCGACCAGACCCTGGTACAGCTCGACTTCCGTGGCGCGGGCATTCGGCACCGTGTACGCGCCGGTTTCAAGCTGCACGATTGCATTCGGTTCTTCCACGCCCGCGGTGATGATCCCGCGCGGACGGTGATATTTCCAGCTCCGCGCGACGAAGCGCTCGCCGTTCGCGAGCAACGCAGACGCGAGCGTATCGCCTTCAAAACCGTGATAAGTCTTGCCGTTGAACGTGAAGGTCACGGGGATCGCGCGATTGATGCGCCCGCCCATGCCGAGTCGGTCTTTCTGGCTCATTTCGACGTGCCTCCGTTGTCTTGCATCACAGCCAGCGGACGGTCGAACGTCTCGTAGCCCTGGATTTCATAACTCACCGTATCGCGCTGCGCCCTGAACCAGCGCCGGCAGCCCTGCGCATGCATCCATTGCTCGCGATGCACGCCGCGCGGATTCTTGCGCATGAAAAGGTAGTCGCCCCATTCCTTGTCGGTGAGATTTTCCGTGTCGAGCGGACGCGCGATATCCGCTTCGCCGCCGCAGGAGAATTCGGTTTCGGCGCGCGGCCCGCACCAGGGGCATTCGATCAGCAACATGTTTCTTTTCCTCGATGCGGTTAGTGAGCCACGGCAGCCGCGCCGTGTTCGTCGATCAGATGGCCGGTATAGAAGCGATCCAGCGAGAACGGCGCGTTCAACGCATGCGGCTCGTCCTTCGCGATCGTGTGCGCATAGGCCCAGCCCGAGCCCGGCGTCGCCTTGAAGCCGCCCGTGCCCCAGCCGCAGTTGAAGTAGAGTCCCTTCACGTCGGTCTTGGAGATGATCGGGCATGCATCCGGCGAGACATCGACGATGCCGCCCCACTGGCGATTCATGCGCACGCGCGAGAACACCGGGAACATCTCGACGATCGCTTCCAGCGTACCTTCGATGATGTGGAAGCTGCCGCGCTGTCCATAGCCCGCGTACTGGTCGACGCCCGCGCCGATCACGAGATCGCCCTTGTCGGACTGGCTGATGTACGCGTGCACCGCGTTCGACATGATCACCGTGTTCACGACCGGCTTGATCGGCTCGGAAACGAGCGCCTGAAGCGGATGACTCTCGATCGGCAGACGCACGCCGGCCATGTCGGCGAGCGTCGTCGTGCTGCCGGCCGTGACGACCGCGACCTTCTTCGCCTTGATGAAGCCCTTCGTCGTATCGACACCCGTCACCTGGCTTCCATCGCGGCGAATGCCGACGACCTGGCAGTTCTGAATGATGTCGACGCCCGCGCGGTCCGCGCCGCGCGCGAAGCCCCAGGCCACCGCATCGTGACGCGCGACGCCGCCGCGCCGCTGAATCGACGCGCCCAGCACCGGATAGCGGCTGTTGAGGTTGATCGTCGGCTCGATTTCCTTGATCTGCTGCGGCGTGAGGAACTCGGCATCGACGCCGTTCAGGCGGTTCGCGTTCACGCGGCGTTCCGTATCGCGCACGTCCTGCAGCGTGTGCGCGAGGTTCATCACGCCGCGCTGCGAGAACATCACGTTGTAGTTGAGATCTTGCGAGAGGCCTTCCCACAGCTTCATCGCTTTCTCGTACAGCGCGGCCGATTCGTCCCACAGATAGTTCGAGCGCACGATGGTCGTATTGCGCGCGGTATTGCCGCCGCCGATCCATCCCTTCTCGAGAATCGCGACGTTCGTGATGCCGTGCTCTTTCGCGAGGTAATACGCGGTCGCGAGACCATGACCGCCGCCGCCGACGATCACCACGTCGTACTCGCGCTTCGGCTCGGGACTTCGCCACTGGCGCTCCCAGTTCTCGTGATACGACATGCCGTTGCGCAAGAGGCTGAAGATGGAATAGCGGCTCATGGTGTTTCTCTTCCTTCGTGGGGTCCTGAATTCAGCATTCGATGACGTTGACGGCGAGGCCACCGCGCGACGTCTCCTTGTATTTCGTCTTCATGTCGGCGCCGGTTTCGCGCATCGTCTTGATGACCGAATCGAGCGACACGTAGTGCGTGCCGTCGCCTTTCATCGCCATGCGCGCGGCGTTGATCGCCTTGATCGCGCCCATCGCGTTGCGCTCGATGCACGGAATCTGCACAAGGCCGCCGACGGGATCGCAGGTCATGCCGAGGTTATGTTCCATGCCGATTTCCGCGGCGTTTTCCACTTGCGCGGGCGTGCCGTTCATCACGGCGGCGAGCGCGGCCGCGGCCATCGAGCATGCGACGCCGACTTCGCCCTGACAGCCGACTTCCGCGCCGGAGATCGAAGCCGTTTCCTTGTAGATGATGCCGATGGCGGCCGCGGTGAGCAGGAAGCGCACGATGCCGTCGTCGTTCGAGCCGTGCATGAACTTCACGTAGTAGTGCAGCACGGCGGGAATCACGCCGGCCGCGCCATTGGTCGGCGCGGTGACGACGCGGCCGCCCGCCGCGTTTTCTTCGTTGACGGCCATTGCATAGAGATTGACCCAGTCGAGCATCGACAACGGATCGCGTAGCGACTCTTCGGAACGCGACCGCAGCGAAGCGGAGAGATCGGCTGCGCGGCGCTTCACATGCATCGGGCCGGGCAATTCGCCGCGCTCCTTGCAGCCGCGCTCGACGCACGCGGCCATCACGCGCCACACGGCGAGCAGGCCTTCGCGCACTTCGGCTTCGGTGCGATTCGCGCATTCGTTCTGCATCGTCACTTCGGCAATAGACAGACCTGTCTCCCGGCACACGCGCATCAGATCGTCGCCGGTGCGAAACGGATGCGGCACCGTGTTGGCCGCGCGCAGACCGTTCACGCGATCGCCTTCGCGATTCACGACGAAGCCGCCGCCGACCGAGTAATACTCTTTCTCGACGAGCAACTGGCCGTTCTCGTCGAACGCCTGAAAGCGCATGCCGTTCGGATGCACGATGCTCGACCCCGGCGCGCCCGGCATCAGCTTGCGATAGAAACCGATGTGCTCGCGTTCCTCGAACACGACTTCATGCTTGCCGAGCAGCTTCAGGCGCTTCGTCGCGCGGATGTCGGCGAGGCGCGGCGCGATCATGTCGGGATCGATCAGGTCGGGCAGATTGCCTTCGAGACCGAGCAGCACGGCCTTGTCGGTGCCGTGGCCCTTGCCGGTCGCACCGAGCGAGCCGAACAGCTCGGCGCGCACGCGCGTGACGAAGGCGAGCAGATTGGCGTCCTCGATATGCGACGCGAAACGGCACGCCGCGATCATCGGCCCGACGGTATGCGAGCTTGACGGTCCGATGCCGATCTTGAACAGATCGAAGACGCTGACATTCATGGGTTTGTCCCTGGTTGGCGTTGCGCACGAGCGCGACCGTGGTTTCGGTATGGCGCTCATTGCACCAAACCCTGAAGAGACCCGATAGAACAAAAGCGCCATCGAAATGGGACCGCGGCGTCAGGGCTCGATTCGCCGCAATCCGGGCGATGTTTTCGCGACGATTTCGCGGGCGTTCGCTGCTTCGCGACACCTATCAATGCCGGTCCTGCTAACAGAGCATTTCGCGTCTGGCGCGTTTTTGCGCATCTTCGTTGCACTTTCCGCTTTTTTGAGACTGATCCGAATCGTCGCGCGAACGCTCATCGGTATATTCCCCAAGTTCCCGGATGAGCCGCGCCAGGCGGCTTCACTCCACGTTCCGCCTTCTCTCGCTTCTTTGGTTTGCATCGATGGAAACTCACGCCTTACCCGATCAGTTCTTCAAATCCTGGGCTTTCGCATTCGTCGTCGGCGTGGCTGTCGTCGGCACGCTCGAGGCACTCGATCTCCTTACCGCCGATCGCTTGCTCGCGCGTGAGGCGCCCGTCTGGGCCGCGCTGACGCTGCTCTGCTCGATCGATCCCGTGCTGCGCTACTTCGGCGTGTTGCAGGCCGAAGTCGAGCAGCGCTGGGGCGATTACGCGGTCGCGAGCGTGCTCGGCCGCTCGACCGGCGCGCTCGTCGGCTGCATCTTTGCGTGGGGGTTCGCCGTGCTCGGCGGCTGAAGCGCCTCCGCTTTTATCCGTTCGCAATCACGCGGCCGCCGTCTCACGACGCCGGCTGCGTTCTCTTTCTGACACGCGCCCGAGGCTCACGGGCGAGTGTTATGCTCGCTGGATAACGTCCAGCCGCATGTCTCCCGCATGAATGCCGCAGAGCCTCTCCCGCCGTCTTCCGTCGACGGTCAATCGAAATCGCGTATCCGCTTCGGCATCATCCTGTTGCCGAACTTCACGCTGACCGCGTTCGCCGGTTTCGTCGATCTGTTGCGTCTGTCCGCCGACGAAGGCGATTTCAGCCGTCCGGTGCGCTGCTCATGGAGCGTGATCGGCGAAACGCTCGCGCCGGTGCGCGCAAGCTGCGGCATTCAGATCACGCCGTGGGAAACCTACGATCAGGCCGAGCCGTTCGACTACGTCGTGGTGGTCGGCGGCCTGCTGCATTCCGGCCCCGCCACCAGCGACGCGACGCTGCAGTTCATCCGTCGCGCGGCCTCCGCGAACGCGACGATGGTCGGCATGTGCACGGGCGTGTTTTCGCTGATGCGCGCGGGCGTGCTCGAAGGGCATCGCATCTGCGTGAGCTGGTTTCACTACTGGGACTTCATCGAGCGATTCCCGCACGCCGACGAGAAATCGCTCGTCGCGGACCGCCTGTTCGTGATCGACAGAAGGCGCATCACGTGTTCGGGCGGGCGTGCATCGATCGATGTCGCCGCCGCCATTCTTCTGCGTCACTTCGAAACGGCGACGGTGCAAAAGGCGCTCCGCATCCTGCTCGTCGATGACATGCAGAAGGGCAATGCGCCGCAGCCGCATCCGCCGGGCCTCGCGCCCGCGACGCATCCGAAGGTGAAACGTGCGATCCTGCTGATGGAGCAGCACGTCGGGCGCTCGCTCACGCTCGATGAACTCGCGCACAAGCTGGATCTGTCGACGCGGCAACTCGAACGCCTCTTCAAGGCGGAGACGGGTAAAGCGCCGCAGGCGTACGCGAAGCAGGTGCGGCTGCGCACGGCGGCGTGGCTTCTGACGAGCTCGGACAAGACGGTGGCGGATATCGCATCGAGCTGCGGCTTCTCCGATGCATCGCATCTCGGCCGCGAGTTCCGCAAGCAATTCGGCCTGCCGCCGATGATGTATCGCGAGCAGGGCGGCGCGCCGGATGCGCAGGAAGCCGCTCAGGCAATGGACTACGACGAGACTTTCCCGGGCCGCGCCCAGGCGATCTAGCAGGATCTGTTCACGTTTTCCGCGGCTCATCAATCCAAGGAGGAACGGCATGGAGACTCACGGATATTCGCAGGAAGAATGGAAGGTGCGTTGCGAACTGGCGGCGCTTTATCGCGTGATCGGGCACTTCCGCTGGACCGACATGATCTTCACGCACATCAGCGCGCGCGTGCCGGGACCGGATCATCACTTCCTGATCAACCGCTATGGCGTGCTGTTCGACGAGATGCGCGCATCGGATCTGGTGCGCATCGACAGCGAGGGACGTCCGGTCGAAGCGGGCGCAAGCGATGATCCCGGGCGCTATCGCGTGAATCCGGCGGGCTTCACGATTCATTCCGCCGTTCATATGGCGCGACCCGATGTGTTTTGCGTCGTCCATACGCATACGGCGGCGGGCGCGGCGGTGTCGGCGCAGAAGCAGGGCCTGCTGCCGATCAGTCAGCACGCGTTGAAGTACTACGGGCACATCGCGTATCACGATTACGAAGGGATCGCGCTGGATCTCGCGGAGCGGGATCGGCTCGTCAACGATCTCGGATCGCATAACGCGATGATCCTGAAAAATCACGGCTTGCTGACCTGCGGGAAGTCGATTGCGGAGGCGTTTCAGGAGATGTATTTCCTTGAAAGAGCCTGCGAGATTCAGATTCGCGCGCTGGCGGGCAATGCGGAACTGAATCTGCCGTCGCAGAAGGTTTGCGAGGTGACGGCGGAGCAATATCGGCGGGACGAGTCCGACGGGATCATGGCGCTGCAATGGGAAGCGGCGTTGAGGATGATCGAAGGCGCGAAGCCCGATTACCGGAGCTGACGCACCCTCTTCGCATCATTGCGTTCAGTTGCCGGCGACGTAAGCCTTCACCGCCGGCAACCCATCCTTCCCGTCGAACGTCTTCACGCCCGCAAGCCATTTATCGAGCACCGCCGGGTTCGCCTTGAGCCACTCGCGCGCCGCCTTGTTGGCATCGGTCTTGTTCATGATCGGCAGCATCACGTGGTTCTCGATGTCCGTCGTGAACTGCAGGTTCGACACGAGCTTCGCGACATTCGGGCAACGCGTGTCGTAGTCCGTCGGCGTGACGGTCAACACCTTCGCTTCGCCGTAGTTGGGACCAAACACATCGTCGCCGCCGGCGAGATAGTCGATCTTCATCTGCACGTTCATCGGATGCGGCTCCCAGCCCAGGAACACGATCGGCTTCTTCTCGCGAACCGCACGATTCACCTCGACGAGCATGCCCGCCTCGCTCGACTCCACGAGCTTGAACTTGCCGAGCCCGTACATGTTGTTGTCGATCATCTTCTTGATGAGCGCGTTGCCATCGTTGCCGGGTTCGATGCCGTAGATCTTGCCATCCAGCTTGTCGTAGTTCTTCGCGATGTCGTTGAAGTTCTTGATGCCCGCCTGATACGCGTAGTCAGGCACCGCGAGCGTGTACTTCGCGCCCGTCAGATTCGGCGTCGGCAGCACTTTGACTTGATTAGCTTTCCTGAACGAATCGATCATCGGGTCCATCGTCGGCGACCAGTAACCGAGGAACACGTCGATCTGCTTGCTCTTCACGCCCGCGAACGTGATCGGCACGGAAGCGATCGTCTTCGTCGGGTTATAGCCCAGTCCCTGAAGAACGGTCGATGCAAGTCCGGTCGTCGCGGCGATATCCGTCCAGCCGACATCGGCGAAGCGCACGTTCCTGCACGCAGCGGGCTCGGCGGCATTCGCGGCGTAGGCACCCGACAGCATCGCTGCAATCATCGACGCGATCCACAAACGTTTCATGTATCTCTCTCCCATTTTTTGAAGGCATGGCGCGGCCCGCGCGCGCGACTCGAAAGCCCGCACGAACCGAAGAAAACAGACCAGAAAGACCTCAGGCCGACAAGCGGCGCTCCACGCTCGGCGCGTGCCCGAACTGCGCGCGATACGCCTTACTGAAGTGACAGGGCGAATGGAACCCGCAGATGCTCGTCACACGCGCGATCGACGCATCCGTGTTGCGCAACAGTTCGCGGGCGCGGCGCAAACGCAGCGTCAGGTAGTAATGCGTCGGCGATACGTTGAGGAACATCTTGAACATGCGCTGCAGATGCCGTTGCGACAGATGCACGAGGCGCGCAAGCTCTTCGAGCGACAGCGGCTCTTCGATGTTCGCCTCCATCAGCCGCACCACTTCGACAAGCTCGGCACGCGAGAAGCCGACGCGCGCATCGACGGGAATGTGCTGATAGTCCGTCGATCCGCGTATGCGTTCGACAATGAACTGCTCCGATACCTGCGCGGCGTGCGCCTGTCCGAGCCGCATGCCGACGAGATTGAGCATCAGATCGAGCGGCGCGGTGCCGCCCGTGCAAGTCAGCCGATCGCGATCGATCACGAAGAGCTCGTCCGCGAATCGCACATGCGGGAAGCGCTTGTTGACCGGCGACATGTCTTCCCAGTGCAGCGTGCAGCGATAACCGTCGAGCAGCTTCGCCGCGAGCAGCGCATACGGCCCGGTGCAGATGCCGCCGAGCGGAATGCCCGCTTCATGCGCGCGGCGCAGCAGTTCGATCACCTTATCATCGACATAATCGGCGACATGCCAGCCCGCGCACACGATCAGCACGTCCGGCATGCCCGCCTCGTCGAGCGTCACTGTCGGCTTCACGGTGATGCCGTTGCTCGCGCGCGCCGGCTCGCCCTCCGGCGTGATGATCGACCATCGATAGTGCTGCTCACGGCCCACGTAATTGGCCATGCGCAGCACCTCGACCGCGCTCGTGAACGCGATCATCGAGAAGTTCGGCAGTGTGAGAAAGCCGAAGTGCGCGAGATTGGACAACGGTGAATCGGTAACCGCTGGGACGATCGCGTCGCGCTTCATGGGTCGGACCTTGTCAGCTTTGTTGCGTCGCCGGTTCGCGGCGCACTTTCATCACGCTCTTCAGACCGGAGAACAGCGGGGCGCGCGCCATGCCGGGCGAACGTCCGAAGCTCTCGGTGATGCGGTCGAGAATGATCGCCAGCAACACCACCGACAAGCCGCTCTCGAAGCCGAGGCCGATATCCAGACGCTGAATCGATGCGAGCACGTCGTTGCCCAGACCGCCCGCGCCGACCATCGACGCGATGATGACCATCGACAACGCCATCATGATCGTCTGGTTCACGCCGGTCATGATCGAAGGCAGCGCGTTCGGAATCTGCACCTTGTAGAGCAATTGCCACGGCGTGCAGCCGAACGCCTGACCCGCTTCCACGATCTCGCGATTCACCTGCTTGATGCCGAGCGCGGTAAGACGCACAGCCGGCGGCATCGCGAAGATGACGGTGGCCAGAATGCCCGGCACGCGCCCGAGGCCGAACAGCATCGCGGCCGGAATCAGATAGACGAAGGCGGGCATCGTCTGCATCAGATCGAGGACCGGACGCACGCCCATTTCGACGTACTTGCTCTTCGAGGTCCAGATGCCGAGCGGAATGCCGAGCAACAGGCTGATGAACGTCGACGACAACGTGAGGCCCAGCGTGATGACCATCTGATCCCAGAAGTTCGTCGCGTAGATGAGCAGTAGCGAAGCCAGCACGAACGCGGCGAATCGCCAGCCGACGCGCCACAAGCCGATGCCGACGAAGATCGCCATCAGCAGCCACATCGGAATGGCCTGCAGGCCGTGCTCGATCGCAGCAGCGAACGTTTCGATGACCTTGCCGATGGAGTCGAAGGTCTTCGCGTCGTGATCGAGGAGATAGTGGACGCCGTGGTCCACCCAAGTGCCAAGCGGAATGATTTCAGACATGGGAACCTCGATGGTGCGTAAGAACCTTCAGGACATTGGCCTTGTTGATCGAGCCGCAATACGAACCGTCTGCTTCGACGACCGGCAGCGGCGCCGGACTGGCGACCACGCGATTCACGACGTCATCGAGCGCCATGCTGCGCTGGACGCATTCGATGGGGTTGACCTGCGACGCGGCGTTGCCATTTGCATCGCGTCCGACGAAGCCGCGGATACGGCGCTGTGCATCCAGCACGAAGGCGTAGTCGGCGCTGCCGTTGAGCGTCGCCGCGACGCTCGACGCGTCGATCTGCGGCGCGTGCTTCATGAGCGGCACGGCGTCCGTCTGCATCAGATCGCCCGCGGTCAGATAGCGGCTCGTGTCGATGCCTTCGAAGAACGCTTCCACGTAATCGTCGGCCGGATTGGTGATGATTTCCTGCGGCGTGCCGATCTGCACCACGCGGCCGCCTTCCATGATCGCGATGCGTGTGCCGATGCGCATCGCCTCTTCCAGATCGTGCGACACGAAAAGAATCGTGCGGCGCTGCTCGCGTTGCAGATCGAGCAGCACGTTCTGCATTTCCTTGCGCTTGAGCGGATCGAGTGCGGAGAACGCCTCGTCCATGATCATCAACGATGGATTCACCGCCAGTGCGCGCGCAAGCCCCACGCGCTGCTGCATGCCGCCGGAAAGTTGCGCGGGCAGCTTCTGCGCGAACGGCGCGAGGCCGACCTGCTCGAGCACCGTCATCGCGCGCGCCTCGCGCTCTTTCTTGCCGACGCCCGCGACCTCGAGGCCGAACGCGGCGTTCGAAATAACGGTGCGCTGCGGCATCAGCGCGAAGGACTGGAACACCATGCTCATGTCCTTGCGTCGCAGGGACGTGAGTTCCGAGCGCGGCACGGAGGCCACGTCGCGGCCGTCGATCAGTACCTTGCCGGCAGTCGGTTCGACCAGCCGGTTGATGAGCCGGATCAGCGTGGATTTCCCCGAGCCGGACAGGCCCATGAGCACGAAAATCTCGCCTTCCTTGACGTCGAAGGAGACGTTATGGACGCCGACGATCTGTCCGGTGCGCTTGAAGACTTCTTCCTTCGTTGCGCCTCCGGCCAGCATGTCCAGCGCCTGTTTGGGACTATTGCCGAATACTTTGCATAGTCCTTCGACTACGACCTTGGGGGAATTCATCGAATATCTCCTGGCGTGGGCGGACGCTCGTCCGCGCTGTGCATACATAGTTGCCAGAAAAAAGTCACATCAGCCGACTATTTGCGACAACCACATGTGGAAATACGACACCGGAATAAGGACGAAAGTGCCAATCCGGAAGCGGAGCCTTGCTGGACAAGGGTTTGCGGGGAATGAAGTGAACGATCTTGCGATTTTCGACGTGTCGCGCAGATACAAGTCGCGAGGTCATTTTGCGATGCAGGCGGCTTGCGATGTGGCCGTCGGCAAGACGAAAGGAAAGAGAAACTGGCGTCGCGCGCGAATCGCGGGAGCGGGATGCGTCCGGCAAGAAAGCCGAAGCTGTATGAAAACTGCTAGAAAAACTACAACAACAGGAGAAACTGGCGGGCGGGTCGTACGGCGTGTGCCGTCGTGTATTGCTTGTGTTCTGTTTCCCGCGCCGCCTCAGCTACGCATTACAGACGGATGCCGAAAGCGGTGCCGCGTGCCTTGCGTTGACGCTCGGATTCACGGAAACGTGCTTGATACGAGTAGTCTTTGTCCATCGGCAGGTGCGCCGATTCGAACATCGAAGCGAATTTTTGCAGCAGGGCGAAGAGGTAGCTCATGACTGACTCCGGTTAGTGATAGAGGGTTTTCCCTTAGAGAGAATTATAGGGTTACCCCTAAGCAATTTCTAGTGCAATGCAACATTTCTTGGAAGAAACCTGGTAGTTTTTCTACCAAATTGCCGATTTGGGCTATTCGAAAAAGAGGGACGGGCCGGAAAGGGCCGCGTGGCGGACATCGGATGACAAGGCGAACGAAGCCGCGACACGCCGCCGCGGAGCGGGGTGTCGCGGGAATGTGACAGCGAGGATCAGCGTGCGGAGGAAATGGCGTGGTGATGCGCGTGCCGAACGTGCTTTTTCAGCGCGGAATCAGGCTGCGCGGCGCTGACGGGCTGCATCGGCGAGGCGTCTTCGGAATCGCGCGCGATTGCGGGCGCGCGTTGCATGCCGACGGTCGCGGAATCGGTGTCGAACAACGAAGCGAGCGTCGCCTGCTGGTTGAGCATCAACTGCTCCGTGCGGTCCTGCTGCAACTTGCCGTCGTGGCTCATGCGCAGCAACACGGCCGTCTGCGCGATGCCGGTCGCCACCGTGACGAGCATCACGCAGACGATGATCGTCAGCATCGTCTTCATGCGACGCGAGTGCGCCGCGGCGGACGTGCGCTGCTCGGCGATCACCGCATAGAGCGCGTCGATGGTGTCCGCGAACGCCGTCGCGCGGGCGCGGTCGAGTTCGGGCGCGACGACGTCGCGGGCGCTGGCCTTCGCGAGCGGCTCAGCGGCGTTGCGTTCCCCACGATCTCCGCGATCACGTCGATCGCTCGCGATCAGCGCGGACGCGAGCACAGCCGGCGACGGCGCTGCACTCTCCGGAGCGACGCAAGTACTGATGCTCGCCGATCGCGTCGCGGCAGCGGCGATCGCGCCGGTCTTCCCGGCGGATCTGCTCTCGTCCGGCCGCGGCGTATCGACATCGGGCAAATCGTCCTGAAACAGGCCCTGCGCTGGCGCGAGCGCCGTCACGCTTGCGCGCGCCGTGCGTTTCGCGACGGCGGAATCGGCCGAATTGCCGCCCGGCGACGCCGTTCCCCCGTTCGATTGCACCGCCGCGAGAAACACGTCCGGCAACTCGAAACCTTCGAACGTGCCCTGGCGGATATCGGTGTTCATCGCCTGAAGATGCGCACGTTCGGCGTCTTCGGCGAACAGGTCGAGCGTTTCGCCGCCGCGCGCGCCTTCGCTCAACTGCGCGAGACGCTGCGCCGAGCGCGCGGCGCGGGCAAGCTTCTTTTCGGTGTCGACACTGACTTGCGTGACCTGCACTTCATGCGTTTGCGCTGCGCGCCGGCGACGGGACGGTGCGGCCGAGTCGCCCCGGCGCGCGTCGGGATCTCTCTTTACTGCGGAATCTGGCATAGGTTCGAAAGGCGGCGGCCTCTATGGCCGGCGCACAAGGCACGCCGGCGCTTCGGCGATTATTTCGAGAGGCCGCATTGTCGCATGGCCGCGTGCGCAAACCAGCATCCTGACGGCGATTTCAGGTCGCATCGTCCTCGCGAAACTCGCGCACCACATCGAGTTGCCGCAAACGTTCGCAGATCGCCTGATATTCCATCGCCGATGCGCGCGACAGTTCCACCCGCACCTCGTCCAGATCGGGCGAATCGTCGCTTTGTTGCACGACGAACTGCTTCACGCGCACGCTGCCAGGGCCTAGCGCTTCGTGCAGCGCATGAAACGAGAGCGAGCCGCGATCGACGAGCATCGTCAGTTGCCGGCGCTGCTTCACGCTGATGAAGCGGCGTTCGAGCGGCTTGATGCCCGCGAGGATGATCAGGATGATCGCCGTCGCCGCGATCGACGCCGTGTAGAGCCCGCCGCCGACCGCCAGCCCGATCGCCGCGACCGACCAGAGGCTCGCGGCCGTCGTCAGCCCGCGGACGATTTCACCGCGCAGCAGGATCGAGCCTGCGCCGAGAAAGCCGATGCCCGACACGACCTGTGCCGCGACCCGCGACGGATCCAGCACGACGTGTTCGTACTTCAGCGCATCCGCGAAGCCGTACGCCGACACGATCATGATGAGCGCCGAACCGACGCACACGAGCATGTGCGTCCGCAGCCCGGCCGCCCATGAGAGGCGCTCGCGCTCGAAGCCGATCACGCTGCCGAGCGCGGCGGCCATCACGAGTCGCGACACCAGTTCCATATTTCCCAACATGTTTTAGTCCTCCTCGCGGTGAGAAGCCCAAAGACGCGCCGCGCTTCGGGCCGCGTTTGCTATTCTTTCCAGTTGCGTGTGCCGCGCAAGGCTGCGCGCCCCTCGAAACAATAAGAGTGTTCTCATGCAGGATCAGCAATCGAACGCTTCGTCGTTCATGCAATCGACGAACCCGGACTCCGCCGCACAGCTGCGCGCGCATTACGCGAACACCGTGCTGCCCATATGGCGCGGGCCCGGTTTCAACGCGACGCTCGGCCTCGCGTATGAATCCGTCGCGCCGGGCGATCATGCGCCGCTGCCGCCGAAGCGTTATCGCGCGATGGCCTGCGCGCGCCAGCTATTCGTGTTCTCGGAAGCCGGCGATCTCGCGCACGCCGCAACGCTCTTCGAGTCGCTAAGGCACTATTTTCAGGACAAGCAGAACGGCGGATGGTTCTACAGCGTGGATGCAGGCGGCGCGCCGCTCGAACGCCAAAAGGATCTCTACACGCATGCGTTCGTCGTTTTCGCGTGCGCGCATTACGCGAAGAAGAGCGGTTCCGCCGACGCCTTCGCGCTGCTCGATGAAACGTCGCGGCTCGTCGAAGTGCGCTTTTCGAGCGGCGGCGATCTGCTGAACGCGGTGCTTGCCGAGGATTTCGGCGCGACGATCGAAACGCCGTTGCAGAACCCGCTCATGCATCTCGCCGAAGCGTGGCTCGCCGCGCGCGACGCAACCGGCGACGCCGCCTACGACCGGCGTCTCGCGCTGCTCGCGCAATCCGTCGCGGACGCGTTCGTGCACGCGCCGAGCGGTTCCATCGCCGAATTGCCGATGGGCACGGCGGGCAACCGGCTGGAGCCGGGGCATCAGTTCGAGTGGTACTTTCTGGCGCTCGGCAGCGGACATCCCGCGTTCGAGGCGGCAGGGCTCAACGAAGGACTCGCGCGTGCGTTCGATTTCGCCCGGCAATGGGGCGTCGATAAGGAAACAGGCGGCGTGGTAGCCGCCATCGACGAAGCCGGCCATGTGATCGACGGCACGCAGCGTATCTGGGCGCAGACCGAGTATCTGCGCGCGCTGGCCACGCGCGGCGATGCCGTCGGTGCACAAATCGAGCGTTTTCGCGCGCGCTTTCTGCATGAAACCGGCTGGGTCGAATGCCGCTCGGCTCAGGGCGAGATCAGCCGCGCCGAAATGCCGTCGACGACGCCGTATCACCTCGCGACGTCGTACGCGGCGCTGCCGCTCTGAACCCGCTCAGGCGAGCTGGAACACCGAGACAGCCGCCTTCAGTTGCCGCGTCTGCTCGTGCAGCGACGACGCGGCCGCCGCGGCCTGTTCGACGAGCGCCGCGTTTTGCTGAGTCATTTCGTCCATCTGCGTGACGGCCTGATTGACCTGCTCGATGCCCACGCTCTGCTCCAATGACGACGCGCTGATCTCCGCCATCATCTGCGTGACGCGCGAAATCGACGCCGATACTTCACGCATCGCCGCGCCCGCGCGCTCGACGAGCACGGAGCCGTCGCTCACCTGCGCGACCGATTCGCCGATCAGTTCCTTGATTTCCTTCGCCGATTGCGCCGAGCGCTGCGCGAGGCCGCGCACTTCGCCCGCCACGACCGCGAAGCCGCGCCCCTGCTCGCCCGCGCGTGCCGCCTCGACGGCCGCGTTCAAGGCGAGGATGTTGGTCTGGAACGCGATGCCGTCGATGACCGAGATGATCTCCGCGATCTTGTCCGAACTCGACGCGATGCCGCGCATCTTCTCGACGACATCGTCCACCACGCTCGAACCGCGTGACGTCGCGTTCAGCGCTTCGCCCGCGAGCGTGTTCGCCTCGCGCGCGTGCTCCGCGTTCTGACGCACCGTCGCCGTCAGCTCTTCCATGCTCGATGCGGTTTCTTCGAGCGAAGCCGCCTGATTCTCCGTGCGCGCGGACAGATCGGCGTTGCCGCTCGCGATTTCATCGGCGCCGAAGTTGATGGAATCGGACGTCTCGCGCACGGTCTTCACGGTGCTCGCGACGCTTGCCTGCATGGTCGCGAGTCCCGCGAACAAGCGGCCGATCTCGTTCGTGCCGCGATCTTCGATGCGCTCGTCCAGACGCCCGTTCGAAATGCGCTCGAAATGGCGGCCCGCTTCCTCCAGCGGCTGAATCACGCCACGGCGCAGCGCGACGTGCACGAGCGCGATCCCCGCGACGAGCGCCACCAGAATCACGATGCCCACCGCGCGGAACCACGCGTAACGCGTGTCGATCGACGAGAGATAGCCGCGGCCCGCTTCATCGCCGAAATTCACGAAGTTCTGCTGTTCCGCGAGATAGCGGTCCTGGAAACCCTGCGTCGGCTGATCGAGAAACGCCTGGATATTGCCGGCGTCGAGATGCTGGACGAGCTCGCTCAGCGCCTTCGAATATTCGGCGTATTTCGCCTGCAGCGCGGTCGTGCGCGCGGTGTTTTCCTCGCCGGTCTTCGGCGCGTTCAGGAACGCGGTGAACGACTTGTCGGCCGCCGCGATCTGCTCGCGCGCGTGCTGAACGATTTCCGTCGGCTCGGTGCCTCCGCGCACCATACGCGTGCCCGCGCGCGAAAGGTTGATGCGCGCGTCCATCAGATGCTGCGTGGTCTTGTTGACCGCGTTGACCTGCTTCAAGGCGATATCGGACAGGCTGCCGACATCGTCATGCGTACGCGAGAGCGACCAGAAGCCGAGCCCTTCGGTCACCAGTTGAAAGAGACAGAACACCACCAGTACTGCGAGCAAACCCGATGAAACCTTGATCTTTCCGAACATCACTTGCACCCACGCTTTCCGAAATGAGGCCCGCCAGTGCGGGGACAGTGCGGGTTTACGGCAGTCGCGCCGAAAAGCTTGAATCGTTTGCCCGAAGGCGGGTCTATGCGAATGCATCCAATGCGGAGCCCTTCGCGCGACTTCATCGGCGCAGCGTGCAGGTCAGCCGAAACGCACCATTGCACATTTTTTGCGTGACTTCCTTGCAGTGCGCGCGAACGCTTCCTATTGTCTTTGCAGGACGGCACCGAACCCACCCAAGGAGTGTCCGAATGGCCGAAATCGTCGATATCGCGCGCGGTGCGCTGAATGCGCAACCGTTCAGCGCCTTGCTCGGAACCAAGCTGATGCAGGTCGATTCAGCGAGTCTCACGCTGTGCCTGACCATCAGGGATGAGCTAAGGCAACAACACGGCTTCGTACACGGCGGGGTGGTGAGTTATCTCGTGGACAACGCGCTGACCTTCGCGGGCGCGCTGCGGCTCGGGCCGAAGGTCGTCACGGGCGAGTACAAGATCAACTATCTGCGTCCGGCCGTGTCGGGCACGCTGATGGCCCGCGCCCGCGTCGTTCATGCGGGCATGACGCAGGCGACCTGCCAGTGCGACGTCTTCGTCACCGACGGCGGCGCCGAGCGGCTCGTCGCGGTCGCGCAGGGCACGATCACGCGCATCAGCGAAGGCGTCCCCGCCGAACCGGTATTTCACGCCTGATTCTTCAATCTCCGTCCTCCAACGCAAAAAACCTCGCCGCGGCGAGGTTTTTTGTTGGCTGCGCGCGTGCGTTACTGCGCAGCGACGGTCTTCTGCGTCTGCTCGCCGAGGCCCTGAATGCCCAGGCGCACCGTCTGGCCGGCCTTCAGATACACCGCGTTCGGCTTCACGCCCATGCCGACGCCCGGCGGCGTGCCCGTCGAAATGACATCGCCGGGCTGCAGGCTCATCACTTTCGACAAATACGCGACCAGTTGCGCGACCGTGAAGACCATCGTCTTCGTGTTGCCGTTCTGATAGCGCTTGCCGTCGACTTCGAGCCACAGATCGAGCTTCTGCGGATCGGCGACTTCGTCCTTCGTGACGAGCCACGGGCCGATCGGGCCGAAGGTGTCGAAGCCCTTGCCCTTGTCCCATTGCGTGCCGTGCTCGAGTTGCCATTCGCGCTCGGAGACATCGTTGATCACGCAATAGCCCGCGACGTAATCGAGTGCGTTCGCTTCGTCGACGTACTTCGCTTCCTTGCCGATCACGACGCCCAGCTCGACTTCCCAGTCGGTCTTGACCGAATTGCGCGGAATCTCGACGTCGTCGTCCGGGCCGTTGATCGCGCTCGTCCATTTGTTGAAGATGACCGGCTCGGTCGGCACCGGCAGATTCGATTCGGCGGCGTGATCCGCATAATTCAGCCCGATGCACACGAACTTGCCGACACGCCCCACGCACGGCCCGATGCGCGGCTTGCCGTCGACCACGGGCAGCGACGCGATATCGGCCGCGCGCAGTTTCGCCAGGCCCGCTTCGGTCAGCGTCGCGCCGGCGATGTCATCGACGACCTTCGACAGGTCGCGAATCTGGCCCTCGGCGTCCAGCAGACCCGGTTTTTCCTGACCCTTGGGGCCGTAACGAAGCAGTTTCATCTGGTTTGATCCTCCTGGTTCGGAAAAAGAATGAGGGCGGTCAGTTCGACCAGCCGCCATCGATGACATGAATCTGGCCCGTCGTGAACGACGATTCGTCCGATCCGAGATAGAGCGCCAGCGCCGCGATCTCTTCCGCGCGGCCGACGCGCCCCATCGGCTGGCGCGCGACGAACGCAGCCTGAATCTGATCGACGCTCGCGCCCTGCGCCTTCGCCTGCTCCGCGATGCGGTCCTTCAGCGACGGCGATTCCACCGTGCCGGGACAGATCGCGTTGCAGCGGATGCCGCGCGTGACGAAATCGGCGGCGACGGACTTCGTCAGCCCGATCACGGCCGCCTTCGACGCACCGTACACGAAGCGGTTCGGCACGCCCTTCACGCTCGACGCCGCCGACGACATGTTGATGATCGAGCCGCCGCCCTTTTCCAGCATCTTCGGCAGGAACGCGCGAATCGTACGATACATCGCCTTTGCGTTCAGATCGAAGGCGAAATCCCAGTCGTCCTCGCTGGCTTCGAGAATCGAGCCGGCGTGCACGTAGCCCGCGCAGTTGAAGAGGACGTCGATCGCGCCGATTTCGTCGGCCAGCGCGTTGATCGCCTGCGGATCGCGCACGTCGAGCCGATGTACGTCGAAAGACTTCCCCTCGAGCGATTCCGTGCGGATATCCGTCGCGATCACGCGCGCGCCCTGCGCCGCGAAAAGCTCGGCCGTCGCGAGCCCGATGCCTTGTCCCGCCGCCGTGATCAGCGCCGTCTTGCCTGCCAGTCTTTGTACCATCTACTGCTCCAGTCGAAAGTGTTTTTGAGACATGCCGGGTATATCAGCCGTTTCAGAGACGGTAGAACGCGCGGGCGTTCGTGCCGAAAATCGCGGCCTGCGCGGCTTTTTCGAGATGCGACGTGAGGTTTTGGGCCGTGCTGTGCCATGCAGTGTAACTGCCGTTCATGTCGAGCACGGGCCAGTCGCTGCCCCACATCAGACGCTCGGCGCCGAAATGTTCGAGAAGATGCGCGACGTAGGGTTTCAAGGTTTCGTCAGTCCAGTTCTTCCCGGATTCGGTCGCGAGGCCGGAGAGCTTGCAATGAAGTCTTTGCGGCAAGGCGGCGAGTTGCGCGATGCCATCGGCCCAGGGTTGCCAGCCTGATGCAAGACCATCGCGGATCGGCGGCTTCGCGCCATGATCGACCACGACGCGCAAGCTCGGATATCGCTCCACGAATTCGATCAACGAGGGCACATGCCGCGCGAAGATCAACGCATCGAAGGCGAGATCGAGATCGATGAGGCGTTCGATCGCGTCTTCGCGCGGCGCGTGTGCGATCCACGTATCGTCGGGCAGGTCCTGCAACATCGGGCGCACGGCCTTGAACTTCGGTTCGCGTGCGAATTCGTCGATGAACTTCGGTGCATCGGGCGAATCGAGCGGAACCCAGCCGACGACACCCGCGATCGATTCGTCATTGCGCGCGAGGTCGAGCAGATAGCGCGTTTCCTCGAGTGTCGGCGCAGCCTGAACGACGACGGTTCGTTGAACACCGACCGCCTCGCGAAGCGGCGCGAGATCGTCGGGGCCGAATACGCGAAAGAGCGGCTTCATGTCCGGCGTGAGCCATCCGTAGTCGCCGCGCGATGGATCCCAGTAATGCTGATGCGAGTCGATATTCATCGCGGCACCGGCGCGTTCGCGTGAAGCAGACCTTCTGCACGCAACGCGTCCCATAGCGCAGGCGGAATCGGCGTCGCGAACGATGCCGCGTTCTCGCGCACTTCATCCGGCGTGCGCGCGCCCATCAGCACCGTGGCCACGACTTTATGCGCATAAGGAAACTGGATGGCCGCGGTCGCCAGCGCGACGCCATGCGCGCGGCATACGCGCTCCAGCTTGCCGACGCGCTCGACGATGTCCTTCGGCGCATCGCCGTAGTTGAACTTGAGATCGCCGTGCGCGTTGGCATCGAGACCGCGCGCGAGAATGCCCGAATTGAACGCGCCGCCGAGCAGGATGCTCACGCCGCGTTTTTCGCATTCGGGCAGAAGATCGTCGAGCGTGTTTTGTTCGAGCAGCGTGTAGCGGCCCGCGAGCAATGCGCAGTCGATGTCGAATTCGGCCATCGCTTCCATCACCGCCGCGCCTTCGTTCACGCCGAGGCCCACCGCCTTCACGCCGCGCGACTTCTTCAACTCTTCGAGCGCGCGAAAGCCGCCTTCGTCGGTGAGTTGCTTCCAGTAATGCGCGTTCTTCTCGCCATGCGTAACGCGGCCGATGTCATGAATCAGCACGATATCGATATCGATCATGCCGAGCCGCATCTGGCTGTCTTCGAACGAGCGGATGATGCCGTCGTAGGTGTAGTCGTAGATCGCCTGGAAGGGCAGCGGCGCGGCCCAGCCTTCGCTGCCGTCGTCAGGCGTCGTGCGCGGGACGAAGCGCCGGCCGACTTTCGTCGAGATGACGAAATCGCCGCGCGGATGGCGCCGCAGGGCATCGCCCAGACGATGCTCCGCCTTGGTGTGACCATAGTGCGGCGCGGTATCGAAGCAGCGGATGCCGGCGTACCACGCGGCATCGACGGTTGCGCGCGCTTCGTCTTCCGTCAGTTCGTGATACAGCCCGCCGAGCGGCGCGGTGCCGAGCGACAGCGCCGTGACTTCCAGCGCCGTGCGGCCGATCTTGCGCCGGCGCGAAACTGCCTGGGTGTCTCCAGTCATGTGTGCGACCCTCAGTCGATACGTTCAGTTTGAAACGATCTCCACGGTGCGAGACGCCACAGTAACGCGTCCCGCGCCGCCGGGCAAACACGCCGGGCCGACCGGTTCGAAGGTTTTGTAAGTCAGGATGAATTCCTGATGCCCGAGCGCCTCCGACTTCGACGCCGCGCCCGCCGCCACCGCAACCGTGACATCGAAAACTTCGCGCCCTACTTCGTCGAGCGTCGCGCGGCCTTCGAGGATCCGGCCGGCGTCGACGTCCATGTCGCCGGACAGATTGCGATACGTCGATGGATTCGCGCAGACCTTGATGACCGGCGATATCGCCGAGCCGACCACCGAGCCGCGCCCCGTCGTGAAGAGGATGACGTGACAGCCGCACGCGATCAGCTCGCCGATCTCCGCGTTGTCGCTGATATTGGGAAAACCGAAGCGCGGCTCGCCATCGGGGACGACATCGAGCAGATAGAGCCCGCCCGTCGGCGGCACATCGCCCGGCTTGATGATGCCGACGATCGGCGACGCGCCGCTCTTCGAATACGCGCCGAGCGATTTCTCTTCCTGCGTCGTCAGCCCGCCGTCCGCGTTGCCGACGGAGAACGAGCCGTGGCCCATCGTCGTGTAATAGCGCGCGGCCTTCTGCACGCATTCGACGATCGCGTCGCCGAGCTCGGGCCGCGCCGCGCGCCGCTTCATATGGAACTCGCAGCCGACGAGCTCGCCCGTTTCCTCGAAGACGCACGACGCGCCCGCATCGATGAACGCATCGAATGCGCGGCCCACCGCCGGATTCGCCGTGATGCCGCTCGTGCCGTCCGAGCCGCCGCAAATCGTGCCGACGATCAGTTCGTCGAGCGCCATCGGCACCTTCTGTTGCGCCGCGAGCGTCGCGCGCGCCTCGCGCACCCAGTCGAGTCCGTTCTGGATCGTGCTGCGCGTGCCGCCTTTTTCCTGGATCGTCAGCACGGCGGCGGGCCGCCCGCTCGCGCGCACGGCATCCGCGAGATAGTGCTTGTTCATGCTCTCGCAACCGAGCGATACGAATAGCACCGCGCCGACGTTCGGATGCGTGCAGATGCGCTCCAGCATCTTTTCGGCGTAGCTGTTCGGGTAGCAGCCCGGAAAGCCGATCAGATGAACGGGCGATTCGGCTTGCGGATCGAAGGAATCGAAATCATCGAACGATGGCCGAAAGTGCGTGACGATCTCGCGCGCGACGTGATGCGCGCACTCGACGAGATACGCCACCGCGACGACATTGCGGATGCCCTTCCTGCCATCCGCGCGGAGATAGCCTTGCAGTGCGGGACTGTTCATGAGTGTTCTTCAGTGCTGTACGTAAGCGTGCCCGGCGTCGTGCGTATATGTCGGGATGTAGTCGCTTTCCAGATTGTGCGTATGCAGATGCTCGCCGCACGCGACATCGGCATTCACGTGGCCGATGATCGCGCCGTAGCGCAGCACCTTTTCGTCCTTCGACAACGCCCGCCGCGCGAGCTTGTGCGCGAGCTCGATGGTCGTCGCGAGCGTGACGGACTCGCCTTCGATCATCAGCGTTTCGCCAGCCGGCAAACGCGCGCCGGCGATCAGGCAGTTGTCTTCCGGACTCAGCAGAATGAGGCGCGGGTCGGTGGTTTTTTGCATCGTCGATATCGTCAGTTTTGCGCTTCGCCGCCCGCGATTCGCGCGACCATCAGCGAGCCGAGGATGATCGCGCCGTAGATCGCCTGAATCCAGAACGAAGGAACTTGCGCAAGTGTCAGGAGGTTTTGCACGACGCCCAGCAGCAAAACGCCTGACAGTGCGCCGAGCATCGTGCCCTTGCCGCCATCGAGCGAGATGCCGCCGATGACCGCCGCGGCGAACACCGTGAAGATCATGCCGTTGCCCTGATTCGCGTTGATCGCGCCGACATAGCCCGTGACGACCAGCCCGCCGATCGACGCGAGCACGCTGCCCAGAACGAACACGCCCCACGTGATGCGCTCGACGCGAATGCCCGCCGCGCGCGCCGCTTCCGGATTGCCGCCGATCGCGTAGAGCGCGCGCCCGAGGCGGTGGTAGCGCAGCATGAACGCGGCGGCCGCGAACGCCGCCGCCGCGAGCCACACGGAGACGGGCAGGCCGAGCACGAGCGTCGTCGCGAGCGTGAAGAACGACGGCGGCATGTCGAAGAGCGTGCCGCCCTTCGTCGCGCCGACGAGCATCCCGCGCAACACGATCAGCATTGCGAGCGTGACGATGAACGCGTTCAGGCGCAGCCGCACGACCAGAAAGCCGTTGACGAAACCGATCAGCGCGCCGACCACCACGATCGCCGCGAGACCGGCGGCCGCCGGCCATTCGAGACCGAAGCCCGCCGATGCCGCGGGCATCACGAGCATCGCGCCGACGGCGGGCGCGATGCCGACCGTCGATTCGAGCGACAAATCGAACTTGCCCGTCAGCACGATCAGCGATTCGGCGAGCACGACGAGCGCGAGCGCCGCCGACGCGCCGAGAATGCTGATCAGATTCGCCTGCGTCAGAAAGCTCGGGCTGACGAACGCGCCGATCGCGAGCAGCAGCGCGAGTGCGGGCAAGAGCGCGAGATCGCGAAAGCGCGCGAGCTCGATGCGCGGACGCTGGCGCTGCATCGGCAGGCCGGCCATCGCGGAACTGGAAACGTCATGCTTCATGGAGACTCACTCCTTCGACGGATGCGATGAGTTCATGGTCCTGCCAACCGGCAGGGAATTCGGCGGCGATCGCGCCACGGAACATCACGAGGACGCGGTCGCAGGTGCGCAGATCGTCGAGTTCGCCGGAGACGACGAGCACCGCCTTGCCTTCCTCGCGCACCCGTTCGACGACGCCGAGCAGCGCTTCCTTCGATTTCACATCGACGCCCGCTGTCGGATCGATGAGCACGAGCACGTTCGGATCGGTCGCGAGCGCGCGCGCCATCACCACTTTTTGCTGATTGCCGCCCGACAGGCCCGACACGACATGCTCCGGCCCCTGCGTCTTGATGCCGAGCGCCGCGATCATGCGGCGCCCGAACGCGTCCTTCTTCGCCGGCGACGCGATGCCGAAGCGCCCGAGCGTGCGCGCGATCGTCATCGACGCGTTCTCCGCGACGGACTGCGTAAGCACCAGACCTTCGCGATGCCGGTCCTTCGGTACGCAACCGACGCCGCTCGCCAAGGCGCCGGGCACGTCGCCGGGCGTGAGCGTGCGGCCGTCGACGGTGATCGTGCCGCTGCGTTGCGCCTTCAATCCGGCGATGGCTTCCGCGACGCTCGTGCGACCGCTCGTCGTCGCGCCCGTCAGGCCGATGACTTCGCCGCGCCGCACGTCGAAGCTGACGTCGTCGTAGTCGCTGCCCGAGAGCGCGGACACGGAAAGCGCGATCGATGCATCGGCGGGCAAAGGCGCACGCGTCGCGGCATCGGTGACGGCGAGACCGCCTTTTTCGCCCGTCATCGCTTCGATCAGCTTGTCGCGCGGCAACGCCGATACCGGCGCGCTGACGATATGCCGCGCATCGCGCAGAACGGTCACCGCCTGACAGATTTCGTACACCTCCTGCAAGTGATGGGAAATGAACAGGAAAGTGACACCTTCTGTCTGCAACTCTTCGATACGCCTGAAGAGACGCTTGATTTCGTCGCCGTCCAACTGTGCAGTAGGCTCGTCGAGGATGATGAAGCGCGCGCCATACGACAGCGCCCGCGCGATCTCGACGAGCTGCCGCGCCTCGACGGTCAGATCGCCGGCGCGCGCGTCCTCGCGCACATCGATCTTCCAGTGATCGAGCAAGGCGCGCGCATCGCGGCGCATCGTGCGCCAGTCGATCACGCCGCCGCGTTGATGCTGCCGGTTGATGAACAGGTTTTCGGCGACCGACAATTCGCGGATGATCGTCGAATGCTGATAAACGCACGCGACGCGCTCGCGCCATCCATCGCGATCCGCGAGCGGCGGCGCGGGCTCGCCGCCGAAGCGGATCTCGCCGGCGTCGGGACGGCGCAAGCCGGTGATCATCGAGACGAGCGTCGACTTGCCCGCGCCGTTGCGCCCGACGAGCGCGTGCGACTCGCCGGGCAGAACGCGCATCGTGACGTCCGACAGCGCCGCCGTCGAACCGTAGCGCTTGGTCAGCCCAAGCGCTTCCACCACGGGCGCGCTCATTTGATGTTGTTGCCCCAGAGGGACTTGTCGTCGACGTTGGCTTTCGTCACAAGCGGCGCGGGCAACTGGTCTTCCAGAATGCCGGGCGCGCGCTGGACGATCGTGCTGCCGTGATCCGTCGGGCCGGGCTTGAAGGTCTGTCCGGCGAGCGCCGCCTTGATATAGAAGAGGCCGTACTTCGCGTACAGATCGGCGGGCTGCGAGATGGTCGCGTCGATCTCGCCGCGGCGGATCGCATCGTATTCCTGCGGGATGCCGTCATTGCTCACGATCACGATGTGCTTCGGATCGCCCGCCTTGACGAGCAGTTGCTTGCGCCGCAGCGTCTGGAGCGTCGGCGACAGATAGACGCCGCCCGCCTGCATGTAGATCGCCTTCACATCGGGATTCGCCGTCAGCAGGCTGTCGAGCGCGGTCGCGGCGGCGTCGCCCTTCCATGCGGCCGGGATTTCCAGAAGGCTCAGCGACGGATATTTCTTCAGGCACTCGCGAAACGCCTCGGACCGGTCGCGGCCGTTCACCGACGCCAGATCGCCCATGATCTGCACGACCTTGCCCGACTTCACGTGCTCGCCGATGTACTCGCACGACTTCGAGCCGTAGGCGCGGTTGTCCGCGCGCACGACCATCGCCACCTTGCCCTGCGTGGGCGAGACGTCCACCGCGACGACCGGCACGCTCTTCGCCGACGATGCATCGAGCGCCCGGCTGATCGCCGCCGAATCCAGCGGCCCGACGACGATGCCCTTCGCGCCGAGGTTCAGCAGGCTGTTCATGTCGGTGATCTGCTGCGCGGGGTCGCCGTTCGAATTGACGGGCGCGAGGATGTCGAGGCCCATCTCCTTCGCGTATTTCGGCAGGTAGTTGTTGTACGACTGCCAGAACGGCGATGTCAGCAGCGGCAGGCCGAGGCCGACTTTGCCGCTCTCGGCTGCCTGCGCCAAGCCGATGGTGCCGATCGCGGCGATGGCGACGGCGAGTGTCTTCGTGAATCTCATGCGTTTGTCTCCTGATGTGTGCGGTTCTTCGTGACTGCGACGTGGGGCTTCGGGAAACTGCCGGTGCATCTATTCATCAGTGAACGTATTATTCATATACGCACAAACCGAAGTCAAGGACGACGCGCGGCGAAACCGGTCGGTAATTTCCCTAGCCGGTTTTCGTCGACTGACAGAAGGCTTAAACTCGCGCGAATTCATGAACCGACCCAGACAGCCCATGGACGTGGAAGACAACGACGCCGACCGCTATCGCGCGCCCGCCCTCGACAAGGGGCTCGATATCCTGGAATTGCTTTCGGAGCAGAAGTCGGGACTCACGCGCGCGGAAATCACGAAAATGCTCGGGCGCAACGCGAGCGAGATGTATCGGATGCTGGAGCGGCTCGTCGCGCGACAGTACGTCGTGCGCTCGCCCGAGGGCGATCGCTATTCGCTGAGCCTCAAGCTCTATGCGCTCGCGCATCGTCATCCGCCGATGAACCGGCTGATTGCCGAAGCGTTGCCGGTGATGCAGCGTTTCGCCGACGCGGCGGAACAGTCGGTGCATCTCGCCGTCTACGATCGCGGCAATCTGCTCGTCATCGCGCAGGTGGATGGCCCCGGCACGTGGGGCATTTCGGTGCGGCTCGGCTCGCGCGTCGGCCTGATCGATACCGGCTCGGGCCGCGTGATGCTCGCGTTCCAGACCGAAGAGCAGCGTGAGCACATGCTCGCGGAGCACACCAAGGTCAAAGGCGAGCTTGCGCTGGATCGCGCCGTGCTCGACGCCGATTACCAGCGGATTTGCGAACTCGGCTATTCGCAGAAGGAAAGTCAGCAGACCTTCGGCGTGACGGACGTGACATTTCCGCTGCTCGGGCCGTCGGGCCAGGCGATCGCCGCCCTCACCTGCCCGTATATGCGACGTATCGATGAATACGTGGCGCCGTCGATCGACGACGTAACGGCATTGCTCAGAGACGCCGCGGCATCGCTTTCGATGATGCACGACTGAACGGTGCGGGCGGCGCGCGTTAGAATGGCGGCCCTCTCAAAAATGCCGGCGCGCTGCGTTCAGCGTGCAGGCGTGTTCAATTCGACGCACTCCCGATGGCGAAACTCCTTTCCGATTCCGAATTCCTCCGATTCACCGAACTTCAGCAAAAGCAGGCGAACTTCACGATCTCGTCCGACGAAGCCGATGAGCTGCGCGAGATCGTCGCGCGTGCGCAGAAGACGCGCGACGATCGCGCGGCCGCGATGCAGGCGATCGAAACGTATATCGCGCAATTCGACATCACGCCCGACGAGCTTTTCTCGGCCGAGCAGATCGGCGATGCGGCGCGCACCTTCGGCCTGATTCCCGCCGCGAAGAAGGAGCGCACGCTGCCACCGCAACTGACGCACAACGGCAAGCCCTATCAGTGGACGTCGCGCGCGCTGCCCGATGATATCCGCGTACCGCTCTTCGACGCGTTCACGTCGGGTCAATCGGTCAAGCCGTTCATCGCGACATTGAAGGACACGTCGCGCTGCGCTTTGACGATCGCGCGGCTCGAAAAGGAAACGGGAAGTACGTACGCCGAAGCATTGCTCGACGAGCTTTCGCTGTCGCGCGCTCAGATCGACGAAGCGCTGACGAAGCTCGCCGCCTAATCCGCGCGCGGCTGTGCTGGTGCATCGCACAGCCGCATCCTGAAACCGACGACGCCCGGATCTTCCGTCTTCGTCAACTCGAAGCCGCTATTGCGTGCGAGCGCGATCATGCCGGCGTTCTCGCGCAAGGCTTCCCCGACCATCCAGCGCGTGCCGCGCTTCTTCGCGTAATCGATGATGCGCGACAGCAGCAACGATCCCAATCCCCTCCCCTTCATATCCGAGCGTGCGGCGACGGCGAACTCGGCGGTCTCGTTGTCGGGATCCGCGATCGCGCGCGCGACGCCGAGCGTCTCGCCCGTGCCTTCGCCATTCGCCCGCGTGACGATCAACGCCATCTCGCGGTCGTAGTCGATCTGCGTCATGCGCGCGAGTTGCGAGTGATCGAAGCTGCGGACGGCGCCGAAGAAACGCAGACGCAAATCTTCGGCCGTATTGGCGGCGACGAAAGCCGCATGCGCTTCTTCGTCTTCGGGGCGAATCGGCCGCACGGTGACGCGCATGCCGCGCCAGTCGAGCGTCTCTTCGAGGCAGCGCGGATACGGCACGATCGCAAGCGGCTTGCGATGCGCGCCGAGCGTGAGTTGCGGCTCGTGAACCGCAACCGAATCGCGCGTGACGCGCAGGGTGAGCCGCAGCGCGACGATTTCCTCGACATAGCAAACCAGTTGCGATAGCGCGGTCAGCGCGTTGAGCAGCGTCTCGGCGGGCAGCTCGCGCGAGCGCGGCGAGCGCATGACGAGATCGCGCGCCAGCACGGGGTTGAGCGGCGGTAACGCGAACTCGTGAAGCGCGTCCGCGAGTCCGAGCGCGCCCTCGGCCCTGAATTCGAACACTGGACCGAACACGCGATGATTGAGCAGCCGCGTCTGAATTTCGACGGCATCGCTCGTGAGCGAGTCAGGCGGTCCCGGCTTAACCGTGATGCCGAAGCGACCGAACACGCGCGCCGCACGTTCGCCATTCAATTCGGCGATGCCGTTTTCGAGTGCGCTTCGAATCTCGCATTGCGCGGCGTCGATCTCTTCCGGAATGTCGACGGGGAGGCCGTCGGGGGTTTGCATCAACAGTTCGCGGCCTTGCCGGAAATCGACGAGGCGCGCGAAACCGCGTGCAAGCCGATGCGGCGTCGTGTGCACCGGAATGCCGTTCGCGTGCAGTTCGTCGCGTGTGGCCGCATCGACGCAGCCGAAAAAGCACGCCAGCAATCCACGATAAGCGTGACGCCGCTCGGCGATCAATATGCGCGCGACGTCCGCAACGGGCGCGCTGTGCGTCGGCGCATGCACGACGAACACGGTGCCGGTTTCGCGGTGCGATGCGAGCGCTTCGAGCGCGGCGCCGAAGTCGGCGGGTGTGGCATCGTCGCCGAGAAGAAGCGGGTTGCCCGCACGGGCGCGAGGCAGCGCGGCGGCAACGGCATCGCGCGCGGCGGTCGGCCAATGCGCGAGATCATCGCCCGAGGCGCTGAACGCGTCCTGCGCGAGCGTCGCGACGCCACGGTCGCTCGTGATGACGGTCGCGACATCGCTCGCCGCCACGCGGCCGATGCCGAGCGTTTCGATTTCGTCGAGCAGGTCGTCGAGTGAGTCGACACGGACGAGTCCGGCACGACGGAAGGCCGCGCCGTAGAGACGATCGAACGGATCGTCGCGACCGGTGCGAAGCACGAGCACAGGCTTGTTTCGCGCCGCGGCGCGCGCGGCAGACATGAACTTGCGCGCCGAGCGGACGGTTTCTATGGCGAGCAGGATTGCGCGCGTCGATGCATCGCTCGCGAGGAAGTCGAGGATGTCGCCGGAATCGACATCGGCTTCATCACCGAGCGCGACGATGCGCGAGAATCCGAGCCCGCGCGCGCGCGCCCAGCCCAGCACGCCATTCGTCAGCGCGTTCGATCCGGATACCCACGCGACGCCGCCAGATTTGACGCTGCATGCGGGCGCGCCGAGACATGCGCCGATCGCGGGCGTCACCACACCGAGACTGGCAGGCCCGATGATGCGCACGAGGAAAGGACGCGCGGCCGCCAGCGTACGAACGGTCCATTCATCCGCTTCGGCGGCGAACGATTGCTGCTTGTCCGGCGATGATGACGCCCTTCCTCGCTGCGTCGCTTCGCCGACGATCACCACCGCTTTCGTTCCACGCCGGCCCAGACGCTCGACCAGGTCCGGCCACGTGCGCGGGCGTGTGCAGAGTACGGCGACGCTCGGCGCTTCGGGCAGCGCATCGATGTCCGCGTACACGACTTCGCCACCCAGCGAGTCATGCTTCGGATTGACCGGCCAAAGAGCGCCTTTGAATCCCGCGCACTGAGTCCGCGTCCATACCATCTCGCCGATGCTGCCCACGCGCGACGAGGCCCCCACGATAGCGATCGATTTCGGCGCGAACAGGATATCCAGGTTGCGAACGGTCATGACGGCTCCGGCGCGAGCGGCAGTTGGGTCAGCGCTTAGGATAGGCGATTTTGTTTTGGGGGTGATGGCTGAGATTGGGTTCCTGGGGGGCGACTTTATGCGCATAAAGTCTGGCGGGCACGGAGGGGAATTCCCGGTTGATCCTTCGAGGCTCCGTCGCCGTCGACACGGCTGCGACGACTTTATGCGCATAAACCTCGGCCGAATGGCTAACGAAGTTCATTTGTTGCGTTTATCACTGGAAAAATAACTACGCCAATGTAGAATTCAACGAACTTCAAAATTCGGAGCAAAACGTGGCGGCGGAAATCATAGCGATCACGCAGCAGAAGGGCGGTGTCGGCAAAAGCACGATTGCGATGCACCTCGGTGCGGCCTTTCACGAAAAGAAGAAGCGTGTGCTGGTGGTCGACGCGGATGGTCAGAACACCTTGATACATTGGTCGAGCGCCGCATCGGATGGGTCGAGCGGCATCCCGTTTCCGGTGGTCAATCTGTCTGAAGCGGGAGGGCAGATCCACCGCGAGATCAAGAAGTTCGTCAACGACTACGACATCGTCGTAGTGGATTGCCCACCGTCGATTACCGAGAAGGTGTCCGGTGTCGTGCTGCTGGCGGCGAGCGTCGCGGTGATTCCGACTTCTTCGTCGCCGGCGGACTACTGGTCGAGCGTCGGTCTCGTCAAGCTCGTACAACAAGCACAGGTCATGAACGAAGACCTACGCGCTGTCTTCCTTCTCAACAAGACGGAAGAGAAGCGCATGCTCACACGCGAACTCAAAGTCGCGCTCGAAGAGCTCGGCTTCCCATTGCTCAAAACCCAGATCCCCACACGCGAGTGCTACAAGCAGGCGATGGCGCTCGGAGTGACCGTCCTTCAAATGAGCGATCGCGGGTCGCGCCTAGCGGCGGCGGAAATCCGCGCCGTGGCGGATGAAATCCTCGGCATGCTCGCCTGACTTTATGCGCATAAAGGACCCTGTATGAAACCATCCCAGTTTGCGAAGGGCTTCAAGGCTCGCCCCGATTCGACAAGCAGCGAGAAGCGCACGGCGCTTGATCGTCTCAATGCGATCGATGGCATCGTCGACATTCAGCACGCAGGGCAGGCTGCGGCGAATGGTCGATCGAGCGCCTTCGTCGCTGAAGATCCCGCCGACGTCAACTCTGGGCCGGAATCCGACGAATATCGGACCTGGAGGCGCGCCAACCGTTATACGAGCGGCCAAGTGATCGAGTTGCCGCTCAAGTCGATCAAGCCCAGCCCGTTCAACCCGCGCCATTTTTATCTCAAGACTTCCATTGCGGAACTGGCCGTCAACCTCGCAAAGCAGGGACAGCAGCAGGCGATTCACGTCATCCCCGACTATGAAAGTCCGGGAACGTTTTTCGTCAGCGATGGCGGCCGGCGCGTGCGAGCGCTGAAAGAGGCGAATAAGGATACGGTCAAGGCGGTGGTCGTCGATCTGCCGATCGGCATTCAGAGCTACAAGCTGGGTTATGACCTGAACGTCCAGCGCGACTCGCAGACCGTGTTCGACAACGCGGTAGTCTGGCGGCGCTTCCTCGACGAACAGCACTTCCAGAGCCAGCGCGAACTGGCCGATCACCTGGGCCTTGACGAATCCACGATCGCCGTAGCGTTGTCCATCGCGAAGCTTCCGGAAAACGTCATGCACGAGATGGTCGCGCGACCAGATCGATTCGGCTCGAACATGGCCTATCAGATCGCCCGCTATCACACGGCCCGCGGCAGCGACGCCACGCTGCGGCTTATCAACAAGATCACCTCGGACGACCTGAGTACGCGTCAGGTCGCCGACATCGTCAAGGGTCGCGCGAGCGCTCAGGAAACACCGAAGACGCCGAGCCGCCAACGCTATGCGCAACGTCTCGAGATCAAGCTGGATGGCATTGCGGTCGGCGATCTGAAGTCATACGGTGAAGATCGTCTCGAACTGCGCTTGCGGGGTTTGTCGCGGGAGAAGCGGGACGCGCTCCTGCATCAGATCGAACTCATGCTTCAACCGGTCGACGCCGAGAAGTGATGTAACGATGGCCGCCGAGATGATTCTCTAGCGGCCTTTTCTGATTTCGGGGTCCGTCCTCTGACCGCTCCGGCGGCAGCAGCCCTCATGCGACGAGATCAGCGCGACTGACTCAGCGTAAATGCCAGCAAGTCGCCATCCGTCGGCTCACCCCATGTCCTTCGGGCCAGCCAGTCGAAAAAGGACGTCTCGGCGAGCTTCGAATCCAGTCCGCGCTTGCGCCAATCGTCGCGCATGTGCGTGCCCAGGCCCGGCAGCACATCTTCCTCGAACGACTGGCGCGCGATCTCCCGTTCTTCCTCACCTTGCTCGTCGTACAGCACGCGCGCTTCCTTGCGACGATAAGCCGAAAATTCGCTCAATAATCGGGCTTTGAGATCGTCGGCGCCGGAGACGGTCGCCGGCGCGCGCGTCGCCGTTCCGCTCGTTGCCGAAGGCAGCGCCTCGACCGGCGGCGCGTAGCCCTTCTTAAGCGCGTCCTTGAAAAGTGCGGCCGCGCTGCGAACCGGCGGCAAGGTCGTGCTGCGCATCCGCTGCTCCGTCATCTGCAAGGCGGCGCGGATACGGTTTTCCTCGCTGTCCGCGTAGAGCGTCTGCGCATCCTTCAGCGGAATGCCGATCTTCACCATCCGATCCACGAGCGTGCTGTCGAAAACATTCGGATGTTCGTCGAGCGCGAGCATCGGCTGCTTGCGTTCGGTCACTCGGAACTGAATTTCAGCGACTCGCCGTCCTTCACGATGTTCAACCAGCTCGACGAAGATGTTCGTCACCGCATTCACTTCGGCGATCGCGGGGCGCAGATAATCGCGCTTGAAGTATTTGTACTCGCGCTTGGCCTCGTCGCCGGCTTCGGTGTCAGGGGTGCCGGAAAGAATCGGACGCCACCACTCCCACGTTTCGCGCATCGTCAGATGACTGGGATTGGTCAGATAGCGAACGCAGATCTCGTAGAGCGCGAGGCCAGCGCTGCTACGCAACTGGCTTTGAAATTGCAGGCTCAGCCGCGCGTATTGGACGGGGTCCAGCAGTTTCTTCTTGATCTTGGGCGCGAACGAGAATTCGACCCACACGCGGCGTGTCGTTGGATCCTCGAGAATTTCGGCGTCGGCGATCAGCGTAGAAATTCCCCATTTCCGACCGGGCTTCTGGCTCGACGTGCCAGTACTCCACTCGACCTGCACTGACACCATGCGACGCAAATGCTCTTTGACGAGTGCAGTATCGTTCGAATCGAACGCAGAGTTCGCGACGATATCGGATAGCAGCGCGCGATACGTGTCGCCGGCGTCGTCGGCTTGCTGAGCGACCGCGAGAAGCACGTTGAAGAGCTTTCTCGTGAGCAGCGTAATTTTGCCGCTCTTCGGTTGAATCGCAATGGCCTCGACCGCCTTGCGCAATTCCGCCGAACTCGGGCTGACTACGTCGGTTTTCTTTGCGCGCTTGGTGGCCATGAAATGGTCAGAATCGATATTGCGAGCAAGGATACCGACCGGGGTGAACGACGTCTATAGGGGAGTCTTCACCTTTGCGGGGTGATGGTGGACCGAGCGATTCGACTCACTGCGGTGCGCTCCCGTAAACCCTCACCGCTCACCAATCGGATTATTCTCATATCTGCAGATTCCACGCGGGTAAACGAATTGCGGCGATCCCGGTGCGTTTTCGGAACGGTCAAATCAAGGTCCCGAAAGCCCTCACCTGAAAAATGTTTTGCGTATTGCCGACTGTGGTGCGCTGGCGACAGCGCTGCCGCCGACTGCGCTTTCGCCCAAAATTGTGACCTCGCGGTGCACATCTTGCGACGCGAGCACTCACTTTTGGTTGGAAACGGAGGAAAGTCCCGGAAATCCTCACCTTTGCACAACTCCGTTCAGTCCCGTGCGGCATTTCGGGCCTTGATCCAAGGCACGTCCCAACGAAATAGGTCCCGAAAAACCTCACCTTGACGGGTTTCAATACTGTACCGCGTCACCTGAAGGAAAGCGCCGCCGCTCCTGAAAACGCTCACCTTTGCGCGTGGCCTCTGAAAAAGACACACCAATCCAGGCACTTATCTCGCTTTATTCACGTAATTAGGAGCAGGCACACTCCCGCAAACTCTCACCATTCGAAGCGTCGTCACACGCCGCACCAATGTTCGCTTCTCCCGAATTTGCTCACCTTATCTCGAAGCATGTACGCTGACGTTCAGCTATATCATTGATTTCAAGTGATTTTTAGCATCGAAACGTCGTAGAGGTTATCGCTTCTGACCCGTCGTCTCCAAAACTCTTCCCGCATCTCCTCACCGTCGAACTGCGGCACCTTCATAAGGAAACCACGAAAGAACCTTCCGTCAGCTCCTGAAAACGCTCACCTTAGTGACAAACATCGACGAATCTTGGCTTCGACGTGCAGTCCTGAAGGTCAGCCCGGCCCATAGTCCGGCTTTTCACTCCCGCAAACTCTCACCTTGGAGCCACAATGCGCAGAGATTTCGGGCCAAAGTCACGTAGGCGCCCGAAAATACTCACCTTCATCCCCGCTTGTTCCCCGCAAACGATCACCGATCGGTAAAAAAGACCCAATCTGATGGGCGAACACTGTCTTTCGCATGCTCCCGAGAATCCTCACCTTGCCACATCGATTCATCGCGAGAGAGATACCGAACATCAATGCTGCCATGGAAGTTTTCTCCCGTATCCGCTCACCTGCGGGTTTACGCGCTTCCCTGAATCCGCTCACGATCCTTCCCGCGACTACTCACCGAGAATCCCGAAGTCCGTCACCGATCCCTCCCGAAGAGCTTCACCATAGTTCCCGTACAATCTCACCTGATCACCGGCAAAGCCTTATCCCATAAGGCTTTGCCTTGGCGTTAACTGGGTTAACAAGGGTTCAAGGGTGTTTACTTCTAATACTCTCAAGCGTTACTGAGTCGCCGCGAATAGAGCAACCAAACCGAAATCGCGTGAAACAACGACAGAAAGCGATATACGAGCTAAAATCGTCGGAAAATCATATGCTTGCAGAGATAAGCTCAGGATGTTTCACGATAGGCCCCGTGGCATGTAGGCCGAATCCATCTGAACGCAGAAAGTCGTCAGTCTGAAGCGCGGCTGCACCTCAGTCAACGAAATCGATCACGTTCGACACGTAAAACGTTATGATCGTCACGTTGAACTGCCTCTTTTTCCGCCATGAATCAATACACTCGCGACAGTCTGCGTCAAGAAATCGAAGCGATGCGAACCGCAGGCGCCCGCCGCCAGGATCTTTCTCAACACGCGTGCAAGCGACTTTTTTTCGACCTCGGCATCCGTCCGTCGGTGATGACGGTCCGCGAACTCACTCAAACGGGTAGCGCGAGCGACATCCCTAAAGATATCGAAGCTTTCTGGGACAGCCTGCGCTCGGCGCTGCGCGTGCGCATCGATGCCGGCGCGATGCCAGAGTCGTTGCAGCAACGCGCGGGTGAGCTGCTGGCGGCGCTCTACGACGAGGCCCAGAAACTTGCACTTTCCGCTCTCGACGACGACAAAGCCCGTCTCGACGCCGCCGTGCAAGCGGCCCAGGCGCAGGTTCGAGATGCCAACGTGCGCCGCGAAGCGATCGAGCAGGCCCATCAGCGTGCCGAGGCGCGAGCCGAAGCAAGCGCCGCGCAGGTTGCCGCGCTGGAAGCCGACCTGAAGGCGCTGCGCAATCAGGGATCGGACGCTCAGGCGGGCTTACGCGAAATCATCGCGCGTTGCGAAAAGGAAAATGAGACCTTGTCGGAACGCCTGCAGAACGAGCAGGAGTCTGCTGCGCGGCTTCGCGATCGAATCGACGAACTGCAGAACGACCTGCGCCACAATACGGAGCACTACGCCCACCAGATCAAGGACGCGATCAAGGAAGCCGAGCGACGCGTTCATCCGATGTTGGTCGAGCTCGACGCTTTGCGTGGCATGGCAGCGACCTATCAGGCAGGCGCCCGCGAGGCGAGCCAGAAGGAATTCGATTTTATTCAACAACTTAGCGCCGCGAGAAGTCGCGCCGATCGACTCGAATCTCAGGTGCGGGCACAGTCCGACGAAATCGATGCACTTGTTCTCGAGCGCGATGCGCAGCGCGTCCAGTCTGGGGCCAGTGCGGAAGTCGGTGCGTTGATCGCGTCGCTGGCGGCCGAGGGCCGCCTGAGCGCCGCCGAAATCGCCACGCTTGGAACGCAAATGGACGGGCACATCGTTGCGCCGACCGCGTGTCCCGCATGCGAGGCCGGCGAACCGGAACTCCAGCGACACGAAGACGAATACGAACTTTCCTGCCCAAACTGCGAGCGGACGTCCGGCGCGGCGTCATCCAAGCTCGCTGCCATCGACGGCTTCCTCCGATCAGCGCGTGTCGGCGCAACGGATCAAAGGTGAGAGTTTTCGGGATCCGCGGCGGGCCCGTGCGAACCCGCGTCCGGCGTGCCGCTGGCGCGCGCCTGAGCGATATCCCGCTCCCGTATTTGCTCACCCATCCATTCCTGCCACGCGCGAAGCAGGCGCTGAACGGAGATCGTCTGCTGAAATCCGAGCCATTGGCCGACGCGATCGGGGTCCGTTCCGTCTTCGAAATGTTCCGCGGCGTAGGTGTTGCGCAACGTCTGCGGACTCGCCCGCGCGACGCGTGACGCAGCGATGCCGGACGCGGCCACGACTGCGTCGATCGCGCGCAGCATCGTCGCCTTGTGCATGGAGCGCCCCGACGGCGCCGCCGGGAACAGCAACTCGCCCGCGAGATCCGCCGTTTTGCGCTCGCTGATCCAGTTGTCGAGCAATTCGATGGCGAACGGCGCAAGCCGCGCTTGCCGGATCAGCAGCGGATTCGCCGCATCGACGGTGATGTACGGCGCGCCCGCCGCGTAGCAGTCGACGGTCAACTGCGCCGCCTCGCCTGTTTTCACGCCTCCGCCCAGAAATACGGCGACCAGCGCCCGGTCGCGACGCTCGCGCCAGCGCTGCGCGCCTGGCAACGCGCCCATCGGCGAAAACAGATGCGCGATGAGCAGCGCGCGCTCGTCGTGTGTAAGAAATCCGGTCGGCTCGTTGTCGCGCGCCTTGCGCCAGGCCGCGTCGCCGTCCTGGGCGATGAATCGCGCCGGGTTCGTTGCCGCCGATTCCACTTCCCGCACGTGATCCAGCACGCGTTCGATCAGCCTTAGGTAGCGCATCCGCTGTGGACGTCGAATGTCCAGTTGCGCGACGAACTGCTCGATGACGGGACGTTGCACCGTATGCAGCGTCGCGCGCTTCGCGGCCAGCCATTCGAGAAAGTTGCCCCACTGCGCGCGATACACATCGGCCGACGATGCCCGGAACGACTGTTGGGCGAGCCATGCATCGAATGCGGCGTGCGGATCGGCCTGCCAGTCGGCGCGCTGTTGGTCGAAGAGATCGGAAGTGTTCGGCATGGTGTCAGAAGGCGCAGTGCGCGCTGTGTTGCACTGCGCACAGGGTCGGGCTTCGAGCGCCGAACGTCAAGCGGAGGTGTTCGCCGAAGTGTCAATCACTGTCTTGCCGCGGATGCGTTTTGTCCTCTACTGTCGTCCATACGGCTTTCTTCGACCCGCAAGCACAAGAGCAAAAAGGAGTGAGCGATGGCCCGGCAATCCTGGCAGGAACGCCGCGCGTTGGGACGCGCCGCGCGCGAGCGCACGCCGCGCGGCGCGCACGATGCGATTGGCGATGTCGATCGCGATCCCATCGAACTATTGCGGATGAGCAGCGAAGGTCGCGTCGATGCGCTGATTCCCTTGCGCTACGGCCGAATGCTCGTTTCGCCGTTCACTTTCTATCGCGGGAGCGCCATTCTGCAGGCGCATGATCTGGCCACCACGCCTGACAGCGGCATCGCGATACAGATTTGCGGCGACTGTCATTTGTCCAACTTCGGCGGCTTCGCGACGCCGGAGCGCGCGCTCATCTTCGATCTCAATGACTTCGACGAAACCGCGCTCGGCCCCTGGGAGTGGGATTTGAAACGACTCGTCGCGAGCTTCACGATCGCCGGCCGCCATCTCGGCCACGGCGATCTCGCCGCCGACGAGTTCGCGTTTCTCGCCGCGCGCAGCTATCAGACGCATCTGCGCGAATACGCGGAAATGAGCGTGCTTGATCTCTGGTACGAGCGCATCACGTTCGATCGCATGTACGACGCCGTGCAGAACGAAGATGCGCGGCGGCGCATCAAGCGCGGCATCGAACGGGCTTCGCGCCGTACGCACGAAACGATGCTGCCGAAACTCGCCGAGCGAACCGGTGACGCGTGGCGTATCCGCGATGCGCCGCCTGCCGTGTTCCACATTCGCGGCAAGAGCACGCTGATCGACAAGAACGATGGCTGGATGACGCTGAAAGGCAGCCCACAGGAGATTTTCGGGGCGCTCATTCTGAAGTATGTGGCCACGCTGACGCCGGAACGCGCGAGGCTGCTATCGCAATTCACGCTGCAGGACGTCGCGTTCAAGGTGGTGGGCGTGGGCAGTGTCGGCACGCGTTGCCTCGTTTTATTGCTCACCGATCACCACGACAAACCTCTTTTCCTGCAGATGAAGGAAGCATCGACATCGGTTGTCGCGAGATACGCGAACCATGCGAGAGACGCCGACGATTCCGGCCACGACGGTCAGCGCGTCGTGCACGGGCAACGACTGATGCAGGCGGCCACGGATCCGTTTCTCGGCTGGGCGACGGGGCCTCTTGGACGTACGCTGTACATCCGTCAGTTGCGCGACATGAAGATTTCCCCCGAACTCGACACCTTCAGCGACGATGCCTTTCGCGAATACGCCGCACTCTGCGGCTGGGCGCTTGCCCGGGCGCACGCAAAATCGGGTGGACGCGCGTCGGACATTTCCGGCTATCTCGGCAACGGCGACCGTATGGCGGACGTGCTCGTGCGGTACGGCCGCGCGTACGCGGATCAGGTGGAGAAGGATTACGAGGTGTTTCGCGCCGCGTGTCGGGATGGCAGGCTCGAAGCGCGTTCCGATGCGGATATGTCGGCGGACTTTGCGCCCTGAAGCTATTCGATGCCGGAAGAGATGAACCAAGGCACGCGGTTCTCGCCGCGTGCCGGGCGGGTGCGCGTCAGTGCGCGGCGATGACGGCCTGCGGTTGTCGCTGTCGGGCCGCGCGCTCGTAGGCGTCCACGGCGAAGCCGAAAACGGCGGGCAAGGCATCGGACGATGCGACGTCGACTACGTCGTCGGTTTCGGGGAAATGGAAGTCGTCGGGACGCGCGAACAGTTCGCGCAATGCGGCTTCGTGCCGTCCGGCAAATCCGAGGTCCGCCACTGCCTCGGCCTCGATTGCGTGCAACAAGCGCCAGGTCAACGGCACGCCTTTGTCGATGTAACGCCCCGCTATCTGCCGCGTGATCTGCTCCAGATCACGCACAGCGCGGGCAAACTGCCTCCTGCTGAGATTCTCGCCATTCGACTCCATGATTCACCCCCTTCGCCAACTGGTCTTATTGTACTGTATAAACATACAGTACTTGTTGCAATGAAACTAGCGTCGCGCTACTCGACCCTGGTGTATGTGCGATTCCGCCTACGTGCGTTTCAGACATCCGCTGCTATGCGTGCCGGCCAACGAAGCGCATCGTAGAACCATGCTTAGGAAATCCCCTGAGCGGAACGCGCAGGCACTACTGCGTACGTTCGACGGCACTGCGCGGCCAACAGCGCTGCAAACCACGGGAGAACTGAGATGAACAAGGATCAAGTCGAAGGCGTCGGCAAGCAGGTGAAGGGCAAGATCAACGAGGGCGTCGGGAAAGTGACCGGCGACAAGGCTCAGGAAGCCAAGGGCGATCTGCAACAGGCTGCGGGCAAGGTCCAGAAGGGCGTGGGCGATGCGCGCGAAGATCTGAAGGACGCAGTGAAGAAGCCGTAAGCCAGGCGTCGAGTGCCGCGACGGCGGCGCTGCTTAAAGCGGGACGCACTCGACGTGCGTCCCGCTTTTCATTTGAGGTGGCCAGACTTTGTGCGCATAAAGTTGCGCTCGCGCTCCTACGTCATCCGTGAATCACCACCAGCAACGCCTTGGCGTCGGCGCGGCCCACGTTGCGGATCGCGTGCGCTTCGTCCGCTGCGTAACGTGCCGTTTCTCCCGCCTTGAGCCGCCGCGTCGCACCCGATGCATCCACTTCGATCGAACCATTCAGCACCGTGAGATGCTCGCGCGTTCCCGGTTCGTGCGCATTCGATGTGAGCGCCGCGCCCGATTGCAGCGTGAGTTCGTACCATTCGAACTTGCCGGCGAGTTCTATCGGTCCCCACACCCGCAGTTGATAGCCACCGTTATCGCCGGTCAGCGTCGGTATTTCATGCGGCCCTGCGACCCGGATGGCTTCAACGGGCCGTTGTTGCGCGAACAATTGATCCAGGCTGATGCCAAGCGCGTTGGTCAATCGCCACGCGACCGCGATCGTCGGATTCGCCTTGTCGCGTTCGATTTCCGAAAGCATCGACTTCGATACACCTGCCGCCCGCGATAGATCGTCCAGCGTCAGTTTGCGTTCACTGCGCAGGCGTTGAATGATCTCGCCGACGCGCGGCGGCGTTGCGCCTGCTCCCGCCAGATCGCCCGTTTTGCCTTCCGAACCCGTGCTTGCCATGAATCGATCAATCCCTTAAAGTGTTCGGCATATAGGAAATGCGTTCGAAATATCGAACATGTCCGATGCGATGAATGCACTATAACAGGGCTATAGGCCGCTTGCGGCGCCGCGCGGCCGAACACCACGATCAGCCCAAAACAAGGATTGCGATGAAAGACCGGTATCTCTCCCATCTGCGTTCGACGCTCGACGAAATGCGCGCTGCGGGCTTCTACAAAACGGAGCGCGTCATCGCGAGCCCGCAGTCATCGGCTATCCGGCTCGCGAACGGAAGCGGTATGCTGAACTTCTGCGCGAACAATTATCTCGGTCTTGCGGACGATCGCCGGCTCGTCGAAGCCGCAAAGGCCGGTCTCGACGCCGACGGCTTCGGCATGGCGTCCGTGCGGTTTATTTGCGGCACGCAGACCGTACACAAGGAACTCGAGCAGTCCATCGCCCGGTTTCTCGACACCGACGACTCAATTCTCTATTCGAGCTGCTTCGACGCGAACGGCGGCCTCTTCGAGACGCTGTTGACCGAGGAAGACGCGATCATCAGCGACGAGCTGAATCACGCCAGCATCATCGACGGCGTGCGGCTTTCGAAGGCGCGGCGTCTGCGCTACAAGAACAATGATCTCGCCGATCTCGAAGCGCGCCTGCAGGAAGCCGACGCCGCCGGCGCGCGCTTCAAACTGATCGCGACTGATGGCGTCTTCTCGATGGACGGCATCATCGCGAATCTTTCCGGCATCTGCGATCTCGCCGACCGTTACGGCGCGCTCGTGATGGTCGACGATTCGCACGCCGTGGGCTTCATCGGCGAAAACGGACGCGGAACGCCGGAGCACTGTGGCGTACTGGATCGCGTGGACATCATCACCGGGACGCTCGGCAAGGCGCTCGGCGGCGCATCGGGCGGTTATGTCGCCGCGCATAAAGAAGTGATCGATTTGCTGCGTCAGCGCAGTCGGCCGTATCTGTTTTCGAACACTTTGGCGCCGAGTATCGCGGCGGCATCGTTGAAGGTGCTCGAACTGCTCGACAGCGAAGAAGGCGCGACCCTGCGCAGGCGTGTCCGCGAAAACGGCGCGCACTTCCGCCGCGCAATGTCCTCGCTAGGCTTCGATCTCGTCCCCGGCGAACATCCGATCATTCCGGTCATGCTCGGCGACGCGCAACTCGCTTCGAAAATGGCGGATGCATTGCTCGAAGAAGGCGTCTATGTGATCGGCTTCTCCTACCCCGTCGTGCCCAAGGGACGCGCACGCATCCGCACGCAGATGAGCGCGGCGCACACACCCGAACAGATCGATCGCGCAGTCGATGCATTTGCGCGCGTCGGCCGGTCGCTTGGCGTGATCCGCTGAGCAGCGCCGCCGACTTTATGCGCATAAACCCAGGGACCGGACCACGAGCCCGCGACCGTCGAAGCAGCACCACGAAGACCAAACGTCAGGATCAACGCAATGAAAGCCCTCGCCAAACTCGAACGTGCACCCGGCCTTACCTTGACGCGCGTAAAGCGGCCTGAAGTTGGCCACAACGACGTTCTCATCCGTATCCGCAAGACAGCGATTTGCGGCACCGACATTCACATCTGGAAATGGGACGACTGGGCACAGAAGACGATTCCCGTGCCGATGCATGTCGGGCACGAATACGTCGGCGAGATCGTCGAGATGGGTCAGGAAGTGCGCGGGTTCGCAATCGGCGATCGCGTGTCCGGTGAAGGCCATATTACGTGCGGCTTCTGCCGAAACTGTCGCGCGGGCCGTCGTCATCTGTGCCGCAACACGGTCGGCGTCGGCGTGGACCGCGAAGGCGCCTTTGCGGAATTCCTCGTGATTCCGGCGTTCAACGCGTTCAAGATTCCGCCCGATATTTCCGACGACCTCGCCGCTATCTTCGATCCGTTCGGCAACGCAACGCACACGGCCCTTTCGTTCAATCTCGTCGGCGAGGATGTGCTGATCACCGGCGCAGGGCCGATCGGCGTGATGGCCGCCGCAATCGCGCGGCATGTCGGCGCACGCAATGTCGTCATCACCGACGTCAACGACTATCGCCTCGAACTCGCCCGCAAGATGGGCGCGACGCGCGCGGTCAACGTGGCGAACGAAGACCTGCGCGACGTGATGAGCGAACTCGGAATGACCGAGGGCTTCGACGTAGGTCTCGAAATGTCCGGCGTGCCGAGCGCGTTCACGGCGATGCTTGAATCGATGAATCACGGCGGCAAGGTCGCGCTACTCGGCATTCCGCCCGCGCAGACCGCGATCGACTGGAATCAGGTGATCTTCAAGGGTCTCGAAATCAAGGGGATCTACGGACGGGAGATGTTCGAGACCTGGTACAAGATGGTCGCGATGCTGCAAAGCGGCCTCGATCTATCGCCGATCCTCACGCACACTTTTCCCGTCGACGACTATCAGCAGGCGTTCGACACCATGCTGTCCGGAAACAGCGGCAAGGTCGTACTCGACTGGACCGCGGCCTGAACGCCGCACGTCATTGAGCCGAATCAGCCGGCGCTTTCGAAAACTCGGCCTGAATGGCGACGTGCACATCGTCGCCGACGGCTGGATACCACGTCGTCAATCCGAACTGCGCGCGGCTGAAATGTCCGTCGGCGGAAAAGCCCAACGTTTCCTGCTTCGTTAGCGGATTGACCGCGTGCCCGTTGAAAGTCACGTTCAGCGTGACCGGCTTCGTCGTGCCGCGTATCGTCAGGTCGCCGGTCAGTACGCCTTTGTCGTCGCCCGTGCGCTGAAAAGCCGTGCTGACGAACACGATGCTCGGATAACGCTCGACATCGAACATGTCGGGCCCTTTCACCATGCGATCGAGCAGCGGCACGTTGGTATTGACGCTCGACGCATCGATGGTCGCTCGCACCGAGCTTCCGGACATTCCGTCCGCATTCCAATCCAGTTGCGCAGTCGTCTTGTCGAATCGGATGACGAAACGCGAGTAACGGAAATGATCGACGTCGAAGCTCACGTTCCAGTGATGCGGATCGAGTTGATAACGCCCCGGCGGCACGCTCGATTCGCTCGACGACACATGATGCGTGACGACTTGTAGCGGCGTGCACGCCGTCAATGCAACCGTCGCCAGAAAAGGAACGAGACGCTTATAGACGTTCATCGGGCTTTGCCTCGAGTACAAGAAAAACTTCGACAAGTTTCGCCGAGATTGCAAAAACCTGCGCAAGCCGTCACGCGCTTTTCGTCAGCACACACGAAAATCGCGCGATCAGGTAGAGTTCGCCTCGACCTCCATCTCAAAAAAAGGCGCCATCGTAGACGCGCGATGGCGGAGAACCCATGCGCACATGGCTGTCCCGTTTCCGAACCTTCCGCGCGCACCTGTTGACCGTTGCCGCCATCGCCGCGTTGGCCTGGGCGCCTGCCGCGCACGCGAGCTGGTGTGGCGACGGTCTCTGGCTCGATGCGATGGTCGCATCGCATCACTTTCACCCGGACAAGGACTTCGAGCAGTTCAATCCCGGCATCGGCGCGGAATGCTGGGTCGCGCCGCAATGGGCGGTGACGGGCGGATACTTTCGCAACTCGCTGTCGAAGCCGTCGTTCTATGGCGGCGGCGTCTGGGGCCCGGACTTTCTTCACTGGAACTACATCAGGCTCGCCGTGATGGCCGGCCTCATATCCGGCTACGACTATGGCAGTTATGGTATCGGGCACAACCATACGGTCGGACCGGTGGCCGCGCCGCTCATCATGCTCGAATACAAGCGCGTGGGCGCGAACATCATCCTGATTCCGCCGATTCCTTCGAGCGATCTTCCGTTCACGCTCGGCTTCATGCTCAGACTGAAATTCTAGGGAATCCGAACTAAATCCCTATAAGATGTTCGGCGCATGTCATTTCGAACGCGCCGCGTGTTGCAGGCATTCCAGCAACACCGTCGCTGCGGGCGTCAACGGACTATCTCGCCGCGTCACGACTCTCACCGACACCGCGGGCAACGGATCCGCGATCGGAAAAATGGCGAGCCCTTCGCTGACCCACGAATGTTCGAGCAACGCGGCAGGCAGCGCGGCCAATACATCCGACCCGCGCAACAAGCCATGCGCGATGATGAAGCTCGGGCACTCGATCACGCGGTTCGGCACCGTCAGACCGCGCTCGGCATACGAGTGAAGCAGCGCCTGCGTCGAGCTTTCCGGCGACGGGTTCAGCAGCCACTCCGCATCCGATAGCTCCGCCAGCGACGTGCAGTGCCGCAACGGATGATCCGCACGCCCGACGATAGCCGAGCGGCTCTCATACAGTTCGATGTGATCGAATTCCGGCGCGAGATGCTCGGGCACGACCACCGCGACGACGAAGTCGAGCGTGCCGTCGCGCAAACGCGGCATCGCGACACCCGGAAAGCCTTCGATGAAACTCACGCGCGCGTTCGGCATCTGCCGCCGGAACGCGCGATACGCCTGCGGCAGTATCGATAGCGCGGCCATCGGCGTAATCGCCGCGCTTACGCTTCCCGAACCCGCGCTTTTCATCTGCGTGATGTCGTCTTCGGCGCGGCGCATCTCACTCACGATCAGATGCGCGCGCACGCGCAACTGCTGGCCGAACGCGGTCAACTGCACGCCGCGCGCCGTGCGTAGAACCAGCGGCACGCCGAGATCCTGCTCCAGTTCCTTGATCGCCTTCGTCAGCGCCGCTTGCGACAGATGCAGGCTGCGTGCGGCCGCGCGGATGCTGCCTTGCTCGGCGGTCGTCAGAAAGGCGCGTATCTGATGAATCTTCATGCTCATGAGCGACACCTAAGGGTTAGCACCGACGACTAATGGTAGTCACGCAATAAATTTACCGTCTTTTGGTTTGCTTTTCGGCTTTATATGCTTGGATCACGTTGATCACGCATCGAGCAAGGAGTGTCTACATGTTGTCAGTCGAGCCCGTCATCCCCGGCATTGCCGCCATAGCATCGGAATTCGTCGATGTGCGTCGTCGCATTCATGCGCATCCGGAACTCGCGTATGAAGAAACGCAAACGAGCGATCTCGTCGCCGGATTGCTCGCGCAATGGGGCTACGAAGTGCATCGCGGGCTCGGCAAGACGGGCGTCGTCGGCGTGTTGAACGAGGGCGCGGGCGGCAAGCGCATCGGCCTGCGCGCGGACATGGATGCATTGCCGATCGAGGAAGCGACCGGCCTGCCTTACGCCAGCAAGCACGCGCGCACGATGCACGCATGCGGCCACGACGGCCACACCGCAATGCTTCTGTGCGCCGCGCGCTATCTCGCCGAAAGCCGCCAGTTCTCGGGCACGCTGATCGTGATATTCCAGCCCGCCGAGGAAGGCGAGGCGGGCGCGCGCGCGATGATCGAAGACGGCCTCTTCGAAAAGTTTCCGTGCGATGCCGTGTTCGGCCTGCACAACATGCCCGGCCTGCCCGCGGGCGACATGTTCTTCACGCCGGGCCCGGGCATGGCCTCGTCGGACCGCGTGAACATCACGGTGCGCGGCGTCGGCGGTCATGGCGCAATGCCGCATGTCGCATGCGATCCGATGCCCGCCGTCGCGTCGATCATGCTGGGCCTGAACAGCATCGTCGCGCGCGAAGTGGATGCGCAAAAGCCCGCCGTCGTCACCGTCGGCAGCGTGCAGGCGGGCGAGGCGTGCAACGTGATTCCCGAGACCGCGCTGATGAAGCTCTCGGTGCGCGCGCTCGACGCGGGCGTGCGCAAGCAGCTCCAGGAACGCATCACGGCGCTCGTGAACGCGCAGGCGCTCGCATTCGGCTGCACGGCGGAAATCGATTACGAACTCGGTTATCCGGTGCTCGTGAATCACGAAGGGCCGACCGCCTTCGCCACCGATGTCGCGACGAAGATGCTCGGCGCGCAACGCATCGATCCGGCCGCGCGGCCGCTCATGGGCAGCGAGGATTTCGCGTTCATGCTCGAAGCCTGTCCGGGCACGTATGCGTGGATCGGCAACGGTGTCGGCTCGAAGGGCGGCTGCATGGTCCACAACCCGGCCTACGATTTCAACGACGACATCCTCGCAGTCGGTGCGAGCTACTGGGTGCGCCTGGCCGAAGCCTGGCTCGCCGACTGAACCCTTCGGAGCACATCATGAACGCACCCACGATCGCCAGCGCGCCGGCGAATGCATCGACGCAGACCAGCCGCGCAGCGCGCACGCGGCTCGTGATGGCGGCCGCCGTCGGCAACGCGCTCGAGTTCTACGACTTCACGGTCTACGCGTTCTTCGCGCTCGTCATCGGCAAGCTGTTCTTTCCTGTGCACGATCCAGTCGGCCAGTTGCTGCTCGCGGTGGCGAGCTTCGGCGTCGGGTTCTTCACGCGGCCCGTGGGCGGCCTCGTGATCGGCATGTACGCCGACCGCGCTGGCCGCAAGAAGGCGATGCTGCTCACCCTCGGCCTGATGGCGCTCGGCACCGCGATGATCGCAGCCGCGCCGACGTTCGCGCAGGTCGGTATCGCCGCGCCGGTCATCCTCGTGATCGCGCGGCTGATTCAAGGCTTTTCGGCGGGCGGTGAAGTGGGTGCATCGACGACGCTTCTGCTCGAACAGGCGCCGTCGAATCGTCGCGGCTTCTACGCTTCGTGGCAGTTCGCGAGTCAGGGACTCTCGGCGCTCGCGGGCGCGTTGACGGGCGTCGCGCTGACGGCGACGCTCACGACCTCGGAACTCGAAAGCTGGGGCTGGCGCGTGCCGTTCATCATCGGCACCGCGATCGTGCCGGTCGGCTGGTGGCTGCGCCGCACGATGGAAGAAGCGCCGCGCGAAAGCATCGAAGCCGCGCCGAAAGCGCCGAAGCTGCCGCTTGTCACCGTGCTTCGCGAGCATGGCCGCGCGGTGCTCAACGGTCTCGGTCTCACGATCGGCGGCACGTCGGCGCACTTCATCATCGTGTTCTATCTGTCGATCTACGGCGTGAAGACGCTCGGCCTGCCGGGCTGGACGGCGATGCTCTCCGGCTGCGTATCGGGCGCGATTCTCTTTATCGTCGCGCCGATCGGCGGCTATCTGTCGGATCGCATCGGCCGCAACAAGCTCGCGCAGACGACGCGCATCGTGCTCATGCTCGCGATCTGGCCGGCCTTCGCGCTCCTGAACAAGTCGCCGACGGCGGGCACGCTGCTCGCGGTCGTCACGGCGCTCTCGATCGTGCATTCGCTCAACGTCGGCCCGACCGGCGCAATGCTCGGCGAACTGTTCCCGCGTTCGGTACGGGCGACGGGCGCGGCGATCGTCTACAGCCTGGGCGTCGCGATCTTCGGCGGTTTTGCGCAGTTTTTCGTGACGTCGCTGATCGTCATCACGAAAAGCGTAATGGCGCCCGCGTGGTATGTGATCGGCTGCGGCGTGTTCTCCGTGATCGCCGTGGCGTGCATGCGCGACAGATCGAAGGAAATGCTCGACTGATCGTGAAATCGCGCGCCGGATGCGATGCGAGGTGTATAACTCGACGTATCCGGGTTTCGAAAAGGCCGCCCACGCGGCCTTTTTTCACTGGATCCCACACTATGAAGAACGCGCGATAAAAGGGGACGTCCATGCGCAAGCTACGCTCGCAAAGCTGGTTCGGCGGCAACGATAAAGACGCCTTCATCCACCGTTCGTGGATGAAAAATCAGGGCATTCCTCACGATCAGTTCGATGGCCGGCCGGTCATCGGCATCTGCAATACATGGTCGGAACTCACGCCCTGCAACGCGCATTTCCGCGAGCTCGCCGAGTACGTGAAGCGCGGCGTGCGCGAGTCGGGCGGCCTGCCGCTCGAATTCCCGGTGATGTCGCTCGGCGAATCGAATCTGCGGCCCACGGCCATGCTGTTTCGCAATCTCGCGTCGATGGATGTGGAAGAGTCGATTCGCGGCAATCCTATCGATGGCGTCATTCTGCTCGTCGGCTGCGACAAGACCACGCCCGCGTTGCTGATGGGCGCGGCGTCGTGCAATCTGCCCGCGCTCGCGGTATCGGGCGGACCGATGCTGAACGGGCGTTTTCGCGGCGGCACGATCGGCTCGGGCACGGGCGTATGGCAGATGTCGGAGGAAGTGCGCGCGGGCAAGATGACGCAGGCAGAGTTCGTCGAAGCGGAGTCGTGCATGAACCGCTCGCGCGGCCATTGCATGACGATGGGCACCGCTTCCACGATGGCGTCGATGGTCGAATCGCTCGGCATCGGCTTGCCGCACAACGCCGCGATTCCCGCCGTCGATGCGCGCCGTCAGGTGCTCGCGCATATGGCGGGGCGGCGCATCGTCGACATGGTCAAGGAGGATCTCACGATGGACAAGATCCTCACGCGCGAGGCCTTCGAGAACGCGATCCGCACGAACGCGGCCATCGGCGGATCGACGAATGCGGTCGTGCATCTGATCGCGCTGGCGAAGCGCATCGGCGTGGAACTGAAGCTCGAAGACTGGGAGCTCGGCTCCGACGTGCCGTGCCTCGTGAACCTGCAACCATCGGGCGAATACCTGATGGAAGACTTCTACTACGCGGGCGGTTTGCCCGCTGTGTTGCGTCAACTCGGCGAGCAGGGCTTGCTGCATCGCGACGCGCTCACGGTGAACGGCCGCACGCTGTGGGACAACGTGAGTGACGCGCCGAACTACGACGAGAAGGTCATCACCCGCTTCGAGCAGCCGTTCAAGCCGCATGCGGGCATCGCGGTGCTGAAGGGCAATCTGGCGCCGAACGGCGCGGTCATCAAGCCATCGGCGGCGACGCAATCCTTGCTGAAGCATCGCGGGCGCGCGGTCGTGTTCGAGAACGTCGAGGAGTTGCACGCGAAAGTCGACGACGATTCGCTCGATATCGACGAGCACTGCATCATGGTGTTGAAGGGCGCGGGACCGAAGGGTTATCCGGGATTCGCGGAAGTCGGCAATATGCCGCTGCCGAAGAAGGTGCTGCAAAAAGGCATCACCGACATGGTCCGCATTTCCGATGGCCGCATGAGCGGCACGGCGTACGGCGCGGTCGTGCTGCACGTCTCGCCGGAAGCGGCGGCGGGCGGTCCGCTCGCGCTCGTGCAGACAGGCGACATGATCGAACTCGATGTCGAGGCGCGCCGTCTCAATCTCGAAGTCTCCGACGAAGAACTGGCGAAGCGCCGCGCCGCGTGGCAGGCGCCCGAGTTGCCGAAGCGCGGCTATTACCGCCTGTATGTGGAGCATGTGTTGCAGGCGGATCAGGGCGCCGACCTCGATTTCCTCGTCGGTTCCAGCGGCGCGCCCGTGCCGCGCGACTCGCACTGAGCGGAGGCGTCGATGTCCGATCATCAAACGCCGCCATCCGGCATGTGGCCGGTGCTCTACGCCTACTTCGACACGCTGAACCGGCTCGACAGCGACGCCACGCGCAGACAGATCGATGCGGCCATCGCGGCGGGCGCGCCCGCCATCGTCACGCTCGGTCTTGCAACTGAAGTGAATCGCCTGTCCGATGCCGAAAAGCGCACGATGATCGACGACTGCGCCGCGCACATCGCGGGCCGCGTGCCGCTCGCGGTCACGATCACCGGCGACAGCATCGAGTCGCAAGTCGCGCTCGCTGACTACGCGCTCGAACGCGGCGCGTCGTGGCTCATCCTTCAGCCGCCATCGATGCGCGGCGAGCCTGAAGCCTTCTACTACGAATTTTTCGCGTCAGTGCTCGAACGGACCGGCGCGAACGCGGGCATTCAGAACGCGCCGGAATATCTCGGCGTCGGTCTGTCAGCGGAATCGATCGCCGCGCTCGCTGCCGAGCAGCCCAACTTTCGCTTGCTCAAAGGCGAAGGCCCGGCCGTGACGATCCGCGCGACCATCGAACGTCTGCGCGCGCTCGAACAGACGCTCGCGGTGTTCAACGGACGCGGCGGTCAGGAACTCATCGACAATCTGCGCGCGGGTTGTGATGGCCTCATCGTCGCGCCGGATGCGTACGATCGTCAGGTCGCGATTCATCAGGCGTTCGCCGACGGGCGCGAGCACGACGCCGAATCGCTGTATGCGGAAACGCTGCCGGAAATCGTCTTCGTGATGCAGTCCCTGGAAACGCTCACCTGTTACGGCAAGCGCATCGCGGCATGGCGCATGGGCTTCGATGTCGTGCACGATCGCGGCGCGCGTCCGAGCCCGTTCGGCATCGAATGCGCGCGGCGTTTCGCGCAACGGCTCGGGCCGACGTCGCGCGCCTTGCGCCGATGAATCATAGAACCGGGCGGCGCGTGAAGCGCTGCTCGGTCACCGATGTGCCCCATTGCGTGCCTTCGGCTTCATCGGTCAATGCGAAGCCGAAGGATTCGTACAAGTGGCGCGCGGCATCGAGACTCTTGAAGGTCCAGAGATACGTCTCGTCGTAATGCGCATCGACGAATTCCATCGCGCGCGCCATCAACTGCCTGCCCATGCCGCTGCCACGCAATGCATCGTCGATGATGAACCAGCGCAGATGCGCGACGCGCGTCGCGGCGTCGCCGTCGATCGCAAGCGAGCCGAGCGTGCGCTCGCCGTCCATGACGAGCCACAACGCCTTGTCTGGCGCGGGCAGGCTTTCGGCGAACGCGGCCAGCTCGGTGGCGACCCTGCGCTCGAAGAACACGCCGAAGCCCGCATGATGCGCATAGAAGCGCGCGTGCAGGCCCGCCACGTCGCCGATGCAGCCCGGCCGATATCCCTCGACGATGCGCGCGCTGTGCGTATGCGCGGCGTGCTGCGTCTTGTGGTCGTGACCGTGCGCGAGCGCATCGGCGTAGAGCGCGAGCGAGCGCACGAGCGTCTGCTGATCTTCCGGCACCATGCGGCGCAGTGCGTCGGAAACCTGATCGGTCGCGAACTTGTCGATCTTTCTGCGCAGCTTCTGACCCGACGCAGTGAGGTAAAGCTCGGACGAGCGCGCATCCTCGCTCGACGTCTGCCGCGTGATGAGTCCCGCCGCTTCGAGCCGCGCGATCTGGCGGCTCGCGTTGGACTTGTCCAGCCGCAACGTCTGTGCGATGTCGCGCGCCTGAATGCCGGGCGTCGCGCCGATCTCGATGATCGCGTGCACCGCCGACGGCGCGAGGCCGCTATCCGCGAGCGTGTTGCGCATGAAGCCCAGTTCGCGCACGAGCTTGCGCGAGAACTCACGCAGTTCGAGGATGGTTTTATCGCGGGATTGAACGGGTGTGTCGATGAAATCCATGACGTCTCCATCGGTTGCGAAGCGCAACCACATCCGTTTAATTTAGTTGCGGATTGCAACTTTCGCAAGCAAAATCGCGCTCCCGAACATTCTCACCTTTAGCCGCGATCGCGTGCGAATGTCTCCGCGCGTTCGGGTTCCGCGGCGCGCAGCAGCACGAGCGCGATGCCGCCCCACACGAATTCGCGCACGCGCCGCAGCAGCGCGAACGAAAGCGCCGCCTCCCGATCGACGCCGAACGCCGACGCGATCGCGACGATCGTCGCTTCCTGTACGCCGAGTCCCGCGGGCGCGATGAACACGGCGTTGCGCACAGCCTGCGTGAGCGTTTCGATCGCGATCGCGCCCGCGATTGAAACCGGATGGCCGAGCATGTCGAACGCCGCAAAGACTTCGATCGCGCCGAGCACGTATCCCGCAAACTGCCACGCGAACGCGCGCGCGAGCAGCGGCGTGCGATGCAACAACGCGCGGATGTCATGGTCGAGCCGTTTGCCGTCGAGCTTCGCGGCGAGCGCGTGAGCGGGATCGAGCCAGCGCCGAGCCATCGCTTCGAGACGATAAAACGGCGCGCCCTTGTGCGCGACGACGAACGCCGCCACGCAGATCGGCAGCGACGCGACCAGACCCGCGCCGATCACGTTGTCGATGCCGCCGCCCGAATCGCTCGCATGAAAGCGCAGCAGGAAGAGGCCGAGCATCGCGAGCGCATATTGCACCGCGATCGTCACGAGCATCTCGACGATCACGGATGCGCTCACGCGACTCACATTCGGCAGATAGCGCGTGCCGAGCCGGATGCCCGCGAGCTCGCCGCCGATGCCGAGCACCGGCAGCAGGCGTCCGACAGCTTCGCGCACGACCGCGATCCACCAGAGCGCGAGCAGATCGATACGCTTGTCGAGCAGAAGCTGCCACGCGCGCGCATCGAGCAGCAACGGCAGTGCGTGCAGCGGCACGAGCCACAGGAGCACCGGCCCCGTATGCGCGATGAGCGTGAACGCATCCGCGATGCCTTCGTGCAACGCGAGCGCAATCAGCAACGCGATGGCCGCCGGCCAGCGTAACCAGGCCACTCGTTTGAGCCAGGTCGTCACGTGGCATGCTCCGGCGTGTGGGCGTGTCCGAACACATCCGCGAAGCCGCCGTGCATCGCGCCTGTCGATTCGATGGCGCGCGCGACGCGCGACGAGCACAAGGCGGCCAGTTCGTCCGCATGACGATAGTCGTGCATTGACGGCGTCAAGGGCGCGCCTTCCGTCGCGGGATGACTATAGATTTCGAGCACGCCTTGGCGCGGTTTTGCGAGCGCCGCGAGCAAAGCGGATTCGTCCATGCGACCCGTCGCGGCGATTCCCGCGACCCAGTCGTTATGAGCGATGCCCGCATCGTCGAGCCGCTTTTTCATCAGCGCGACCCACGGCCTGAGCAAGAGCGAGCCGTGCATCTCGCGCGGCAGGCGCATCGCGCGCATGCCGAACTGCGGCCCGATTTCGAGGATCAGCGCGAGGATCGTCGGATGCAGATGAAAATGCTTGTGCACGTTGACGTGATCGAGTTCGAGGCCGGTCGCGGCGAATGCCTTGAACTGCGCGTAGATCTCGATGGCGAGCTGCCGACGCACGCGTTGCAAAAAGAAGAAACGCACGCCGTTCTCGAACATCGAGCCTTCGAACGCGCCGCGCGCATCGACGAGATCCGGGATCGACCAACGCGGCAGCGTCGCGGCGCCATCGGTCAATACGAGGTGCAGGCCGACACGCAGCGACGGCAGATCGCGCGCGATCTTCACGGCGTGGTGAGCGGCGTTCGCGCCGACCATCAGGCTCGCGCACGTGAGCACGCCTTCGCGATGCGCGCGCGCGACCGCATGGTTCACGCGTTCGTGGAGCCCGAAGTCGTCGGCGGTGACGATGATTCCACGCACGGCATCATGCCTCGCGTGCGCGCAGGAAGCGGAAGAACTCGACGCCTTCGCGCAGGCGCCGCGTCATCATTTCCCAGCTCGTGAGCATCTCGCGCACGATCTCCCAGATCTTCGACGGACGGAAATAGAAGCGTTTGTAGAAGCGTTCGAGATCATGATAGATCTCTTCGCGCGACAGATGCGGATAACCGATAGCGGCCAGTTGCACGCCTTCCTTGCTCACGAGATTGATGACCTTGTTCTCCGCGAGCCAGCCGTTCTCCACCGCCTGGTTATAGAGCGTCGTGCCGGGATAGGGCGCCGCGAGCGAGACCTGGATCGTATGCGGGTTGATCTCCTTCGCGTATCGAATGGTCTTTTCGATCGTCTCTTTCGTTTCTCCCGGCAAGCCGAGGATGAACGTGCCATGCACCTTGATGCCGAGCTTGCGGCAATCGTCCGCGAAGCGCCGCGCGATATCCGTGCGCAGGCCCTTCTTGATGTTCAGGAGGATTTGATCGTCGCCGGATTCATAGCCCACGAGCAGAAGCCGCAAGCCGTTCTCCTTCATGATTTTGAGCGTCGAATAGGGCACGTTCGCCTTCGCGTTGCATGACCATGTGACGCCGAGCTTGCCGAGCCCGCGCGCGATCTCTTCGACGCGCGGCTTGAAGTCGGTGAAGGTGTCGTCGTCGAACATGATCTCCTTCACTTCGGGCATGTTGTCGCGTATCCATTTCACTTCCGCGAGCACGTTCTCGACCGAGCGCACGCGATAGCGATGTCCGCCGACCGTCTGCGGCCACAGGCAAAACGTGCAGCGTGAACGGCAGCCGCGTCCGGTGTAGATCGACACATACGGATGCTTCAGATAGCCGATGAAATAGTTATCGATCTTGAGATCGCGCTTGTAGACCGGCGCGACGAACGGCAGCTCGTCCATGTTTTCGAGGATCGGACGCGCTTCGTTGTGTTCGATCGAGCCATCGGGCAGGCGATAGCTGAGTCCCTTGATATCGGCGAATGCGCGGCCCTCGGCGATCTCCTTGCAGGTGAAATCGAATTCCTCGCGGCACACGAAGTCGATCGCTTCGCTCGCGGCGAGCGAGTTGTGCGCATCGACGGCCACCTTCGCGCCCACCATGCCGATCATGACGCCCGGCGCGCGCGCCTTCAGTTTCTCGGCGAACAGCGCATCCGTGGGAAACGAAGGCGTGCTCGTATGGATGATCACGAGTTCGTGCTGCGCGGCGATATCGAGCGTGGCTTCGACGGACACGCCGTCGGCGGGCGCATCGAGCACGCGTGAACCGGGCACGAGCGCGGCAGGCTGCGCGAGCCACGTCGGATACCAGAACGAACGGATTTCGCGCTTCGCCTGATAGCGCGAGCCGGCGCCGCCGTCGAAGCCGTCGAAAGAGGGCGCCTGAAGGAAAAGCGTGTGCTTCATGATGCGAGGTCCGGTGAATAGGTTATTGACTGTCGGAGGCGTTGGCGTCGTAGCGCTCGCGTGCGTCGTCGAGCGGAATGCGCACGCCGCGCCACATGACGCTCGATCCGAACGATGCGGCGAGCCATTGCAGCCACATCAGCAGGTCGCGCAACGGAATGAACGGGAGATCGCGCCAGAACGCGCGCCATGAGCGTGCGGCGCGCCAGTGCAGCAGAAGCCGCGCGGAAAGACCGAGCGACGTGCTCAGATCGACGATGGTGTCCGCGATGCTTTGCGCGGTCTCGGTGCCGTGCTCGAAGCCGAGCCCGAGGATTGCGCTCGTCAGAAGCCAGGGCGTGGTGAACGTGACGCACAGGCACGCGAAGCCAAGCGGATTGACCGAGCGGATCGTGCGCAGCCAGCGCGTTTCGCGGCGCCAGAGCGAGGCCAGATCGTGTTCGATCACGTCGGTGGTGACAACCACGTCGGACAGCACCGTGCGCAAGCCGAGCGCGCGCACGTGCTCCGCGAGCCAGTAATCGTCCGCGAGACAGTCGCGCACGGCCTCGAAGCCGCCGCTTTTCACGAGCGTGTCGCGTCTGAGCGCGAGCGTCGCGCCGAAGCCGAAGCGATTCTGACCGAGCACATTGGCCACGTGCACCGAAGGCGCGAACCATTCGTCGATGAACAGCGCGCCGATGCGCGACCAGAAGCCGCCCACGCGCCGCGCGCGATACAGGCAGGTGACGACGCCCACGTTCGTATCGGCGAGCGGCCCGGTCACGCGCACGAGATAGTCCGGCTCGACGGCGATGTCGCTGTCCGCGATCACGATGAGATCGTGCTTCGCGCGCGCGGCGAGATTGATGAGATTGCCCACCTTGCGATTGCTGCCGTGCGCGGTGCCGTCGATCACGAGTTCGATGTCGAGCTTCGGAAAGGCGCGCGCGAGCCGCTCGACCACGCCTGCCGCCGGATCGGACGCGCTCGCCACGCCGAACAGCAGTTGATATGACGGATGCGTCTGCGTGCAGAAGGTTTCGAGGTTGGAGTACAGGCGCGGCTCGGTGCCGCACAGCGGTTTCAGCACGCTGACGGAGCCGGGCGTGTCGTCGCCGCGGCGCGCGCCGGCCGCGCCGCGCAAGCCGGGAAACACGAGCGCGGCGAATGTCGCGTGGCACGTCGCGGCGCAGCACAGCGTGATGACGAGCCATACGAACAACGGAACCGAATGCGCCGTCATGATCGTCGCGTCCGGATGCAGCACATGAACCACGGCATGAGGATCTCCACAGTTGCCTTGCACATCGCAAGGATTCGAATGCGTGTCGAGAACCCGAAGCCTGCCTTCGCGAACCTTAAGAGATGCTTAGATAAGCGAACGAATGCACATTGAAATACGCGTGAAAGCGGCTTGTATCGCCACGCTAAGAAACGGCCGTGGGCAAAAAAAACCCGGCGGAGAGGCCGGGTGAAGGGGATCGGGCGAGATCCGAGGTCACGCCCGACCGCGTGGCACTCTGCAGGACGCCGCCGCGCGCGGACAGGCTTGCGCGGCGGCGTTTAGCCGGGAGCTGGCGGGATGAAGTTCCGCATGAAGCTGCACCAGCCAGTCGCCCGGGGATGTTCCGTCGATCACGAGCCTGTCGGCGGCCCATGCGATGCGACGTGCCGTGCGGGCGGCATCGAATGCGAGCTTCGCGATGTGCCGCACGACGAGCACGATGCCCACCGCGCTCGCGAGCGTCGCGAGGCGCACAGCGGTGTTTTCAAGCGCATGCACGTGACCCGTGCAGCCGCAGACCGTGAGCCACGCTGCATCCGACGCGGCGATGCACAACGCGATCAGCACCGTGTTCGCACGCAGGGAAACAAGAGTGGACGATCGCATCGGCATCTCCGGGCCGCGCGCCCGCGAATCGGCGCGCTCGACGGTATAGTGCGGGGACGAAGCTTATGCAATGCTTAAGCAGGACGCGCGCAATGCCGATAACGGGGCCACCATGTGCGGCAGCGCGCAAAGCTTAAGTGGCGCTTAAGCATGCAGGCCGGAGAATCGGTGAGCCCCTGTTCGAGCCTGGAGAAAGCGCATGCGCCTGTTATTGGTGGAGGACGACGAGATGATCGCGGAGACCGTGCTCGCCGCGTTGCGTCGCGCGAGTTACACCGTGGACTGGGCGCAGGACGGCCGGGCCGCGGAGCTTTCGCTCGGCAATGGCGTATATGACCTCGTGCTGCTGGATTTGAATCTGCCCAAGCGCGACGGCCTCGACGTGCTCGGTACTTATCGCAAGAACGGCGGCAATGCGCCCGTGATGATCCTGACCGCGCGCGATGCCGTCGATGACCGCATCCGCGGCCTCGACGCCGGCGCGGACGACTACCTGATGAAGCCCTTCGACCTCGACGAGCTTGCGGCACGCGTGCGCGCGCTTCTGCGACGCCGCACGGGTCACAAGCATCCGGTGTATTCGCACGGCGAGCTGTCCCTCGATCCCGCCGCGCACGAAGCGAGCAAGGGCGGTGTCGCGCTCAATCTCGTGCCGCGCGAGTTCGCGCTGCTACAGGCGCTGATCGAAGAGCCGTCGCGCGTGTTTCGCCGCTCGGAGCTGGAAGAGAAGCTGTACGGCTGGGGCGAGGAAGTGGGCAGCAACGCGATCGAAGTCCACGTGCACAGCTTGCGGCGCAAGATCGGCGCGGAGGAAATCGTGACGGTGCGCGGCGTGGGTTATCGCCTGAAGAGGATCGGATGACATCCATTCGCCGATGGCTGCTCGGATGGCTCATTTGCGGCCTCGGCGTCGCGTGTCTGATCGCGGGCGTCGGCATATTCAGCACGGCGCGGCTGGAAGCGGGCGAGCTCTTCGATTACGAGCTGCGCACCGTCGCGCTTTCGCTGCCGCACAACATCAACGCCGACGACGTCGCGCAAGGGCGCGATCACGAGTTGCACGGCATTTCGGACGACAGGCTCGTCATCGACATATGGGACCGCTCGGGCCGGCTCATTTATCACTCGCCGCGCGAGCCCGCGTTGCCGCGCTTTGGCGTCGGCTTCGAATCCGCCGAGCGCGAAGGCTTTCGCTGGCGCGCGTTCGGCGTCGCGCAGCCGGATCGCTTCGTGCAGGTGGCCCAGCCTTATTACATCCGCGACGACCTCGCCATCTCGCTCGCGCTGCGCACGATCTGGCCGCTAACCTTGCTCATACCGGTGATCGTGGTGATCGTGCTCTTCGTCGTCGCGCGTGGGCTTTCGCCGGTGCGCTGGCTGTCGGAATCGCTCGCCGCGCGCTCTCCGGAGTCGCTCGAACCCATTGCATTCGACAAGCCGATGCCCGTCGAACTGCATTCGCTCGTCAATGCATTGAATGACCTGCTCGCGCGCCTGGGCGACGCGTCGCAGGCGCAACGAACGTTCGTCGCGGACGCCGCGCACGAGCTGCGCACGCCGCTCACGGCGCTCAAGCTGCAAATCCAGGGTGCAATCGGCGACGGCTCGCTTCAGGTCGATGCCGCGACGCTCGCGAAAATCGATGGCCGCCTGAACCGGCTGATCCACCTCGCGCAGCAACTGCTCAGCATGGCGCGGGAAGATGCCGCGCGCGAGGCGGCCATCGCGCCGATGAGCCTGCGCACGCTGTGCGAGCTACGCGTGAGCGATTTCTCCTTGCTGGCCGAAGCCCGCTCGATCGACCTCGGCCTCGAACTCGAACAGGCGCGGGACGAACACGACGCGTTCACCGTGATGGGCGATGTGCAGGCGCTCTCCGTGCTCGTGAACAACCTGCTCGACAACGCGATCCGCCATACGCCGCACGGCGGCCGCGTCGACGTGACCTTGCGGCGCGAAACGGAAGGCATCGCGCTGACCGTGCTCGACTCCGGCCCGGGCATTCCGGAGAGCGAGATCGGCCGCGTATGCGACCGCTTCTATCGCTGCGTCGGCACCTCGGGGCACGGCAGCGGCCTCGGGCTTGCAATCGCGCTGCGCGTCGCGCAACGGCATCACGCGACGCTCGAAATCACGAATCGTGACGATGCGAGCGGGCTGATCGTTCGGGTGCGCGGCTTGCGCGCGGTTGCATCGACGGCGCACGCGAAGGATATCGTCAGCGGAATGCATGCGTGAATGAAAGCGCAAGAAGCGGGGCGTCGCATGTCTCGTGCGCGACGAAGCTTGTCGTTTCCTCCCTTCATGCCGGGCCTATCATGAAGAAGTTTGTCCTCTTGTGCGCATGTCTCGCGTGGACCGGCACCGCGCTTGCAGCCGATGCAGCCGCGCCCGCTGCCGCCCCGGCTGCGGCATCCGAGCCCAAGACCCTGAAAGAGCGCCTGGGCGACAAGGCGAGCGACGAGCAACGCGTCGACAATTGCCATGTGCCCGCCGACCGGCGCGGCACGAAGGTTCGCCCCGACCGGTGCGCGCCCTGACGCATGGGCGAATGTGGTACCTTTCGAGGATGAACCATTTGGTACAAACTCAAGGAGCCCGCCTTGTCTTCCACTCAAGCTTCATCCGTCCTGCGCCTCGGCATTCTCGGCGCCGCGAACATCGCCAGGCAATTCGCGCGTGATGTCAGGCCGAGCGAGCGCGTGCGCGTCGTCGCCGTCGCGAGCCGCAGCGACGATAACGCGAAAGCCTACGCGGAAGCGAACGGCATCGAAACATGGTTCGGCAGCTATGACGCGCTGCTCGCGAGTCCGGATATCGATGCCGTCTATATTCCGCTGCCCAACAGCCTGCATGCCGAATGGGCGATCAAGGCCGCCGATCACGGCAAGCACATCCTGTGCGAAAAGCCGCTCGCGCTCGATCGCGACGAAGCCTTGCGCATGTTCGAGGCCGCCGATCGCAACGGCGTGATGCTGCTCGAATCGTTCCCGTATTACTTCCAGCCGCAGACCGCCGCGATGATGACGCTGATCGGCGAAGGCGCGATCGGCGAGGTGCGCGCGATTCAGGCGAGCTTCGGCTTCACGGTGGGCAATCCCGGCGCGAATATCCGCATGAAGCCCGAGCTCGGCGGCGGCGCGCTGCTCGACGCGGGCAGCTATCCGCTGAGCCTCATCCGGCTCGTGATGGGTAGCGCCCCGCAGCGCGTCGATGCGGTCGCGACGTGGGCGGACAGCAAGGTCGACATCAGCCTCATGGCGACGCTCGTCTATGCCGATGGCCGTCGCGCGCAGGTCTCGTGCTCGATGGATGCGGCGAATCATCGTTACGCGACGATCATCGGCTCGAAGGGCACGATCGACACCGAGTATCTCAATCACACGAGCGCGCAGACGGCCGGCGACCAATACGGCTATCTGCCGAGCCAGATGCGCGTGCGGCGCGGCATTCCGAATTCGGTGCCGTTCGAGCCGGTCGCGTCCGATGTGGGCAGCGGCTTCCTCTTCGCGGCGGAAAGCTTCGCGCGCATGGTCGAGACGCGCGACGCCGCCGCGATCGAGTACTACGCGCAGGTGAGCCTCGACAATGCCGCGACGCTTGCGGCGATCATCGAAAGCGCGCGCAGTGAAAAGCCTGTCACGCTGTGAAGTGATTTCGGATTGACGCCGGCCGATTCTCTGACTAGAGTCAGAGACATGAACCCGACCGACATCAACCAGATTCGCAGCTTCAACCGCACCGTTGCCGAGGGCATCGGTGCGCTCAACGATCATTTTCTCGGGCGCGGCCGTCCGATGGGCGAGTCGCGGCTCGTTTGGGAGATCGGGGCTCAGGGCGTCGATCTTCGCGTGCTGCGCGAGCGCCTCGGCCTCGACTCGGGCTATCTGAGCCGCACGCTCGCCGCGCTGGAGCGGCAGGGTCTCGTCGCGATCGAGTCTCGTCCCGAAGACCGCAGGGTGCGCCGCGCCAGCCTGACCAAAGCGGGCCGCGCCGAACGCGAGGAACTCGAACGGCTTTCCGATGCCGTCGCGGGCGGCATGCTGGCGCCGTTGAACGAGGCGCAGCGCCAGCGGCTGATCGCGGCGATGGCCGAAGTCGAGCGCTTGCTGCTGCCGTCGCTGATACGTTTCGAGATCGAAGATCCGACGAGCGTCGATGCGCAATGGTGCATCGATCAATACTTCGCCGAGTTGAACGCGCGCTTCGATGCGGGCTTCGATCCGTCACTCAGCCTCTCAGCCGACGCGCGTGAACTGACAGCGCCGCAGGGCGCGCTGATCGTGGCGAGGCTTCGCGGCGCGGCGGTAGGCTGTGTCGCTCTCAAGTTTCACAACGCGGCTCCGGCCGAGTTGAAGCGAATGTGGGTGAGCGCCGACGCTCGCGGACTGGGCGCAGGACGCCGATTGCTCGAAGAAGCCGAAAGGCACGCACGGCAGAGCGGCGCGAAAGTCCTGCGCCTCGAAACGAACAAGGCGCTCGCGGAGGCGGTCGGACTGTATCGGCGATCGGGTTATGTCGAGGTCGCCGCGTTCAGCGACGAACCCTATGCGGATCACTGGTTCGAGAAAGCATTGCGTTGAAGCGTTTCGTTCAACTTTCGCCCGTCAACGCGATGACGAGATCGAGAAACGCGCGCGTCTTCGCGGGCGGATGATGCCGCGACGGATAAAACGCATAGAGCGGAAAGCGCTCGTCGGGCCAGTCGGGGAAAAGGTCGACGAGCTTGCCATCGGCGAGCAGGTGTTCGTGGCCGAGCAGCAGAATCTGCGCGATGCCATAGCCCGAGAGAATCGTGCTGAGCATCGTGCCGGGATCGTTGAGCGTCAGCCGGCCGCGCGTCTGCACCGTCAGGCGCTTCTTCTTGCGATGAAACTCCCACGCGAACGGCCGCGCCGTCTCGGGATCGCGAAACTCGATGCAGGTGTGCGTATCGTCGGCGAGCGCCTGCGGCGTCGCGGGCTTGCCGTGCCGCTTGATGTACGAGGGCGCGGCGACGGTGCGCACCGGCGTATCGAGCAGCTTGCGCGCGATAAGGCTCGAATCGCGCGGCTCGCCGAAGCGCACGGCGAGATCGAAGCCGTCCGCGATGATGTCGCCGAGACGATCGCTCGTGATGAGCTCCAGTTGCAGGTCGGGATGCGCGTTCAGGAACGCATCGAGCTTCGGGCCGAGCAATAGCCGCGAGAAGATCGGATCGACGTTCACGCGCAGGCGGCCGCGCACGGCCGTCGCGCCCTCCGACGCGGTGGCCGCGGCTTCCTCCAGTCCCGCGAGATGCGGCATCACGTGTTCGAAGAAGCGCCGGCCGTCGTCGGTGAGTGAGACGCTGCGCGTGGTGCGATCGAACAGACGGATCTTCAGACGCGCTTCGAGACGCGCGATCGCACGGCTCACGCCGGGCTGCGACATGCCGAGCCGATCGCCCGCTGCGGCGAACGTGCCCGCATCGACGATCGCGGCGAACACGCTGATGCCGTTGAGGATGCGTTCGTTGAAGGCGGACATTCATGCCTCTGTGTCATCGATGAGAGGGCATTCATGTTATCGCGATGCGGGGTGAAGATGCGAATGCCGGCCGCGCGCAAAAAAAAACGGGCCCCGAAGGGCCCGGCAAATCACTCCAACACGGTCACCTTTACGCGTGGCGCGCCTTCGCAACCTTGTCCACGGAAATCGAATCGGCACGCAGACGCTCGTATTCCTGCTCGCTCATCGGCACGGCGTCCTTCTTGCCCAGATCGTTCAGGCGGATGCGATACGTCTCACGCGCCGAGTAAGCCGCGATTGCCGCGATGATCGTCACGCCGAACGCAATCGCGCCGACCGTCACCGGGATGTTGTTCGATCCCGGGGGCGCAACCGCTGCGAACAGGGCGGGCAGGAGCGCGGTGATCGTCGTGCCGATGTTCTGCGCAATCGCCATCGCCGAAACACGCGAGCGGGTCGGGAACAGTTCCGGATAGAAGCTCGGGAAGATCGCGTTGTAGCCTTGATACACGACGCCCCACATCAGAAGCGACATCAGGAACGCGAGCGGGACGCTGTGGATGCTGATCGCATAGAGATACGCGAAGGCCAGCATGCCCGAGATCAGCGAGCCGCCGATCATCATCGGGCGACGGCCGATCTTGTCCGACAGGTTGCCGACGAACGGAATCACCAGCACCGCGACGATGTTGCCGACCACCGGAATCCACAGATACACGCTCTTGTGAAAGCCGATGCCATACGAAGACTGCACCGCATACGCCGCACCGAAGATCGTCGCGACGACGGGAATCACGTTCATCAGCGCCATGCAGACGACGCGGATCATGTCGGGCGTGCTGTTGGCGAACGCTTCCTTGATCGGCGACTTCGGCAGATCGCCGTGCGACTCTTCGGACGTGAACGCCGGCGTTTCATGCACTTCCTTCCGGATGATGTAGCCCGCGACCAGCACGAACGCCGACAGCAGGAACGGAATGCGCCAGCCCCAGGAGTTGAACATGTCTTCCGGCATGAACGTGGCGAGCGGCAGGAACACGGCGGCGGCGAGAATCTGGCCGGCCTGCACGCCCTGCAACGTGAAGCTCGCGTAGTAGCCGCGGCGTCCGAACGGCGCATGCTCCAGAATCATCGAGCTCGCGCCGGAGATTTCACCCGCCACCGCGAAGCCCTGAACCAGACGCAGCACGACGAGCAACGCCGGAGCCAGCATGCCGACGCTGTGATACGTCGGCAGGAGGCCGACGGCCATCGTCGAGAAACCCATCAGGAACATGCAGATGAGCAGCACGTTCTTCCGGCCGTGCGTGTCGCCCAGATGGCCGAGCACGAATGCGCCGATCGGACGGGCAACGTAGCCCACGCCGTACGTTGCGAGCGACGCGATGATCGCCACCTTCGGATTGCCCGACGGGAAGAACAATTGCGGGAAAATGAGTGCTGCTGCCTGGGCGTAAATGAAGAAGTCGTAATACTCCAGCGCCGAGCCGATCCAGCCGCTCGCGGTGGCCTTTTTCGCCTGGCGTCCGCTGTGCGCGTCTTCCTTGGGGCTAGCCATAGAGATGTCTCCGAACAATGGGTTTATGGAGTTGAGCCTGAAACCTGGTCGAGCGGCGGGGCGTTTGAAACACCCGAATTTCGCGTCGCTCTGAAAGTGATTGGAGAATAAGAGCGCAACCCCTTTGGATCAACGCTTTATGATAAATTTTGCGCGATTATCGTACGCGAGTGTCCGATAATCGATCACTTTGGGGGTTAGCACTAGCAAAAGGCTTTGCTTGAGCGCCGAAACACTTGGCGATCCATAACTAAACAAGCATGTCAGCATGACTAAACCGGAACTCGACAAACGCGACTGGATTGCCGGTCTGGAGAAGGGCCTCGCGATCCTCGAAGCCTTCGACGATCAGCACGCGCGCATGACGCCCACGCAAGCCGCGATGCGCACCGGCCTCACGCGCACGGCGGCGCGCCGCTATCTGTTGACGCTCGCGCATCTCGGCTACGTGCAGACCGACGGCAAGCTCTTTAACCTGACGCCGCGCGTGCTGCGCATGGGCTGGTCGTATTTCGAGTCCGCGCGGCTGCCGCGTATCGTGCAGCCGTACCTGCAGCAGTTGAGCGCGTTGATTCACGAATCGGTGTACGTGAGCGTGCTCGATGACTGGGATCTCGTGATCATTGCGCGCAATGGTTCGACGCGCGTGATGACGACGGGCTTCGTGCTCGGCGCACGCGTGCCGGCTGCGCTGATGTCGGGCGGCATCGCGATGCTCGCGTACATGAACGAGACAGCGGTGCGCGGCTGGCTCGACGCGACCGAGTTCAAGCCCTTCACGCCGCTCACGATCACCAACAAGGAAAGGCTCTACGAAAAGATCCGGCAGGCACGGATCGATGGCTATGTCGCGATCGAGCAGCAATTGCAGATGGGCGTGCGCGGTATCGCAGTGCCGATGAAGAACCGGCACGGTGAAGTGGTGGCGGCGTTGTCGGCGAACATGCCGATCGGAAAGGAAACGGGCGAGGCCGCGCTCGCTCGCGTGTTGCAGCCGTTGCAGGAGACGGCGTTGTCGATGTTGAACGTGATCTAGATGCGTCGGGTTGAAGGTTGAGGTGAGGGTTTTCGGGATCGTGTGGTCTGGACGCTGCCGAAGCCCGTATTCAAAGGCTTTGCGGCGAGTGTCAACGGCTCAGAGGTGAGGATTTTCGGGAGCGCCGCACGGCGGACGAACGCCCTCACTTTCACCTAATTCCCCCTCCCTACACTCCTTTCCATGGTTGCGGCGACACACCCGGTCAACCACATCCGCACATCGACAAAAGGAAAGGAGAAGGACATGACCCAGCTCAACGCATCGGCGAACGCGCGCAAGGCACGCAGCACCGGCTTGCTTATCAAGCTCTCGGCGTTATCCGTCGTCACCGCGCTTTCGCTCGGGCTCGGCTCCGCGCCGGTCTACGCTCAGGCACTGCCGATGGATAACGCCGCGCCCGCCCGCGTGCAGCCGTTCGACGTGCGCACGCTCCACGATCGACTGAACCTCACCGCCGATCAGGAAGTGCAGTGGCAGGCCGCGCTCGACGCGATGCGCGAGAGCCATTCGTCGGAGCGCATGAACGCGGACCAGATGCAGGCGCGCATCCAGACGATGCTCAAGCAGCCGATACTCGATCTCCCCGCGCTGCACGCGCTGGACCAGAAGATCCGGCAGCAGGACGCGCCCTTGTCCGAGCAATCGGCGAAAGCCTGGCTCAAGTTCTACGGCAGCCTGAACAATCAGCAGAAGACCACCTTCAGCGATGCGATCCGGCCGCAGTTCGAGAACATCGCGCATCATCCGGCGCGCCCCTACGATCCGCGCACCGGACTCTGACGCGAACGAGCTCAGGACGCGCCCGTGAAGATCGGACCTTGTCCGCCCGGCACGAATGTGCGCGGTGCATGGTCGATGCTCGCGCCGGACTGATCGCGCCCGGCCGACGACGGCGCGGGATCGCGCAACGTGACGGCGGTCTCCGATGTGATCGGCACGCTCGGTTGCGCGAGCAGTTCGGTCTTGCGCATCGAGCCCGCCGACGTCCCGAAGTAATACCCGATGATGCTGATCCATGCGGTCCCGAGCGCGCCGACCACGACGTTCACGAGATCGCGGTTCGGCTCGGGCAACGCGCGCAGCGCCATCAACAGCAGAATGCCGAAGAAGCCGGCCGTGACGCACATCGCGAGAACCTTCGGCACCCAGTCCTTGTTCGCGATGCCCATTGCGCGCGCATCGGCGCGATCGCCCGCCGCGATGCGCGCCATGTCCGCTTCGAACGACAGGCGCGCCTGCGCCGCCGCCACCATCAGTTGCTGCAGCTGCAACGAGTTCGCGTTCTCCGCCTGACTGATCTTGTCGAGCGCGGCGGGATCGTTGAGCGCGGTCTCGACGACATCCGGCTCGCTCGGCGTACCGAGCGCATGCGAGATGATCGCGGCCGCCGTGCTCACGCCGAGCCCGACCGGCCCGCCGATGAGACCCGCCAGAAGAGGCGCCTTCGCGCCGATGGTTGCCGCCACTTTCGTCCAGTCCATCATGCTGCTCCCAGAAGAAGATTCGTCGCCATGCGATCGGTCCAGCCGCGGCTGAACGTCGGCCAGGCATGCAGGCCCTTCAGATAGCGCAATCGATATGCGATGAAACGCAGGACAAAGCGCATCGGATCGGCGGCTTTCACGGCATCGACGGTATCGGGGCCGAACTTGCCGTCTTCCTTCGCGCCCGATGCCTTCTGCATCCACAGCACGACGAGACCGCCGTTGTAGTTCGCATCGAAGATCTGGAACGCGACGCGCGGATCGAATTCGTCGAGATGCAGCGGATCCCAGTACTTCTGCTTCGCGATGCGCTTCGCGAGTTCGAGCGGCAGGTCCTTCATCGCGCCGGCATAACCGTAGCCACGCGCGACGCGTGCCGTCACGCCCCACATCGTTTCGCCGCCCGGGTCCGCCGGATGAAACGAGTAACCGCCTTCGCTGCCGATCAGCGCTTCGAAGGCGTCATCGAAATTGTTCATGGTTGTCTCCTTGGCGCCTGCGCGTGCCGCCGGTAACTCGCGAGACGAAAGCCGCGGCGCCGGAAGAAACGGGCCGGCGCACGAGGCGGCCGGCCCGGTCGCGTCAAACAGTGGCAGGCAGTCATGACGCGACGGCAATGCCTTATGCATCGGCTGTGCCAGGCGCTGGGCGAAACGCGTCAGAGCCTTGTCCGGCAAGGCTCTGGCAACGTTCGGAAGCTGGCGAAGAAAAGTGAACTGTCGTGCGCCGGCCAACGCTTTTAACGGCGTTTGTTCGATGTGCGCAGACATCGACTGCACACTGCACGCATCATTCGATGCTCATTGTCCGCGCCTACGATGCGAAGCATCCAGGCGGCGCGGTCCCGATCGAAACCATCGCACTGCCTTTCGTTGACGACGTTTCATCGAGGAGAAATGCCATGCGTCACTACCCATCGGACAGTCCCCGCGCGGCCGCGCGCATCGTCGTGATGTCGCTCATCGCGGACGGACATATCGGCAGTGCGGAAATCGAAGAGCTCGAAAAGCGCGGCTTCTATGCGCGGCTCGGGCTTCACGCAGGCGAGTTGCACGAGGTGGTGCGCGAGGTCTGCGAAGACCTCACGCGATGCTCCTATCTCACGTGGGACGACGCGTGTCGGGTCGATTCAGGCATCGTGCAGCAGCTCGCGGAAGAAGTGCGCGACGAGCGCATGAGACGCGACGTGCTCACGCTTTGCGAATCGGCGGTGGTCGCGGACGGCATGATGACCTGCACCGAAGCCGCCGTGATCGATGCGGTGAAGCGCACGTGGCGCATGCATTGAAGCGCGCGAACCATCGAACGGAGACGACATCATGCAAAAGCACATTCTCGTCGCAGTGGGCCCGGGATACAGCCACGCCGCGCTCGCGCTCGGCATCGCGCGGGCCCGCGAATGCAACGCGCGCCTCACCGCGCTTCATGTGGTGGACCGTACGCCGTTCTGGGCGATATCGTCCGCGCAGTACGACTGCGGCGCGGCGCTCGTGCATGTCGATGAACTCGCGCGCGGAGTCGAGAAGCGCACGCTTCAGGCGATACGCGCGTCGAGCATCAACGGCGTGTGCGTGACGATGGACCTGCCCGCGCGCACGACGCTCGGGCGCGTGATCGCGCAGGCGGCGCGCGAGTTCGATGCCGATCTCATCGTGATCGGCCGCACGAAGGCGACGAACTGGCGCTTCTGGGAAGAGCGCGTGTCCGACGCGGTGAGCCGTTACAGCAATCGCCGCGTGCTGATCGCATCGAATCATGCGGGGCATGCAGCGTCCGTTGAAACAAAAGCGACACCGTTAAGATTTACCATCGTCGATTCGACGCAGCGCGTCACTACTCCATCGTAAAGTCCGAGAGGAAGCTCGCCATGCCGGATCGCATCATCAAGCCGTCCCGACGCACCTTGTTGAAGGGTCTCGTTTCCGGCACGGGACTCGCGCTCACGGGCGCGGGTCTCGCCGATGCCCTCGCGCAAGGCGTCGCGCCCGCCGTCGTCACCGCGGACAGGTCGCGTCCGCAACTGCCCGGCGGCGTGATGAGCGGCGATGTCACGGCGACGAGCGGCATCGTCTGGAGCCGCACGGACCGGCCGGCGCGCATGATCGTCGAGTATTCGACGAGCGAGCGCTTCGATACCTTCCAGCGTCGCATCGGGCCGGCCGCGCTCGACAGCAGCGGCTTCACGGCACGCGTCGATCTGACCGGCCTGCCGCCTGCCGCCGACGTGTTCTATCGCGTGCGCTTTCAGGATCTCGTCGATGGCAAGGCATATAGCGAGCCGGTAACGGGACGCCTGCGCACCGCATCGCTCGATGCGAACAAGCCGGTCACGTTCGTCTTCTCCGGCGATGAAGCGGGGCAGGGCTGGGGCATCAACGAGCGCTTCGGCGGCTATCGCATCTATGAGGCGATGCGCCGCGAAGCGCCGGACTTCTTCATCCATCAGGGCGACCAGATTTACGCGGACAGCGTGATCGAATCGGAAGTGAAGCTGCCCGACGGTTCCATGTGGACCAACATCGTCACCGAAGGCAAGTCGCATGTCGCGCAGACGCTCGACGACTACCGCGCGGCATTCGCCTACAACCAGCTCGACAGGAACAAGCGCCGCTTCGCCGCGGAAGTGCCCTTCCTCGTGCAATGGGACGATCACGAAGTGCGCAACAACTGGTATCCGGGCCAGAGAATCGGCGATGCGGAGAAGCGTTATCAGGTGCGCTCGATCAATCTGCTCGAAGCGCGCGCGAAGCAGGCGATGTTCGAATACAACCCGTATCGCATCAATCAGCTCGATCCGGAGCAGGTGTATCGCGGCTTTCAGTTCGGTCCGCTGCTCGACGTGTTCATGCTCGACGAGCGGTCGTATCGCGGCGCGAACTCGCCGAACAGACAGACCCGTCTCGATGCGGATTCGGCGTTTCTCGGCTCGCAGCAGACGGCGTGGCTGAAGGCGTCGTTGAAGGCGTCGCGCGCGACGTGGAAGGTGATCGCGAGCGACATGCCGATCTCGCTCGTCGTCCCCGATGCGAACCCCGACGTGCCGAAGGGCACGTTCGAGGCATGGGCCAACGCCGAAAACGGCGCGCCGCTCGGGCGCGAACTGGAGCTCGCGGAGATCCTGCGCTTCATCAAGCAGGAGGACATCAGGAACGTCGTGTGGATCACGGCCGACGTGCACTACGCACAGGCGACGCATTACGATCCGTCGCGCGCGAAGTTCACCGAGTTCAAGCCTTTCTGGGAATTCGTCGGCGGGCCGATCAACGCGGGCACCTTCGGACCCAACGATCTCGACACGACGTTCGGTCCGGAACTGCGCTACGTGAGCGTGCCCAAGGACAACCCGCAGAACCGCTCGCCCGCGTCGCTGCAACAGTTTTACGGCCGCGCGAAGATCGATCCCGTCAGCCGCGCGATGACGGTCTCGCTGCACGACCTGGACGGCAAGTCGCTCTACGAAGTGAAGCTCGACGTCGAAGCGTGAGCGTAGCTTCGATCGCTATCCGGCGAGCTTCGCCGCCAGTTCGGCGACATGCTTGCCCTGATAGCGCGCGATATCGAGTTCGTTCTGCGTAGGCTGGCGGCTGCCGTCGGCGGATGCCATCGTCGTCGCGCCGTAGGGCGTGCCGCCTGAAATCTCGCTCATGTTCGTGAGTCCGGCGCAGGCATACGGCACGCCGACGATCACCATGCCGTGATGCAGCAGCGTGTTATGAAACGACGTGATCGTGGTTTCCTGTCCGCCATGCTGCGAAGCGGTCGATGAAAACACGCTGCCGATCTTGCCGACGAGCGCGCCTTTCACCCACAGACCGCCGGTCTGGTCGAGAAAGGTGCGCATCTGGCCCGCCATGTTGCCGAAGCGCGTCGGCGTGCCGAAGATGATCGCGTCGTAATCCGCGAGTTCGTCGACGGTGGCGACGCTCGCCTGCTGATCGAGCTTCACGCCGATCTTCGCGGCCTGGTCGGCGGGAATCGTTTCGGGCACGCGTTTGACCGTGACTTCCGCGCCCGCGACGCCGCTTGCGCCTTCGGCTATCGCCTGCGCCATCGTTTCGACGTGGCCGTACATCGAATAGTAGAGAACCAGTACCTTCGCCATGATGTGTCCTTGTGTGAGGGTGCATCGGATGGAGACGTGCGGCGCCTTGCGCGCCTTCAAAGATAGCACCGCCGCGCCGGTTCGCAAGGAACTGGCCTGCCCGCGCGAATGCCAGCCGTTCATGGACGAGGGCGCGTTTCTCCCCTCAGAATGTCGATAAATCGAATCGGAGACGCCAACGCCATGAACGGCCACGCCTTGCTCAGCGCCAATCTGCTCCTTGCCTACTCGGCTTATTTCGTCGGCACGGCGAGTCCCGGGCCGAGCAATCTCGCGATCATGTCGATTGCCAGCACGTCGGGCCGGCGCGCGGCGTTCGCATTCGCGGCGGGCGTGATGTCCGGCTCGTTCTTCTGGGCGATGCTCGCGGCGCTCGGCCTCTCCGCCGCGCTGACCGCGTACTCGGGCTTTCTCATCGGCGTGAAGATTTGCGGCGGCTTATATCTGCTGTGGCTCGCGTTCAAATCGGGGCGCGCGGCGCTGAAGCCTCCGGTGCGGACTTCATCGGCGGATGCGCAGGGGCAAAGCGTGCGCAGGCTCTACGCGCGCGGCGCGCTCTTGCATCTCACCAACCCGAAGGCGATTCTCGTATGGATGTCGGTGGCGGCGCTCGGCTCGTCGGCGGGGGAAGGGCCGGGACATATGCTCGTGGTCGTCGCGGGCTGTCTGTGCATCGGCGCGTGCGTGTTCGGCGGCTATGCCGCGCTCTTCTCGATGGCCTCCGCGCGGCGCATCTACACGCGCATCCAGCGCGGCCTCGATGCGTGCCTCGCGCTCGTGTTCGGCGCGGCGGGCATTCGCCTGCTGACTTCGCGTGTGTGATGCATGAACCGGCTTGCGCGGGCGTCGGCGCTTTCGGCTGAATCGGCGTTCGCGTTTCTGACGCGACTGCCGACGCCCGTGCTCATCGAGCAGGAAAAGCGCGGCTCGCCATTCTGGGTCGTGACGACCGTTCATGCGTTCTACAACCTCATCGCGCTGTTCGCACTTTCGCAGCTCGTGTAGCGGATTTGCCGCATCTCGTGCGGTTCGGCTTTGCATCTGGACGATCGGCGGCTACGCTCAAACAGACGCCCGATATCACCAGAACGATGCCGACCGACGATTCCTCCCGCAGCGCCCGCACGATCCCGCCCGAAAGCGCCGCGGCCGTGGGCGCGTTCGTCCACATCGTCGGCGATGCATTTGCCGCGCTCGGGCGCGAACTCATTGCGATCAGACCGACGCCTGCCCGCGCGCTCTTCGCCACGCAGGCGATGCTGTCCGTCGGGCTCGCCGTGGCGCTCGCCTATGCGTTCCACCTGAGCAACATCTGGTGGGCGGCGATCAGCGGCTTCGCGGTGATGCAGTCGAAGTTCTCCGCGTGCGCGCAGCGCGGCGTGCAGCGCGTGGTCGGCACGGTCGCGGGCGCGATCATCGGCGCGGTGGCTGGCGCGATGATCGGCGACGTGCCGTGGATCTTCGTGCCGTTCCTCGGCGTGATCGTGGGCGTGTCGGTGTATCGCGCGCTCGTGTCGGATGCGGGCTACGCGTGGGTGCTGGGCGCGGTGACGGCGTTGATGGTGACGTTCGAGGCGCATCGGCTCGTCTCCGCGGCGGCGACGGCGTCGTTCGCGCTGTTGCGGGTCGCGGAAGTGGTGGTCGGAACGGTCGCGTGCGTGGCCGTGTCGGCGCTCTTTCATGCGGGCGTGCAGCACTATCGCAAGTCGCGGGGCGCGCCGCCGGTGCCGCGCGCGCAGGCGGCATCCACGGTCGATCGCGTCGATGGCGTCAACGCGCAGGCCGTCACCGTGATTCCCTCCGATGCGGCGCAGGCCGTGCAGGCGCTCGATGCGACGCACATCGCGCGCGCCGAGCAGATCGCGCTCGCGATGCGCAAGCGCCTCGCGTGGCAGAGCGCGTGGTCGGTGATGATCCTGGCGTCGCTCGCGTACACATGGAACCTGTCCGGCTTCGCGCAGGCGATGGTGACGGCGGTCGCCGTGCTGATTCTGCCCGCATCGGCGCTCGGCAAGCCGACGCACAAGCCGATCGCCGAGCGCATGATCCAGCGCTTCATCGGCTGCCTGCTGGCGGGTGCGGTGAGTCTCGCGCTCCTGCCGTTACTGGGCGATAACGCGTTCGCCTGCATGGCGGCGCTGTGCGCGGGCGTGTGGATCGGCTGTCACGTGCAGACGGGCACGCAAGGCGCGAGCTATGTCGGGCGGCAGTTCAGCATCGCGTTCATCATGGTGTTCGTGCAGGACCATCACTGGTCGTCGGACCCGATGCCGGCGCTGATGCGGCTCGTGGGAATTCTAGGCGGGATCGTGGTGTTGTCGGGCGTGATGGCGTTAGGCGCGGCGTGGGCCGCGAGACGCACATCGCACGTCGCGATGCGGTGAACGAACGTCACCGCATCGCGCGATGACTCAAGCCTCTTCCGCCCAGGCCTGATTCTCCCGCGCCATCAACGCACTCGACGCCGCCGGTCCGAACGTCCCCGCCGTGTATCCGCGCGGCCGGTCGCCCAGCTCCTTCCAGCCGTTGAGAATCGGCTCGACCCACGTCCACGCCGCTTCCAGTTCATCGCGACGCATGAAGTGCGTGAGCCTGCCGCGAATCACGTCGATCAACAGGCGCTCGTAGGCCTCGGCGCGGCGTTGCGTCATGGCCTGCTGCAGATCGAGATTGAGCGTGACCGGCTGCATGTGCATGCCGCTGCCCGGCTCCTTCGCCATCATCTGCAACTGGATCGACTCTTCCGGCTGCAACGTGATCGTCAGCCGGTTGCCGTAGTGACGCGGACCATCCGGGATGATCGAGAACGGCAGATCCGCGAAATCGATGACGATCTCCGAGCGGCGATTCTGCATGCGCTTACCGGTGCGCAGGAAGAACGGCACATTCGCCCAGCGCCAGTTGTTGATATGCGCGCGCACGGCGACGAACGTTTCCGCGCGGCTGTCAGGGGGCACGTTCTGTTCTTCGAGATAACCCTTCACCGCCTCGCCGCCCACCGCGCCCGCCGTGTACTGACCGCGCACGGTGTCGCGGGCGGTATCGGCGACGGTCATCGGCCGCAGCGATTTCAGTACCTTCAGCTTTTCGTCGCGCACGGCGTCCGGATCGAGGGATACCGGCGGCTCCATCGCGACGATGCACAGCAGTTGCAGCAGGTGGTTCTGCACCATGTCGCGCAACGCGCCGGTGTGATCGTAGAAGCCCGCGCGGCTACCCACGCCGACCGTCTCCGACACCGTGATCTGCACGCTCTTGATGTACGGCGCCTGCCACAGCGGCCCGAAGATCGCATTGCCGAAGCGCAGCACCATCAGGTTCTGCACGGTTTCCTTGCCGAGGTAATGGTCGATGCGATAGATCTGCTCTTCCTTGAAATGCTTGCCGACGGCGTCGTTGATCGCGCGCGCGGAGGCGAGATCGTGGCCGAGCGGCTTTTCCAGCACGACGCGCGCGTGGTCGTCGAGAATGCCGGCGTTGTCGAGGTTCTCGCAGATGGTCACGAAAAGCTCCGGCGACGTCGACAGATAAAGCACGCGCTGCGAGCCGGGACGCACGGCCTGCGCGAGACGCTGGAAGTCGCCGGGGTTCTCGACGTCGACGCGCACGTAGTCGAAGAGCGCGAGAAATTTGTCCCACGACTGCGCGTCGAACGCTTTCGCGTCGATGAACGGACGCGCCTGTTCTTCCATGAAATTCTTGAGGTAATCCTCGCGCGCCCAGTCCTTGCGGCCGATCGCGAGAATGCGCGTGTCGGCGGGCAGGTTGCAGTGCATGTGCGCCATATAAAGCGCGGGCAGCAGCTTGCGCGCCGCCAGGTCTCCGCCGCCGCCGAAGATGATCATGTCGAGCGGGCGTTCATTCGAGGGAGCAGTTGGATTCGTCATGGTGCGTGAGCCGGTAAAGGTTCAGAAAAGCCGAAAGCGCGCCGATCGGTGCGATCGTTCGAGACAGCTATGTTGCATGTTTTGCCGCTACTTTGCACGGCAGTCGTGCTAACGCCCGTTCGATTCGCCGGACGATGGACGAAATGTCACTCGCGGCGCGTATGTTTAGCGCGCTTCAGCGCAACGAGTCGTCCGCGCGCAGCGTCGACACGGCGAGATCGAGGAACGCGCGCACCTTCTGCGTGACATGGCGTCCTTCGCGATGCACGAGATGGATAGGCAAGGGCGGCGGTTCGAATTCGGGCAGCACGATCACGAGACGCCCTTCGCTGACGTCCTGCGCGACCTGATACGACATGAGCCGCGCGATGCCGAAGTCCGCGAGCGCGGCGGCAATCGCGGAGTCGTTGGTGGTCGTCGAGATTCGCGGATGAGCGCGCACGAGAAACTGCCGCTCGCCGTCCTGAAGGCGCCATTCCGGCGACGACGACGAGCCCGTCGACGCGATGATCACATGCTCCGCGAGATCGTCGGGATGACGCGGCGTGCCGTGCGCTTCGAGATAGGCGGGCGACGCGCACAGCACGCGCCGCACGCGTCCGACGTTGATCGCCTGCAGCGAGGAATCCGGCAATTGCGCGATGCGCACCGCCACGTCGATGCCCTCATCGACGAGATTCACCACGCGGTCGACGAACCAGCAGCTCGCGTCGGCTTCGGGATAACGGCGCAGATAGTCGAGCACGACCGGCGTGACGTGCAGCCGGCCGAACATCACCGGCGCGGTGATCGAGAGCAGGCCGCGCGGCGACGAATGCGTGCCCGTCGCGGAAAGCTCGGCGGTATCGATCTCGCCGAGAATGCGCCGGCAGTCCTCGAAATAGCCGCTGCCGGCGTCGGTAAGACGCACGACGCGCGTCGTTCGCGTGAGCAGGCGCACGCCGAGATGCTCTTCGAGCTCCGTCACGACGCGGCTCACGACCGACGGCGAGACATCGAGCTTGCGCGCCGCCGATGCGAAGCCACCGGTTTCGACCACCGTGACGAAGGTCGTCATTGCCTGTAAACGGTCCATGGGAGAGTCCGAGGCATGCAAGCATGAAGGATGCCGTGCATTCTCGGGGATATATGCGCGGGGCACAATCCACGACCGCTTTACGCAGGAATCAAAGATCGAGTTCCAGCTTGCCGCCGCCGTCCGCGGCGGGCACTGCGCAACAGATCAGCGCTTCGTCATCGCCGACATGAAAAGCCGGCTCGCTTTCATACGACACCGTCCCCTGCGCGATGCGCGTCCGGCACGTGCCGCACGTGCCGCCCCGGCAGTTGAACTCCGGCGAAAGACCGCTCGCTTCCGCGAGTTCGAGCAAGGTGCCGCTGCCGGGTTTCCATTGCGCGCTCATGCCCGACTTCAGGAATTCGATCTTCACCGGCTCGGTCGCGGCGGGGCGCATCGGCTTCACGTCGGCGCCCCGATCGGCCGTGCGCTTCAGCGCCGACGGACCGAACGCTTCCGCGTGAATGCGTCCGTCGGAGACGTTGAGCGCGCGCAGGCCGTCGTAGATCGACTGCATGAACGTGCCCGGTCCGCACAAATAGAAGTCGTAGTCGTTGAAGGGCAGGCGGCTCGTCAGCAGATCGATGTCGATGCGCCCCGATGCATCGTAATCGCGCCCGAGTCGCGCGCCGTTCGTGTCGCTCAGCACGCGGATCACGTTCACCGCGCCGCCCGCGCTTTGCTCGAGCGCATCGATTTCCTGCGCGAACGCGCGGCTCGCGAGCGAATGCGACGACACGATCATCCACACGGGACGAACGCGGCGCTTTCTCAGGCCTTCATAGACCACGTGCCGGAGCATCGCGAGCATCGGCGTGATGCCGACGCCTGCCGCCATCAGCACGGCCGGGCGACGCTCCAGCGCATCGATCGTGAAGTCGCCGGCGGGCGCGCGCGCTTCGATCACGTCGCCCACTCTCAACGTGTCATGCAGATGCGCCGATACGCGCCCGTCGCGCTTCACGCTGATGCGATACAGCCCGTCCGATGGCGCGACCGACAGCGTGTACGTGCGAATCACCGGTTTCGCATCGCCCGGCAGCGTGACGCGGATCGGCAGATGCTGGCCGGCCTTGTGAGGGACGATGCCCGCGCCATCGGCCGGTTCGAGATGGAAGGAGCGGATCGCGTCACTTTCATCGACGATCTTGCTCACGCGGAACGTCCGCCATATGTTCGCGAGCGCGGCCGCCTTGAGGCGCTCGGCCACCTGATCCCAGTCGCCGGTCATCAGCGAATTGGGCGACGCGCCTTCGCTGCGCGCCTTCCATCGCAATGGCAGCGCGCCCGCGCGATACGCGATGCGGCACGGCGTAAAGCGCCACAGCCGTTCCGCGCCCTGGAACGCGGCGGTTTCCCGGGAATCGAGCAGCACTTCGGCGTCGCCGGCGAGTTGCAGGACGTCGCCGGTATCGAAGTCCGCGAACACGAGTCCCGCGCGGCCGTTCACGAGGATATTGCCGAGCGTGTTGAAGAAGAGATTGCCCGCGAAATCCGGAATGGTGAGCGTGCCGTCGTCCGCGAGGCGCACGAAGCCCGGCTTGCCGCCGCGATGCGACACGTCCACTTGCCGATGCCCGTCCTCGCGATCGAAATACGACGCGACGAAGAACGTGTCCGCGCCCGTTATCATCGCCTTTGCGCGCGGCGAAAGCGCGTCGAGCATGACCGGCTGCACCGACGAAGACACGGCCGGATCGCGCACGAATTCGAAATCGCGCAACTGGATGTATTGCGGGCAATTGCCGTAGCTCTGCTCGACGGCCACGTCGAATGCGACGTTCGCGCCATCGCGACGAATCACGCCGTTCATGCGGTTGCGGCGGCGCGTGTGCATCTCGATGCCGAGCAGGCCGATCGACGCGCCGTCGTTCATGCCGGCGTCGGCGGGATCGAGCGGATCGCGCGCGCGGCTCATCGACAGGGTTTTCGAATCGGGCGTGCGCATGAAGCCGGGACGCCCGGCGAGCAGCGTCGCCCACGGATCGCCGTGTTCATCGACCGCGCCCGCCACGATGAACGGCAACTGCGCGAAGAACTGGCGATGCTGATCCGGCATGTGATCGCGCACGACGCGCCGCCCGACGCTGTCCATGCGCTCATCGACGCCGAAAGCCTTCTGGATGGCGATTTCGCCGGGATGCCACGGCGAGGGCGTGGCGACTCTTGGAACATTGGCGAGCGCGGAAGCGGACATGATCGTATGCCTCTTCGATTCAGGCGCGGCGGCGGAAGCCGCCGCGCTTACTTTACGCCGCGAGACCCGCGGCTGTCTTTTGGAACGGCACGAAGCCGGGCAGCGCTTCGACGCGCGCGAGCCACGCGTTCACGTTCGCGTAGCCGGAGATATCGACGTTGCCTTCGGGGGCGCTCGAGATATAGCTGTAGAGCGCGATATCCGCGATGGTCGGATGCGCGGCGCCGGTATCCGCGATCCACTCGCGCTGCGCCAGTTCCGCATCGATCACCTTGAGCACGCCGTGCGCGCGGGCGATGACTTCCTCCGCGTTGAATTTCGCGCCGAACACGGTGATGAGACGAGCAGCGCCGGGCCCGAACGCGATCTGACCGGCCGCGACCGAGAGCCAGCGCTGCACGGCGGCGGCTTGCGCGGGGCTGTCGGGCAGCCATTTCGTGGCGCCGGCCTTCTTCGCGAGATAGACGAGGATCGCGTTCGAATCGGCGATGACGGCATCGCCGTCGATGAGCACGGGAATCTGGCCGAAGCGATTCAGCTTGAGGTACTCGGGCGTCTTGTGCGCGGCAGCCGCGAGATCGACGAATTCTGCTTCGTGATCGATTCCGAGCACATTCAGAAAGAGACGCGCGCGATGCGCATGCCCGGACAGCGGATGGTAGTAGATCTTCACGGCAGATTCCCTGATTCGGTTGGCGGCCGGGAGAAGTCCCGTCCTGTGAATCAAGTATCGGTTTTTGCCGTGAGAAGGAGAATAGCGGCGGAATTCAAATCACCATTCTCGAAACGAGAATGGTGATCGCGAGCTTCTTTGCTTCGCTCACGCGGTATCTATTCGCCGCGCGGCACGTTCGCCTTGTTGCCCGCGAGCGGTGAGCCGTAGCCGCCGCTGTTGGCGTTGTTCGGGAGACCGTTGACGAGCTGCGCGCGCGGATCGCTCGGATTGAGATTGAGCTCGCCCGCCTGCGCGTTGCCGTGCGTCGGATATTGACTGCCGAGCGGCGCGTTCGGCATGAGCTTCGTGCTGTTCTGCGGCGCGTTCATGTCGGTTTCGACGCTCGGATGCAACTGCGCGAACGCCGATGTGGCGGCAAAGGCGGATGCGAAAACGAATGCGGCACAAGTCACTTTCATGGTCGACTCCCTGCAAAGTCCCATTCAGTGTAGTCCGCGCGCGGGACGAAACGCGCCATCACCCTTTCGCCGACCAGTCCAGCCTTTGTTCTTTCGCGATGCCTACTTCCGGTGCTTCTTGAGCTTGGCCCGGCGCCTGGGCCTTTCGTCGATGATGCGCGCGCGATGCTTGTCCTTCATCTTCTTCCATTGCCTGCATTCGTCCTTCGTGCGCAGACACCCGATACAGAGACCGGTCTTCTCGTCGAACTTGCAGATGCTGATGCAGGGTGAATCGACTGCCATGATGTCCTTTTCCAAGAGCGGCGGCGAAAAGCCAATGTCGCACGCGCGCGGTTCGCGCATCCAACTGATTGTTTCGATCATGCCGATAGAGCACGGCGCGGACCCGCTTCTTTCCCGTATCGCCTCACCGTTGAACCGATTGCAGTAGAATTCGGCTCCCGAATAGACTCACCTCAATGGCGACAGGCGCTGTCGCGACGGCATGCGCCTTGCTTGACCGTTGCTTGCTCCGCACAGTCGTGCGCCGCCGGACTTCCTATAGAAAGCGAGCCATTCCCCATGCCGCAAGCACCCGGGCCGCGCCGGCCACCCGCGAAGATCCTGCCGCCCGAAGCGCCCGGCGTGCGCGCGCTGGCGTCGCTGGTGACGGGCGTCATCATCATTTGCGCGCTGTACTTCGGCCGCGCGGTGATGATTCCGATCATCCTCGCGATTCTGCTGAGCTTTCTGCTCGCGCCTTTCGTCGATTTGCTGCGGCGCCTGCGCCTGGGTCAGGTGCCGTCGGTGATCGTGGCGGTGTTGATCGCGCTGTCCGTGCTGACGGCGGTCGGCGCGTTGATCGGCGCACAGGTCGCGCAGCTCGCGGGCGATCTGCCGAAGTATCAGGTCGCGGTCGAGCGCAAGATCGATTCCGTGCAGCGCGTGACGGTGGGCCGTGCCGACGAGTTTCTCGGCCGCGCTTCGCGTGCGTTGAAGCGGCTTTCGCCCGCGGCGCGCGAGCAGGAGCAGAAGAAGGAGGACAACCCGACCTCATCGCCGATCGATCAGCCGATGCCCGTCGAAGTCCACGAGCCCACGCCGACGCCGCTGGAACTGGCGCAGCGCTTTCTGTCGCCGATCATCAGTCCGCTGGAAACCACGGGCATCGTGCTGGTCGTCGCGGTGTTCATCCTTTTGCAGCGCGAAGATCTGCGCGACCGCCTGATACGGCTTTTCGGCTCGCGCGATCTGCATCGCGCCACCACCGCGATGGACGAGGCCGCCCGGCGTCTGTCGCGCTACTTCCTCGCGCAACTCGGCATCAATGCAAGCGTGGGCATCATCATCGCGATCGGGCTTGCGATCATCGGCGTGCCGGGCGCGCTCCTGTTCGGCGTGATGACCGCGCTGCTGCGCTTCGTGCCCTACGTCGGGACGTGGATCGCGGCGATCGTCGCGGTCGTGTTCGCGGCGGCGGTCGGTCCGGGCTGGGCGATGCTCGTGTGGACCGTCATCCTCTTCGGCGTCACCGATATCCTCGCGGGTCAGGTCGTCGAGCCGCTGCTTTACGGACACAGCACGGGGCTTTCGCCGTTCGCCGTGATCGTCGCGGCGATCTTCTGGAGCTGGATCTGGGGGCCGATCGGCCTCGTGCTCTCGACGCCGCTCACCTTGTGCCTCGTGATTCTGGGCCGTCATGTCGATCGCCTCGAGTTTCTCGACGTGCTGTTCGGCGACCGGCCCGCGCTCACGCCCGCCGAGAATTTCTATCAGCGCCTGCTCGCGAACGATCCCGACGAAGCGCTCGTGCAGGCCGAGACGCTGCTCAAGGAGCGTTCGCTGATTGCGTATTACGACGAAGTCGCGCTGGAAGGCCTGCGTTACGCCCACAACGACGTGCTGCGCGGCGTCGTGACGGCGGAACAGTTGAGGCGCATCAACGAATCCGCGCTCGACATCATCGAAGGACTGGAAGACGCCGAGGATATCGCCGTGACCGTCGAGCGCAAGGAAGGTCCGCCCGCGAGCCTCGATTCGCCCGACGACGCGCCGAACGTGGCGCACGAAACGCCGCCCGCGCGCTTCGACGCGCAGAAGGAAGGCCACACGGCGTCGGTGCTGTGCATCGCGGGGAGAAGCGAACTCGACGATCTCGCCGCGACCATCGCCGTGCAGCTTTTTCGCAAGCACGGCCTGTACGCGGATCTGGCGGGCTACGAGCGCTTCTCGCGTGGACGCTTTGGCGAAGTCGATCTCGCGGGCGTGACGATCATTTGCGTGGTGTCGTTCGATGCGGCCGAGTCGCCGCCGTATCTGCGCAACCTGCTGCGACGCCTGCATCAGCGGGCGTCATCGGCCGAGCTGATCGTCGGGCTGGTGTTTCCCGAAAGCCCGCTGCAAGGCGAAGTGCTCGTGCGCACGAGCTCGGCGGCGGTGTCGTTCAGGGAGCTGGTCGAGGCGTGCGTGGCGGCCGCCCGCCGCCAGTCCGGCGACGGCGTGCCGTGGGCAGGACTCAGCGACACGACCGGCGAGGCCGCGCTGAGCGGCCCGAGCGAGGACGTGCCGGAATTGCGTAATGCCTGACCGTGACGACGCGCCTAGCGGTTGCCGTCGAACAGATCGTTGAGCATGGTGTCGAAGGCGGCTTGCGCGTCTTCGAGTTCCTGAAGCGCGGCATCGAAAGTCTGCAGCGCCATCTGCGACGGACGGGCGTCGCCTTCGGGCGGAAAGTGCTTTTGCAGCGACAGGAAAGCGGACTGAACCTGACGCGTCGCGTTGACGATACGTTCCATCGCTCGCGCTTCTTCCGCGCGATTGTTCTCAGCGGTCATCGGACACACTCCTCGTTGGCAATGTCCCGATAGTACCAAGCGATGCGCTTTTCGACGCTGCCCGATCTCAAGCTTTCGCGACCGTGAAGAGCCGCACGGCTTCGTCGAGCACCACGGCGCGTTCCGCGAGGCGCTGCGCGGTGGCCGCCGCCTGTTCGACGAGCGCGGCGTTCTGCTGGGTCGAGTCGTCGAGATGCGCGACCGCCTGATTCACCTGCGCGATGCCCTCGGCCTGCTCGCTGCTCGCCTTCGCCACTTCCATGATGATCGTCGATACGCGGTTGACCGCTTCGTCGATGGCGCGCATCTGGCTCGTCGTGTGTGTGACGAGGCTCGTGCCTTCCTCGATCTGCGCGACGCTCGTCGCCACCACGCCTTCGATTTCCTTCGCCGATGCCGCGCAGCGCTGCGCCAGATTGCGCACTTCGGTCGCGACGACCGCGAACGAGCGGCCCGCCTCGCCCGCGCGCGCCGCCTCGACGGCCGCATTCAGTGCGAGGATGTTGGTCTGGAACGCGATGCCGTCGATGACATCGGTGATGTCCGCGATGCGCCGCGAGGCCGCCGTGATGCCCGCCATCGTCTGCTCGACCTGGCTCGCGATGCGCCCGCCGTCGTCCGCCGCGGCCTGCGCTTCCTTGACGAGTTCCAGGGCGCGCACGGTGGCGTCGGCGTTGCCTTGCACGGTGGTGGTGAGTTGATCCATCGTCGCGGCGGTCTGTTCGAGCGACGCCGCCTGCATTTCCGTGCGGCGCGACAGGTCCGTGTTGCCGCTGGAAATCTCGTTGGCCGCGTCGAGCATGCCGCCGATCTGGCCGCGCACATCGAAGACGATCGCCGCGAGATTCGCCTTCAGCTGGCCGAGCGCGCGCTGCACGTCGCCGAGATCGTCGTGGCGCGCATCGGGCATGTCGGCGGTCAGATCGCCTGCTGCCATGCGCGCGGCGAAGCCGGACATCGTGCGCACGGGGGCATCGACCTGACGCGAAAGCGCGAGCCAGCCCGCGAAGCTCGCCACCGAACCCACGCCCAGCGCGATCCAGAAGGGCAGTGGCGGCGCGCCGCGCCAGCCGGCCAGCGCCGCGATCGACGTGGCGACGGGCACGGCGGCGAACGCGGTGCCCAGACGCGCGCTGACGGGCATGTTCGCGATCGCGGCGAGCTTGCCGGCGATGCCGTGCTTCACGAGCGCGCCCCGCACGAGCCTGTGCGACGCGTTGCCGGCTTTCATTTGCGCATAGAGCGCGGTGGCGTCGCGCACTTCCTCGCGCGTCGGCTTCACGCGCACGGAGAGATAACCGACGACCTTGCCGTGCTCCATCACCGGCGTGACGTTCGCGCGCACCCAATAGTGATCGCCGTTCTTGCGGCGATTCTTGACGAGCGCGGTCCACGAACGGCCGGCGCGGACGGTCGCCCACAGATCGGCGAAGGCTTCGCGCGGCATGTCGGGATGACGGATGATGTTGTGCGGCTGGCCGATCAGCTCCTCGCGCGAGAAGCCGGATACCGACACGAACGCCGGATTGCAGTACTGGATGTTGCCGGAGAGATCGGTGGCGGAGACGAGCATCTCCGAGGCGGGAAATTCGAACGCTTGCTGGGTGACGGGCTGGTTATTGCGCATGATGTCCTTGCTTCTTCCGATTCACGCGCCGCCTTCGGGAGGCGGCGCGCGTCTGATTACAAGGACATAACGGCTAAAGGCCCCACGTTCTTTAGGGGATTCCGAGTAAAACGCTCAAGTGCGGCGGAATGACGCCGATAGGCGTACGCCGCTTACTGCGCGCTCCATCCCCCATCGATTTGCAGCGCCGAGCCGCGCATCTCGCTTGCGGCGTCGGAGCAGAGGAACACGGTCATTTCGCCGATCTGCTGCGCGGTCACGAACTGCGCGGACGGCTGCTTGTCGCCGAGCAGCTTCGCGCGGGCCGCATCGGGCGTGAGCGAGTCGCGGGCGGCGAGATCGTCGATCTGCTTTTGCACGAGCGGCGTGAGCACGAAGCCGGGGCAGATCGCGTTGACGGTGACGCCGGTGCGGGCGTTTTCGAGCGCGGCGACTTTGGTCAGCCCGAGAATGCCGTGCTTGGCGGCGACATAGGCGGACTTGCCTGCCGAGCCGACGAGCCCATGCACCGACGCGATGTTGATCACGCGGCCCCAGTTGCGCGCGCGCATTTGCGGCAACGCGACGCGCATCGTGTGGAACGCCGAGCTCAGATTGATGGCGATGATCGCGTCCCAGCGGTCGGTCGGGAATTCGTCGATGGTCGCGACATGCTGGATGCCGGCATTGTTCACGAGGACATCGACAGCGCCGAAGGTTTCGTTCGCGAACGCGATCATCGCTTCGATTTCATCGGGCTTCGTCATGTCGGCCGGATGATGCACGGCTTTCACGCCGGTCGCTTCGATTTGCTTCAGGGCGCCGTCGATATCGCCGAAGCCGTTGAGCACGAGGTTCGCGCCGGCTTGCGCGAGCGCCGTGGCGATGGCGAGGCCGATGCCGCTCGTCGAGCCGGTGACGAGAGCCGTTTTGCCGGCGAGCGATTTGTTCGATGCGGTTTGAGTCATACGAGGGTTGTTTTCCTTCGGGTTTGATTGGGTGCTGGGTGCTTGTGGAGTTTGGAGCGGCCGTTGCTTCTGAGTAAATTGGGGTTTTCGGGCGATTGATTTGGTTTTTTGTGGGTGTCCCGTATTCGTGTCGGTCTATTAGCACTGCCCCTGTGCGGGGCGGCAGTCACTTTCTTTGCTGCTGCAAAGAAAGTAACCAAAGAAAGCAGCTCGTTTAAGCCCGCGGTCACACGCAGTTTGGCCATGCTTGCCAGCCCGCGGTGGCCCTCGCCTAAGTGTCGCCCTCGAAGGACTTACCGGGCTTGGCTCGCGCACGATCTGTCGCCTCGTACCGCTTGCTTCACTGGTTCAGCACCAAATGGCTCCGGCCCGCTACGCGGCCGATGGGTCAATCGGGTCTGAGCGTGCTTCTTTGCTGATGCCTCTCTTATAGATGGTTTCCCTCGCATACCCAACGGCAGCGCGTAGCGCTGTGCCGAAGCTCTTTTGTGCTGAACCAGCGCGCTAAAACTTCTAGCGCGTCAGACCGTGCGCGAGCCAAGCCCGATTGGGCCTCTGAGGGCGACACTTAGGCGAGTGCCATTTGCGGCTGGCAAGCGTGGCCAAACTGCGTGTGACTGCGGGCGGTGAGAAGCTGCTTTCTTTGGTTACTTTCTTTGCAGCAGCAAAGAAAGTGACCCCCGCCCCGGGGAGGGGCAGAGCCAATAGACCGACACGAAAACAGGATTCCATCGAAACCCAAGCAACCACGAACAGAAATTCAGCGTCATACTTGACGCATGAAGGCCGATTATCTCCGCACAGCGCTTTCCTTCCGCCTCGCGCGCCCCGCCGACGCTGCGGAGATCGCGCGCATCCACGTCAAGGCCTGGCAGGCCGCCTACCGTTCGATCTTTCCCGCCGAATTTCTCGATTCCCTTTCCGTCGCAAAGCGTCGAGCGCTATGGACCGATCTTATCGCCCGCGGCACGCCCCGCGTGATGCTCGCCGAACGCGACGACGTGATGCTGGGCTGGATAGCATGGGGACCATCGCGCGACCACGACAAAGGCAAAACGGACGCCGAAATCGAAGCCGTCTATATCGATCCGGCGCATTGGCGCAAAGGCGCGGGCCGGATGTTGATCGACGAAGCAATCAACGCCGCAGCGAGCGAAGGTTATCGGGAAATGACGCTCTGGGCGCTGGAAGAAAACGCGCACGGTCTGCGCTTTTATAAAGCGCTCGGCTTCGCACTGGACGGCGTGTTCCGGACGGAAAGAGTCGGCGGCTGTGAAGTCTGCGAAACGCGCCTTCACATGTCGATCTGAGCGCTCACGCCACCATCGCAGGGACGGCAGATAGCGAAGGCAATTGCTTGCGCCGTTCGCGCGTCGGCGCCGTGCCGAAAGCATCGCGATAGCTTTTCGAAAAATGACACGCCGACTGGAAGCCGCACGCCATCGTGATATGCATGATCGACATGTCGGTCTGCAGCAGCAATTCACGCGCGCGCCGCAAACGCAATGTCAGGTAGTAATGCGTCGGCGTCATGCCGAGATGCTCGCGAAATAGCCGCTGCAATTGCCGTTGCGACATCCTCGCGAGCCGCGCCAGTTCTTCGCGCGATAAAGGCTCTTCGATATTGTTCTCCATCAGCGAGATCACTTCGAAGAGCGACTTGTTCGCCGACCCCAGCCGCGCCACCAAAGGCATGCGCTGCTGCGCGCTCGTATCCCGCACATGCTCGACGATGAACTGCTCGGCAATCTGCGTGACCCGCGCCGTGCCGACGCGCGCGGCGATCAGATTGAGCATCATGTCGAGCGGCGCGACGCCGCCCGTGCACGTCACGCGATCGCGATCGATCACGAACAGCTCCTTGAGAAAGCGCGTGTCGGGAAACTCTTCCTTGAGCGCCGACATGTTCTCCCAGTGGATCGCGCACGCATAACCGGCGAGCAAGCCCGCGCGCGCCAGTGCAAACGTGCCGGTGCAGAGCGAGCCGAGCACGCTGCCCGTGCGCGCAAAGCGGCGCAAGGCCGAAAGATGCGCGGGCGTCGTCGCGCGCTGCACGTCGATGCCGCCGACCACGAACACGATGTCGGGCTGTCCCACGCAATCCACCGGACCGGTATCGACGGAGAGTCCGTTGCTCGCCGTCACGGGGCCGCCCTCCGGACTCACGATCGACCATCGATAGAGCGGCTGCCCTGTCAGATAGTTCGCCATGCGCAGGACTTCGATCGCATTGGTGAAAGCGATCATCGTGAAGTTGGGAAGCGGCATGAACGCGAAGTGTGACAGCGACGCCGTGCGATCGGAGGACATGTGAGAACTGATTCCTTGGAATCTATTTGTTGGCGCCGTCAGTGCGGCGCTTCGCCACTTTTTTAATTTTGGTTGTTATTGCAACTACCATGCCATCAGGCTAAACCCTGAGCAATGTATGGCGCAGCGCATGCTTCGCTGCGGGCGCGCACCGGCGCGGGGCCAAGCGCCACAAGCCGCGCACTGCGATAGCGCACGATCGTTCCGACGCAGTGCAGCAAATCACCTACGTAAATGCGCTACACCGAATCGCAATTCGCCACTTGTCGAAAACAGACGCCGATGTCGGAAAAGGTAAAGAACACGTCTAAATTCATAAATTGACCGGCAGGGCAAAAGTCAAGAATAGACGCAACGACGAAGGCATCGATCAGGCGCTGCAAAGCCCGTCAGACCTGCGTCTTTCCCCCTCTACCCCGGCAACGCGGAGCACACCCAGATGAGCACCCTCCACAACGACAGCATCATCATCGACGGACTGAACATTTCGAAGTTCGAGCGCTCCGTGTTCGAGGATATGAGGAAGGGCGGCGTCACCGCCGTGAACTGCACCGTGTCGGTGTGGGAAGACTTTCAGAAGACCATCGACAACATCGCGGAAATGAAGCAGCAGATCCGCGAGTACAGCGAGATTCTCACGCTCGTGCGCACGACCGACGACATCCTGCGCGCGAAGAAGGAGAACAAGACCGGCATCATCTTCGGCTTTCAGAACTCGTATGCGTTCGAGGACAACCTTGGTTATATCGAAGTATTCAAGGAACTCGGCGTCAACGTGGTTCAGCTTTGCTACAACACGCAGAACCTCGTCGGCACGGGTTGCTATGAGCCGGACGGCGGCTTGTCGGGTTATGGCAAGGAAGTGATTCATGAGATGAATCGCGTGGGCATCATGGTGGATCTTTCGCACGTCGGCGCGAAGACTTCTTCCGATGCGATCGCCTGCTCGAAGAAGCCCGTCACGTACTCGCACTGCTGCCCGTCGGGGCTCAAGGATCATCCGCGCAACAAGACCGACGAGCAGTTGAGAGAGATTGCCGATGCGAACGGCTTCGTCGGCGTGACGATGTTCTCGCCGTTCCTCAAGAAAGGCCCGGATGCGACCGTCGAGGATTATCTCGAAGCGATCGAGTACACGATTGATGTGATCGGCGAAGACAAGGTCGGCATCGGCACCGATTTCACGCAAGGCTACAGCACCGAGTTCTTCGACTGGATCACGCACGACAAGGGCCGCTATCGCCGCCTGACGAACTTCGGCAAGGTCGTGAATCCGGAAGGCATCCGCACGATCGGCGAATTCCCGAATCTCACCGCCGCGATGGAAAAGGCGGGCTGGAGCGAGTCCCGCATCAAGAAAGTGATGGGCGAGAACTGGATGCGCTTCTTCGGCGAAGTCTGGAACGTCTGATCACTCTCACGACAAATACAAAGGAACCCTGCGATGCAACCTCAACTGCCTATCGACGTCGATGCGCAAACCGGCGTCTGGACCACCGACGCGCTGCCGATGCTCTACGTGCCGCGCCATTTCTTCACGAACAATCATGTCGCCGTCGAGGAAGCGCTCGGCCGCGAAGCGTATGCCGAGATTCTCTACAAGGCCGGCTACAAGTCGGCGTATCACTGGTGCGATAAAGAAGCGGAAAAGCACGGTATCAGCGGCATGGCCGTATTCGAGCATTACCTGAAGCGTCTGTCGCAGCGCGGCTGGGGCCTGTTCGATATCGTCGAAGCCGATCCGGCGACGTCGCATGCGCGCATCCATCTGCGTCACTCGTCGTTCGTGCTCCAGCAGCCGGGCAAAGAGGGCAAGCTCTGCTACATGTTCGCGGGCTGGTTCGCCGGCGCGATGGACTGGGTCAACGACACCGCGCCGGACAGCGCGAAGAAAGGACCGCGCTCGAAGTCGATCGAGACGCAATGCGCCGCCGAAGGACACGATCACTGCGTGTTCGAAGTGTCGCCGCTGTAAGCGCCACGCACCGAAGCAAATTCATTCCGAGGTCGATCGCAATGCGTTACCCGAACCTTTTCAAGCCTCTCCAGCTGAACAAGCTGACCCTGCGCAATCGCATCGTCAGCACCGCGCACGCCGAGGTCTATGCCGAACCGGGCGGCCTGCCCGGCGACCGCTATATCCGTTACTACGAGGAGAAGGCGAAGGGCGGCGTCGGCCTCGCCGTGTGCGGCGGTTCGAGTCCGGTTTCGATCGACAGCCCGCAAGGCTGGTGGAAGTCGGTGAATCTCGCGACCGACAAGGTCATCGATCCGCTCTCGCGTCTCGCCGAAGCGATGCATCGTCATGGCGCGTTCATCATGATCCAGGCGACGCACATGGGCCGCCGTTCCGCATGGCACGGCGAGCACTGGCCGCATCTGATGTCGCCGTCGGGCGTGCGCGAGCCGGTGCATCGCGGCAACGCGAAGATCATCGAAGTGGAAGAGATCAAGCGCATCATCCAGGACTTCGCGGCGGCCGCGAAGCGCGTGAAGGATGCGGGCATGGACGGCATCGAAATCTCGGCCGCGCACCAGCATCTGATCGATCAGTTCTGGAGCCCGCGCACGAACTTCCGCACGGACGAATGGGGCGGCTCGCTCGAGAACCGTCTGCGCTTCGGTAAGGAAGTGCTGAACGCCGTGCGTGAAGCAGTGGGCGCGGACTTCTGCGTCGGCCTGCGCATGTGCGGCGACGAGTTCCATGAAGACGGCCTCTCGCACGAGAACCTGAAGGAGATCGCTCAGGCGATGTCCGAAAGCGGCCTCATCGATTACGTCGGCGTGATCGGCTCCGGCGCGGATACGCACAACACGCTCGCCAACTGCATGCCGCCGATGGCATTGCCGCCCGAGCCGTTCGTCCATCTCGCGGCGGGCATCAAGTCGGTCGTGAAGCTGCCGATCATGCATGCGCAAAGCATTCGCGATGCCGGTCAGGCCGAGCGTCTGCTCGCGAACGGCATGGTCGATCTCGTCGGCATGACGCGCGCGCAGATCGCCGATCCGCACATGGTCATCAAGATTCGCGACGGCCGCGAAGATGAAATCAAGCAGTGCGTCGGCGCGAACTATTGCATCGACCGTCAGTACAACGGGCTCGACGTGTTGTGCGTGCAGAACGCGGCGACCTCGCGTGAAGAGACGATGCCGCATGTCATCGAAAAGACGCGCGGTCCGAAGCGCAAGGTCGTCGTGGTCGGCGCGGGGCCCGCGGGTCTGGAAGCGGCGCGCGTCGCGCGTTCGCGTGGCCACGATGTCGTGCTGTTCGAGAAGAACGATTACGTCGGCGGCCAGATCATGCTCGCCGCCAAGGCGCCGCAGCGTGAGCAGATGGCCGGCATCGTGCGCTGGTTCGACATGGAGACGAAGCGTCTGGGCGTCGATCGCCGTCTCGGTGTCGCGGCCGACGACAAGATGATCATGGCCGAGAAGCCGGACATCGTCGTGCTCGCGACGGGCGGCTCGTCGTTCACGAGTCAGGTGCCAGCGTGGGGCGTCGAGCAGGGCCTCGCGGTCAGCTCGTGGGACATTCTTTCGGGCAAGGTCGAGCCGGGCAAGAACGTGCTCGTGTACGACGGCGTATCGACGCATGCGGGCGCGGGCGTCGCGGACTTCATCGCGTCGAAGGGCAATAACGTCGAGATCGTCACGCCGGACGTGAAGGTCGCCGACGACACCGGCGGCACCACGTTCCCGATCTTCTATCGGCGTCTCTATGCGCAAGGCGTGATTCACACGCCGAACTACTGGCTCGACAAGGTGTACGAGGAAGACGGCAAGAAGATCGCCGTGATCCGCAACGAGTACACGGAAGAGCAGGAAGAGCGCGCGGTGGATCAGGTCGTGATCGAGAACGGCATCACGCCGAACGACGCGCTCTACTGGAAGCTCAAGCCCGAGTCGCTCAATCGCGGGCAGATCGATGTGCACACGCTCTTCGCATCGCAACCGCAGCCGTCGTTGAGCGAAGAGCTCGGCAACGGACGCTTCCTGTTGTTCCGCGTCGGCGACTGCATCTCGATGCACAACATCCACAGCGCGATCTACGATTCGCTGCGCCTCTGCAAAGACTTCTGACGAGGTATTCGACGATGAACCCCGTGTTTGTCATCACCGCGCTGCTGTGGCTTTCGATGGCGGGCCTCGCGTTCGCCCTGCTCAAGCGCGCAGCCTACTGGCGCGAAGGCCGCGCGACGACGGCCGGCGCATACGGATGGGCGAATCTGCTCACCATCCCGAAGCGCTATTTCGTCGATCTGCATCATGTCGTGGCGCGTGACCCGTATATCGCGAAGACGCACGTCGCGACCGCCGGCGGCGCGATCCTCGCGATGGCGCTCGTCTTCATCAACTATGGTCTCGCGATCTACTCCGTCTGGCTCGACCGCGCGATCTTCATCGCGGCGATCATCATGCTGGTCGGCGCGGTGTTCGTGTACCGGCGTCGTCGTGCGAAGGACGTGCCCGCGCGTCTGTCGCGTGGACCGTGGGACAGCCTGCCGCTGCTGCTCGGCTCGTTCGCCGTGGGCCTCGCGTTGTTCATGCTGTTGCCCGCTTCGTGGATGTCGGGATCGCTCGCGATCATCGTCGCGTTGCTGATCGCGGCGGGCGCCTACACGATGACCTTCGGCGCGGCGCAAGGCGGCCCGATGAAGCACGCGATGGCGGGTCTGCTGCATCTCGCGTTCCATCCGCGTCAGGAACGTTTCAGGACGAAGACCGAGCATGAAGTCGTGCCGCCGACCGCCCTGAAAAAGCCCGTGCTCGATGCGAAAGAATACGGCGTCGGCAAGCCGGTCGAGTTTCGCTGGAATCAGTTGTTGAGCTTCGATGCCTGCGTGCAATGCGGCAAGTGCGAAGCCGCGTGTCCCGCGTTCGCATCGGGTCAGCCGCTCAATCCGAAGAAGCTGATTCAGGATCTGGTCGTCGGCATGGTCGGCGGTTCGGACTCGCAATATGCGGGCAGCCCGACGCCGGGCATTCCCGTCGGCAGGCACACCGGCGGTCCCGCCAAGCCGCTCATCTCGCAGATGATCGAAGCGGACACGATCTGGTCCTGCACGACATGCCGCGCCTGCGTGCAGGAGTGCCCGATGCTGATCGAGCACGTCGATGCGATCGTCGATATGCGCCGCAATCAGACGCTGGTCGAGGGCATCGTCCCGGGCAAGGGTCCCATCACGCTCTCGAATCTGCGCGAGACGGGCAGCCAGAACGGCTACGACATCGGCGCGCGTTACGACTGGTCGGTGGATCTGCAAGTGCAGGTCGCGCAACCGGGCCGTCCCGTGGATGTGCTGCTGATCGCCGGCGAAGGCGCGTTCGACATGCGCTATCAACGCACGCTGCGCGCATTGGCTAAGGTGATGAACAAGGCGGGCGTCGATTACGCGGTGCTCGGCGGCGTCGAAACGGATACCGGCGATACGGCGCGGCGTCTCGGCGACGAAGCGACCTTCCAGCAATGCGCATCGAAGCTGATGAACACGCTTTCGCAGTATCAATTCCGTCGCATCGTCACCGCCGATCCGCACGTGCTGCACAGCCTGCGCAACGAATATCGCGCGCTCGGCGGCTATTACGAAGTGCAGCATCACACCGCGTTCATGGCCGAACTCGTCGAGAGCGGCAAGCTGTCGCCGAAGGCCGCCGCCGTGCTTGCGGACAAGAAGATCACGTATCACGATCCGTGCTATCTCGGCCGCTACAACGGCGAAACGGAAGCGCCGCGCAAGCTGTTGAAGACCATCGGCATCAAGGTCGTCGAGATGGAACGTCACGGTATGCGCGCGCGCTGCTGCGGCGGTGGCGGCGGCGCGCCGCTGACGGATATCCCCGGCAAGCAGCGTATTCCCGATATCCGCATCGCCGATGCACGATCGGTCGGCGCTGAAGTAGTCGCGGTCGGTTGCCCGCAATGCACCGCAATGCTGGAAGGCGTGGTCGGTCCTCGTCCCGAAGTGCTCGACGTGGCGGAACTCGTCGCCGCAGCGCTGGAGTGAAGCCATGAACGACATCAAAAGAATCGATCCGCGCCGGCCTTTCATCGTCACGGCGGCCGGGCTGAAGCGCATCACGCTCGGCGAAGTCGGCAACGGCATCGTGCTGGATTTCGCGCACGGCGGTCACAGGGAAGCGGCGAAGCCACGCCGGACGACAAAGCCCGCTACGCGCTCGCTGCTCGTCGCGGCGCATACGGATCGCGGCGCGCTCGACGATCACGCACGCCAGGCGCTGGCCGCCGCCGCCCTGCTCGCCGACGATCAGACCGAAGTCGTGCTGATCGCGTTCGGCGAATTCAAGGACGATGCCGCGGCGCTGGGCGCGGATCGTCATGTCGCGCTGCCCGCGTTCGACCGGCGCAATTACGCGCCCGATGAAGAAGTGCGCGCGTTGACGGCATGCGTCGCGGCTTTCGCGCCGGCGCATATCTTCATGCCCGACAACGCAACCGGCGACGGCGATCTCGGCCGCCGCTACGCCGCGCGCGCCGATGCGTCGATTGCGACGCAGGTCGTCGAGCTCGATGCGGCGCATGTCGCATCGTATGCGCATGCGGGCCGCGCGCTCGCATCGCGGGCCTTGCCCGACGTGGTTTTGCTCGCCGCCAATGCCGTCGATGCGAAGCTGCCGTTCGTCGGCGCGGGCGAGGCGGTGAGTCCGGAAGGCATCGTGCCGGCATCGAAAGTAAGCGCTTATGTCGATCTCGGCATCGAGGAAATGGACGCCGCGCAGGTCGCGCTGGAAGAAGCGGATTTCATCGTGTCGGCGGGCAACGGCGTGTCCGACATCGCCGCGTTCGAGGCGCTCGCGGGCACGCTGGGCGCGGCGATCGGCGCGAGCCGTGTGGCCGTCGACGATGGCAAGTTCACGCGCGACAAGCAGATCGGCGCAACCGGCAAGACCGTCGAGGCGAGCGTGTATATCGCGTTCGGCATCTCGGGCGCCGTGCAGCATTTGCAGGGCATCAAGGATTGCCGTCACGTGATCGCCGTGAATCTCGATGCGAGCGCGCCGATTGCCAAGCGCGCGAATCTCACGATCGTCGCGGACACGCAGGAAACGATCAAGGCGCTGAGCGATGCCGCCGCCGCCGCACGCGCCGCGCGTGCCAACGGCACATCGATCGTCGAGACCGCGCACGTTGCCGAAGGAGTCGCAGCATGAAGATCGCCGTTCTGGTTTCCACCGGCCGCCATCCCGTGAGCGGCACGGCGCGCTATAGCCGCAACGATGCAGCGGCGCTTGCGATCGCTATCGACATCGCGAAAGCGCAGCGCGCGCAGCTCGACGTGCTGCACGCGGGCGATCCCGCGAATCCCGCGCTCGCCGAATATCTCGCGCTCGGCGCGCCGAAAGTCGAAGTGCTCAATACGCAGGGCGACGCGTGCGCGGCGCTTGCAGCAAGGCTCGCGGGTTACGACCTCGTGTTCACCGGCACGCGCGCCGAAGGCGCATTCGACAGCGGCACGCTGCCCTACAAGCTCGCGGACGCGCTGAACGTTTCGCTCGTCGGCGCGGCCGTCGATGTCAGCGTGACGAAAGATGGTGTCGAAGTGCGGCAGTTCATGCCGAAGGGCTTGCGCCGCCGCGTGCGTGCGCCGCTGCCCGCGCTCGTCGCGGTGCATCCGCTCGCCAATGCGGCGCCGCGCTATGCGTATGCGCGCATGCGTGAAGGCCACGTCGCGCCGGTCGCGGCGAGCGCGCCTGTCGACCGGGAAAGCACGGCGTGGAACATCGGCCCGATCACGGCGAAGCCGAAGAAACTGGCCGCGCCCGAGAAGCGCTCGGGCCACGCGCGGATGCTCGGCGCGACGACGACGGAAAGCCGCGGCGGCAGCGTCGTAATTGAAGGGAGTTCCGTCGAAAAAGCACAAGTGATTCTGGCGTATTTGCGCGAGCATCAACTCGTCGATTATTGATTTTCGGCCCGACCGGGCGACCCACATACGAAAGCAGCAGCCCGCGTTCAAAGGTGTTTGGCGGGGCACCAGACGTGACGCAAAACGGAGCACACGATGAAAGTTTCGGCAGACGTTCGCGCTTTGATCGAACGCCGCAAAAAGGGCCACACGCTCGAGGCGCCGTTCTACACGAGCGACGAGATTCACGCGCTCGACCTCGACGCCATTTTCCGCAAGACCTGGATTCAGGTCGCCATCGAACCGGACATTCCCGAACCGGGCGATTACACCACGGTCGAGATCGGCAACGATTCGATCCTGATCGTGCGCGACGACGACATGGAAATCCGCGCCTTCTATAACGTGTGCCGTCATCGCGGCGCGCGCCTGTGCAATCAGGAGAAGGGTTCGCTCGGCAATATCGTGTGCCCGTATCACAGCTGGACGTACAACCTCTCCGGCGATCTGATGTTTGCCGAGCACATGGGCGACCAGTTCGACCGCTGCAAGCACAGCCTGAAGAAAGTGCACGTGCAGAATCTGGCCGGCCTCATTTTCATCTGCCTCGCCGACGAGCCGCCCGCCGACTTCGCGGTGATGCGCGAAGCGATGGAACCGTATCTCGCGCCGCACGGCCTGAAGGACTGCAAGATCGCGGCGAGCATCGATATCGTCGAGAAGGGCAACTGGAAGCTCACGATGGAGAACAATCGCGAGTGCTATCACTGCGTCGCGAACCATCCGGAACTGACCATTTCGCTCTATGAATATGGCTTCGGCTATCAGCGCTCGCCGGCCAATGAAGAAGGCATGGCCGCGTTCGAGAAGACCGTCGAAGAGCGCACGAAGCAATGGGAAGCGATGTGCCTGCCATCCGCCGAAATCGAACGCCTCGCCGATCTCGTGACGGGCTTTCGCACGCAACGTCTGCCGCTCGACCGTGAAGGCGAATCGCAGACGCTCGACGCGAAGGTCGCATCGAAGAAGCTGCTCGGCGGTTTCGAGCGCGCGGACCTTGGCGGGCTGTCGTTCTGGACGCAGCCGAACTCATGGCATCACTTCATGAGCGATCACATCGTGACGTTCTGCGTGCTTCCGCTTGCTTCGGGCGAAACGCTCGTGCGCACGAAATGGCTCGTGCACAAGGATGCGCGCGAGGGCATCGATTACGACGCCGACAACCTCACCGCCGTGTGGCGCGCGACGAACGATCAGGACCGCACGCTCGTCGAGTATTCGCAACTCGGCGTCGCGAGCAACGCATACGAGCCGGGTCCGTATTCGCCCTTCACGGAAGGACTCGTCGAGAAGTTTTGTGAGTGGTACATCGGACGTCTTGCCGATTACGCCGACACGCCGGAGCACGGCGTCGATGCGTCGCACGGCGAGAAAGTCGTTTCCTTCATGCGCTAAAGCAGTCGTAGCAGGAGCAGAACATGATGCGCGATCAGGCTACGTTCGAGCCGACCCAAAGCCGCGTGACCCAGCCGAAATTCTGGGGAACGCTGCCCATGCGCTGGGACTGCGACACGGACGAGACGCTCGTCTGCTGTCACGTCCGGCAGGAAACGCACGACGTCAAAAGCTTTTTCTTCAAGGCGCCCGGCGAACGCACGTTCGTGTTCGAGCCGGGGCAATTCATCACGCTGGAACTCGATATAGACGGCGAGCAGATCAACCGCTGCTACACGATCTCGTCCGCGCCGACGCGTCCGCACACGATCTCCATCACGGTGAAGCGCGTGCCGGGCGGCAAGGTGTCGAACTGGCTGCACGATAACGTCGTCGCGGGCACTACCGTGCGCGTGCTCGGACCGTCGGGCGAATTCACGTGCGCGCGGCATCCGGCGCGCAAGTACCTCTTCTTGTCGGCGGGCTCGGGCGTGACGCCGCTCATGTCGATGAGCCGCGCGCATCACGAACTCGGCGACGATGCCGACATCGTGTTCGTGCACAGCGCGCGCACGCCCGACGACATCATCTTCGCGCGCGAGCTCGATCTGATCGCGTCGAATCACAAGAACTTCCGTACGTCGTTCGTGTGCGAGCGCATCGGCGCGCGCACGAGCTGGCCGGGCGTGACGGGCTTTCTGAGCCTGCCGTTGCTGAAGCTGATCGCGCCGGACTTTCTCGACCGCGAAATCTTCACGTGCGGCCCGGCGCCGTACATGAAGGCGGTGCGCGATCTGCTGGACGAAGGTGGTTTCGATCGCAAGCATTATCACGAGGAAAGCTTTTCGTTCGGCGTCGTCGAAGAAGTCGCGGCGGAACTGACGACTGCGCATGTCGCCGATGCGCTCGCGACGCAGACGGATTTCGTCGAAGCGCGTGAGGAAGCGGTCGGCTTCGAACCGGCGCCGATCGAAACGATCGAGCCGATCGTAGAGCCGGCGGCGGAACCGTTGATCGAAACGAAGTTCAAGGTGAACTTCGCGAAGAGCCGGCGCGACATCGAATGCGGCAGCGGCGAGCACGTTCTCGATGCCGCGAAGAAGGCGGGCGTGCGTCTGCCTTCGTCGTGCACGCAGGGCATGTGCGGCACCTGCAAGGTGAAGCTCGTGTCGGGCGAAGTGAGCATGAAGCATGCGGGAGGCATTCGTCAGCGCGAGATCGATCAGGGCATGGTGCTGCTGTGCTGCAGCAAGCCTTTGAGCGATCTCGTCGTCGACAAATAAGGTCCTCGGGCGACCCGGATGGGATGAGTCGTTTCTTGACAACTGAGTGTCGGAAAAGTGCGTTACGGGCTAATTCTGGCTGGTGATTCTGTTCGCTAGACGGCGTGGGGCCGCTAAGGGGAAACCAAATGAAACCGATGAGAAGAATGCTTGTGCTTGGAGCGATGACTGCCGCCCTCGCCGCGAGCTTTATGGCAAGCGCCGCAGATAAGCCGACGATCAAAATCGGTTACGTCGAGGGCTGGGACGATAGCGTGGCGACGTCGAATGTCGCTGCACGTGTCATCGAGAAGAAGCTGGGTTATCCGGTGCAGCTCGTACCGGTTGCGGCTGGCGTGATGTGGCAGGGCGTGGCGCGCGGCGATCTGGATGCGACGCTCTCGGCGTGGCTGCCGGTCACGCATGGCGCGTACTGGAACAACTTCAAGGCGAAGGTCGTCAATCTCGGTCCGAACTTTCAGGACGCGAAGATCGGCCTGATCGTGCCGGAGAATGTCGACGTCAACAGCCTGTCGGATCTCGAAGCGAAGAAGACGGAATTCGATTCGCGCATCGTCGGCATCGACGCGGGCGCGGGCGTGATGCAGAAGACGAGCGAGGCGATCAAGGCCTACAACCTCGACTACAAGCTGCTGCCGAGTTCGGGTTCGGCGATGACGGCGGAACTGGCGCGTTCGGAGGCGGCCAAAAAGCCGATCATCGTGACGGGCTGGAAGCCGCACTGGATGTTCGCGAAGTACAAGCTGAAGTTCCTCGAAGATCCGAAGAAGGTTTTCGGCGAGTCGGAGCACGTGGATAACGTGATCAATCCGGAGCTCGAGAAGAAGGCGCCGCAGGTGGTTGCGTTCTTGAAGAAGTTTCAGTGGAAGCCGGGTGAGATCGATAGCGTGATGCTTGCGACGCAGAATGGAGAGAAGCCGCAGGCGGCTGCGGATGCGTGGATCAGCGCGCATGGGGATCGGGTGGATAGCTGGACCAAGTGATTGGGTTTGAGCGTTGGGCAACGCTAAGCGCCGTGGGGGTTTTATACTCGCGGCGCTTTTTTTTGTCGCCGGATCCCGTTTTCTTTTTGGTTTATTAGCACTGCCCCTGTGCGGGGCGGCAGTCACTTTCTTTGCTGCTGCAAAGAAAGTAACCAAAGAAAGCAGCTCGTTTAAGCCCGCGGTCACACGCACGTTGGCCATGCTTGCCAGCCCGCGGTGGCCCTCGCCTAAGTGTCGCCCTCGCAGGACTAACCGGGCTTGGCTCGCGCACGGTCTGCCGCCCCAAATTGTTTGGAGCGCTGGTTCAGCACGAAAGAGCTTCGGCACAGCGCTGCGCGCTGCCGTTGGGTGTGCGAGGGAAACCATCGAAGAAGGAGCGCGCGCACACCCGATTGACCGGTCGGCCGCGTAGCGGGCCGGAGCTATTTGGTGCTGAACCAGCGCGCTGAAGGTTTTGGCTCGTCAGACCGTGCGCGGTCCAAGCCGCGTGAGACCTACGAGGGCACTCGCTACAGCCGGGCCATTAGGCCAATCGCCTGTGCCGCGGCCGGTGTGAAGTGCTTAGGCTGGGGATAGCTGTTTCTTTGGTTACTTTCTTTGCAGCAGCAAAGAAAGTGACCCCCGCCCCGGGGAGGGGCAGAGCTAATGGACCGACACGAAAACAGGATTCCACAAACACGCAAGCAAGCAGGCAAGCAACCCACAAAACCTACCGCAAAACCACAGTCCGTTCCCCATTGATAAACACGCGCCGCTCGATAAACGCCTTAACGGCCCGCGCCAGCGTAATACACTCCACATCACGCCCAGTAGCCAACAACCGCTCCGGCCCATAAGAGTGATCGACCCGCTCGACTTCCTGCTCGATGATCGGTCCTTCATCGAGATCATCGGTGACGAAGTGCGCGGTCGCGCCAATCAACTTGACCCCACGCGTATGCGCCTGATGATAAGGCTTCGCACCCTTGAACCCCGGCAAAAACGAATGATGGATATTGATCGCACGCCCAGCGAGCTTGCGACTCGTCTCACCAGAAAGAATCTGCATATAACGCGCAAGCACCATCAACTCGGCGCCTGAAGTCTCGAACAGATCGAGCAAACGCGCTTCCTGCTGCGCCTTGGTATCGGCGGTGATCGGCAGATGATGAAACGGCAAGCCATGCTGCTCGGCCAGATGAGCGAGATCGGTATGATTCGACCCAATGCCGACGATATCCATCTTCAGCTCGCCCATGCGCCAGCGGAACAGCAAATCGGCAAGACAGTGCTCCAGCTTCGACACCATGAGCAGCACCTTCGGCCGCACGGCGAGATCGTGCATCGCCCAGGTCATCGAGAAGCGCCCGGCGATCGGCTCGAATTCCTGCTTCAGCATCGCGAGATCGAGCGTCTCTTCGGGTCGCGCGCCATGAAACACGCAACGCACGAAAAAGCGTTCCGACAGATCGTCGTCGAAGACCGTGAATTCATCGATATAGCCGTGATGCCGCTCCAGAAAACCGACGATGGCGGCCACCTGCCCCGCCGCGCTCGGGCACGAAACGGTAAGCACCAGTTGATCAAAGCGGGAATCGGCTGCCATGCGTGCTCCACATTCGAATGGTTGCAGCGCCACGAAATGCGGCGAGCGTACGCGCTAGTAGAGCAAACGCGAGCACATCCGGGATAGAAGCGAACCGCCGCGCAGATAGTACGAAAGCGTCAGCCGGCCACGTCGCATTCGTCGAGCAGCCACTCGCTGAACGCGCGCACAGCCGCAGCCGGTTCGCGCGGCGTGACGAGCACGTAGCCGCGATCGGTGACGAGCGGCGCATCGCAGAGCGCGACGAGCTGGCCCGTCGCGATGAGTTCATCGATGAGCGGCGCCCAGCCGAGCGCGACGCCCTGGCCCATCACCGCCGCGTGCGCGACGAGCGCATAGCTGTTGAACGTGAAGCCGCCGTGCGTCGGCGGCGCGGCGAGGCCCTGTGCCTCGAACCAGGCGCTCCACGATAGCCAGCGCTCGGGGAAGGTCGGTTCGAGATGCAGCAGCGGCAGTCCGAGCAGATCGGCGGGCGAAACAGGCTCGCTTCTGCCTGCGATCAGCGCGGGGCTGCACACCGGCATCACGCGCTCCGCAAAGAGCTTGACGGCGCTTTTCGTGCCCCAATCGGCCTGCGTATCGCCGAATACGATGACCACATCCGCATGATCGCCCGATGCGCTCGGCAGGCTCTGCGACGTAATGATCTTCACATCGACATCGGGCATCAGCGCCTTGAATTGCGGCAGGCGCGGCATCAGCCAGTAAGTGGCGAAGCCGAAGTCCGTCGAGAGCGTAAGCGTGCGCTGCGCGTGACGTGAACGGATATCCGACGTGGCCGCGCGAATGAGATCGAGGCCCTGACGCACGGCATCGAAGAGACGCGCGCCATCTTCCGTGAGTGTGACGCCGCGATGCCCGCGCTCGAAGAGCGGCGCGCCGAGCGATTCTTCGAGCTGCACGACGCGCTGGCTCACGGCGGGTTGCGTCGAGCCCAGTTCGCGCGCCGCGGCCGTGAAGCTCGCGAGGCGCGCGGCGGATTCGAACATCGATAGCGCCTGCATCGGTGGCAGGCGGTCCGGCCGCGGCATAAGTGCTCCTTATATGCGCATAACGAAATGCCGTCTTCACAGTTGCAATCTGAACGGCAATAGTGACGCTGAACGCTCAATCAAAGATTCTATTCGAGGCACGCATTCATGCTTGAGACGAAACAAAATATCCTTGTGCTGATGGCCGATCAACTCACGCCCTTCGCGCTCTCCGCATACGGCAACCGTGTGACGAAGACGCCGCGCATCGACGCGCTCGCGCGAGAAGGCGTCGTGTTCGAATCCGCGTATTGCGCGAGCCCGCTGTGCGCGCCGTCGCGCTTCTCCCTGCTCGCGGGCAAGCTGCCATCGAATATCGGCGCATACGACAACGCCGCCGAGTTTCCCTCCGAAACGCTGACCTTCGCGCACTATCTGCGCGCCGAAGGCTATCGCACGATTCTCTCGGGCAAGATGCATTTCTGCGGTGCTGATCAGTTGCACGGCTTCGAGGAGCGTCTCACGACCGATATCTATCCCGCCGATTTCGGCTGGACACCCGACTGGCAAAATCCCGATGCGCGCCCGACGTGGTATCACAACATGAGCTCCGTCATCGATGCGGGGCCGTGCGTGCGGACCAATCAGCTCGACTTCGACGATGAAGTGACGTTCACCACGCGTCAGAAGCTCTTCGATATCGCACGCGAGCGCAATGCGGGCAGGGACGCGCGGCCTTTCATGATTGTCGCGTCGCTCACGCATCCGCATGATCCGTACGCCATTCCGCGCAAGTACTGGGACATGTACGCCGACGAAGATATCGACACGCCTTCGTATCGCGATTCGCTCGATGCATGCGATCCGCATTCGAAGCGCCTGCGTCACGTGTACGAAGCGGACCGCACGCCGCCGACCGACCGGCAGATCCGCAACGCGCGTCGCGCGTATTACGGCGCAGTGTCCTACGTCGACGATCAATTTGCGTCGATTCTCGAATCGCTGGAGCAGGCTGGCCTCGCCGACGATACGATCATCGTCGTCACGTCGGATCACGGCGAGATGCTCGGCGAGCGCGGCCTCTGGTACAAGATGACGTTCTTCGAAGGCGGCTGCCGCGTGCCGCTGATCGTGCATGCGCCGAAGCAGTTCAGCGCGCGTCGCGTGCCGGACTCGGTCTCGCATCTCGACGTGCTGCCGACGCTCGTCGAATTCGCGCGCGGAGAAGCGCCGCAATCATGGCCCGACAGCATCGACGGTCGGAGCCTCGTGCCGCATCTGCGCGCGACAGGCGGCCACGACGAAGCGATCGGCGAATATCTCGCGGAAGGCGCCATCGCGCCCATCGTGATGATCCGGCGCGGACGCTTCAAGTTCATCCACACGAGCGTCGATCCCGACCAGCTTTTCGATGTGAAAGCGGACCCGTTCGAACGCGAAAATCTCGCGAACGATAAACGGCACGCCGCGCAAGTGGCCGAATTCCGCGCGGAAATCGCGCGCCGCTGGAATCTCGATGCGTTGCATCAGGACGTACTGAAGAGTCAGCGTCGTCGTCATTTTCATTTCGCGGCGACGACGCGCGGCACGATTCAGTCATGGGACTGGCAGCCGCATGTCGATGCGAGCCAGCGCTATATGCGCAATCACATCGATCTCGACGATCTCGAAGCGATGGCGCGCTTTCCCGCCGTCGAGCACTGACGACGCGAGACGCGATTCCCACTTTCATCATCCCCATATCCGACAGGAACGCACCATGAAAAAGGGCTTCATTCATGCGCTCTTCGCCGCCGCGCTGGCGTGCGTGGCTTCTCATGCATTCGCCGCCGAGCCGCAGGCCTGCGCGCAGGTGCGCATGGCGGGGCCCGGCTGGACCGACATCGACGCGACCAACGCGATGAGCGGCATCGTGCTCAAGGCGCTGGGCTACCGGCAGAACGTCGCGAACCTGTCGGTGCCGATCACGTATCAGGGCATGAAGAAAGGGCAGATCGATGTCTTTCTCGGCAACTGGATGCCCGCTCAGGCGCCGCTCGTGAAGCCGTTCTTCGAGGAGAAATCGATCGACGTGGTGCGCCCGAATCTATCCAACGCGAAGTTCACGCTCGCGGTGCCGGACTATGTGGCGGCGGCCGGCGTGCACTCGTTCGCGGACCTCGCGAAGAACGCCGACAAGTTCGATAACCGCATCTACGGCATCGAGCCGGGCGCGCCCGCGAATCAGAACATCAAGCACATGGTCGATGACAAGGCCTTCGGCCTAGGTGACTGGAAGCTGGTCGAGTCGAGCGAGACCGCGATGCTCACGCAAGTGGAGCGGGCCGTGCGCGACAAGAAGTGGATCGTGTTTCTCGCGTGGGAACCGCATCTGATGAACACGAAGTTCAAGCTGGCCTATCTCGATGGCGGCGACAAATACTTCGGCCCGAACTACGGCGGCGCGACGGTCAATACCGTTGCACGCAGCGGTTACGAGCAGCAATGCCCCAACGTGGGCCGGCTGTTCAGGCAGATGGCGTTCAACGTCGATCTGGAAAACGGGGTGATCACCGAGGTGCTGGAGAAGAAGACGAATGTCGATGCAGCCGCGACGGATGCGCTGAAGCGTCATCCGGAACTGCTGAAGTCGTGGCTCGACGGGGTGACCACGGCGAGCGGCGGGAACGGCCTTGCAGCCGTTCAGACCGCGCTCGGCGTGAAGTGAAGGTGCAATGCCTGACTAGATGTCGAAACGGTCGAACGCCGCGCTGGTCGTGGGGGAAACGAAGTGGCGGATCAACCGCACATGCGACGCGTCGACGAGGTTGTTGTCGCGATAGATGTCGGCCATTTTGCCCAGGCGATCGATAAGCATTGCGTGGACCACGGACGTGTCCTGCCCGAAGTCACGAGGCTTCGCGACCATGAGCTTGTCGATTGCACGCACGATGGTGCAGAAGGCGTCGGTGGAGCCCGGATAGACCTCGAGCAACGGGATGACGATGTTTTCGACATCGCGCGCATCGAGATCGGGATACCAAAGCGACACGAGCCGACGCCGGGCCGTTTGAAGCCACGGCCCTGCTATTTCCGTCCGGCTGTTGGTGAAGCTGCCGCGATGGGACCGGTGCTCGGTGAGAACCTGGTCGACATTGGCGAGCTCGCCGCCGGCCGCCATGATCGAAGTGAGATAGTCCAGGTCTTCGGAGCTGGGGGCGCCCTCATCGAAACGGATGCCATGTTCCCGAACGAAGGCGCGCCGCACCATGAGCGTGCCCCCGCTGATGGTGTTCAGGCCGTCGAGGAGGCGCGCCTTGATGTTGCTGTCCTCCAAAAAGCAATGCGCGATGCCGTCCGGGACATCGCCGAATATGCGGACGTGCGACCCTGCCGCCGCGAGACGATCGTTTTCCCTGAAGGCAGCGACCTGAGTGGCCAGCCTGTGCGGGAGCGCTCTATCGTCCGAATCCAGGCGAGCGATGAAGTGGCCGCGAGCCGCGTCGAAGCCGGCGTTCGACGCGGTGCTGATGCCCTGGTTCCGGTCGAAGCGGATGAGGCGAATGCGCGGGTCGTCGCCGGCGGCCTGACGTGCAGCGGACAAGGTTTGATCGGCGGAGCCATCGTCCACGACGATGAGTTCCCAGTCTTCGAGAGTCTGATGCTGGATGGAGGCGATTGCTTCGCCGATGAAGGCTTCCGAATTGAACGCGGGAATGACGACGGTGACGAGAGGTGAAGAGGGCGAGGCGGTTTTATGCGTCATGGTGCTTGCGAGGACAGACAGGTCTACGAACGAAATAAAGATGATGTTGTCGGCTTTCGGCGGAATCGATTGCTGAAGCGACATGAACGAGATGCAGCTTTTTTACAGATTCGGAAGTATGGAAGCCAAGGCCCGCCACGCATATCGGGCATGTCCGAAATCGAAGTAGTTCTATCGACGCGAAACCTTGCATCGTTGGTCGCAACGGGACAGATTTGCGTCGCAACGGGTCGAGCCGCGACTTATATGGGGCCTTATTTTTAACAACGTCGACGCAAGCGTGTTTCTTCGCGTCCGATAGCGGCTCGAAGGCAGTCTTCCGCAGTTTCCGGCAACGTCAGCCTGGCGCATTGTCCTCTCGCCGCGCGCGCGAGGCAGGGCATCGCTTTTTCCAACGCAATATCGATCAAGACGAGCAAAGGACCAGCACATGAGAAAAGGACATGCCGCGAAGATTGCAGGCCTCGCGTTCGCAGCGGGCACGGCGAGCGCGCCGATGGCCGCGCATGCACAAAGCAGCGTGACGCTCTATGGCATTCTCGATGCGGGCGTCACCTGGGTGAGCAACACCGGCGGCTCGCACGTCGTCAAGTTCGACGACGGCATCTCCTACGGCAACCGCATCGGCTTTCGCGGCACGGAGGATCTGGGCGGCGGCTTGCAGGCGGTCTTCGTGCTGGAGTCGGGCTTTCATCTCGGCAATGGCCAGCTCGGATTCGGCGGCGCCGAGTTCGGCCGGCAGGCTTATGTGGGCCTGAAGAACCATTGGGGCACGGTGTCGCTCGGCAACCAGCTCGACATGACCGAGGAGTTCGTCTATCTCTACAACATCTCGGCGTGGGCGAGCGGCTACGCGATTCACCAGGGCGACTTCGACCGCATGAACGGCGACCGCCTGCCGAACTCGATCAAGTTCCTGTCGAACGACTTCGGCGGCTTTACGTTCGGCGGCATGTATTCGTTCGGCAATCAGGCGGGCAACTTCCATCGCAACAGCGCGTGGAGCGTGGGCGCGCACTATGCGGCGAACACCTTCAATGTCGGCGCGGCGTACACCCAGCTCAACAATCCGAACGGCATCTATGCGTTCGATCCCTACGCGATGATCGGCGCGCGCACCTTCCTCGGCCAGCCGACCGTCTCCGTCGATCCGACGACGGGCGCGGTCACCGATCTCTACAGCGCGAATCCGTTCCCCGTCGATAAACAAGGCGCGTTCGCGGTGGGCGCGGCGTGGACCATCGGCAATCTGATGCTGTCGGGCAACTTCACGTACACGACCATCAAGGGTCTCGGTCAGACCTCGCACATGCAGGTGTACGAAGGTGGCGCGTCATATAGCTTCATGCCCGACCTGAGTCTCTACGGCGGCTATCAGCACACGCGCTTCGAAGGCAATCACTGGAATCAGGGCTCGCTCGGCCTGCACTATCTGCTCTCGAAGCGCACCGACCTCTACGTGTCCGGCGACTATCTGCGCGCGTCCGGTCCGATCGATGCGGTGATCGGCTACAGCTTCACGCCGTCGTCATCGAATACGCAGGCCGATGTGCGTGTCGGCATGCGGCACTCCTTCTAGGCCGCGGCTAGCCGCGCGGGCAGGACGGCGCGCAATGCGCTGCGGTCCTGCCTCGGGCTCGTGTGAAAGCGCGCGCGATACGTGCGCGAAAAGTGCGACGGCGATTCGAAGCCGCACGCGACGCAGACGGCAAGAATCGACATGTCGGTCTGCTGAAGCAGTTCGCGCGCGCGTGTAAGGCGCAGGCCGAGATAGAAATGCGTCGGCGTGTCTTTCAATGACGAGCAGAAGAGCCGTTCGAGCTGACGCCGCGTCACGCCGATGGATTCGGCGAGCGCATCGGGCGACAGCGGCTCTTCCATATGCTGCTCCATCAGTTCGATCACCTGGATCAGCTTGCGGTTGTGGATGCCGTAGCGCGCGGCGATCTGCAGACGCTGGTGATCCGAGCGCTGCCTGATGCGCCCCAGCACGAACTGCTCCGACACTTTCGCGGCGAGGCTCGCGCCGTGCTCGCGCGCGATCACGTCGAGCATCAGGTCGATCGAGGCCGTGCCGCCCGCGCATGTGATCCGCCGCGTGTCGATTTCAAAAAGCTCCTGACTCGTCTCGATGGCCGGATAGCGTTCGCTGAACGCCGCCGCCGCTTCCCAATGAAGTGTCGCGCGCTTGCCCGCGAGCAGCCCCGCTTCGGCGAGGATGAAGCTGCCGGTATCGATACCGCCGAGCGTCGCGCCCGCACGGTCGAGCCGCTTCAGCCAGTCGCCGATCGCGCGCGTGTAGCCCGAGAGCGGCTCGAATCCCGACACGACGAACACGGTGCGCGCGTCGCTGACCTGGTCGAACGCGCATTCGGCATTGAGCGTGATGCCGTTGCTCGCGGCGACGGGCCCGCCATCGACGGTGAGGATATGCCAGCGATACAGGTCGCCCGCGAAGCGATTGGCGACTCGCAGCGGCTCGATCGCGGACATGAATCCGATCGACGAGAATTCGGGCAGCAGAAGGAAATGGAAATCGTTGGGAGCGGACATCGGATCGATCGATAAGGCCGGGTCGATGAGCAAGCCGTCCACATTATCAAGCGCAAAAAGCGCGCGCAATCCGGCGCGCCCCGTAGGGCGGCCGGATTGCATACTGACATCGAAGCGGGGTCAGGCGCTCGAGAGCGCGTTCGTGAGCGTCCGCGCGACGTTCGCGAGTTGCGGCTCGACGACGAGATCGGTGTGCCTGCCGTCGATCTGCATGACTTGCAGGCCGTGCTTCGCGACGCGCTGCCAGACCGGCAGCGGATCGCTGCGCGAGTTGTCGAGCAGGCTCGCGCGCACGTAGACGATCGGGCCGCCTTCGTAGCGGCGCGGCTTGTAGGTCGACATCGCGACGCGCATCGATTCGCGCACGCGCTGGAGCACGGGCGGCAGGCCGGCCGCTTCGGGTGCGGGCTTGTGCGCCTGCTTGCCCATGCGCATGCGCACGCGGTCGGTGATCACCGCCGCCTTGCCGCGCATGTAGCCGAGACGCTCGCCGGCTTCGAGCGCGCGCAATTCGCGCAGCCGGTCCACGACCACGGCCGCCTGATAGCGCGTCCATTGCGAGAAGGGCAGGCAGCGCGTATGAACGTACGTGTCGAGCAGACAGAGCATCTCGATCTTCTCGCCCGCCGCGACGAGCTGCTGCGCGATCTCGAACGCCACCAGGCCGCCGAACGAATAGCCGACGAGCGCATACGGCCCGCTCGGCTGCACTTCGCGCATGCGCAGCACGTAGCCGCGCGCCATCGCCTCGACGCTGTGCTGCGGGGCTTCATCGCCGTCGAGGCCGAGCGCCTGAAGGCCGTAGACGGGCCGTTCGTTTTGCAGCATGCCGGCGAGCGTCAGGCACTCCATCACCGAACCGGTGATGCTGTGCAGCATGAAGAGCGGCCGGCCGCTGCCCGCGCGCATCTGTACGAGGGTCGAGTCTCCCGCGCGCGTGTCCGGATCGGCGGCGAGAACGGAAGCGAGGCGCGCGATGGTCGGCGCGACGATCATCGTCGAAAGCGGCAGCGTGCGGCCGGTCGCGCGCTGCACGTCGGCGAGCATGCGCGCGGCGAGCAGCGAATGGCCGCCCAGTTCGAAGAAATTGTCGTCGCGGCCGATCGGCGAAAAGCTGAAATGCTGCTCCCAGAGCGCGCACAGATACGCTTCGATCGCCTCGGCCGAGTCGCCCGGCGCGGGCAGATCGCGTTTCATGCGCGTGAGCGACGGATGTTCGCGAATCTGATCGAGACACTCCGGATTGGCCAGCGACGACACGTTGCGCGCGGGCAGGCCGTTGACCGCATCGCGCGCGGCGGCTTCCGAAGGCTTGTTGTTGTGTGTGACGGGGAGGCCCTCGACCTTCACGATCACGTCGGGCACGAGCGCGGCGGAGCCCTGGCGCGTGAGTTCGCGGCGCACGCGCGCGGCGAGCGCCGCATTCAGTTGCTCGCCCGGCCGCAACACGAGCAGAAGCACGATGCGCTGGCCTGCATCGCCCGCGTTGGCGCCGGTCTGGGCGACTACCATCGCATGACGGATTTCGTGAATCTCGCTCAGGATGCGATAGATCTCGCCCGGGCTCACGTTGATGCCGCGCACGTTGAGCACGCCGTCGCTGCGGCCGTGCAGGCGCGCGGAGCCTTCCGGCGAGAACTCGATCACGTCGCCGTGCGTCCACACGCCTTCGTTGGCGGCGAAATACGCCTTGTGAAAGCGCGAGCCGTCGTCGTCGCCGAAGAAACCGAGCGGCCGCGACGGAAACGGATTCGTGCAGACGAGCTCGCCCGGCATGATCGTGCTCGCGCCCTGATCGAACGCCTGCACGTCGAGGCCGAGGCTCTTGCACTGCGCTTCGCCCGCATAGACGGGCAGATTCGGATTGCCGAGCACGAAGCAGCCGATGATGTCCGTGCCGCCCGAAATCGATTGCAACTGCAACTGCTTCACATGGTCGTAGACCCACTGGAACTGCGAGTCGTAGAGCACGGCGCCGGTCGACATCATGCCGCGCAGCGCGGACAGATCGAACTGCGCGGCGGGCTCGATGCCCGCATCCTCGCTCATCTTCAGATAGGCGGGACTCGTGCCGAAGACGGTCGCGCGCTCGCGGGCGACGAGGCGCCAGAGCGTGTCGACGGCGGCGACGGGACCGTCGTAGGTAACGATCTCGACGCCCGACGCGAGCACCGACATCTGCCAGTTCCACATCATCCACGAGCAGCTCGTGTGGAAGAAGAGCTTGTCGCCGGGACCGAAGTCGCTGTGCAGGCGATGCTCCTTCACGTGTTCGAGCAGCGTGCCGCCCGCGCCGTGCACGATGCATTTGGGCTTGCCCGTCGTGCCCGACGAAAACATGATGAAGAGCGGATGATTGAACGGGAAGCGCGTCCATGCGAAACGCATCGCGTCGCCGCTCACGATCAGCGCGTTCAAATCATGATGACGCTGGGTCACCGTGCTCGGCAGTTCCGTGTCGTCGAGGCAGACGATGTCCGTGAGCGTCGGGAGTTGCGCGGCCACCGCGGCGACGTGCCCCGAGAGCGAGCCGCCGGTGTCGAACGGGCGCTGCATCGTGTGTGCGAACATCATCGTCGGGTCGAGCGGCGCGAAGCGATCGAGAATCGCCTGCACGCCGTTTTCCGGCGCGGCTGTAGAAAGCGTTGCGCCGAGCGCGGTCACGGCGAGCGCGGCGGTGATCGCTTCGCAGTCGTTGCGCATGATCGCGACCACGCGGTCGCCGGGCTTGAGGCCGAGTTCGGAGAGCGCCTGCGCGAGGCGCACGACGCGCTCGCGCAACTCGCCGCGCGTGTACGTGACGCGGCGGCCATCGGCGAAGCACGATGTGATGGCGGGGGCGTCATCGGGCGCAATGCGTTTGCCGAGCAGATTTTCTGCGTAATTCAGTTCGACGTTGGGGAAAAACCGTGCGGTTTCGCATTGATTGCCGATGCAGACCGGTTCATCCGATCCCGACCATTCGAGTCCGTGCGCCGATTCGAGAAAGCATTTCCAGAATTGCCGATATTCACGGGCTGAATAGACATGCAATGCCGAATAGTCAGCGAAGTGCTGGCCGGTCGCTTTCTGGAAGGCCTCCGTAAAGGCCGTCATGCGCGATGCGGAAATCTGGTCGGCGGAAGGCGAGAACAGCGGTTCGCGTGCGTACAGCCGCGCGCTCTCTCGGATGGCGTCTTGACGGTCCATTTTCCAGGCACCTTTGATTTGGAAGCGTGTAGTAAACAGCTGTGCTCGACGGCGTCGCAGGAAACCTCTCCATTTCCTATGGCCGAGCCATCGCCGAGCCGAGCATAGCCCTTTGCCGGCACATTACCCGGTTAGAAATCCTTGCTATGTGCGACCAACCACAGAGACCGTGGCGTTTCGGAAAAGATTGCCCTTGCACAAGCGGGTCGGACGTGTTTTCCGATGCTGAAGGGCGGGAATGAGCGCGTATTCGTTCCAGACTCATCGTTTCAATGCGCGTTAACACTATGGTGCGAAATCGCCGGATATGAGCAAGCGCGTCGCGCGAAAGAGCATCCACAACGGCAATGTGCGGGGAGGTCGCAAGCGGTCAAGTCACGGTCGCAGGCGGGCGTTCGGGCGCCTTTATGCGGCGGTACTTTTGATGCACGCCGGCACTCGAACCGGCGCATCGATTCAACCCTCAACGGAAGGCTCGTCATGACACAACGCCTGATTTCCACTTTGCTGGTCGCCGCCGCGGGCGCCGCGTTCGCCGTCGCGCCGGGTGCGCACGCGGAGGATGCGAGTTGCCGCACGGTGCGCTTCGTCGATATCGGCTGGACCGACATCACGTCGACCACGGCGCTCGCATCGGTCGTCTTCGAGGGACTCGGCTATGCGCCGCGGACCACGGTGGCGTCGGTGCCGATTTCGCTCGCGGGCCTGAAGAGCAAGCAGATCGACGTGTCGCTTGGCTACTGGTGGCCGGTGCAGCAGAAGGCGGTCGAGCCGTTCCTCGAAGCGAAGAGCATCGAGAAGCTCGAACCGCCGAATCTGTCGGGCGCGAAGGCGACGCTCGCGGTGCCGTCGTATGCGTATGACGCGGGCATCAAGACGTTTGCGGATATCGCGAAACATCGCGACGAGCTGGGCGGGACGATCTTCGGCATCGAGCCTGGCAGCAGCGCGAACGCGAAGATCCAGAAGATGATCGACACCAACCAGTTCGGGCTTGGCGGATTCAAGCTGGTGCAATCGAGCGAGGCGGGGATGCTGGTGACGGTCGAGCGCGCGATCCGCGAGAAGAAACCTGTTGTGTTTCTCGGCTGGGAGCCGCATCCGATGAACATTCAGATGAAGATCAACTATCTCGCTGGCGGCGATGAGGTGTTCGGGCCGAATTATGGCGAGGCGCGGGTCTATACGCTGACTAATACGGATTTCCTGACGCGATGTCCCAATGCGGGGAAGTTCGTTTCCAATCTGCGCTTTACGACGGATCTGGAGAATCGGCTGATGCAGCCTGTCATGAATAAGGAACGGCCTGCTGAAGCGGCGAAGGCTTATCTCAAGAAGAACCCGCAGGTGTTGAATGCCTGGCTTGCAGGCGTCAAGACCGTTGATGGGAAGGATGGGTTGCCGGCGGTTCGGCAGTATTTGGGGCTTTGAGGATTTTGTTTTCGCCGGATCCCGTATTCGTGGTGGTCTATTAGCACTGCCCCTCCCCGGGGCGGGGGTCACTTTCTTTGCTGCTGCAAAGAAAGTAACCAAAGAAAGCAGCTCGTTTAAGCCCGCGGTCACACGCAGTTTGGCCATGCTTGCCAGCCCGCGGTGGCCCTCGCCTAAGTGTCGCCCCCAAAGGCCCAATCGGGCTTGGCTCGCGCACGGTCTGACGAGCTAGACGTTTTAGCGCGCTGGTTCAGCACCAAAGAGCTTCGGCACAGCGCTACGCGCTGCCGTTGGGTATGCAAGGGAAACTGTCGGTGCGCGTATGCAGTGGATTGAGATGGCGGCGTTAGCAACGAAGCACACGCAAACCCGATTGACCGGTCGGCCGCGAAGCGGGCTGGAGCTATTTGGTGCTGAACCAGTTTGTTGTGTGGTGCGATGAGTCAGACCGTGCGCGGTCCAAGCCGCGTGAGACCTACGAGGGCACTCGCTACTGCCGGGCCATTAGGCCAATCGCCTGTGCCGCGGCCGGTGTGAAGTGCTTAGGCTGGGGAGAGCTGTTTCTTTGGTTACTTTCTTTGCAGCAGCAAAGAAAGTGACTGCCGCCCCGCATAGGGGCAGAGCTAATAGACCGACACGAAATCAGGATTTCACAAAGAAAGAACAGGAAAACTAATCAAATCACAAAAGGAGCGAAAACCGTGAACTACGAAGTGATAGTGACATGCGCAGTGACCGGCGCCGGCGACACGACGGCCAAACACCCGTCAGTCCCGGTAACACCGAAGCAAATCGCCGAGGCAGCAATCGAAGCGGCCCGCGCGGGCGCAACCGTCGCCCACTGCCACGTCCGCGATCCCAAAACCGGCCGAGGCAGCCGCGACCCCGCGCTATACAGAGAAGTAGTAGACCGCATCCGTTCGTCGGAAACCGACGTCATCATCAACCTGACGGCAGGCATGGGCGGCGACCTCGAAATCGGCCCGGGCGAAGACCCGATGCGCTTCGGCAAGGGCACGGATCTCGTCGGCGGCCTGACGCGCCTCGCGCATGTCGAAGAGCTGCTGCCCGAAATCTGCACGCTCGACTGCGGCACGCTCAACTTCGGCGACGGCGACTACATCTACGTATCGACGCCCGCGCAATTGCGCGCCGGCGCAAAGCGCATTCAGGAACTCGGCGTGAAGCCCGAACTGGAAATCTTCGACACGGGTCATCTATGGTTCGCGAACCAGCTACTGAAAGAAGGCCTGCTCGATGACCCGCCGCTCTTTCAACTGTGCATGGGCATTCCGTGGGGCGCGCCGCCCGACACCGGCACGATGAAAGCGATGGTCGATAACCTGCCGCCCGGCGCGCACTGGGCTGGCTTCGGCATCGGCCGCATGCAGATGCCGATGGTCGCGCAGGCGATGCTGCTCGGCGGCCACGTGCGCGTCGGTCTCGAAGACAACCTGTGGCTCGATCGCGGCGTTCACGCGACCAACGGCTCGCTCGTACAGCGCGCCGTCGAAATCATCGAACGTCTGGGCGCACGCGCGCTCACGCCCGCCGAAGGACGCAGGAAGCTCGGCCTTCCCCCGCGCGGCGAACGTCCTCTGGACAAGCGCAGCGCCGAACAATTCGCCTGAATCCAAGAGAACCCAAAGGACACATCGACATGCAAGTGAAGCAATTCGCCGCGCTCGGCGCGGGTGTGATCGGCAGCGGCTGGGTAGCGCGCGCGCTCGGAGCAGGGCTCGACGTCACCGCGTGGGACCCGGCGCCCGGCGCCGAGGCGCAGCTTCGCGCGAACGTCGCGAATGCGTGGCCGGCGCTCGAACGCGCCGGGCTGGCCAAGGGCGCGTCGCCGGAGCGGCTGCGTGTCGTATCGACGGTCGAGGAATGCGTGGCCGATGCGGACTTCATCCAGGAAAGCGCGCCCGAGCGCGAGGAACTGAAGCTCGCGCTGCACGAGCGCGTGAGCCGCGCGGCCAAGCCCGATGCGATCATCGCGTCGTCCACATCCGGGCTCCTGCCGAGCGAGTTCTATGCGCGCGCCGTCAATCCGGAACGCTGCGTGGTCGGCCATCCGTTCAATCCGGTGTATCTGCTGCCGCTCGTCGAAGTGCTCGGTGGCGAAGCGACCTCGGGCGAGGCGATCGATGCGGCGATGAGCTTCTACGTATCCATCGGTATGCGGCCCTTGCGGGTGCGCAAGGAAGTGCCGGGCTTCATCGCGGATCGCTTGCTCGAAGCGCTCTGGCGCGAGGCGCTGCATCTCGTGAACGACGGCGTCGCGACGACCGGCGAAATCGATGACGCCATCCGCTACGGCGCGGGCATCCGCTGGTCGTTCATGGGCACGTTCCTCACCTACACGCTGGCGGGCGGCGAGGCCGGCATGCGACACTTCATGCAGCAGTTCGGCCCCGCGCTCGAATTGCCGTGGACGAAGCTCGTCGCGCCGAAGCTGACCGACGAGCTCATCGACCGCGTGGTGGACGGCACGTCGCGGCAGACGAACGGACGCGGCATCAAGGAACTGGAGCGTTATCGCGACGACTGCATCGCGAGCGTGATCGAGGCGATTGCGCAGGCGAAAGCGCGTCACGGCATCGAAGACTAGAGGAACCACGATGATCTATCGCGACACGGTCAAGCCCGAATGGGTCGACTACAACGGCCATCTGCGCGACGCGTTCTACATGCTGATCTACAGCCTCGCGACCGACGCGTTCATGGACCGCATCGGTCTCGACGACGCGGGCCGCACCGCGAGGCAGCGCACGCTGTACACGCTCGAAGCGCACATCAGCTATCTGCGCGAGATCAAGGAAGGCGCGGCGGTGCGCGTGGAAGCGCGGGTGGTCGCGCATGACAGGAAGCGCGTGCATCTCTATATGGAGATGTTCGAGGGCGATGCCGCCGAGCCGGTGTCGGCGTGCGAGCAGATGATGATGCACATCGATTCGAGCGGCGCGCCGAAGTCCGCATCGTTCGATGAAGACATCGCCGCGCGCATCGCCGCCGAGCCGGCCGTCGCGCTGAAGGACGCGCGTTACGCCGGCCGCGTGATCGGTTTGCCGGCGCGCGCTTCGTCGGCCGCCGCGCCGGCCTGAGCGCGCCACGTTCTCAGCAGGAGCGCGTTGGTCACCACGCTCACGCTGGAGAACGCCATCGCCGCGCCCGCGAACATTGGATCGAGCAAGCCGAATGCCGCGAGCGGAATGCCGATCAGGTTGTAGACGAACGCCCAGAAGAGGTTCTGCTGGATCTTGCGGTAGGTGCGCCGCGAGATGTCGATCGCATCGGCGACGAGCGCCGGATCGCCGCGCATCAGCGTGAGGCCGGCCGCTTCGATCGCCACATCGGTGCCGCTCGCCATCGCGATGCCGATGTCGGCGGCGGCGAGTGCGGGCGCGTCGTTGATGCCGTCGCCGGCCATCGCCACGATGCCCTTGCCCGACGCCTTCAGTTGCGCGACAACACGCGCCTTGTCCTCGGGCAGCGTCTGCGCGAACACGAGATCCGATGGAATGCCCAGCGCGCGCGCGACGCTGTGCGCGCTGCCTTCGTTGTCGCCGGTGACGAGCGCGCTTTGCACGCCCATGCGCGCGAGGCGTTCGATCGCGGCGCGCGCGGTCGGCTTGATCGTGTCGCCGAACGCCATCAATGCGAGCACGCCGCCATCGAGATCGATGAGCCAGGAAATCGTATTGCCCTGCGCTTCGAGTTCGCGCGCGCGTTCGGCGAGCGTCCGCGGAACGTCGAGCTTCAGTTCCGCGACCCAGCGCGCGCTGCCGATCGCGATGCGCCGCGCGCCGACTTTCGCCTCCACGCCGCGCCCGGCGACCGCGCGCGCCGCGCTCGCATCGAAACGCGGCGCGTCGTTAGCGGCGGCGACGACAGCCTTCGCCAGCGGATGCTCGCTCATGCGCTGCACGGCGGCGGCGAGCCCGAGCGCTTCGGTCCGATCCTGCCCGTGCGCCGCATCGAACGCGACGAGGCTCGGGCGGCCGGCGGTCAGCGTGCCCGTCTTGTCGAACGCGACAATGCGGATCGCATGCGCCTGTTCGAGCGCCTGCGCGTCCTTGATGAGAATGCCTTGGCGCGCCGCGACGCCGGTGCCGGCCATGATCGCGGTCGGCGTCGCGAGGCCGAGCGCGCACGGGCAGGCGATCACGAGCACTGCGACCGCGTCGAGCAGCGCAGTTTCCGCGCTCGCGCCGTGCAGCAGCCAGCCGGCGAGCGTGACGAGCGCGATCGCCAGAATCGCCGGCACGAAGACCGCCGACACGCGATCGACGAGCCGCTGGATCGGCGCCTTCTCCGCTTGCGCCGATTCGACGAGCCGGATGATGCGCGCAAGCGTCGTTTCCGCGCCGATCGCCGTGGTTTCGATCGCAATCACACCTTCGCCGTTGATCGAGCCGCCGGTCGCGCGTGCGCCCGGTTCCTTCGCGACGGGCAGGCTTTCGCCCGTGATCAGCGATTCGTCGATATGCGTGCGGCCCTCGCGCACGATGCCGTCGACCGGCACACGCTCGCCCGGCCGCACGATGGCGATATCGCCGACGCGCACATCGGCGAGCGCGACTTCCCGTTCGCGCGCCGGGTCGTCGCGGTCGCGCACGCGTGCCTTGTCGGGACGCAGCGCATTGAGCGCGCGGATCGCGTCGGTGGTCTGCCGTTTCGCGCGCGCTTCCAGCCACTTGCCGAAGCGCACCAGCGTGATGACCACCGCCGACGCCTCGAAGAACAGATGCTCCGTCATGCCGCCGTGCGCGAACATCTGATAGACGGACAAGCCCCAGGCCGCCGACGTGCCGAGCGCGACGAGCAGATCCATGTTGCCCGCGAAAGCCCGCACCGCGCGATAGCCGCCGACATAGAAACGCGCGCCGAAGCCGAACTGCACGACGCTCGCGAGCACGAGTTGCAGCCACGGGTTCAGCGCGAGACCGAACATCGGCGCGAGCAGCGGCACGGTGAGCAGGGCTGCGGCGAAGACCGCGGCGAGCTCGCGATCGAATGCGGGCGGCGCAGCGGCGGCGGGCGCGGCTTCGGGCAAAATCGGCGCGGCGTCGTAGCCGGCTTTCGCGACGGCGGCGACGAGCTGGTCGTCGGTCACGGCGCCGTTCGCGTGCACGGTCGCCTTCTCGGTGGCGAGATTGACCGCCACGCTCTCGACGCCCGGCACGCGCCTGAGCACTTTCTCGACGCGCGCGACGCACGACGCGCACGTCATGCCGCTGACGGCCAATTCCGCGGTTCTCGGTTTCTCGGATGTTGCTGTGGACATGGTGAAACGCTCCGGTCTGGCTGGGATCGCGAAGATCCCTCACGAGACGAGTATCGACCTTCCAATGATTGGAAGGTCAAGGGCGGAATGAACGGCGTCGTGCGATCGCGGAACGCATCGGAAATAATCGTATTCGAAGGACGAAACGCGCGTCATTCAGTGCTTTTAGGCAGCATCTAGTGCATTCTTCGATTTGCCGGAGCGCTTTTATACGCTTCGTCTTGCCTATAGTCAGCGGATAAGTTAAAACCCGAATTTCGAGATAATGCTCGCGGTGCGCCGCGCGGGGATTCGAGGCGGCGTCGAGCCGTTCGCGAGCGTGCCGTGAATCGATCCCGGATCGAGTCGCGCGAGAACCCAAATCGAAAGAAGAACCGGATTTCCATTCGAATGAAGAACAACCGACGCTGGACTTTTCCGCTCAACCCCGCGATCTGGATGAGCGTGAGTCTCGCCGGCATGGCGGTCCTGGCTGGCTGCGCGACCAGGCAGCCGGAGGTGAAACCGACCACCACGGGCTGGGTGAAGAATCAGGTCGCCGACTCCTATACGTTCGGCTTTCCGCTCGTCGCCTCCGATATCGCCCGCGAACGTGCGAGCGGCCGCGCCGGTCAGCCCGGTCAGCCCGGCCAGACGCCGCTCAACACGTTCCGTCATGCGAGCGCGTTGCCGTCCGCCGGCGCGGCTGGCTGGCCGAGCGTCGACACGCTCGAATCGACCGCCTGGCTCGATGTCTCCGCCGATCCGGTGATCGTCTCGCTGCCCGCCGCGCCGCGCGGCCGCTATCTGGATGCCCGCGCATTCGATGCGTGGACCAACGCGCTCTACTCCAGCGCCGACACGACGCCGTATCCGAAGATGCAGCTGATCGCGTTCGTGCCCGCGGGCTGGACCGGCACGCTGCCTGCCAACGCGACGCGCGTCGAGACGCGCACGCGTTACGTGTGGCTCTCGGTGCGCGTGCGCGTGAACGGTCCGCGCGATGTGCCCGAGGCGCGCAAGCTGCAGACGTCGATGCACATCGACACGCAGACGCCCGCGAAAGGCTCGGCGGCCGATCCGACGCCGGCGGTGGCCGGCGCGTGGCCCGCGAACGGCGCGCGGCAGCCTGCGGTGCCGCCGTTGCCGTCCGCGCTGGCGACCGTCGCGCCGGGCGCGCAGGCGGAGGCGCTCGACGCGAACGCGTTCTTCGCGCGCCTGGCCCGCTCGCTCGACGACAATCCCGCCGCCACCGACGATGCGCACGCGATGAGCCAGCTCGCCGATCTCGGCGTGAAGCCCGGCGAGCCGGTGCAGTTCAAGAAGACCGATGCGCCGCTGCTCGATTCCGGCCTCGCCGATGCGCGCGAGCGGCTCGCGACGGTGCCGCCGAACGCGATCACGAAGAACGGCTGGACCTGGTTCGGCGATGGCGTCGGCATCTACGGCACGGACTACACGCTGCGCGCGTATCTCGCACGCCGCCAGACCGCGACGAGCACGAAGGAAGGCGAAGTGAAGCCGGTGACGCGCGTGGACAGCGAGGGCCATGCGCTCAATGGCGCGAACGCGTACACGCTGCACTTCACGCCCGACCAGTTGCCGCCGGTGCGCGGCTTCTGGACCATCACCGCCTATACGAAGGACGGCGCACTCTCGGACGAAAAGCTGCCGCGCCTCTCGCTCTCCGACCGCGACCGGCTGAAGAAGAATCGCGATGGCTCCATCGACGTGATCGTGTCGGCGAAGTCGCCGGGACGCGCACGCGACGCGAACTGGCTGCCCGCGCCCGATGGCGAGTTCCAGCTCGCGATGCGTCTCTATGCGCCGAGGCCGCAAGCGAGCGACGGCTCGTGGGCGCCGCCGCGCGTCGAGCGCCGGTGAGTCTGCCGCGCGAAAGCAACCGGACCGAAACATAAAGGCCGCGATTTTTTCGCGGCCTTTATCTTTTGATGCACGGTTTGGCGAACGTTTGCGGGCCGCCTCGTCGTATACTCGAACATCATCTTTCCGGGACGGCGAAGCTCGGGCGGTGCTCACACGGGCAGCTCGTCGCCGCGCATCGAATGTCAAGCATCACCAAGTCTTCTCTTGCTTCCGCCGGCCAAACCCTGCGCGGCGTCGTGCACGCGCGGCGCACGCGGCGCATTTTCATCGGCTTGCTGATCGCGCTACTCGTGATCGGCGCGCTCGGCTTCTTCGTCGCGCCGCCGGTCATCCGGCATATCGCCGAGCAGCAACTCGCGAAGCAGCTCGATCGCCCGGTCAGCATCCGGCGCATTTCGCTCAATCCCTACACGCTCGATTTCGAAGCCGATGGTGTGCATATCGGCGAAGCGCCCGCGAATCTCGCGAAGACGCCGGGCGCGTCGCCCGATTTCGTCGACGTGTCGCGGCTTGTCGTGCGCACCTCGTGGGCGTCGGTGTTGAAGCTCGCGCCGGTCGTCAACGAACTGAAAATCGATTCGCCGCGCATCAATGTCGTGCGCTTCGACGGCGAGCATTTCAATTTCTCCGATCTGATCGCGAAATTCTCGAAGCCTTCTTCGCCGCCTTCGGACAAGCCCGCGCGCTTCTCGGTGTCGAACATCCGGCTCGAAAACGGCCAGATCACATTCGATGACAGGCTGCTGAAGGCGAAGCACGTGATCGACCGCTTCGCGCTCGGCATTCCGTTTATCGCGACCTTGCCCTCCGCCACCGATATCTTCGTGACGCCGCTGTTACAGGCGCGCATCGATGGTTCGCCGCTCGTCGTGAAAGGCCGCACCAAGCCGTTCTCGGAGTCGCGCGAATCGGAGATCGCGCTCACGCTCGATGGTCTCGACGTGCCGCAGATGGCGTCTTACGCGCCGGCATCCGTGCCGGTCGCCGTGAAGAGCGGCAAGCTGTCGACGGACCTGAACGTGAACTTCGCGATCTCGGGCGATACCCCGACGATCCGCATCGAAGGCACCGCCGATCTCGCCGATCTCGCCGTCACCGACAAGTCGAACGCGCCGCTCGTCGCGGCCCGCGCGCTGCATGTGAAGATCGCGAACGCGGAGCCGTTGCGCGATATCTATCGCCTCGACGAAGTGACGCTGAGCAATCCCGACGTGCATCTCGCGCGCGATTCGTCGGGGCAGTTGAATGTGCAGAAACTGGCCGGTCCCGCGCCGAAGGCATCCGCGGAACCGGCGCGCACGGAAGCGCAACAAGAAGCGCAGAAGGAAGCGCAGAAGGAAGCGCCGCCGCTCGATCTGACGATCCGTCATCTCGCGATCGACGGCGGCAAGATCGCGCTCGACGACCAGTTGCTGAAGGAACACGTGCAGGGCGCGCTGACCGGCCTCGCCGTGACGCTCGACGATTTCTCGACGCTCGCTAAGACGCCCGCGAAATACACGCTCAAGACCGCGTTCGACCACGGCGGCGCGCTCGATGCGTCGGGCAAGGTGACGCTCGCCGCGAAGACGGCGGACGCGAAGCTCGCGCTGAACGCGTTCGCGCTGCCGCCGCTGCAGCCATATCTCGCGAACGTGCTGGCCGCGCGGGTGACGAGCGGCACGCTCGGCGCGAACCTGCCGGTGTCGGTCGATTGGGGTAAGCCGGATGGCGGCGTGCAGGTCGGCGCGGGCGACGTGAAGCTCGACGCGCTCACGCTCGTGCCCAATGCGGGTGGCGGCGCGCCGATCAAGCTCGCGTCGGCGGTGGCGAAGATCGCTAAGGTCGACGTATCCGCGCGCAACGCGGCGCTCGACAGCGTGCAACTGAGCGGTCTCGCGCTCGATGCGACGCGCCGCAAGGACGGCACCATCGATCTCGCCGCGCTCGCGGGGCCGCACGAGGCCGCGCCCGAGCAGACGGCGACGCACAAGATCCAGAAGGCGCAGGCGGCCGGCCCGGCGTGGCGCTATCGCATCGGCGAAATCTCGCTCGCCGATACATCGGCGAATATCACGGACGAAACCACGCCGCAGCCGGTCAAGCTGCGCGTCGCGCCGCTCGCGGTGAACGTGAAGCAGTTCAGCGACGATCTGACGAAACCGCTCGCCGTCGATGGCAAGCTCACGCTGAACGGAAAGGGCACGCTCGCGATCGGCGGCAATGTCACGGTCACGCCGCTCAAGCTCGCGCTGCATGTGAAGGGCGATCAGGTCGATGCCTCCACGTTCGAGCCGTATTTCGGCGACAAGCTCAACATCGAAGTGGCGAGCGCGTATCTGAGCGCGAACGGCGATGTCGCGATGTCGGGCAGCGGCAAGACGCTCGCGGCGTCGTACAAGGGCGATGTGTCGCTGTCGGACGTGCGCATGCTCGACAAGGCGACGTCCGATCGCTTCGCCGGCTGGAAGCTGCTCGGCCTGACCAACGTGAAGGTGAACTACAGCGAGCGCGGCACCGATGTCGACGCGGCGCGCGTGACCTTCGCGAAGTTCTACGGCCGCGTGCTGCTCGACGCGCAGGGCAAGCTGAACCTGAAGAGCGTGGTGGCGGGCGAGGGCGGACCGCAATCGGTGACGCGCGGCAGCACGAAGGAGCAGGGCGCGTCCGCGCCGGCGGCGGCGAGCGCAGCCACAACGGTGCCGGTGAAAACCGCGTCGAATTCCGGGCCGCCGGTCAATATGCGCTTCGGCCAGTTGGTGTTGCAGGACGGCCGCGTGACCTATACCGACAACTTCATCAAGCCGAACTACACGGCGAATCTCGTCGCGATCAACGGCACGATCGGCGCGTTCGGCACGCATTCGACGACGCCCGCGCCCGTCGATGTTTCCGCGAAACTGGCGGCGAACGGGCCGGTGTCGATCAAGGGGCAAATCAATCCGCTGATCGACAAGCCCGCGCTGGATCTGACGGCGAGCGCGCACGGCGTCGAGCTGACGAACCTCACGCCGTATTCGTCGAAGTACGCGGGCTATCCGATCACGAAGGGCAAGCTCAACGTCGATCTGCACTACATGCTGGCCGACAACAAGCTCACGGCGAACAACCACTTGTTCATTGATCAGTTGACGTTCGGCGATCACATCGACAATCCGACGGCGACCAAGCTGCCGGTTCGGCTAGCTGTGTCGCTGTTGAAGAACTCGCGCGGCGAGATCGACGTGAATATTCCGATATCCGGATCGCTGGACAATCCGGAGTTTTCGATCGGCGGGCTCGTGTGGCAGGCGATCGTGAATCTCGTGCAGAAGGCGGTGACCGCGCCGTTCACGCTGCTCGCGCACGCGTTCGGCGGCGGCAGCGGCGAGGATCTGAACTACATCGAGTTCGATGCGGGTTCGGCCACGTTGAACGACGCCGCGCAGAAGAAGCTCGATACGATTGCGAAGGCGCTGGTGGACAAGCCGTCGGTGCGGGTGGATGTGACGGGCCGCGTCGATCCGAAGACGGACGAGCCGGCGTTGCGCGCTGCGTGGCTCGACAACCAGGTCAAGCGTGCGAAGGTGCGCGATATGTCGGGCAACGGCGAGAACGTGGACTGGAACACGATCAAGATATCCGATGCCGACTACGACAAGTATCTGACGAAGGTGTACAAGTCGGCGGATTTCAAGAAGCCGACCAACTTCATCGGCATGACGAAGTCCGTGCCCGATGGCGACATGAAGGCGGCGCTGACGAAGAACGCGCCGGTGGACGAGGGCGCGTTGCGCGATCTGGCGCAGCGTCGCGCGCAGGCGGTGCAGGAGTATTTCGACGGGAAGATCGACAGCCAGCGGATTTTTGTCGTCGCGCCGAAGATGTCGGCGGACGATATCAAGGACAAGGGCGCGGGTTCGCGCGTGGAACTCGGGTTGAAGTGAGCGGCGTTAGCCGTCTGGACGATCTGGATGAACAAAGGAATGCAAACTAGCATGGGCGATACCGAAAATTCGAATGAAAACGGGAATCAGCCGATGGGAACACCTTATGAGAAGGACGTAGTGGCGTGGGCCTATGAACAGGCCGCGCTGCTGCGTGCAGGGAAGCTTGCGTCCATCGATATCGAGCATATCGCTGAGGAAATCGAGGACGTGGGCAAGAGTGAACAAAGAGAATTCGCGAGCAGGATGGCGATTTTGCTGGCGCATTTACTCAAGTGGCAGTTTCAGCCTGAGCGGCGAACCAATAGCTGGACGAACACCATCCTGGCTCAGCGCGGGGCAATCGAGCGACGGCTCAGGAAAACACCGAGTCTGAAGCCTATGCTCATCGACGAGGATTGGATTGCCGATATGTGGGGCGATGCGCGCGAACAGGCGGCGAATGAAACGCGTATCGGATTCGCCGATTTCCCGGAAAGCTGTCCGTGGACGATGTCGTCCGTACTGGAGCAGGGATTTTTGCCCGAGTAGCACGTGACGCGCGCGCCATCCTCAATGCGCCCCCGAAGCCGCCCCGCCGCCACCCCCCTTCGCCACCTTCGTAATCCAGATCAGCGGAATGATCAGAATGAAGATCAACGCCGAGATCAGAAAGATATCGTTGAGCCCCATCATCGCGGCTTGCGTGTTGACGGTGAAATTGAACATGCCGCGTGCTTGCGCCTCACTGACATCGAGTGTCGATCGCGATAGCCCGAGCGATTGCAGGAACGCCGGATTGTAGACATTCGCCTGCTCGGTGAGCCGCTCGTGATGCAGCGCGATGCGGTTATCCCACTCGTTGCCCGCGAGCGATGTGCCCACCGCGCCGCAAAACACCCGCGCGAAATTCGATAGCCCCGCCGCCGCCGGAATCTTCGACGGCGGCAATCCCGACAGCACGATCGCCGTGAGCGGCACGAAGAACATCGCCATCGGGATGCCTTGCAGGAGCGTTGGTAGCACGAGGTGCCACGTGTCGATCTCGATCACGTACTTCGAGCGCAGCCAGAACACGAACGCGAAGCCGACGAACGCCATCGTCGCGATGATGCGCGCGTCGCTGCGCGGCAAGACCTTGCCCATCACCGGCGCGAGGATCACGGCGAAGATGCCGAGCGGCGCGGTGACCAGCCCCGCATCGACGGAGCGGTAGTTCAGATACTGCTGCATCCATTGCGGCAGCAGCACGAGATTGCCGAAGAACACGCCGTACGCGACGGATATCGCCACCGTCCCGCCGAAGAAATTGCGCCCGGCGAAAAGCCGCAGATCAACGACCGGATTCGGGTCCGTCAGCTCCCACACGACGAAGAACGCGAACGCGATAACGGCGACGATCGCCAGCACGACGATCAGCGGCGACGAGAACCAGTCGAGATCGCGTCCCTTGTCGAGCATGATCTGCAGCGACGCGACCCACGAGACGAGCAGCAGAAGGCCGATCACGTCGATCGGCGCCTTGCGCGTCGGCGATTCGCGATCGCGGTAGATGAGCCACGTCACGCCCGCCGCGAAGATGCCCACCGGAATGTTGATGTAGAAGATCCACGACCACGAATAGCTGTCGGTGATCCAGCCGCCGAGCGCGGGACCGGCGATCGGGCCGACGGTCGCGGTCATCGCCCAGAGCGAGAGCGCCATCGACGACTTCTCTTTCGGATACGAGCCGAGCAGGATCGCCTGCGACAGCGGAATCAGCGGCCCGGCGACCGCGCCCTGCAACACGCGCGCGAACAGCAGCACCGGCAGATTCGGCGCGAGGCCGCACAGCCACGACGACAGCACGAACATCAGAATCGCGCCGACGAACAGATGCACCTGGCCGAGCCGCTGCGTGAGCCAGCCGGTCAGCGGAATGGAGACGGCGTTCGACGCCGCGAACACGGTGATGACCCACGTGCCCTCGTTGACGGACACGCCGAGATTGCCGGAGATCGTCGGGATCGCGACGTTGGCGATCGACGAATCCAGCACGTTCATGAAGGTCGCGAGCGCCACCGCGAAGGTGGCGAGGACGAGCTTGCCGCCCTGGAGCGGCGGAGGCGGTGCTGGCGCAGTGGACGTCGGCGGTGTGCTCATGCAGCTCGTGATCGATGGGTTCGAGACGCCAGTGTGCCTGCGTTGCAAAAAGGCTGCTTATCCGAATGGCCGATGCCCGGCAAATGGATCGTTCCGAAACGTGTATCGACGTGTTGACACCTTATGCACCGTCCGAATAGCATGAATGTATCGACAAGTATCTACGTCTCTTGAGGACGTCATGCCAAAGCAGATCCTAAAACGTTGGGGCAATAGTCTTGCGGTGCGCATTCCTGCCAACATTGCCAGCGAACTTTCATTGGAGGAGGGACAGGAAGTGCATGTGGACGTTGAGGATGGATACGTTGCGGTGCGGCCGCATCGGGCGATTCGGCGTTTTTCGCGCGAACGGCTGATTCAGCAATTTCGCGAGGGCACGCTCGAGCGGCACGAGGAGATCGACTTCGGCGATCCCGTCGGCGACGAGTGGGGTGGTCCGGGAGACCCGACGCGCGAGGGTCTCGAATGAAAGATGGAATTCCGGATGCGGGCGACGTGGTGAGATTGCACGTCGGCCCGGCGAGAGGCCATAAGCAGGACGGCTACCGCGCGGTGCTCGTGATCTCCGATATCGTGATGAACGATATCACGGGCCGCTTCACGGGACTGCCGATCACGTCGACGATTCGCGGCTGGGAAACCGAAGTGCCCATCGCGAGTCTCAAGCGCCCGGGCGTCGCGCTCGTCGATCAGCTTCGCAGTTGGAGCCATCTCCACAGGGAACTCGCGTTCCGTGGCGAGACGGTCACCGAAGAAGAATTCGACGCGGCGAAATACGCGATTCGCGCCTTTCTGCAGCTATGAATGCAGGCGCGCGACGAATAAACCGCCGCGCGCCCGCCGCCTCACTTCGTCGAAATATCGATATTCCCCAGATACTTCTTCGCGTACTTGTCGATCGTCCCGTCCGCCTTGACCTTCTCGATCGCCGCGTTGAGCTTCGTCTTCAGCGCATCGTCGCCCTTGCGCACGCCGTAGGCGATGCCGCTGCCGAGAATCTTGTCGTCGCGAACCGGTGCGCCGACGAACGCGAAGCCTTCGCCATCCGGCTTCGACAGGAACCCGCTCTGTCCCGCTGGCGCGAGCACGAGGGTCCCGTCGAGACGGCCGGACTTCAGATCCGCATACACCTGATTCTGGTCCTGATACGGCACGACCTTCACGCCTTCGTTCTCCCAGTGCGCCTTCGCGAACGTCTCCTGAATCGAGCCCTGCAACACGCCCACGCTCTTGCCCTTCAGCGATGCCGACGTCGGTTCCAGACCGCTGCCCTTCTTCGCGATCAGTTGCGTCGGCACGCGATACACGACCGTCGTGAAATCGATCGCCTGGCGACGTTGCTCGGTCGCGTTCATCGCGGAGTTGATCGCGTCGAACTTGCGGCCCTGCAGCGCGGGAATCAGGCCGTCGAACGACGTCTCGACCCACTTGCACTGCATCTTCGCGGCGGCGCAGACCGCGTTGCCGACGTCGATGTCGAGCCCTTGCAACTCGCCCGTCGACGATTTCGATTCGAACGGCGGATATTGCGCCTCCAGTCCGAAGCGCAGCGTATCGGCGGCGAGCGCCGCACCGCTCGCGAACGTGCATGCGAAGAACAAGGCGCTGGCGATGTGTTTGAGTTTCATCGTGTTGGTCTCCAGAAAAGTCGTCAGATCGAACAAAGGCGGCGCGCGCCTTCGACGAGCGTGTCGTCGTCCTTCGCGAACGAAAGACGGATCAGGTGGTGGTCGGTGCCGTCGGTGTAGAACGCGGACAGCGGAATCGTCGCGACGCGCGCCTCGCGGATCAGGCGCAGCACGAAGTCGCTGTCGGATTCGTTCGAGATCGCGTCGTACCGCGCCAGCATGAAGAAACTGCCGGCGCTCGGCAACAGTTCGAAGCGCGAGCCCTTGAGCGACTCGGCAAGCAGATCGCGCTTGTGCTGGTAGAACGGCCCGAGATTCAGATAGCTCGATTCGTCCGCGAGCGCTTCGGCGAACGCCATCTGCATCGGCGTATCGGCGGAAAAGGTCATGAACTGGTGGATCTTGCGAATCTCGGACGTCAACGCGGCGGGCGCGAGACAGTAGCCGACGCGCCAGCCCGTCACGTGATACGACTTGCCGAACGACGACACGATCACGCTGCGTTCAGCCAGCTCGGGATAGCGCGCCATGCCGTGATGCGGCGCGCCATCGAACACGACGTGTTCATAGACTTCATCCGACAGCACGATGATCTTCGTGTCGCGCGTGAGTGCGGTCAGCCGTGCGATGTCGACGTCCGTGAACGCGCTGCCCGTCGGATTGTGCGGCGTATTGACGAGAATCATGCGCGTGCGCGGCGTGATCGCAGCGGCAACTTCGTCCCAGTCGATGTGGAAATTCTCGGCCGAGAGCTTGATCGCGACGGGCGTGGCGCCCTGCAACTGCACGATCGGCGCATAGCTGTCGAAGGAAGGCTCGAAGTAGATGACCTCGTCGCCGGGATGCACGAGCGCGCTGATCGTCGCGTACAGGCCTTCGCTCGCGCTCGCCACCACGGTGACTTCCGTGCCCGGATCGTATTGCGCGCCATACAGCTTGTGCGTCTTCACGGCGATCGCTTCGCGCAGCGCGAGCACGCCGGACATCGGCGAGTACTGGTTATGTCCTGCCCGCATGGCTCGCTCGACGCCTTCGATCAGCTTCGGGTCGCAGGCGAAGTTCGGCGCACCCTGCGACAGGTTGAGCGCGTGATGCTCCTCGGCCAACTGGCCGATGACGGTGAAAATGGTCGTGCCGACATTCGGCAGCTTCGACTCGGGAATGCAGGCGCTATGCACGGCAGGTGTCTCCGGAATTGCGGTTCGGCGATGATTGCCGTCGATTCAACCGCAGCAATAAAGCGCGGACAATCGAAACTTTGTCATACTAGCCATGCTTGCAGATCATGGCTACATGCCAAAAACCCGATGCCTCCGATGAAACCGCTGCCCTCGCTCGACGTGCTCAAAACCTTTCTGGTCGTCGCCCAGAAGCTGAATTTCACGCGCGCCGCCGAGGTGCTGAACGTGACGCAGGGCGCGGTCAGCCGGCAGATCGCCGGACTGGAGGCGCATCTCGGTTACGCGCTTTTCACGCGGCAGGCGCGCGGGCTCGCGCTGACGCATCACGGCGCGCTGCTCGTCGCGCCGCTCCAGCAGGCGTTCACGCATATCGACGATGCGCTGGCGAAAGGCGGCGCGCAATCCGGCATTCTGCGCGTGAAGTGCCCGACCTGCGCGATGCGCTGGATTCTGCCGCGCGTCATCCGCTTGCAGAACGAGCGGCCGGAGCTGGTGGTGGAGGTGACGGCATCGGTGTCGCACGGCGTCGAGTTCGCCGCGGAGCCGTTCGATGCGGCGATCGTCTTCGGCGCCGCGCCGTCGCTCAAGGGCGTGACGGCGGATCATCTGTTCGATGAAGTGCTGACGCCGGTTTGCGCGCCCGAATTGTGGAAGCCGAAGAAGCACGCCGCGCCCACGCCCGGCGATCTCGCCGGCAAGACGCTGCTGCATCCCACGCGCGATCGCCGCGACTGGCTTCTGTGGCTCGGCGCTTACGGCTACACGGGCCTGCCGTCGACGAAAGCGCAGCATTTCGACACGCTCGATCTGGCGATGTCCTCGGCGATGCAGGGTCTGGGCGTGACGATCGGCGATCTCTCGCTGATCGAGGAAGACTTGCGCGCGAAGCGCGTGATCGCGCCATTCCCGCTATGCGTGACGAGCGGCGCGGCCTATTACCTCGCGTATCCGGAGCGGCCCGCGCCGTCGCCCGCATTGCAGCAATTCGTGCAATGGCTGGGCGACGAGGCGGCGCACACGCGCAAAAGGCTGGAGGCCCGGACGCACGCGGCCCAGGCCTGAAGCGTCATCACATGCCGTGCTTGGTGACGACCGACGCCCACTGTCCGTTCTTCACCTGATACAGCGTCGACGAAGCGTTCTTCAGCGCGCCGTTGCTGTCGAAGGCGATCGGCCCGGTGATGCCTTCGAACGAGTTCGACTTCAGCACCGGCCGGTACACGTTCGGATCGATGGAATTGGCCTTTTGCATCGCGTTGATCGCGGCCCACGCGGCGTCGTAGCCGAACGGCGCATACGAAAGAATCGCGACGCCGAAGCGCTTCTGGAACTTGTCGGCGAACGCCTTGCCTTCGGGCAGCTTGTCGAGCGGGCTGCCGTATTCCCACGCCTGCGCGCCCTCGGCGGCATCGCCCGCGAGCTTGAGGAAATCGGCGTCCATCACGCCGCCGCCGCCCACGAACTGCGCGTTCATGCCGAGCTGCTTCATCCGCTTGACGACCGCCGCCGCCTGCCGGTCGAGGCCGCCGAAGAAAATCAGATCCGCGTTGGCCGCCTTGATGCGCGTGAGCTGCGCGCTGAAGTCGACGGTCTGGTTGTCGCTGTACTCGCGCGTGACGATCGTGCCGCCCTTCGCCTTCACCGCCTTCTCGAACTCGTCGGCCTCGCCCTGACCGAAGGCCGTGCGGTCGTCGATGATCGCGATGCGCTTCGCCTTCGTCGTCGTCACCGCATAGACGCCGGCGTTGCCCGCGTTCTGCGCGTCGCTCGAAATCACCGTGAACATGTTCTCGAGGCCGCGCGTCGTGATGGTCGGATTGGTCGCGGCAGGATCGATGGTCGGGATGCCGGCGCTGTTGTAGATCGGCGAGGCGGGCAGCGTCGTGCCCGAATTGAAGTGTCCGACGACGACCACCACGCCGTCATCGACGAGCTTCTGCGCCGCCTGCACGCCCACGCGCGGGTCGGCCTGATCGTCTTCCGCGCGGATCTCGAACTTCGCCGTCTTGCCGCCGATCGTGATCTTCTTCGCGTTGGCTTCGTCGAGCGCGAGCTGCACGCCGTTCTGGAGGTCCTTCCCGTAACCCGCGTTCGCGCCCGTCAGCGGCGCGGCAAAACCCACTTTCACCGTCAGTTCGTCTGCGCTCGCGGCGAAGGGCGCGGCGGCGAATGCAGCCGTGGCGCATGCCACGAGCCACGCCAGAGGTTTGGTACGGATGCGCATGGTTTTGCTCTCCTTTTTGATTTGGCAATCGAATGGAACACGACCGGTTCAGTGCCGGCAAGACGGACTTGCCCTCAAAGGCCGGCAATCCGGCGATGAAAGCAGCCGCTTCGCGCGCGGCCCGGCACAGGCAGCGGACATGCGCAATGTAGAAAACCAATTTGGCCGCGTCTTGGTGTTAAGTCGCGCGTCCGATGCGGATTTCGGCACAGGCCCGATTCGCCCCGATCGCACGCCCGGAGCGGCTTGGCGCGTTTCGCCGCCGCGCGGCGCGCGACGATTCCCGACGATCTCCGAGCCGCGTCTATCGCGCCGATTGAGAATCCCTCGCTTGACAAAGTGCATATGCACTCATATTCTGCGGGACATGACTTCCAACTCTTCTCCTCTCGACTGCAACTGCTTCGCGATCCGTCAGGCGGCGCGTTATGTGTCGCAGATGTACGAGCGGCATCTGACCGCGGTAGGCATCACGGCGGCGCAGTTCACGATTCTCGCGGCGATCGGGCGCAGGCCCGGCGTGCAGATGGCCGAGCTCGCCGACTCGATGGTGATGGACCGTACCACGCTCGTGCGCGCGCTCAAGCCGTTGCAGCGTGACGGTCTCGTCGAGGCGGCGCAGGAATCGGCCAGTTCGCGCGCGGTCGGCTTGCGACTGACGGCAACGGGCCGCGATACGCTCGTGAAGGCGTCGGCGCAATGGCGCGCCGCGCAGGCGGAATTCGAAGCGAAGTTCGGCGAGAAGCGCGCAAAGGCGCTGCGCCAGTCGCTGTTCGAACTGACGACGATGGAGTGAGTGGCATAGAGCAGGCTCGCCGTGCGCGAGCCTTTTTCGTATCGATATCAGTGCATATGCACAGCTTGATGGAGCACACCATGCAGATCAAAGGAAAAGTCGTTCTCGTCACCGGCGCCAATCGCGGCCTCGGCGAGCAATTCGCGAAGTCGCTCGTCGAAGCGGGCGCGGCGAAGGTCTATGCCGCCGCACGCGATCCGAAGAGCGTCGATATTCCCGGCGTCCAGGCGATCCGCCTCGACGTAACCAACGCCGCCGATATCGCGGAAGCGGCCGCGACCTATACCGACGTGCAGGTGATCGTCAACAACGCGGGCGTGACGACGCGCGGCCTGCTCGTCGATCCGGCATCGACGCAGGGCATCCGCGATCTTCTGGAGATCAACACGTTCGGCCCGATCGCGCTCACGCAGGCGTTCGCGCCCGCGCTGAAGAAGAACGGCGGCGGCGCGGTCGTCAACGTTCTTTCGGTGCTGAGCTGGGTCTCGTTGCCGGCGGGCGGCGCGTATCACATCTCGAAGGCGGCGGCGTGGGCAGCCACGAACGCATTGCGCGAGGAGCTGCGCGAGCAGGGCACGCTCGTCGTGGCGGCGCATCCGGGCTATATCGATACCGACATGACCGCGCAGGTCACCGCGCCGAAGTCCACGCCGGAGCATGTGGTGAACGAAGTGCTCGCCGCGCTGGAAAAGAATCAGGAAGAAGTGCTCGTCGATGAAACCGGCCGCCAGGTCAAGCAATCGCTCTCGACCGACACGCCCATCTATCTCACCGGCATTCCCCGCTAAGCGAGGCAACGACATGTTCGTGCAAGACATCGTTTTGTGTCATCCGGTGCGTACGGCGATCGGCGCGTTCAACGGCGCGTTGAAGGACACGCCCGCCGTCGATCTCGGCGCGGCGGCCATCGCTGAAACGCTGCGGCGCGCAGGCAAGGCGCTCGATCCCACGTCGATCGATTCGGTCGTGTTCGGCAATGTGATCCAGGCTGGCAACCGCATGAATCCGGCGCGGCAGGCGTCGGTCGGCGGCGGCGTGCCGGTTTCGGTGCCCGCGCTCGCCGTGAATCGCGTGTGCGGCTCGGGCGCGCAGGCCATCGCGACAGCCGCGACCGAAATCGCGGCGGGCGCCGCCACGCTCGCGATCGCGGGCGGCATGGAGAACATGGATCGCGCGCCGTATCTGCTCGACGGCGGGCGGCGCGGCTATCGCATGGGCAATGCGCAGATTTACGACAGCATGCTGCGAGACGGTCTCGTCGATGCGTTCTCGGGCGAGCATTCGGGCTGGCACACCGAAGACCTCGTGACGAAGCTGGATATCACGCGTGAAGCGCAGGATCGCTGGGCCGAACGTTCGCAGCAGTCCTTCGCGGCCGCGCAGAGGGACGGCTTGTTCGATGCGGAAATCGTCGGCGTAGATGTGAAGGCGGGCCGCGAAACGGTCGCGTTCGCGCGCGACGAGCAGCCGCGCCCGGACACGACGCTCGCGACGCTTGCAAAGCTGCGCCCGGCGTTTCGTCCCGACGGCACGATCACGGCGGGCAATGCGCCGGGCCTGAACAGCGGCGCATCCGCGATGATTGTGACGAGCCGCAGGGAAGCCGAGGCGCGCGGCATCGAACCGTTCGTGCGGCTCGCGGCGTTCGGTGTGGCGGCCGTCGAGCCGGGCATGTTCGGGCTCGGGCCGGTGCCCGCCGTGCAGCAGGCATTGCAGCGCGCGGGCTGGACGCTCGGCGATGTCGAGCGCTTCGAGATCAACGAAGCCTTCGCGGCGGTGCCGATCGCGGTGGCGAGGACGCTCGGCGTGCCGGAAGACATCGTCAACGTGGAGGGCGGCGCGATCGCGCACGGGCATCCGATCGGCGCGACCGGCGCGGTGCTCACCACGCGTCTCGCCCACGCGATGCGTCGCGACGGCGTGAAGCGCGCGATCGTCACGCTGTGCATCGGCGGCGGGCAGGGCATCGCGCTCGCGCTGGAGAGGATCGCGTAACGTGCATCAGGGCTTCGCCGCCTTGTGCATCTCATCGAATCCCGCCGCGGCCTGCTGCACGTCCGGCGGGAAGTCGTCCATCTCCATCACCTGGCGCACTTCGATCATCTCCGTGTCCGATCCCGGACAACGCTTCGCCCATTCGATCGCTTCCTCGCGCGACTTCACCTGAAGCATCCAGTAGCCGCCGAGCACTTCCTTCGCTTCGGCGAACGGTCCGTCGGTGACGCGCGGCTTGCCGCCTTCGAACGTGACGCGCGCGCCCATCGACGGCGGATGCAGTCCGTCGAGCGCGAGCAGCACGCCGGCCTTCTGCAATTCCTCGTTGTACTTCATCATGGCGGCGACGGCGTCCGCGCTCGGCATCGTGCCCGGTTGCGCGCTTTCGTAGCCGCGCGGGATCATCAGCATCATGAATCGCATGTGGATCGCTCCTTCAAAAGAGTGTATTGGTGTCGGGCGTCATCGGCCCGCTCGCACATAACGACGAGCAACATCGCACGGGATCGACACATGCGTGTGAATTTCTGTCTTAAGCGTTTGTCCCTAGTCGATTGCTGTTGCCATCGCGCTCGTCCGATCAAATAATGTAATCCATTACATCTCGATCGCCGCGAGCGACGCCGCAATGTCAGATACGGTTCGTCCACGTGAGGAAGTATCGATTGCCGACGTCGCCGAGCGCGCGGGCGTGTCGGTCGCCACGGTATCGCGCGTGCTCAACGGGCATACGAACGTTCGCGAGGCAACGCGCGAAAAAGTCCGCGAGGCGGTCGCGGCGAGCGGCTATCGCATCAACGAACTCGCGCGCAATCTGCGCACGGCGGAAAGCCGCCTGCTGCTCACGATGGTCCCCGACTTCGGCAATCCGTTCTACGCGGCGATCGTCCGCGGCATCGACAGCGTCGCGCGCCAGAACGGCTACTTCATGCTGTTGTGCGACACCGGCGCGGACCCGCTGCGCGAGCGAAGCTATTTCGATCTCCTGCGCGGCCGCCGCGCCGATGGCGCCATCTGCCTCGATCCCGCCGCCGTGCAAAAGGCGCTCGCCGAAGAAGCGTCGGCGCTGCCGTGGGTCGCGTGCTGCGAGTTCGATCCTGCCGCGGGCGTGCCGTATGTCGGCATCGACAATCATCTGGCTGCGGGCGATGTCGTGCGCTATCTGACCGCCAAGGGTCATCGGCGCATCGCGCTCATCAACTCGGGACAGGGTTATCTGTACGGGCGTCAGCGGCTCGCGGGCTATCGCGATGCGCTGATCGACGCGGGCATCGAGCCGCGCGCCGAGTGGTTGATCGAGCTCGACAGTCTCGACTACGACGCCGGCGAACGCGCGGCCGCGCAACTCGCGGCACTCGGCGATGCGAGACCGACCGCCGCCTTCGCCGTCTCCGACACGCTCGCCATCGGCGTGATGAACGGCTTTCGCGGCGCGGGCCTGGCGGTGCCGGACGATGTCGCCGTCGTCGGCTTCGACGATATCGCCGTCGCCGCGCATGTCGATCCGCCTTTGACCACCGTCTCGCAGCCGATGCAACTGCTCGGCGAAACCGCCGCCGATCTCCTGCTCCAGCGCCTGCGCGATCCGCGCGCCGTGGTGCCGGGCGTGCTGCTGCCGCATCGGCTGATTCGCCGAAGGAGCGCGTGACGATGAGCCTCGCCGTGCGCTTTCAGGGCATCGAAAAGCAGTTCGGGCCGGTGCGCGTGCTGCACGGCGTCACCTTCGATATCGCGCCGGGCCGCATCTACGGATTGCTCGGCGAGAACGGCGCGGGCAAATCCACGTTGATGAAGATCCTCGCGGGCTACGAGCGCGCGAACGCGGGCGAGCTTTATATCGATGAGCGCCAGCGCGACTTCGCGAGTTCACGCGATGCCGAGCATGCGGGCATCGTGCTGATTCACCAGGAACTGAATCTCGCGGACCATTTGAGCATCACGCAGAACATGTTCCTCGGGCACGAGCTGAAGAAAGGCTTCTTCCTCGACGAACCCGCGATGCGCGAAGCCGCGCGTGCACGACTGAGCGACGTCGGCCTGCACAAGAATCCGGATACGAAGGTGCGCGACCTGATCGTCGCGGAGAAGCAACTGGTCGAGATCGCGAAGGCGATGCTGCGCGAGGCGCGGCTGCTCATCATGGACGAGCCGACCGCGACGCTGACGCCATCGGAAACACAGCGTCTGTTCGGCCTGATGGCGCGTCTCAAAGAGGCGGGCACGACCATCGTCTATATCTCGCACAAGCTCGACGAAGTGGAGCGCGTAACCGACGAAGTGATCGTGATGCGCGATGGCCGTTTCGTCGCGCGCGCGCCGACCGACGAACTCACGCGCCAGCAGATGGCGAACCTGATGGTCGGCCGCGAAGTCTCCGACATGTTTCCCGACAAGCCTTCGCTTGCCGCGGATGCGCCGGTCGCATTCGAGGTCGAAGGTGCGTCGGTGCCCGGCTGGGCGGAGGGCATCGGCTTCTCGGTGAAGAAGGGCGAAGTGTTCGGCTTCGCGGGCCTCGTCGGCGCGGGACGCACGGAATTGTTCGAGGCGCTCGTCGGTTTGCGGCCGTTGAGCGCGGGCCGCGTCGTGATCGATGGAAAAACCGTCAGCCTGAAGAATCCGCGCGAAGCGATGAGACAGGGCCTCACGTACCTGAGCGAGGATAGAAAAGGACGCGGGCTACACGTCGACATGGCGCTGAAAGACAACCTGACGATGATGACGCTGGAGCGCTATGCGCATCCGTTCATCGACATGCACGCCGAACGCGACGCATTGAAAAAGGCGGTGAACGATTTCGGCATTCGCACGGGCAACACATCGATTCGCGCGCGCATGCTGTCGGGCGGCAATCAGCAGAAGCTCGCGCTCGCGAAGTTCCTGAATCCCGATCCGCGCGTGATCGTGCTCGACGAACCGACACGCGGCGTCGATGTCGGCGCGAAACGCGACATCTATTTTCTGATTCACCGGCTGGCCGCCGAGGGCCGCGCGGTGATCGTGATTTCATCCGAGCTGATCGAACTGATCGGCTTGTGTCATCGCGTCGCGGTGATGCGCGCGGGCGAACTCGTCACGACGCTCGGCATGGATCTTTTGACCGAAGAGAGGTTGATCGCGCATGCGACCGGCACACACTGAAGACATCGGAAGCGAGAGCCGCCTTTCCGCCGCTGCACGCTTTCTGTTCGGCGTCGGGCCGCTGATCGGGCTGATCGCGTTGTGCATCGGCGGCACGCTGCTCAACGGCGACTTCGCCACCCTCGACAACGCGATGAACGTGCTTACGCGCACGTCGTTCATCGGCATCATCGCGGTGGGCATGACCTTCGTGATCATCTCGGGCGGCATCGATCTGTCGGTCGGTTCGATGGCCGCGCTGATCGCGGGCAGCATGATCTACATGATGAACGCGCTCATGCAGGGCTTTCATGGGCACGCGGTGCCGCCGCTTCTGATCATCGCGCTGGGCGTCGTGCTCGCGCTCGTGCTCGGCGCGCTGTTCGGCTTCGCGCACGGCGTGCTCGTGACGAAAGGGCGCATCGAGCCGTTCATCGTCACGCTGGGCACGCTCGGCATCTTTCGCGCGCTGCTCACGTGGCTCGCGGACGGCGGCGCGCTCACGCTCGACAACTCGCTCGTCGATCTTTACGGGCCGGTCTATTACGCGAGCCTGTTCGGCGTGCCGGTGCCGATCTGGATCTTTCTGATCGTGGCGGCGGGCGGCGCGCTCGTGCTCAATCGCACGGTGTACGGACGTCATGTACAGGCGATCGGTTCGAGCGAGCAGGTCGCGCGTTATGCGGCCATTCGCGTGGATCGCGTGAAGATCGTCACCTACGTGCTGTTGGGCTTGTGCGTGGCCGTCGCGACGATTCTGTACGTGCCGCGCTTAGGGTCGGCCACACCGACGACGGGCCTCCTGTGGGAACTCGAAGCGATCGCGTCCGTCGTGGTCGGCGGCACCGCGCTGAAAGGCGGCGAAGGGCGCGTGATCGGCACGGTCATCGGCGCGATTCTGCTTTCGGTCATCAACAACATCCTGAACCTGACGAGCATCATCAGCGTGTATCTGAATGCGGCGGTGCAGGGCGCCGTGATCATCCTCGTAGCAGTTTTGCAGCGCGGTCGTCGTTAATGCCTACAAATCCGGAGACATCGTCATGAATAAAATGCTTCGCGCGCTCGGCGCGCTCACGCTTGCGGCAAGCGCGTTCGCCGCTGCATCGTCGTCCGCTCATGCCGACGAGAAGGTCGTGCTCGGCGTCGCCATTCCGACCGCGGATCACGGCTTCACGGGCGGCATCGTGTGGTGGGCCAACGAGGCGAAAAAGGAGCTGGAGAAGGCGCATCCGGACCTGAAGGTGATCGTGAAGACGGCCGGCACCGCGCCCGAGCAGGCGAACCAGTTGCAGGACCTCGTGACGGTCAACAAGATCAACGCGCTCGTGATCTTCCCGCAGGAATCGGCGTCGCTCACGCAGCCTGTCGCGCAGATGAAGAAGAAGGGCGTGTATGTGACGGTGGTCGATCGCGGTCTCACCGATACCAGCGCGCAGGATGCCTATGTCGCCGGCGACAACACCGCGTTCGGCAAGATTCCCGCCGAGTATCTCGCGAAGACGATGAACGGCAAGGGCGATATCGTCGCGCTGCGCGGCATTCCGACGACCCTCGACAACGAGCGCTGGACCGCGTTCGAAGGCGTGATCAAGCAGCATCCGGACATGAAGATTCTCGATGCGAAATACGCGAACTGGAACCGCGACGACGCCTTCAAGGTGATGCAGGACTATCTCACGCGCTTCAAGCATATCGACGCCGTCTGGGCCGCCGACGACGACATGATGGTCGGCGTGCTGAAGGCGATCGATCAGGCGAAGCGCACGGACGTCAAGATCGTCTTCGGCGGCGCGGGATCGAAGGAAGCCGTGAAGCGCATCATGGATGGCGACAAGCGCGTGCAGGCCGACGTGTCGTACTCGCCGAAATTCATCTACGACGCGATCAAGCTCACCGCCGAGGCGCGCCTGAAGGGCGACAAGCTGCCGCCGACGACGATCATCCCGTCGGTGCTCATCACGAAGGACAACGCCAAGCAGTTCTACTTCCCGAACTCGCCGTTCTGATGCGCGAAGGCCGTTCACCCGGCCTTCTTTCTCTTGGAGGCGAACGATGAAGACCATCAAGGGGCCGGCGATATTTCTCGCGCAGTTCATGGGCGATCGGCCGCCGTTCGATACGTTGAAGAACCTCGCGTCGTGGGCGGGTTCGCTCGGTTACGAGGGCATACAGGTGCCCGCCGATCCGCGTCTGATCGATCTGGAACAAGCCGCATCGAGCGATGCCTATTGCGATGACATCCGCCGCACGGTGGACGACGCGGGCGTGGCGATCACGGAATTGTCCACGCATCTGCAAGGGCAGTTGATCGCGGTGCATCCCGCCTACGACACATTGTTCGATGGCTTCGCCGCGCCGCACGTGCGCGGCAATCCCGCGGCGCGCACGGAATGGGCGATATCGCAACTGAAGCTCGCGGCGGCCGCGTCGAAGCGTCTGGGCCTGAGTGCGCACGTGACGTTTTCGGGCGCGCTCGCGTGGCCGTATGTCTATCCGTGGCCGCAACGTCCGGCGGGACTCGTCGAAGCCGCATTCGACGAGCTCGCGAAACGCTGGCGTCCGATTCTCGATGAGTTCGATCGCGCGGGCATCGACGTGTGCTACGAACTGCATCCCGGCGAGGACCTGCACGACGGCGTCACGTTCGAGCGCTTTCTCGCGGCGGTGGACGATCATCCGCGCGCGAACATCCTGTTCGATCCGAGTCACTTCGTGCTGCAGCAACTCGATTACCTCGCGTTCATCGATATCTATCACCCGCGCATCAAGGCGTTTCATGTGAAGGACGCGGAGTTCCGGCCGAACGGGAAGCAGGGCGTGTACGGCGGCTATTCGGGATGGACCGATCGCGCGGGACGTTTTCGTTCCCTGGGCGATGGCCAGATCGACTTCAAGGCGATCTTCTCGAAGATGGCGCAATACGATTTTCCCGGCTGGGCCGTGCTCGAATGGGAGTGCGCGTTGAAGCATCCGGAAGACGGCGCGCGCGAGGGCGCGGTGTTTATCCGCGATCGCATCATCCGCGTGGCCGAGCGTGCGTTCGATGACTTCGCCGGCAGCGGCGCAAGCCGCGAGCAGTTGCGCGGCGTGCTCGGTGTCGAAGACAAAGTCGGAGACAAAGCGGGAGACAAGCGATGAACCGCGTGCGACTGGGCATGGTCGGCGGCGGCGAGGGCGCGTTCATCGGCGCGGTGCATCGCATGGCCGCGCGGCTCGATGATCGTTACGAGCTGGTGGCGGGCGCGTTGTCGTCGGATGCGCGGCGTGCGGCTGCGAGCGCGGCGGCTATCGGCCTGACGCGCAGCTACGACGATTATCGCGAGATGGCGCGCACCGAGGCCGGGCGTTCGGACGGCATCGAGGCGGTGGCGATCGTCACGCCGAATCATCTGCATGCGCCGATCGCGACGGCGTTTCTCGAGGCCGGCATACACGTGATCTGCGACAAGCCGCTGGCCGTATCGCTCGATGAAGGCGAGGCGCTGGCCAAACTCGCGCGCGAGAAGGATCGCGTGTTCGCGGTGACGTATACGTACACGGGCTATCCGCTCGTGCGTCACGCGCGCGGGATGGTGCGGCGCGGGTTGCTCGGCGATATCCGCGTCGTGCAGGTGGAGTACGCGCAGGACTGGCTGTCGCTGCCCGTCGAGACGCAGGCGAACCGGCAGGCGGTGTGGCGCACCGATCCGGCGCTGGCCGGTCCGGCGGGCTGTCTCGGCGATATCGGCACGCATGCGTATCAGCTCGCCGAATACGTGACAGGCATGCGGCCGGCGGAGTTGTCGGCGGATGTGACGACGTTCGTGCCGAATCGCCGTGTCGACGATCACGTGCAGGCGATGTTCCGCTATGCCGGCGGCGCGCGCGGGATGCTGTGGGCGAGCCAGGTCGCGGCGGGCGAGGAGAACGCGCTGCGCCTGCGTGTGTACGGCACGAAGGCGGGCATCGCGTTCGATCAAGAGACGCCGAACGAGTTGTGGTTTACGCCGATAGGCGGGGCGTCGGAGCGGATCACGCGCGGCCGCGTGCAAAGCCCCGAAGCGCTGCACGCGACGCGCGTGCCGGCCGGGCATCCGGAAGGGTATCTGGAAGCGTTCGCGCAGGTTTATACGGATGCGGCGGCGTGCATCGCGAGCGGAACCACGCAGGGGGATGACTGGCTTACGACTGTCGAGGACGGGGTGGCGGGATTGAGGTTCGTGGATGCGGTGTTGAGGAGCAGCGAGAGGAATGCCGAGTGGGTGACGCTAGGGTGATCTGAAAACAAAACGGGGCAACTCGATGAGTTGCCCCGTTTCATTCACACCGTCACGCCGTCAGTCCGTCACGCCCAGTTCGCGTGAAAACTCCCCGCCTTGTCCACGCGTTCGAACGTATGCGCGCCGAAGAAGTCCCGCTGCGCCTGCACGAGATTCGCGGGCAGCCGCTCCGAGCGATACGCATCGAAATAGGCAATCGCCGACGAGAACGCGGGCACCGGAATCCCCGCCTTCACCGCCGCGACGATCACATCGCGCAATGCGTCCTGATACTTCGCGGCGATATCGCTGAAATACGGATCGAGCAGCAGATTCGCGAGCTGCGCGTTCTTGTCATACGCATCCGTGATCTTCTGCAGGAAGCGCGCGCGGATGATGCAGCCCGCGCGGAAGATCTTCGCGATCTCGCCGTAATGCAGATCCCACTTGTATTCCTCCGATGCCGCGCGCAATTGCGCGAACCCTTGCGCATACGACACGATCTTGCTGAGATACAACGCGCGCCGCACCGACTCGACGAACGCCGTGCGATCGCCATCGAACTTGGGCGCGGGGCCGCTCAACACCTTGCTCGCCGCCACGCGCTGATCCTTCAGCGAAGAAAGCACGCGCGCGAACACGGCTTCGGTAATCAAAGGCAGCGGCGCGCCGAGATCGAGCGCATTCTGGCTTGTCCACTTGCCGGTGCCTTTTTGCGCGGCGCGGTCGAGAATCACATCGACGAGATCCTTGCCGGTTTCATCGTCCTTCTTCGCGAAGATCTTCGACGTGATCTCGATCAGATAGCTGTCCAGCTCGCCCTGATTCCACTCGACATACACCTTGCCGAGCTCTTCGTTCGACAAACCGGCGACGCGCTTCAGCACGTCATAGCTCTCGGCGATCAGTTGCATGTCGCCGTACTCGATGCCGTTGTGCACCATCTTCACGAAATGGCCCGCGCCGTCCGGACCCATGTAGGCGACGCACGGCTCGCCGTCCGGCGCCTTCGCCGCGATCTCGGTGAGAATCGGCGCGACGAGTTCGTAGGCTTCCTTCTGTCCGCCCGGCATGATCGACGGGCCTTTCAGCGCGCCTTCCTCGCCGCCCGACACGCCCGTGCCGATGAAATGCAGGCCCGACTTCGCGAGATCCTGATTGCGGCGGATGGTGTCGGTGAAATGCGTGTTGCCGCCGTCGATGAGAATGTCGCCCTTCTCCAGCAGCGGACGCAGCGAAGCGATGGTCTCGTCGGTGCCGGCGCCCGCCTTCACCATCATCAGGATGCGGCGCGGCTTTTCGAGCGACTCGACGAACTCTTCGAGCGTATAGGTCGGTACGAGCTTCTTGTCGGGATGTTCGGCAATCAGTTCGTCGGTTTTGGCGCGGCTGCGGTTGTAGACCGAAACGGCGTGACCGCGGCTCTCGATGTTCAAGGCCAGATTGCGGCCCATGACGGCGAGGCCCACCACGCCGATAGCTTGTTTGCTCATGCTTGATCTCCGGATGACCGAAGCGGACGCGGCTCGTGGCGCGGCTTCGGGATGAAAACGTGTCGATGGGAGCGGCGCTCGCGTGAGAGGTCGTCTCGGGTTCGATCGGCGGCTCGACGGGCCGTGCGGCGATCCAATCGTCTTGCGCGAGCGCAGACCGCCCCGAATTTACCACTTCGAGCCGCATCCGGCAGGGCGCGCGCCGGACGATCGAGCGCGTGGCGCCTCGCCGTCTTAGAATGAACGCCCGCAACGAGCACGCCGCGAAGGCCACTTGAAACATGCCGCCCTCCCGGCGCGCGCGCAGCCATCATTACTCCGTCTACGTGATCGAACTCGCCGGCGCCGTCTGGAACGAAGCGCGCTTTCGCCGCGCGAATCCGGACTACGTGGTCGGCATGCCGTTCGTCTACGTGGGCATGACGGGCATCGATCCCGACGTGCGCTTCGACAAGCACAAGGCGGGCATCCAGTCGAACCGCTACGTGCGCGAGTTCGGGCTGCGGCTCCTGCCGCAGCTGTACGAGATGTACAACCCGATGCCTTACGACGGCGCACGCGACATGGAAGTGGAACTGGCGATCGGCTTGCGCGAAGCGGGCTATGGCGTGTGGCAGGCGTGAAGCGGTGCATCTGACCAACAAGGAGCAAGACATGCGGATTCTGGTAGTGGGCGCGGGGGCCATCGGCGGATATTTCGGCGCGCGGTTGCTCGAAGCGGGCAGGGACGTGACCTTCCTCGTGCGCGAGCGGCGCGCCGAGCGGCTGCGGCAATGCGGCCTGAAAGTGAAGAGCCCGGAGGGCGATCTCGCGTTCGCCTGTCCGCCGATGGTGCTCGCGAAGGACATCGACCAGCCATACGATCTCGTGCTGCTGAGCTGCAAGGCCTACGACCTGCAAGGCGCGATCGATTCCTTCGCGCCCGCGGTCGGTCCCGGCACCGCGATCCTGCCGCTTCTGAACGGCATGGGCCATCTCGACGCGCTCGATGCGCGCTTCGATCCGGCGAACGTGCTCGGCGGCCAATGCGTGATCGCCGCGACGCTCGACGCCGAAGGTGAAATCCTGCATTTGAACAACATGCATTCGATGACCATCGGCGAACGCGGCGGCGGCCGTTCCGCTCGCATCGACGCGATCGCAGCGCAACTCGGCGGCGCGGGCTTCGATCTGAACGTGAGCGAGGAAATCCTGCAATCGATGTGGGACAAATGGGTGTTCCTCGCGACGCTCGCGACCGGCACGTGCCTGATGCGCGCGCCCATCGGCGACATTCTCGCGGCGCCGGGCGGCGAAGCGTTGCTCGTCCAGCTCTTCGACGAATGCTCGGGCATCGCCGCCGACAACGCGCACGCGCCGGGCGAGCCGGTCGTCGCGCGCGCCCGTGCGTTCTTCTCGGAGCGCGGCTCGCTGATGACCGCGTCGATGCTGCGCGATCTGGAGAACGGCGCGCCGATCGAGGCGGATCACATCGTCGGGGACTTGCTGGCGCGGCGTCGCACGGCGGTCGGCGGCTTGTCGGCGCTGGCGGTGGCCTATGCGCATCTGAAGGCCTACGAGGCACGCCGGACGCGCATGGCGCGCGCCTGAGCACGCACTCCTCGCCACTCGAGCGCCGCCGGAAAGGCGGCGCTTTTTTGTGTCTTGGACATCTCAAAAAATGACAATTCGGATTATTGACTGCCCAAATATTGACGTAGATTGAAGTTCATTGACGTCGATTGACGCTCGTGACAGTCGAGAAGATCGGCGTCGATAAATAATTCCGATTAGATTATTATTATTAAAAGCCCGCTCTTTCGACCGCGCAACGCTTTCAGCAATGCGCGCGAAGACGCTTTGCTTTAAAACTTGTGTTTAAAGATTTACATAATAATCGTGATATATGTCGATCGGTAAAACAATGAGAAGAATATTTCAAAAAAACGAAGAGCCTCTTAACCGGGATATTAATTCGATTTCAAGGAGCGGCGTTGCATGTCAGAGAGACATCAAATGAAAAGCAAAAGTCCGCCGGTGATTCCCTCGCTCATCTGCCCGGGAATGCCATTGAATGGCGCGCAGATCGGCGTAATCGTCCGTATCATCGACTCCGATGCCTCCGTCTATGTCAATTACCTCGTGCAAACGCGTGACGGCACGCAATACTGCGCCCAGATGGACGTCCGGCGCCGGCACAACCGCCACGCGCTGATGCGCCTCGCACTTGAATCGGGACGTTTCGTGATGCTGGTCGGCGGAATAAACAGCTATGTGAGAACGGCGGTCGTCGGTGCTCCCGGTCATGCGCTTGTCGATGGCAGCGGCGATTCTCAGCCGAACGACGCGCGGACGGATCGGCCGTAAATATGCAGTGCCGCGTCGTGAAATAATCCGGACGCGCGCGAATCAATATTCATAAATGAGAAGGGTTACAAGTGAGACAGTTTGATAGTTCGGTCAATCTCAGCATTGTTCAGGGTGGCATTCCACTCACGGGTGTCAAGGGTGGATTTCTCACCCGCATTATCGATTCAAACGATTTCGACAAGGTCAATTTCGTCCTCAAAACAGGCGAGGGCGTCTTGTATTGCGGGCAATTGAATATCGTCACTCACGAGAACCGAAACAAACTCCTGATGATGGCGCTGGATTACGGACTGCCTGTAGCGCTCTCCGGCGACGATTCCGGAGTCATCACCGGACTCGCCGTTGCACCGAGCGATTCGCCGATTCCGTCCCTGAGTTCCTCGTTTCTGAAATTGCAGGACAGCCGCACCGGCATGGTGGTGAGAATCGTCGACAAGGATCAAATCTCGGCGATCACCTATGTGCTCCAGACGAGCGACGGCTCGCGGTACTGCGCGCAGATGTGGCCCAACAGGGACAACTACGACAACCGAAACAGCCTTTTCATGATGGCGCTGCGAATGAACATCCCGGTGACGATCACGGGCGGCGCCAATCACGAGGTCACCGGGATCGCGATCGGATCGTAATATCCCTGCTCCGCGTCCGCCCGCTTTGGCACGCAGGCAAGCTTTCTGCTAATTTCATCGGCACGAAAGAGAGCAAGGACGAGCGTCATGAGCATGAATATCGAATACGCGAAGACCGCGCCCGGACGCGCGGATATCGATGCGCTGAGCGGCCCGATGGTCGTCGAATTCGGCACCGACTGGTGCGGCTTCTGCCGCGCGGCGCAGCCGCTGATCGCGCAGGCGTTCCAGGGTCACGGTGCGGTGAAGCACATGAAGATCGAAGACGGCAGCGGCCGCCCGCTCGGCCGCTCGTTTCGCGTGAAGCTCTGGCCGACGCTCGTCTTCATGCTGGGCGGCAAGGAAGTCGCGCGCCTCGTGCGCCCCGGCGATGTCTCCGAAATCCGCGACGCGCTCGCGCTCATCGACGAGCCGCTCGCGCAGTAGACCGCTCTGAGGGTTATTCCCCGGTCAACGCCTTTATCGAAACTTGTATGATGACCCGATGACCTTACGAGCCTCGTCGAGTCGAATGTTCGAGAAGATTCCGCCGCGCGCGCTGTCCGACACGGTTGCGCAGCAATTGCAGAAGTTGATCGAGAAGGGCAGTTTCGCCGCGACCGGCAAGCTGCCGACCGAGGCTGTGCTCGCGCAGGAATTCGGCGTGAGCCGCACGGTGATCCGCGAAGCCATTTCGCGGCTGAAGAACGAAGGCATGGTCGAGCCGCGCCAGGGCAGCGGCGTGTTCATCGTGGAGCGGGCGGGCATCCGGCCGTTGCGCATCGATTACGCGCAGGCGATCGAGCCGGGCGCGGTCGTGCAGATTCTCGCGCTGCGCCGGGCGATCGAGGCTGAAGTCGCGTCCGAAGCCGCGCAGCGCCGCACCGACGAACAACTCGCCGTCATCGAAGACACGCTCGCGCGCATCGACGAAGCGGTGCGTGCGGGCAGGAATGGCGTCGAGGAAGACGTCGCGTTCCACCGCGAGATCGCGAACGCGACGGGCAACCCGTACTTCCTGAAAACCCTCACCTTTCTGAACCAGTATCTCGAAGCCGGCACGATCGTCACGCGCGGCAACGAGGCGCTGCGCGAGGACTTCATGCGGCAGGTGCGCGAAGAGCACGCGGCGATTGTCGAGGCGATCCGCTCGCGCGATGCCGCTGCCGCGCGCAACGCCGCGCAGACCCATCTCATCAACGCCGCGCGCCGTCTGACGGAAGCCGGCATCTGCTAATTCATCGGGACGAGAAACGCTATGACGAGAAACGTGGGAGTCATCGGTCTGGGCGCAATGGGCATGGGCGTCGCGCGCTCGCTGTTGCGCGCGGGCTTCGCCGTGCACGCGTGCGATGTGAGAAAGCCCGTGCTCGATGCGTTCGCGGCCGAAGGCGGCATCGCGTGCGCATCGCCGGCGGAGTTGGGCGGGAAGTGTGAAGTCGTGCTGACGGTCGTCGTCAATGCGGCGCAAACCGAAGCCGTGCTGTTCGGCGAGAACGGCGCGATAGACGCGATGAAGCCCGGCAGCGTCGTGCTCGCGTGCGCGACGGTATCGCCGCAAGTCGCCGCGGACCTCGGCAAACGCATCGGCGAAAAAGGTGTGCTGCTGCTCGACGCGCCCTTGTCCGGCGGCGCGGGCAAGGCCAATTCCGGCGAAATGACGATGATGACTTCCGGCCCTGCCGATGCCTATGCCGCGTGCGAGGACGTGCTCGATGCGATCGCGGGCAAGGTCTATCGCCTGGGCGACGCGCACGGCGCGGGCTCGAAGGTGAAGATCATCAATCAGCTTCTCGCGGGCGTGCATATCGCTGCGGCCGCCGAAGCGATGGCGCTCGGCCTGCGCGAGGGCGTCGATCCCGATGCGCTCTACGATGTCATCACGCACAGCGCCGGCAACTCGTGGATGTTCGAGAACCGCGTGCCGCACATTCTGTCGGGCGATTACACGCCGCTCTCCGCCGTCGATATTTTCGTGAAGGATCTCGGCCTCGTGCTCGATACCGCGCGCACGTCGAAATTCCCGCTGCCGCTTTCGGCGGCGGCGCACCAGATGTTCATGATGGCGTCCACGGCGGGCCACGGCAGCGAGGACGATTCCGCGGTCATCAAGATTTTTCCGGGCATCGAAATTCCGAAGGGAGCGAAGCAATGACGCAAGCGGCGCAGGCACTGCTCGGCTGTATCGCCGACGATTTCACCGGCGCGACCGATCTCGCCAACATGCTCGTGCGCGGCGGCATGCGCACGGTGCAGACCATCGGCATTCCCGAAGCGGGCGCGCGGATCGACGCGGACGCGATCGTCGTCGCGCTGAAGTCGCGCACGATTCCCGCCGACGACGCCGTGCGCCAGTCGCTCGACGCGCTCGAATGGCTGCGCGCGCAGGGTTGCCGCCAGTTCTTCTTCAAGTATTGCTCGACGTTCGATTCCACCGACCGCGGCAACATTGGCCCCGTTGCGGATGCCTTGCTCGATGCGCTGAAGGACGATTTCACGATCGCCTGCCCCGCGTTCCCGGAGAACGGCCGCACGATCTTTCGCGGCAATCTGTTCGTCGGCGATGTGCTGCTGAACGAGTCGGGCATGGAGAATCATCCGCTCACGCCGATGACCGATCCGAACCTCGTGCGCGTGTTGCAGCGTCAGACGAAATCGAAGGTCGGCCTGATTCGCTACGACACGATTGCGAAGGGCGCGGACGCGATCCGCGCGCGCATCGACGAGTTGAAGAAGGATAGCGTGCGCCTCGCCATCGCCGATGCCGTGTCCGACGCCGATCTCCACACGCTGGGCGCTGCGTGCCGCGATCTCGCGCTGATTACGGGCGGCTCGGGCATCGCGCTCGGGCTTCCGGAGAACTTCCGCGCGGCGAATCTGCTTGCACACGCGGAACATGCTGCCGACCTGCCGAAGATCGAGGGCAAGTCGGTGGTGCTGGCGGGCAGCGCATCGAAGGCGACCAATGCGCAGGTTGCGCACTGGCGTGAATCGAAGCCGGGATTCCGAGTCGATCCGCTGGCGCTTTCGCGCGGCGAGCCGGTGGTGCAAAACGCCGTCGAATTCGCGCGCAAACACGACGAGCCGGTGTTGATTTACGCGACTTCATCGCCTGATGAAGTGAAGGCGGTGCAGAAGGAACTGGGCGTCGAGAAGGCGGGACAACTGGTCGAAGATGCGCTTGCGTCGATCGCGCGTCAGTTGCGTGACGATGGCGTGCGCAAGTTCGTCGTCGCGGGTGGTGAGACCTCGGGTGCGGTGGTGCAGGCGCTCGACGTGCGTTCGTTGCGCATCGGGCTGCAGATCGATCCGGGCGTGCCGGCCACGCAGTCCATCGGCGCGAATGCTGATGGGTCGCTCGCCCTCGCGCTCAAGTCCGGCAATTTCGGCGCGACCGATTTCTTCGAGAAGGCGCTGAAGGCACTGTGATGGCGACGACCGAAAACTCCATTCGCGAAGAGATTTGCATCACGGGCAGGAGCCTGTACGAGCGTCGATATACGGTGGGCAGCGCGGGCAACATCAGCGCGCGGCTGGATGACGGCTGGCTGATTACGCCGACGGACGCGTGCCTTGGCCGCCTCGATCCGAACGACATTGCGAAGGTGGATTGCGAGGGCAATCATGTGTCGGGCGGACGGCCGTCTAAGACGCTGGCGCTGCATCGCCGTATTTACGAGAGCAATGCCGAAGCGCGTGGCGTGGTGCATACGCATTCGACGCATCTGGTCGCGCTGACGCTCGCGGGCGTCTGGAAAAACGACGATGTCTTGCCGCCGATCACGCCGTACTACGTGATGAAGGTAGGACATGTTCCGTTGATTGCGTATCGCCGACCGGGCGACGCGGCTGTGGCGGAGGAAGTGGCGGCGCTGGCGTCGAGCGTACGCGCGGTGCTGCTGGAGCGACTCGGACCGGTGGTATGGGAAAAATCGGTGTCGCACGCGAGCTACGCGCTGGAGGAGTTGGAAGAGACGGCGCGGCTATACCTATCGACAATGCCGCGCCCCGAGCCGTTGCAGGAAGCGGCGATAGAGGATTTGAGAAACACGTTCGGCGCCCGCTGGTAAAGGCAAGAGCACCAAAAAGAAAACCCGACGGCAGCGCGAAGCGCGGTGCCGGATGAATGACTGCGAACCAGCGCGCCAAAACGTTTAGCGCGTCAGACCGTGCGCGAGCCAAGCCCGGTAAGTCCTTCGAGGGCGACACTTAGGCGAGTACCAAGGTCGGCTGGCAAGCATGTCTAACGTGCGTGTGACCGCGGGCGTGAGAGAGCTGTTTCTTTGGTTACTTTCTTTGCAGCAGCAAAGAAAGTGACTGCCGCCCCGCACAGGGGCAGAGCCAATAGACCGACACGAAAACAGGATTCCGCGAAACAACCCGAACCGAAAGAAGGAGCACAAGCAAATGCCAAAATTCGCCGCAAACCTGACGATGATGTACACGGAACATGCATTCCTGGACCGCTTTGCAGCAGCATCGAAAGACGGCTTCAAGGCGGTTGAATTCCTGTTCCCATACGACTTCGCAGCGAAAGACATCGAGCAGCGCCTAAAGGACAACAACCTGACCCAGGCGCTCTTCAACGCCCCGCCGGGCGACTGGTCGAAGGGCGAGCGCGGCATCGCGTCATTGCCGGGACGAGAAGACGAGTTCAGACAGAGCGTCGCGAAAGGCCTCGAATACGCCGCCGTGCTGGGCAACAAGAAGCTGCACGTGATGGCGGGCCTGATCGCCCCGGATCAGCCGCGAGAGCAACATCGCGCGGTATACAAAAAGAACCTCGAATACGCGGCGAAGGAAGCGCAGAAGGCGGGCATCGGCATTGTGATCGAGCCGATCAACACCCGCGACATCCCCGGCTTCTTCCTGAACCGTCAGGACGACGCACAAGCCATCTGCGACGAAATCGGCGCGCCGAACCTGCAAGTGCAGTTCGACATCTACCACTGCCAGATCGTCGAGGGCGATATCGCGATAAAGCTGAAGCGCGACATGAAGCGCCCGAACGCGGGCATCGGCCATATCCAGATCGCGGGCGTGCCGGAGCGTCACGAGCCGAGCATCGGCGAACTCAACTATCCGTATCTGTTCGAGCTGATCGATTCGCTCGGCTACGAAGGCTGGATCGGCTGCGAATACAAGCCGAAGGCGGGGACGTCCGAAGGACTCGGCTGGCTCAAACCTTATCTGTGAGAGGAAGCGACCCAATGAAGATTCTCATCACCGGCGGCGCCGGCTTTCTCGGCCAGCGTCTCGCGAAACGCCTTCTCGAGCGCAACGAACTCAACGGCAAGCCGGTCACCGAACTGGTGCTGCTCGATGTCGCGCGCCCGAACGACGAACGCCTGCTCGCCGACAAACGCGTGCGCGCCGAAACCGGCGATATCTCCGATCCCGCCGTGCTGCAACGCCACATCGACACGCAGACGGAAGCCATCTTCCATCTGGCCGCGATCGTGAGCGGCCAGGCCGAAGCGGACTTCGATCTCGGCATGAAGATCAATCTCGACGCATCGCGCGCGCTGCTCGAAGTGTGCCGCGCGGCGGGCCACAAGCCGCGCGTCGTGTTCACGAGCTCGGTCGCGGTGTACGGCGGCGTGCTGCCCGATGTCGTGCAGGACGACACCGCGCTCAATCCGCAATCGTCGTACGGAACGCAGAAAGCGATCGCCGAGCTGCTGCTCTCCGACTACGCGCGGCGCGGCTTCGTCGATGGCCGCGTGCTGCGCCTGCCGACCATCAGCGTGCGGCCCGGCAAGCCGAACGCGGCGGCTTCGTCGTTCGCGAGCGGCATCATTCGCGAGCCGCTGAACGGCGAGCGCTCGACGTGCCCTGTCGATGGCGACACGCGCGTCTGGCTGCTTTCGCCGAAGAGCGCGATCGAGGCGCTGATCGCGGGCTGCGAGATCGATCGCGCGAAGCTCGGGCTGCGGCCGGTCATCAATCTGCCGGGCCTGTCGGTCAGCGTGAACGAGATGGTCGCGGCGCTGCGCGAGGTAGCGGGCGAGGACGCCGTGCAGCGCATCGACTGGCAGCGCGACGAGCGCATCGAGAAGATCGTCGGCAGTTGGCCGGGCGCGTGGAACACGGCTCGCGCGGAGCAACTGGGCCTCACGGGCGACAAGAATTTCGCCGATGTGATCCGCGCCTATATCGCCGACGAGCGCGGCTGAATCCCACACTTTGCGCGGTCGATCCTTTCCGCACCGGGCATCGCGCGCGCGATGCCCGCGTCCCGCGCGCCGGTCATGCTTACATACGCATTTCCGGGCTACACTTATCCCTTAAATGTGACGAACGTCGGCCGGGCGCCGCGTGCACCGCGTTGAACCACGAGCGGTCGCAAGCTCGTATCTCTTTCGCTTTCGTGCTTTTCGCGCCTTCGCAGCGCCGGTTTCCCGGCGCGCGTCCCGTCGTCCTGTGAACACACCTTCCCGCGCGGGAGATTCCCATGCTGTTGCATCAGCTAGTCGATCGATTCGGCCCGGCGATCGTTTTCATCAACGTGATGGGCTCGGCACTCGGGCTGCCCGTGCCCGCGATGCCGACGATGATCATCGTCGGCGCGTCCATCGCGCTGATGGCGGTGAACGGCGGCGCGTTCTGGACGCCGCTCCTGGGCGTGCTGTGCATCGCGGTGGCGGGCGGCGTGCTCGGCGATCTCGTCTGGTTCCAGGGCGGGCGCAAGTACGGCGACAAGACGCTCAAGACCATCTGCAAGCTGTCTCTTTCGCGCGATACCTGCGTGAAGAAGACGGAGCGTTTTTTCGGCCGCTGGGGCGTGCGCATTCTGCTCGTCGCGAAGTTCATCCCCGGTCTGTCGCTCGTCTCCGTGCCGCTCGCCGGCGCGATGGGCGTGAAGCTGCGCAGCTTCATCGCGCACGACGGCGGGGGCGTCGCGCTGTGGGGCGCGGTCGGACTGACCGTCGGCGTCATCTTCGCGGCGCAGCTCGAAATGGTGTTCGCGATGATCTCGCAGCTCGGGCGGCAGGCGGTGGTCGTCCTCGCGGTGTTGCTCGCCATCTATGTCACGTATCGCTGGTGGCGGCGCCGCGCGCTCATGGCGACGCTGGAAAAGGCGCGCATCAGCGTGGACGAGCTTTATGCGCTGATGAACGACGAGCCGCTTCCCGTGATCTTCGATATCCGCTCGCCGGAAAAGCGCATGCTCGATCCGGCCGCGATTCCCGGTTCGCTCTTCGCCGACGAGCGCGATCTCGCGAGGATCATCGAGAACTACGACAAGTCGCGCAAGGTCGTCATCTACTGCTCGTGTCCGAACGAAGTGTCGGCGGCGTGGATGGCGAAGACGATGCGCAACGCGGGCTTTAGGGACGTCGTGCCGCTCACGGGCGGACTGGACGCCTGGCGGCTCGCCGGATTCGATGTCGCGACGCTGACCGAGTTCGGCGAGCTCGCGGCGACCACGCCCGAGGAGGTCGCGGAAATGGCGGCGATGTGCCCCTGGCCGGTGAAATCGGCGGCGGCGTCGTCCGCGGGTTCGGCATCCCTGCATGAAGCTGGTTATCCACACGGAGATCGCGCATGAGCACAACGCCGTTCAACGAACCTGGTCAAGGCATGCCGAATGTCGTCGCGTGGAGCGCGCGCGAGCCGCTGGAGAGTTCCAATCCGAACGTCGTGGCATCGCCGGCCGCTGCCGCCGCGTCCGACGACAGCGCGCCGTTCTCGCCGCTCGAAACGCGCGCGCACCAGATGTTCCCGCGCCTGACGGACAACGAGATAGAGCGCATGAGCCGCTTCGGCACCGCGTCGCACTGGCGTCAGGGCGAGTGGATGTTCCGCATGGGCGAGACCGGGCGCGGCATGGTGATCGTCCTGAAGGGACTCGTGCGCGTGACGCGCCGTAACGCGCTCGGGCAGGAGCATCTCGTCGTCGAGCACGGGCCGGGGCATTTTCTGGCGGAAGTGGCTCAGCTTTCGGGCAAGCCCTGTCTCGTCGATGGCGTCGCCGCCGAGGATGTCGACGGCATCGTGATTCCGCCGGAGCGTCTGCGGGCGCTGCTCGTCGCCGAAGCGGAACTGGGCGAGCGCATCATGCGCGCGCTGATCCTGCGGCGCGTCGGGCTGATCGAAAAGGGCAGCGGGCCGGTGCTGCTCGGCCAGTCGGACGATGGCCGTCTGGTTTCGCTGCAAGGCTTTCTGCGGCGCAATGGTTATCCGCATACGGTGATCGACGCCTGCACCGATCCCGATGCGATCTCGCTGCTCGAACGCATCTCGGCATCGACGTCCGATTTTCCGCTCGTCATCTGCCCGGACGGCACGGTGCTGCGCGCGCCTACCGAGAATCAGATCGCGACGCAGCTCGGCTGGCTGCCCGAGTTCGATCCGGCGCATGTCTACGATGTCGCGATCGTCGGCGCGGGGCCAGCGGGTCTCGCGACGGCGGTGTATGCGGCGTCCGAAGGCTTGTCGGTGGCGGTGTTCGATTGCCGCGCGCCGGGCGGGCAGGCGGGCGCGAGTTCGCGCATCGAAAATTATCTCGGTTTCCCGACCGGCATCTCGGGGCAGGCGCTCGCCGGGCGCGCGTTCGTGCAGGCGCAGAAATTCGGCGCGCATATCGCGATTCCGACCAAGATCAAGGCGCTGCATTGCGATTGCAATCCGATCCAGATCGAACTGGAGAACGGCACGCGCGTGACGACGCAGACGGTCGTAATCGCGTCGGGCGCGGCGTATCGGCGGCCGGACATCGCCGGGCTAGAGCGTTACGAAGGGCACGGCACGTATTATTGGGCATCGCCGGTCGAGGCGAAGCTGTGCAAGAACTCGGAAGTCGTGCTGGTCGGCGGCGGCAATTCGGCGGGACAGGCGGTGGTCTATCTCGCGACGCATGCGAAGCACGTGCATGTGCTGATTCGCGGCGCGGGGCTTTCGGCGAGCATGTCGCATTATCTGGTGGAGCGTATCGGCTCGTTGCCGAACGTCACGGTGCGCACGCATACGCAGATCACTTCGCTCGATGGCGACGGCCGCGCGCTGACCGCCGTCAATTGCAAGACGCCGGATGGACCGCTCACGATCGACTCGCGGCATCTGTTTCTTTTTACCGGCGCGGACCCGAATACCGACTGGCTGCGCAACTGCAATGTGAATGTCGATGGCAAGGGTTTTGTGCTGACCGGGCCCGAGGCGCATGAGGGACGCACGGAAGGCGTGATGGCGCTGGAAACCAGCGTGCCGGGGGTTTTCGCCATCGGCGATGTGCGGTCGAGTTCGACGAAGCGTGTGGCGGCTGCGGTGGGGGAGGGGGCGGCGGTTGTGTCGCAGATTCATGGGTTGTTGGCGAGGCGGGAGGCGTTGGGTGTGGCGGTAATGTGAGGGTTTTTGTTTTTGATTTCGCCGGATCCCGGTTTCGCGGTGGTCTATTAGCACTGCCCCTCCCCGGGGCGGGGGTCACTTTCTTTGCTGCTGCAAAGAAAGTAACCAAAGAAAGCAGCTTCTCACCGCCCGCGGTCACACGCAGTTTGGCCATGCTTGCCAGCCCGCGGTGGCCCTCGCCTAAGTGTCGCCCTCGAAGGCCCATTCGGGCTTGGCTCGCGCACGGTCTGACTCGTCGCATCGCTTGCTTCACTGGTTCAGCACGAAATAGCTCCGGCCCGCTGCGCGGCCGACTGGTTTATCGGGTCTGCGCGTGCTCTCTTGCTGACGCCGCCATCTGATTTTGGTGGGCGCCGAACTTGACAATCCGCGCGGCGCTAAATCCAAGATACAGGAAATATCGTGAAGGACTGCAAATTCAAGCAGTCGTCTAAGGACTACCTATCGGCCGTAATTTCGAGTTCTCCAGCGATCGATCAAGGCATAACGAATTCTATCAAGGCCCCATGTGAAATTATGAACGTTGTAGTCATCGTTGAACGGCACCATTTCGTTAGTGCGGGTCGTTACCGTAAACATTGCAGACTCCCTTATTTTTACCTACTGTTGTTGATGGAAGTGCGACAGCTCTGCTGTTCCTAAGGCTAGTTTTCAGAAAGGCATTGCACTGTTAATGTTGAAGCGATCTACCGCCCCATCCTTGAGCGCTGAAAAACGGGTGGGATAAGATGACTCCGATTTTTTTCATAACCAATGGCTCATCCTTTGGCCCGCTATACACGGGCTGCTCGCGTGGTTAAGATGGGTTCTCGACGGTTAAGGAAGCTGAATATGAGATTGCCCAGACTAGGGGTTTTGGTTTACGTTGACGATAACGATGCAATGGTTCAGGAGTTCTTTTGGCTTTATAAGAGTCTGATTTACTCAAAAGTTTTAAACGATGATAGTGGCAGTTTGTCATCCGTCCGTACGCAACCGACTTCCGGTCGATTCAAAAATTATTGCAATAGAGAAACTTCCGTTTTCCAGCCTTCACGAACGGTGGGGCGACTATAAATTCATCAATTCAGTCGGCAATCTTGCGGATTCAGAAGTCTTAGCCGTCTGCAAAAAATTCGACGTAGTTTTGAAAACTGACTGCGATACATTCGTAACTCAGGCGATGAAATCATTCCAGCCGACTGGCTTGTGCTTCGGCTTCGGTGCGTATGCTTACGAGGATTCTGTTCGCGTGAAGCTTGCTGAATGTAGTCGACGATGGGGCTATCCGCACAGCGGCTTGCATAACGTCGGGGCCTCGGTGCTGGGTCCTTCGGAAATGGTCTGCAATTATCTGCAGTCTCATATGGAGTGCTGCGACCGCCTGCTAGAGGAAGAGTTTAAGGATTTTCGAGGCGAGTGGCCCAACTGGTCGAAGCAAGTCCTGTCGATGTACGCCGGGGAACTTGCGCTTAGGTTGACCTACCCGCAAGCCAATTCTGTTGGCTTGCTTGATCACTTCACCACTGCAGAAAGACGGATAGGAAGTGACGTGTTGCACATCCATGCATGGCACACGGACTCTTATTGGTCAAAGCATCATTTTCGTGAGGGGAAGTATGCCGAAACGAAGTTGGAAGATATTGATCGGCATACCCTGGGCGGCTATTGTCACTGGCTTGCTGCCGCCGACGTGGAGCAAGTAAGACACGCCGCGAAAATGCAGGGCGCATAGGAAGTGTCGGGCCGGGCAATATTGCGGTTGTGACTTCCTGAAATTGAAACGAATCGAACTGCGCGAAATAGTCAACGAGGTCCGCGCACTTGCAAGGCCGCAGTAGACAGCGTATGCGTGTGCGCATCGATATCCTCGGTCACTGGATCAACGTAGCCGGTGAACCCAACGGCAGCGCGAAGCGCAGTGCCGGAACTCTTTCGTGCTGAACCAGCGCGCTAAAACATTCGGTGCGGCAGACCGTGCGCGAGCCGAGCCCGGTTATGCTTGTGAGGACGACACTTAGGCGAGTGCCATCGACGGCTGGCAAGTATGGCCAACGTGCGTGTGACCGCGGGCCTGAACGAGCTGTTTCTTTGGTTACTTTCTTTGCAGCAGCAAAGAAAGTGACTGCCGCCCCGCACAGGGGCAGAGCCAATAAACCGACACGAACACAGGATTCCCCGAAAAAAAAACTTCAAGAAGGAAAAGAAGGAAACAGCAAAGAAAACTCGATCCATCCATCACGAGTGCAGTCAGCGGTCACACTACCGCCATGCAACCCCATGATTGCCTGAACGATCGACAACCCCAACCCGCTCGATTCCGTGAACTCACTACGCGCCGCATCGCCACGATAAAAGCGGTCGAAGAGCTTGGCAAGCTCCTCTTGCCCGATCCGCGGCCCGCGATTACCCACAACGATACGCGCGCCGTATTGATCCGCATGTCCGCTCAGCCGCACAACGGTGCCAGCCGTCGCATATCGCACCGCATTCACGACCACATTACCGATGGCCCTGCGACACATGATTGCATTCGCAGACATTTCGCCGTCGGCGTCGATTTCAAAGGTGATGCGACGTTCATCGGCAATGCCTTCAAAGTACGCGCCGATGGTTTCGAGTTCCTCGCGTATATCGAGCCGTTCGCGCTCGATGCGCTGCTGCCCATGATCCGCCTGCGCAAGGAACAGAATGTTCTGTGCGATGCGCGCGAGCCGCTCCAGCTCCTCCAGATTCGATTCCAGCACACCGCGATATTCGCCGACATTGCGCTCATGTGCGAGCGCAACCTGCGTCTCGCCGATCAACACGCCGATCGGCGTCCGCAATTCATGCGCGAGATCCGCGGAAAATTGCAGCAGGCGTTCATAACCGTGTTCGAGACGATCGAGCATCGCGTTGAACGATGCCGCAAGGCTCTGCAATTCGGCGGGCGCATGCGCGACATCGAGCCGTGCCGAAAGCCGGTTAGGCGTGATTTCCGCGGCCTTGTCGGCCATCGCCTTGAGCGGCATGAGCCCGCGGCTCGTCACCCAGTACGCGAGCAGAAGCGTCACGAGCACCGCGCCGATCACCGTGATCCACACGCGCTCCAGATACGCCGACAAGACAATCGCTTCCTGCGTCATCACGTGCGCCGCGATGATCTCGACCACTTCGCCACTCTCGCCGATACGCGCCTGCGCACCGACCCAGCGCATGCGCACGCCATCCGCACGCGAGCCTTCGTACAGATCGTCGAGCCCGATAGCGCGCGTCATCGGCACGATATGCAACGGCGGCAATGGCATCCGTTCCGGATTCACGTTGATGAAAGGCGCCGAACCCGCACGCCGGAAGAAGATGACGTCCTGCCGGTCGCCGAGCATCGTTTCGAAAAGCTTCGGCCGCGCTTCGATTTCCTTGATCGTGTAGAGGTCGTGCAGCAGCGAGCGGAAATGCTCGACGCGTGCGATCAACTGATAGTCCGCACGCGTGGACAGCGCGCGATTCGTCGCCTGATAGAGCGACGCGCCGACCATCCCGACCACGACACACACGATCACGGCGAAAGAAAGCGCAATACGTACCGCAAGCGAACGCGAAGGCCGGTTCAAGGATTCTCCCCGAACGAATAGCCGATGCTGCGCACCGTGTGGATCAGCTTCGGATCGAACGCGTTATCGATCTTCGCGCGCAGCCGCTTCACCGCGACATCGACGACATTGGTGTCGCTGTCGAAGTTCATGTCCCACACTTCCGATGCGATGAGCGTGCGCGACAGCGCCTCGCCCTGATGCTTGCAAAAGAGATGCAGGAGCGCGAACTCCTTGTTCGTGAGCGCGATGTCGAGGCCCTTGCGCGTCACCTTGCGGCGCAGGACATCGACATGCAGATCCGCGATCTGAAACGTATCCGATTCGCGCATCACGCCGCGCCTGAGCAGCGTGCGGATACGCAGCACGAGTTCGGTGAAGGAAAAGGGCTTGACGAGATAATCGTCCGCGCCGAGTTCGAGTCCGTGAATGCGGTCCGTCACGTGATCGCGCGCAGTGAGAAAAATGACAGGCAGGTCACGTTTCGCGCGCAACGCCGACATCACCTGCCAGCCGTCGATGCCCGGAAGCATCACATCGAGCACGATCAGCTCGTACGGGTTCGCGAGCGCCTGATGCAGGCCGTCCGTGCCGTTGCGCACGAGCTCGACCTGATAGCCGGACTCGATGAGCCCTTTCTTCAGGTAATCGCCGGTCTTGCGGTCGTCTTCGATAACGAGGATGGTCATGCTCGTGTTGCGTTCGATGGATTGCCGTCATTCTAGCCAGAGCCCATGCGTGTCTCGCCAAAGATGACAAAAAAGTCATCGAGAGGTCATCGATCGATCAGCGGCGCGTCGCTACCATGCCTGACGAAAACTCAATCGAATCGCGAGGCTCGACGACGTGCAAGTACAACCGTTATGGCTGCGCATCACGCACTGGCTCAACGCGTTCGCCGTGTTGATCATGGTGACGAGCGGCTGGCAGATCTACAACGCATCGCCGATTTTCAAATCCATTACGTTCCCGCCCGCCGTCACGCTCGGCGGCTGGCTCGGCGGCGCGCTGCAATGGCATTTCGCGGCGATGTGGCTGCTGGTCGCGAACTTCATCGTCTATGTTGCGATGAACCTTCTCACCGGCCGCCTGCGTCGGCGCATGTTCCCGCTCTCGATCAAGAGCATCGCCACCGACGCGTTCGCCGCATTGCGGGGCAAGCTCGGCCACGACGATCTCACGCACTACAACGCCGTACAAAAGTTCGCGTATCTGGCGGTGATCGTGGACATCGTGATCGTGATCCTGTCGGGTCTCGCGGTATGGAAGTCCGTGCAGTTTCCATTGCTTCGAACGCTAATGGGCGGCTATGACGATGCCCGTGTCGTGCATTTCTTCGGCATGAGCTTTCTGGTCGCGTTCGTCGTGGTGCATATCGTGATGGTGGCGCTCGTGCCGCGCTCGCTCGTGATGATGATTCGAGGTCGTTAAGCCATGTCGCTCAAGCTATTCAAATCGAGACCCGATGCCGAACTCATCATCAAGGATGCGGCGAAGGAATTAAAGGCGCCCGCGCGACGTTTATTCGGCAAGCGCATTCTGTCGCTCGGAGGGCTCGCGATGCTGTCCGGTTGCAACATCACCGACGACAAATCCGTCAACGCCATGTTGCGCCGCATCTCGTTCTTCAACGACGACGTGCAGGCGCTGCTGTTCGATCCGAACAAGCTCGCGCCGACGTATCCCGAATCGATGATCACGCGCCCGTTTCCGTTCAACGCGTTCTATGACATCGACGAAGTGCCCGAAGTCGATCCGTCGACATACAAGCTGGAAATCGGCGGCCTCGTCAAAGGCAAGCGCGTCTGGACGCTCGACGAACTGCACGCGATGCCGCAGGAAAGCCAGGTGACGCGTCATATCTGCATCGAAGGCTGGAGCGCGATCGGCAAGTGGGGCGGCGTGCGCTTCGCGCAGGTCCTCGCACGTGCAGGTGCCGATACGAGCGCGAAATACGTGGCCTTTCATTGCGCCGATAACTACTCGACGAGCATCGACATGCCGACCGCGCTGCACGCGCAGACGCTGCTCACGCTCACTTACGACGGCCAGATTCTGCCGCCGAAATACGGCTTCCCGATGAAGCTGCGCATGCCGACCAAGCTCGGCTACAAGAACCCGAAGCACATCGTCGCGATCACCGTGACGAACGACTACCCCGGCGGCTATTGGGAGAACCAGGGTTACAACTGGTTCGGCGGGTCCTGAAGCTTCCGCTTTCATCACTCCAAGGAGATTGCATGTCGATTCGAATCAAACTCGGCGTCAGCATCGTGACGCTCGCACTCGCTTCCGCAGCCTTCGCCCAGACGCCCGCCGCGAAACCCGCGCGCATTCGCGGCGATATCGTGTCGCTGTCGGGCGACACGCTCACCGTCCATCGACGCAGCGGCGACACGGTGAAGATCGCCGTCAAGCCGGATACGCCCGTCACCGCGCTGAAGAACATCAAGCTGCAGGACATCAAGCCGGGCTCGTTCGTGGGCACGGCAGCGACCACCGGCACGGACGGCAAGCTCACCGCGACCGAAGTGCTTGTGTTCCCGGAATCCGCGCGCGGCACGGGTGAAGGCCACTACGCGTGGGATCTGGGCCCGCAAAGCTCGATGACCAACGCGAATGTCGATCAGGTCGTGCAGGGCACGAGCGGCCGCGATCTGAAGCTCTCGTACAAGGGCGGCGCGAACTCGGTGACGGTGCCGGAAAACGTGCCTGTCGTGACCTTCGCGCCCGCGACGCACGACGACCTGAAGCCGGGCAAGAAGGTGTTCGTCGTCGCGAGTCCGGCGGGCTCGGACTTCGCGGCGCAGCGTATCGTCGTCGAGAAGGATGGCGTCGCGCCGCCGATGTAATCGCGCGGTTCTGTTCTGTGCATCATGAGCGCCCGCCGGGATCGTCCCGGCGGGCGTTCGTCATTCGGGCGTCACGGTGCGTACCTGCAGATACCACGCGTTCGGGATAACATTGCCGTTTGCATCTTTTGATGTTGCGCAACGTAGCATCAGGCCACGCCACTTGTAAGGAGACATGCATGAGCAATACGCGTTCCGATTTTCCTGCTTATCCGAATACCCAGCTTTATATCGACGGCGCCTGGCGCGATGGCTCACGCGACACCGCCGTGATCAATCCCGCGAACGAAGCCGAGATCGGCCGTCTTGCGCTCGCAGGCGAAGCGGAGCTTTCGCTCGCAGCCGACGCCGCCGCGCGCGGCTTCAAGGCATGGCGCAAGGTCTCGCCCTACGAGCGCAGCAAGCTGATGCGTCGCGCGGCGCAGAATATCCGCGATCGCGCCGAGCAGATCGCCGCCATCATGTCGATGGAGCAGGGCAAGCCGTTCGGCGAGGCGCGCATCGAAACGCTGTCGGCGGCGGACATCATCGAATGGTTCGCGGAAGAAGGACGCCGCACGTATGGCCGCGTGATTCCGTCGCGCACGGATGCGGTGCGCCAGATCGTCACGCGTGAACCGGTCGGTCCGGTCGCCGCATTCACGCCGTGGAATTTCCCGATCAATCAGGCAGTGCGCAAGGTGTCGGCCGCGCTCGCGTCGGGCTGCTCGGTCGTGCTGAAAGGCCCCGAAGAGACGCCCGCAAGCTGCGCGGCGCTCGTGCAGGCTTATGCCGATGCGGGCCTGCCCGCCGGCGTGCTGAACCTCGTGTTCGGCGTGCCCGCCGATGTCTCGAAGTATCTGATCGCGCATCCCGCGATCCGCAAGATTTCGTTCACCGGCTCGACGCCGGTCGGCAAGCTGCTCGCATCGCTCGCGGGCGAGCACATGAAGCGCGTGACGATGGAACTGGGTGGCCACGCGCCCGCCATCGTGTTCAAGGACGCGGACATCCCCCGTGCGGCGAAGATGCTCGCATCGGCGAAGTTCCGCAACGCGGGCCAGGTGTGCATTTCGCCGACGCGCTTTCTCGTCGAAGAAGCTGCATACGACGAGTTTGTGCAGCACTTCGTCGCGACCGCGAACGCGGTGAAGGTCGGCAACGGTCTCGACGACGGCGTGCAGATGGGCCCGCTCGCGAACGGCCGCCGTCTCGAAGCAATGGAACGTCTTGTCGCGGATGCGCGCGAGCAGGGCGCGAAGGTGTTGACGGGCGGCGAGCGCATCGGACGCGAAGGCTACTTCTTCGCGCCGACGGTGCTCACCGATGTGCCGATGAGCGCCCGCATCATGACCGAAGAGCCGTTCGGCCCGATCGCGCCGATCGCATCGTTCAAGTCGTATGACGAAGTGATCGCCGAAGCGAATCGCCTGCCTTACGGACTCGCGGCGTACGCTTACACGAGCTCGGCGGCAACGTCGGCGGCGGTATCGGACGATATCGAAAGCGGGATGCTCTCGATCAATCACCACGGACTCGCATTGCCGGAGACGCCGTTCGGCGGCGTGAAGGACTCGGGCTACGGTTCGGAAGGCGGCAGCGAAGCGATGGAAGCGTATCTCGTCACGAAGTTCGTGACGGAGCATCGTTGATTGTTGCGTTGGTGAAGTAGTCCAGAGGCGGCCCTTCGAAGGCCGCCTTTTTTATTGCACGCGAATAATAAGGATGGCGAATCGAAAGATGCGTGAAACCATCGTGAAATAAGTACCAGTTTCAGGCATGTAACGCCCGTAACACGCGGAAAAATATCCGTAGCCGAATTGCCAGCTTCGCTCTCTAGCATGTATCGATACGTCCCTTCCGCTCGTCCCGCGCCTGGAGAATCGAATGCTGAGTCCACACGAAATTTCCACGCTCTTGCTGATTGAGCGCTCGCCTCATCAGGTCGAAGTCTTCGGCCAGCACGCCGCGCGTTTGCTTCAGGAGGCGCTCGTCGAAATCACGCGGCTGCCGACTGGCGCGCCGATGCCGCTTCTCACGCCGAAGGGACTCGATGTGCTGAAAAGACTCGATGCGCTCTGGCATCTTCACTCGAACGAAACCGAAGACAGCGAATAGGCCGAGCGCTTCTCTGTTCGCAAGCGTATTCTGTTTCGTTCGCGGATACACGGAGCCTGCAAGTGACTCAATCGAAACATCCCACCGTCGCGATTCTGGGCGCGGGCAGCATGGGATCGGCTATCGGCCGCGCATTGACGCAATCGGGCGCGCGCGTGCTGACATCGCTCGAAGGCCGCAGCGCCGCGAGCGCCGCGCGTGCTCGCGAAGCCGGCATGGAAGACGCGAGCCTCGATGGCCTCGCGGCATGCGAATTCATTCTGTCCATCGTGCCGCCCGCGGTCGCGATCGACACCGCGAAACGCATGGCGCCCATGCTCGAACGGGCAAGCGTGCCGCCGCTCTTTATCGACTGCAACGCGATCAATCCCGATACGGTCAGGGAAATCGAGCGCGTGCTCGAACCGACCGGCACGCCATTCGTCGATGGCGCGATCATCGGCATGCCTTCTTCGCCCAAGTTCTACATGTCGGGTCCGCATGCACGGCGCACTCAGCCGCTCGCCGATGCCGGCCTCGCCGTGCGTGTGCTCGATGGACCGGTGGGCGCCGCATCCGCGCTCAAGATGTCGTATGCGGGCATCACGAAGGGGCTGACGGCGCTCGGCTCGGCCATGTCGCTCGCCGCGATGCGCAACGGCGCGGGCGATGCGCTTCTCGCCGAACTCGCGGAGAGTCAGCCCGCGCTTGCCGCGTGGCTCGCGGGCAATGTGCCGCGCATGCCGCCGAAAGCGTATCGATGGGTCGCGGAGATGGAAGAGATCGCGCAGTTCATCGGCGATGACTTCGCGGAGCATCGCATCTACGAAGGCGCGGCGGGACTTTACGCACGGCTTGCGCAAGACAGCGACGCGACCGATGCGCTCGAACGCTTCTTCGATAAAAGCCGCTAGACGCGCGCGACCGCGGCTTCCTTCATGTGCTCGAAGAAGCGCGCCGCGCGCCGGTCGCCCGCATACGCGGAGTTGATGCGCACCCACGCACACGCCTCGCCGTTCGGGCGGTAATAGTTGCCCGGCGCGAGCGTCACACCGAACTTCACCGCTTCGTCGACGAGCACGGACGAATCGTCGATGCCCGGCACTTTCGCCCACACGAAGTTGCCGCCGCTCGGTTCATCGAACACATCCCAGCCGTAGCTTTCGAGCATTTGCACCGCGCTCGACAGCGAATCGCGCACGCGCTTGCGCAGCCGTTCCAGATACTTGCGATACGTGCCGCGTTCGAGCAGGCTCGCAGCGACGCTCTCCGCGAATCGCGTGCCGCCGAGACTCGTCAGCACCTTCACGTCGACGAGATTCTTCACGAGCTCGCGATTCGCCGCGAGATAGCCGATACGCAACGACGACGACAGCGTCTTCGACAAGCCGCCGACATAGATCACGCGATCGAGTTGATCGAGCGATGCGAGGCGTTGCGTCGGCACGGCCTGAAAATCGGCGTAGATATCGTCCTCGACGATCATGAAGCCATGCTGTGTCGCGAGTTGCAGCAGCCTGAACGCGACCTGCGGCGCGACGTTCGTCGCGGTCGGGTTCTGGAACACCGTGTTGATGAAAAAGAGCTTCGGTTGATGCTGCCTGAGCAGTTCTTCCGCGATATCGATATCGGGACCATTCGCGAGCCGCGGCACGCCGACGAGACGCACGCCTTGCAGCTTCAGAAGTCCGAAGAGATTGTAGTAACCGGGGTCTTCGACGAACACCGTATCGCCCGGCTTCAGCATGTAGCGCACGACGAGATCGAGCGCCTGACTCGCCCCGGTTGTGATCATCACGTTCGGAAGATCGGCGTCGATGCCGAGCGCGTTGATGCGCATCGCGATCTGCTGGCGCAGGCTCGTGTCGCCGTGCGGAATCGCGTAATCGATCACGCTCGATACGTCGAGGCGCGACGCCTGACGGATCGCCTGCGTGAGACCCTCTACGTCGCGCCACGCCTCCGGGATGAAGCCGCTCGAGAGCTTCAGCGACTCGCCGGGATAGTTGAACTGCTGAAGAATCTGGTTCGATTCTTCTTCGGCGAGGCGCGGATCGCAATTGCCGGCGTTGCTCTCGCGCTCGTCGACGTGATTCGCCACATAGAAGCCCGAACCGTGTTTCGGCTGAATCAGCCCGCGCGACGCGAGCCGGTCGTACGCCTCGATCACCGGAAAGCGGCTGATGCGCTGCTCGGCGGCGAGCTGACGAATCGACGGCAGCTTCGCACCCGCGAGCACGCGGCGAGAACGGATCATCGCCTCGATCTGGTTGACGATCTGCTCGGTCAGCGGCACGCCGGTGCCGCCGTCGATGTGGAGCGGAAGTGCATTCATGATGTCTGAAACTGTTCAGTGAATCGAAGTGAACAGTTCGATTTCGCTGTTCACCAGTGTCTTCGCGTCATTCGAACGCATCCGAAAAGCCGCGTCAAGACTAGCTGAACGGCTAGATCAAGTGTTTTTAAAGTGTCGGATCGACATGAACTGTTCGGTCAATTCAGCTTAACAGTTCTGCTCCAACTGTTCATAACTGTTCATTCAACCTGTTCGGAATCGGGCGAATAATACGCTCAACGGCTGCTTTCGCATTCGAATGCGGCCTTCCAGTTACACGATCCGAAGGAGCAGCATCATGCGTGAAATCCGGACATTCGAACTCGATCGGCGCGACGCGCCAACGCGCTGGGTGATCGATCGGCCACAGACCTTGCGCGTGAAGCGCGGGCAAGTCTGGCTGACCATCGAAGGCACAGCCGATGATTACTGGCTGGACGCGGGCGCGTCCGTCGAACTGAAGCCTTACACGACGATCTGGGTCAGCGGAACGGCAGATTCGAGCTGGTTCTCGCTGGCGTCCGACTCGTCTCACGGCGGTGCGCGGCGGCTGGGCGAAATCGCGCGCGCGTGGTTTGCGCGCCGTGCGATGCCCACGAAACTCGCGACCTCCAAGGCCTAGGACGAAAAAAAACCCGGCCGGGGCCGGGTCCAATGTTCCCGCGCTCTTTCGAGCGCGGTCACCTGCAAAACAGGCTTGCTTACGCCGCGAGCAGCGAGCGCAGCACGAACGGCAGAATCCCGCCGTGCTTGTAGTAGTCGACTTCGATCGGTGTATCGATACGCAGCAGCACCTGCACGCGATCTTCCTTGCCGTCCTTGCGATGGATCACCAGCGTGACTTCCTGCTGCGGCTTGAAGTCGTCGCCGAGACCCTCGATGTCGTAGGTCTCTTCGCCCGTGATGTTCAGCGACTGGACGCTGTCCGCGCCCTTGAACTGCAGCGGCAACACGCCCATGCCGACGAGATTCGAGCGATGGATACGCTCGAAGCTGCGCGCGACCACGGCCTTCACGCCGAGCAGTTGCGTGCCCTTCGCCGCCCAGTCGCGCGACGAACCCGTGCCGTATTCTTCGCCCGCGAAGATGACGGTCTGCGTGCCGGCGTCGATGTACTTCATCGCGGCATCGTAGATCGACAACTGTTCGCCGCTCGGCTGATGAATCGTCAGGCCGCCTTCGACGCGCGTGCCGTCGGCCTTCGCCGGAATCATCAGGTTCTTGATACGGACGTTCGCGAAGGTGCCGCGCATCATCACGTCGTGATTGCCGCGACGCGAGCCGTAGCTGTTGAAGTCGGCCTTCTGCACGCCGTTTGCCTTCAGCCACACGCCCGCCGGCGACGTTTCCTTGATCGAGCCCGCCGGGCTGATGTGGTCGGTCGTCACGGAATCGCCGAAGATGCCGAGCGCGCGCGCGCCTGTAACCGCGGGGATCGAATCGGCCGGCTGCATCGAAAAGTCGCTGCCGAAGAACGGCGGCTCGGCGATGTACGTCGACTTCGGCCAGTCATACACCTGACCGCTTTCGCCCGCAATCTTGCTCCACAGGTCGCCGTCCTTCGTGAGCTGCGAGTAGTTCTCGCGGAACGCCTTCGCGTCGAGCGCGAACTTGAGCAGCGCGTGGACTTCGTCGCTCGTCGGCCAGATGTCGCCGAGATAGATGTCGCGGCCGTCCGTGCCTTTGCCGACAGGCTCGGTCATCAGATCGCGCGTGATGGTGCCCGCGATCGCGTATGCCACAACCAGCGGCGGCGAAGCCAGGAAGTTCGCGCGGATGTTCGGGTGAATACGCGCTTCGAAGTTACGGTTGCCCGACAGCACCGCCGCCGCGACGACGTCGTTCTTCGTGATCGCGTCGTTCAGTTCCGGCGTCAGGTCGCCCGCATTGCCGATACAGGTCGTGCACCCGTACGCGGCGAGCGTGAAGCCGAGCTTGTCGAGATAGGGCAGGAGGCCCGTCTTCGTCAGATACTCGGTGACGATGCGCGATCCGGGCGCGAGCGACGTCTTGATGTGCGGCGCGACCGTCAGACCCGCTTCGACGGCCTTCTTCGCCAGCAGACCGGCGGCGAGCAGCACGCTCGGGTTCGACGTGTTCGTGCACGACGTGATCGCGGCGATCAGCACGTCGCCGTTCTTCAGGTTCACGCCGTCGGCGGTTTTGTAGTCGGCTTCGAGATCGGCGGCCTTCTTGTTGAAGCCGTTTTCGCCGGCGGGCTTCGAGAAGAGGTCGGCGAACGTGCTCTTCACGTTGCCGATTTCGATGCGATCCTGCGGACGCTTCGGGCCCGCGAGCGACGGCGCGACCGTGCCCAGGTCGAGTGAAAGCGTCTTGGTGTAGTCGATGTCGCCGGCCTTCGGCACGCCCCACAGCTTCTGCGCCTTGAAGTACTGCTCGAACGCGGCGATTTCCGCGTCGGTGCGGCCCGTGCCCTTGAAGTAGTCGATGGTCTTTTCATCGACGGGGAAGAAGCCCATGGTCGCGCCGTACTCGGGCGCCATGTTGCCGATGGTCGCGCGATCCGGCACGCCGATCGAGGCCGTGCCTTCGCCGAAGAACTCGACGAACTTGCCGACGACCTTTTCCTTGCGCAGCATTTCGGTGATGGTCAGCACGAGGTCGGTCGCCGTGCAGCCTTCGCGCAGCTTGCCCTTCAGCTCGACGCCGACGACGTCCGGCGTCAGGAAGTACACCGGCTGGCCGAGCATGCCCGCTTCCGCTTCGATGCCGCCCACGCCCCAGCCTACCACGCCGATACCGTTGATCATCGTCGTGTGGCTGTCCGTGCCGACGAGCGTGTCCGGATAGTAGACGGTGTCGTTGCCTTCGGTCTTCTTGTGCACGCCGCGCGCGAGGTATTCGAGGTTCACCTGGTGCACGATGCCGATGCCCGGCGGCACGACCTTAAACGTGTCGAACGCCTGCATGCCCCACTTCATGAACTGGTAGCGCTCGTTATTGCGCTGGAATTCCAGCTTCATGTTCAGGTCGAGCGCGTTCGGCTCACGGAAGTGATCGATCTGCACCGAGTGATCGACGACGAGATCCACCGGCACGAGCGGCTCGATCGCCTTCGGATCCTTGCCCGCGCGCTTGGCGACGCCACGCATCGCGGCGATGTCGGCGAGCAGCGGCACGCCCGTGAAGTCCTGCAGCACGACGCGCGCGACCACGAACGGAATTTCATCGACACGAGCGGCGTTGGGCTTCCAGTTCGCCAGTTGCTCGATGTGCTCTTCGGAAATCTTCTTGCCGTCGTAATTGCGCAGCACCGATTCGAGCACCAGCCGGATCGAGACCGGCAGACGCTGGATCTTGACCTTCAGCGCGTCGCCGAGTTGTGGCAGCGAGTAGAGCTTGCCTTTGCCGGAGCCGCTGTCGAATTCCTTGAGCGTGTTGTGGAGATTGTGGGCCATGGTTATTTTCCTTGGACTAAGACGAGGAAATTGCTTCTTTGTGAGGCTAAATCACGTACAGATCGACATATTCATTGACCGGCATCGCTTCGAGTCTTGCCTGGTCGAGCGATACCGCGAGGATCGCCTGCTGCTGCTTTTGCGGAAAACGGCGCGCGAGATTCGTCCTGAACTTCTCGACGAGCAACGGAATGCCGTCCGCGCGCCGGCGCTTGTGACCGATCGGATACTCGACCGCGATTTCATCGAGCGTCGTGCCGTCGTTGAATTCGACGGTCAGCGCATTCGCGATCGAGCGCTTGTCCGGATCGTGATAATCCTTCGTGTACTGCGAGTCTTCCACGCATTCCATTTTCGCGCGCAGCGCGTCGATGCGCGGGTCCTGCGCGATGGCATCTTCGTAATCGGCGGCGGTGAGACGGCCGTGGATCAGCGGCACGGCGATCATGTACTGAATGCAGTGATCGCGGTCCGCGGGGTTGTTCAGTGGCCCCTTCTTGTCGATGATGCGAATCGCCGCTTCGTGCGTGCGAATCGTGATCTTCCTGATGTCATCGACGGATCTGCCGGCTTGCTTCAGCTTGCCGTGCAAGGTCATCGCGGCTTCGACGGCCGTTTGCGCATGGAACTCGGCGGGAAACGAGATCTTGAAGAGCACGTTCTCCATCACGTAAGAACCATACGGGCGCTGGAACCTGAACGCCTCGCCCTTGAAGAGCACGTCGTAAAAGCCCCATGTTTTAGCGCTCAGAACGGACGGATAGCCCATCTCGCCGGTCTTCGCGATCAACGCGAGGCGCACGGCGCGCGAGGTGGCGTCGCCCGCGGCCCACGACTTGCGCGAGCCCGTGTTGGGCGCATGACGATACGTGCGCAGCGCATGGCCATCGACGAAGGCGAGCGACACCGCGTTGATCAGTTCATCGCGCGTGAGGCCGATCATCTGCCCGACAACCGCTGTCGATGCGAGCTTGACGAGCAGCACGTGATCGAGCCCGACCTTGTTGAACGAGTTCTCCAGCGCGATGCAGCCTTGAATTTCGTGCGCCTTGATCATCGCGATCAGGACGTCTTTCATGTCGAGCGGCTTCTTGCCCGATGCGATCGCGTTACGCGAAAGCCAGTCGGCCGTTGCGAGAATGCCGCCGAGGTTATCGGACGGATGGCCCCACTCCGCGGCGAGCCATGTGTCGTTGAAGTCGAGCCAGCGGATCATCGCGCCGATATTGAACGCGGCCTGTACCGGGTCGAGTTGAAACGGGGTGCCTGGCACCTTCGCACCGTTGGGGACGATCGTGCCCGGCACGATCGGTCCCATCAGCTTGGTGCAGGCGGGGTAGGAGAGTGCTTCGAGTCCGCAGCCGAGTGTGTCGATCAGGCAGTTGCGCGCCGTTTCGAGTGCAAGCGTGCTGTCGACGCTGTAATCGAGCACGTAGTCGACTATGTCTACCAGTACCTTGTCCGGATCGGGCCGGACGTTGGAAATCGGTGCGGACATCGAGGGATTCCTGATTTAAGTGCTGAGCTAACTTACTCCGCGTTCTTGATCAGCGCGTTCGACTGCGTCGGAGCCGGGCCGCCCGCAGCCATGTCGGGCGTCATGCACTCGTCGGCGAGGCGCGACGAGTCCTTATCCGAGAACAGCATCGCTTTCGACGGGATCACGACGAGGTCCATGCCCGACGCCGAATCGTGGAAACGATCCGCACCGGTCGTCGTGTCCTGGCGCGGCAGGCGGTAATCCTTCTTGGCCCAGTTCACGGTGACGATGGCGTCACGCTTCATGTCGCCTTTCAGGTAGAAAGCGTTACCGTCCTTGCACGACCACTTCACTGCACCTTCGGGAATCGGATCAGTCTTGGCCGCCGCGGCCGCTTCGGCCTTGGGGCTGCGCTTGATCAGGCGGCGAGCCGGAGCGGGGCGCTTGGCCTTGGCCGCGCTCGAATCGGTGGCCGTCGCAGCGAAGGCGTCGGCGCTGACGAAGACGCTCGTCGTAGCCAGCGTGCCGGCGATTGCAGCGATCAGAAGTTTATTCATCGAAAAAAACCTTTCAAAAACATTGGGGTTGAATGGCGATTGCCGCGCGGCGTGGACTTCTTCCTCGTGAAATCCGATCGCGCAGCCCGCTATTTTCGCTTATTTATCGGGATGAACTTCAAATTCTCCGGTCCGGTGTAATTTGCGCTCGGCCGGATGATCTTGTTGTCGATGCGTTGTTCGATGATGTGCGCCGCCCAACCCGACGTGCGCGAGATCACGAACAGCGGCGTGAACATCGCCGTGGGCACGCCCATCATGTGATACGAAACCGCGCTGAACCAGTCGAGATTCGGGAACATCTTCTTCGCGTCCCACATCACCGTTTCGAGACGCTCGGCGATATCGAACAGTTTCGTGTCGCCGGCTTCCTTCGACAGCTTCTTCGCGATTTCCTTGATGACCTTGTTGCGCGGATCGGAGATCGTGTACACCGGATGGCCGAAACCGATCACGACTTCCTTGTTCTCCACACGGCGCTTGATGTCGGCTTCCGCTTCGTCGGGCGTTTCATAGCGCGATTGAATGTCGAAGGCCGCTTCGTTCGCACCGCCGTGCTTCGGGCCGCGCAGCGCGCCGATCGCGCCGGTGATCGCCGAGTACATGTCGGTGCCGGTGCCGGCGATCACGCGCGCCGTGAACGTCGATGCGTTGAACTCGTGCTCGGCATACAGGTTCAGCGATACATGCATCGCATCGACCCACGACTTCGACGGCGCCACGCCATGCAGCAGATGCAGGAAGTGCCCGCCGATGGAATCGTCATCGGTTTCGACTTCGATGCGCTTGCCATTGTGCGAGTAGTGATACCAGTACAGCAGCATCGAGCCGAACGAGGCCATCAGCTTGTCGGCGATATCCTTCGCGCCCGGCACGTTGTGATCGTCCTTCTCGGGAAGGATGGTGCCGAGCACGGAGACGCCGGTACGCATCACGTCCATCGGATGCGCGGACGCGGGAATCCATTCCAGCGCGGCCTTCAGATTCGCGGGCAGGCCGCGCAGCGCCTTCAGCTTCGTCTTGTACGCCTTCAGTTCGGCCGCATTCGGCAGCTTGCCGTGCACCAGCAGATGCGCGATCTCTTCGAATTCGGAAGTGGTCGCGACATCGAGAATGTCGTAGCCGCGATAGTGCAAGTCATTGCCGGTCTTGCCGACCGTGCACAGCGCGGTATTGCCCGCCGTGACGCCGGACAGTGCGACGGATTTCTTCGGCTTGAAACCACCGGCTGCGGGTGCTTCGGTCGATGCGGTATCAGTCATGCTCTCCAGTCTCCTTTCGTACGCTCGCCAGGCGGCGTGACTTGTCGTGCTTGAAGAACGCGCCCGCGCTCATGTCTCTGAAACCGGCGTGTCGAAGAGCGGCGCGCATTGGTCGGGCAACGTCTGGCCGGTCGCGTGCGCGCGACGCAGCACCGACCAGTAATAGCGATAGCTCGCGCGGTCATGCAGCGTGTCGCCGTGGCGCGTCGGGCCCCACCGCGCGCGTTGCGCTTCGAGCAGGATCTCTGCGGCGAGCGCGATTTCATCGGCGCGCGGCGAGAAAGCCTCGACGATCGGCCTGATCTGGTCCGGATGGATGCTCCACATGCGCGTGTAGCCGAACTCGTTGCGGGCGCGCGCGGCATCGTTCGCGACGACGCTCATGTCGCGCACTTCCGTCGATACATTGTGCGACGGCACCTTGCCATGCGCGTGACACGCAGCGGCGATCTCCAGCTTCGCGCGCCGCACGAGCGGATGATCGAACTGGCCGGGAGAGCGCATCGCGGTATCGGGAATGGCGCCGTTGTGCGCGGACACGAAATCCATCAGGCCGAAGCTCAGTGATTCGACGCCCGGCAGCGCGGCGAGTTCGAACGCCTGCGCGAGCGCGCCGTGCGTTTCGATCAGCAGATGACAGGGAATCGGCTTCGCAATGCCGAGCTCGCTGCGCGTTGCTTCGATGAAGGCCACCATCTCGGCGGCATCGGAAGCGCTGCGGATCTTCGGCAGCATGATGAACGCGGGCGCGTGCTTCGCGTTGCGCAGGATGATGCGCACGTCGTCGCGCCACGCTCGATGATGGAAGTCGTGGATGCGCACGCCGACGCGACCGAAGCGGTCTTCCTCGGCGCCGACGAACGATGCCACCATCTCGGCATGGCCGGTCTCGTGACCGACTTGCGCGCCGTCCTCGCAATCGAGCGTGATGTCGAACACCGGGCCCAGTTGCGCCTGCAACGCCAGTGATTTCCTGATCAGCTTCTCGCTGCCCGCGTAGTGATCGCAGGGCGGAAGCACGGCAGGCTGCGGTTCGCCGTCAAACAGCACTTCGGCGGGAGTGAGATCGCGCATCGTCGGCATCGGGTCCGATTGGAGGGATGTGAATTCGATCTTGCTCATGCTTCTGATTCGGCCGCGCTCGAACACTTCAAGCGCGATCGGATCAGGCGCGAACGCGGCGAAGCGTTCGCGCTGACGGGAAGCCCTTGCGAGCTTCCCTTGTGAAACGTGCTTACTTGCCGAGCAGATGCGCGACGCCGTCACGCTCTTCGAGCAGTTCGTTAAGCGTGCCGTCCATCTTTTCGCGCGAGAACGCGTCGATTTCCAGACCTTCGACGCGCTTGTACTCGCCGTTTTCGCACGTGACGGGCACGCCGTAGATGATGTCTTCCGGAATGCCGTACGAGCCGTCCGACGGAATGCCCATGGTCACCCACTTGCCGTTCGTGCCGAGCACCCAGTCACGCACGTGATCGATGGCCGCGTTGGCCGCCGATGCCGCCGACGACAGGCCGCGCGCTTCGATGATCGCCGCACCGCGCTTGCCGACGGTCGGGATGAACGTGTTGCGGTTCCATTCGTCGTCGCTGATGAGCTTCGTGAGGTCCTGGCCTTCGGCGGTCGCGAAGCGGAAGTCCGGGTACATCGTCGGCGAGTGGTTGCCCCACACGGCGAGCTTTTCGATCGACGCGACCGGCTTGCCGGACTTGGCCGCCAGTTGCGACAGCGCGCGGTTGTGGTCCAGGCGCAGCATGGCGGTGAAGTTCTTCTTCGGCAGATCCGGCGCCGACTTCATCGCGATGTACGCGTTCGTGTTCGCCGGGTTGCCGACGACCAGCACCTTCACGTCGCGGCTCGCGACATCGTTCAGCGCCTTGCCCTGAACCGTGAAGATTTCGGCGTTCGCCGACAGCAGGTCCTTACGCTCCATGCCCTTCGAACGCGGACGCGCACCGACGAGCAGCGCGACGTCGGCATCCTTGAACGCGACCTTGGGATCGTCCGTGACGACCACGCCTGCGAGCAGCGGGAACGCGCAGTCTTCCAGTTCCATCACGACGCCCTTCACGGCGGCTTGCGCTTGCGGCAGATCGAGCAACTGAAGAATCACGGGCTGGTCTTTGCCGAGCAGATCGCCGTTGGCGATACGGAACAGCAGCGAGTAGCCGATTTGACCTGCGGCGCCGGTTACGGCAACGCGCTTTGCGGACTTAGCCATTGAGAACTCTCCTGGACAGTGCGTGGAACGCTAGGGAAAAACGCCATTTTATGCGCGTTACGCAAAGCGTTGATGAAGACATGCCGGCCATGCCGCGTGCGAATCGCCGAACGCGGCGCCACGTGCCGTGGCGCGCGTTCGTTGATGGATTCGCGTCGCATGAATGTTCGAGCGGCGTGACTGTCATGCCATGAATCCTTCTCTTCGAGCGAGAGGCGTGCGGGATGATCTGGAAGGACGCGATGATTTCGCTTGGTCTGACGGCAACGCGCCCATACGAGACGGCGCTTGACGTTGCGAGGCGTGGGGCAGGCAGCGGCGCGCGAATCGAGTGGCCGATCGGCGTGAGGCGAAAGCGAAAGGGCGTGCCTGGCGGTATGCTGCGCAATGCGTGGCTGCCGCGACCCAGAGTGCTCTGGCGGCTACAACCGCCATGCAAAACACGCTGGCCGACGGTTCCTGCGCTCTCGCAACGACCCGCAAACCCTTGCTCGACAAAGAGTGTAGGATCGGTCCGAGGTAAAGTCAACACTATCTTATGTCTTATATAAGACATAGGAATCTACGGGAAAAGTCTGGACGCACGGCGGCCCTTGTGTTGAAATGCGCGGCATGAATTCCAACCCGGCGAGCACGACGACCCCCAACGGCACTGCACCGGCGGCTGAGGCCGCGAGCACGCCGTCGCCGACGTTCAGCCCGCTGTATCAGCAGATCAAGGCGCTCATCACGCAGGGGCTCGAGTCCGGCGAATGGAAGCCTGGCGAGATCATCCCGAGCGAGGTCGAACTGGCCGCGCGTTACAAGGTGAGTCAGGGCACGGTCCGCAAAGCGATCGACGAGCTCGCCGCCGACAACCTCCTCGTTCGCCGTCAGGGCAAAGGCACGTTCGTTGCGACGCACAACGAGGACCGCGTGCAGTTCCGCTTCCTGCGCCTTCTGCCCGACGACGGCGACGTTCATCCCCATGTGAGCCGCCTGCTCGAATGCAGACGGCTGCGCGCGCCCGCCGAGATTGCGCGTCAACTGGACCTGAAGCCCGCCGACCCTGTCGTTCTTATCAAGCGCTTGTTGCAGTTTGATGGCGTAACCACCGTATTCGATGAAATCTGGCTGCCGGGCGCGGTGTTTCGCGGACTCACGGCCGAGCGACTCGCCGAGTACAAGGGCCCGCTCTACGCGATGTTCGAGACGGAGTTCGGCACGCGCATGATCCGCGCGACGGAAAAGATCCGCGCCGTCGCCGCCGACGAGACCGTCGCGCAATTTCTCGATGTGGCGCAGGGATTTCCGCTTTTATCGGTGGAGCGCGTGTCCTATACCTATGGCGATCGGCCTGTCGAAGTGCGGCGCGGATGGTATGTCACGACCGGTTATTACTATCAGAACGACTTGAGTTGATCGAATGAAGCGGGGTCGCGAGCACTGGCTGAGTGCTCGCTGAATACGCACGTTGGTACGGCCATTTTCGCGCATGCAGCAACAGTCTTTTGGACGGCTATTCGCTGCAGCGCGAAATAAAAAGGCGCTAAAATCGCGGATTAGTGTTGTTTTAACAAGTTGGGGTCTAGCATGGCTGAAGCCGTAAAAAAACCAAGGCCGGAATACCGGAACATCGGAATCGGCCAGCTCGCGAAGTATCGCTTGCCGCTGGCAGGGAAGGTCTCGATCCTGCATCGTGTGAGCGGGCTCTTGCTCTTCGTGTGTCTGCCGTTCATCCTGTACCTGCTCGATCAGAGCCTCACGTCGGAGATTTCGTTCGACGCGTTCAAGGGCTTTCTCGCCAACCCCATCGTCAAGATCGTCACGCTCGTGCTGTCGTGGGCGTATCTGCATCACTTCTGCGCGGGCATTCGCTTTCTGCTGCTCGACACCCACGTCGCGGTGAACAAGGAAGGCGGCCGTCAGACCGCCCTCATCGTGCTGATCGTTTCGCTGTTGCTCACGCTCGCGATGGCCCTCAAGATCTTCGGAGTGTTCTAAACATGGCAACGCAAAATCGAGTCGGCCCCAAGCGCCTGGTCGTCGGCGCGCATTACGGTCTGCGCGACTGGCTCGCGCAACGCATCACCGCGGTCGTGATGGCCGTCTATACCGTCATTCTGCTGTTCTGGTTCTTCGGCGCGCACAACTTCTCCTATGAAGGCTGGGCGGGCATCTTCGCGACCCAGTGGATGAAGCTCGCGACTTTCGTGGCCTTGCTTTGCCTCTTCTACCACGCGTGGGTCGGCATTCGCGACATCTGGATGGACTACGTCAAGCCGATGAGCTTGCGCCTGCTCTTGCAGGTATTGACCATCCTGTGGCTGATCGGATGCGCCGGCTACGCCGCACAGATTCTCTGGAGAGTTTAAAGAACATGGCTGCAATCAAGACTTCCCTGCCGCGTCGTCGCTTTGACGTGGTCATCGTCGGCGCGGGCGGCTCGGGCATGCGCGCATCGCTGCAACTCGCGCGCGCGGGCTTGTCGGTGGCGGTGCTGTCCAAGGTGTTTCCGACGCGCTCGCATACGGTCGCGGCGCAAGGTGGCATCGGCGCATCGCTTGGCAACATGAGCGAAGACAACTGGCACTATCACTTCTACGACACCATCAAGGGCTCCGACTGGCTCGGCGACCAGGACGCGATCGAGTTCATGTGCCGCGAAGCGCCCAACGCGGTGTACGAGCTCGAACACATGGGCATGCCGTTCGACCGCAACGCCGATGGCACGATCTATCAGCGTCCGTTCGGCGGCCACACCGCGAACTACGGCGAGAAGCCGGTACAACGCGCCTGCGCTGCCGCCGACCGTACCGGCCACGCGCTCTTGCACACGCTGTATCAACAGAACGTCGCGGCTAAAACGCACTTCTTCGTCGAATGGATGGCGCTGGATCTGATCCGCGACGCCGACGGCGACGTGCTCGGCGTGACCGCGCTCGAAATGGAAACGGGCGACGTCTACATCCTCGAAGGCAAGACGACGCTGTTCGCCACGGGCGGCGCGGGCCGCATCTTCGCGGCATCGACGAATGCGTTCATCAATACGGGCGATGGCCTCGGCATGGCCGCGCGCTCGGGCATCGCGCTGCAGGACATGGAGTTCTGGCAGTTCCACCCGACCGGTGTGGCGGGCGCGGGCGTGCTGATCACCGAAGGCGTGCGCGGCGAAGGCGGCATTCTGCGCAACTCCAACGGCGATCGTTTCATGGAACGCTATGCGCCGACGCTGAAGGATCTGGCACCGCGCGACTTCGTTTCGCGCTCGATGGACCAGGAGATCAAGGAAGGCCGCGGCGTCGGTCCGAACAAGGATCACGTGCTGCTCGATCTGTCGCACATCGGCGCCGAGACGATCATGAAGCGTCTGCCGTCGATTCGCGAGATCGCGCTGAAGTTCGCCAACGTCGATTGCATCAAGGAGCCGATTCCGGTCGTGCCGACCATCCACTATCAGATGGGCGGTATTCCGACCAACATGCACGGTCAGGTCGTTGGAACAGCCAAGGGCTACGACGATCCGGTCAACGGCTTCTATGCGGTGGGCGAATGCTCGTGCGTTTCGGTGCACGGCGCGAACCGTCTGGGCACGAACTCGCTGCTCGATCTGGTCGTGTTCGGGCGCGCGGCGGGCAACCACATCATCAAGCACGCGAAGGAACTGAAAGAGCACAAGCCGCTGCCGGCCGATGCCGCCGACTTCGCGATGGAACGCCTCGCGGTGCTGGAGAAATCGACCTCGGGCGAGTACACGCAGAACATCGCCAACGATATCCGCGCGTCGATGCAGGCGCATGCGGGCGTGTTCCGCACGTCGAAGCTGCTCGAAGAAGGCGTCGGCAAGATCGCGGAACTGGCCGAGCGCGTGAAGCACGTGCATCTGAAGGACAAGTCGAAGGTGTTCAACACGGCGAAGGTCGAGGCGCTGGAACTGGCGAACCTGATCGAAGTGGCGCGCGCGACGATGGTATCGGCCGAAGCGCGCAAAGAGAGCCGTGGCGCGCACGCGCACAGCGACTACGAACATCGCGACGACGAGAACTGGATGCGTCACACGCTGTGGTTCAGCGAGGGCGATCGGCTGGATTACAAGCCGGTGCAGATGAAGCCGCTGACGGTCGAATCGGTGCCGCCGAAGGCGCGTACCTTCTAAGGAAAGCGCAAGGAAATCGAAATGGCAAAACGTATTTTTGAAGTCTATCGCTACGATCCGGACAAGGACGCGGCGCCGCGCATGCAGTCGTACGAGCTCGATCTGACGCATGAACGCATGCTGCTCGACGCGCTGGTGAAGCTGAAGGAAGTGGACGAGACGCTGTCGTTCCGTCGCTCGTGTCGCGAGGGCGTGTGCGGCTCGGACGCGATGAACATCAACGGCAAGAACGGGCTGGCGTGTCTGACGAATCTGAATGAACTGCCGCAGAAGATCGTGCTGCGCCCGCTGCCGGGGCTGCCCGTGGTGCGCGATCTGATCTGCGACTTCACGCAGTTCTTCAACCAGTATCATTCGATCAAGCCGTATCTGATCAACGATACGCCGCCGCCCGAGAAAGAACGCCTGCAATCGCCGGTGGAGCGCGACGAACTGGATGGACTCTATGAGTGCATCCTGTGCGCGAGCTGCTCGACGTCGTGCCCGAGCTTCTGGTGGAATCCGGACAAGTTCGTGGGCCCGGCGGGCTTGCTGCAAGCCTATCGCTTCATCGCGGACAGCCGCGATCAGGCGACGGGCGAACGCCTCGACAACCTGGAAGATCCGTACCGTCTGTTCCGTTGCCATACGATCATGAATTGCGTCGACGTGTGCCCCAAGGGGCTCAATCCGACCAAAGCGATCGGCAAGATCAAGGAATTGATGGTGCGCCGCGCTGTCTGAGATGGACTATGTGATGGTCGACAATCAAGACAACTCGCATCAGTCCGATCCCCTTCGCCGTGCGCGCCTTCGCTGGCGCGCGCGGCGCGGCCTGCTGGAAAACGATCTGATCTTCGATCGCTTCTTCAGCCGATATGAGCATGACCTCAGTGACGCCGACGTGGCCGCATTGACCCGCCTGCTGGAACTGAGCGACAACGAACTGATGGACTTGCTGCTGGCGCGCACGGAGCCTGAGGGTGACCTCGCGACGCCCGACGTAATCCGCTTGCTGGAACTGCTGCGCACCGTGTGATTTCAGCAGGAACTCACGGATTTTTGCAAAATAGGCCTGTTGCAGTGCACACAGGCCGATCGAACAGTTTTGCCGCGCAGCTTCCGTCGTGCAAATTATCGAAAACCTGTATCCATACTTCGATTGAGGATGTGCTATGACCCCGTCAGATGTTAAAGCCACGCTATCGTTCAGCGACAACTCGCCGAGCGTCGAAATGCCGATCTACAAGGGCACGATGGGCCCGGACGTGATCGACATCCGCAAGTTGTACGGTCAGACCGGCAAGTTCACGTATGACCCGGGCTTCATGTCGACGGCGGCGTGCAATTCCGCGATCACGTACATCGACGGCGACAAGGGCGAGCTGCTGTACCGCGGCTTCCCGATCGAGCAGTTGGCCGTGAATGCCGACTTCCTCGAGACCTGCTACCTGCTCCTGAAGGGCGAACTGCCGAACGAAGCGCAGAACAAGGAATTCGTGGACACGGTCACGCGTCACACGATGGTGCACGAGCAGATGCACTTCTTCTTCCGCGGTTTCCGTCGCGACGCGCACCCGATGGCGGTGTTGACGGCTGCCGTGGGCGCGCTGTCGGCGTTCTATCACGACTCGCTGAACATCAACGATCCGCGCCACCGTGAAGTGTCGGCCATTCGCATGATCGCGAAGCTGCCGACGCTCGTCGCGATGGCGTACAAGTTCAGCATCGGTCAGCCGTTCGTGTATCCGAAGAACGAACTGTCGTACAGCGCGAACTTCATGCACATGATGTTCTCGAACCCGTGCGAAGAGTACAAAGTCAACGACGTGCTCGTGCGCGCGCTCGACCGCATCCTGATCCTGCACGCGGACCACGAGCAGAACGCGTCGACGTCTACTGTGCGTCTCGCCGGTTCGTCGGGCGCGAACCCGTTCGCGTGTATCGCGGCCGGTATCGCGTGTCTGTGGGGTCCGGCGCACGGCGGCGCGAACGAAGCCGCCTTGAACATGCTGGAAGAGATCGGCTCGGTCGACCACATTCCCGAGTTCATCAAGCAGGTGAAGGACAAGAACTCGGGCGTGAAGCTGATGGGCTTTGGCCACCGCGTGTACAAGAACTACGACCCGCGCGCCAAGCTGATGCGCGAGACGTGTCACGAAGTGCTGAACGAACTCGGCCTGCACGACGATCCGCTCTTCAAGCTCGCGATGGAACTCGAAAAGATCGCGCTGGAAGACGAATACTTCGTGTCGCGCAAGCTGTACCCGAACGTCGATTTCTACTCGGGCATCGTGCAGCGCGCGCTGGGCATCCCGACGTCGATGTTCACGTGTATCTTCGCGATGGCACGTACGGTCGGCTGGATCGCGCAGTGGAACGAGATGATTGCGGATCCGGAGCAGAAGATTGGCCGTCCGCGTCAGCTGTTCATCGGTCAGACGCCGCGTGAAGCGAAGCCGCTGGCGAAGCGTTAAGCCGTTTTACGGTTGAAGGTAGGTGAAGGCCCCGGCGGGTGACTGCCGGGGCTTTTTGCGTTTTGGGCGACGGGTTGAAAGCATGAAAATCGCCATCATTTGATGCTAATATAAATGCCTAATGAAACGGAGATACGGATATGCGTACGACCATCGCCCTCGATGACGATCTGCTGGCAAAAGCTCAAGCCTATACAGGCGTCACAGAAAAATCGGCGCTGGTGCGCGAAGCACTGAAAGCGCTCGTCCAACGTGAAGCGGCTCGGCGACTTGCGAATCTCGGCGGCAGTCAACCGGGCATCGAAGGCGCGCCGCGTCATCGGCAGGAGCGCGAATGATCCTTGTCGACACTTCGGTGTGGATCGACCATATCAACGCGTCCGAACCGTTACTGGTGAATCTGCTCGGCGAGGAGCGCGTGCTTGCTCATCCATTCGTCATCGGCGAAATCTCGCTTGGAAGTCTGCGCGAACGTGACGTCGTGCTGGGCGCTTTGAGCGATCTTCCTGTCGCGCCGGTAGCGACGCCCGAAGAAGTATTCTTCCTGATCGAAAGACAACGACTCTTCAATCGCGGGATCGGGTATGTCGACACATCTCTTCTGGCGTCAGCGCATTTGCAGCCTGGCGTAAAGATCTGGACCCGGGACAAGCGATTGCACAAAGTCGCCGAAGAACTCGGCGTCAATGCAATGCGTCAGCATTGACGTAGCGGGCAGTCCGTCGAGACGGGTACTCCTGATCCGGGTACTGACACCACTACCATAACTATCTGTTTTTACGAGGTTTTTTCTCTCAGCCTAGTACCCACGCCGCATACGAAGGTGGCATAATCGATCGCACAAGCTGCACACCCAAAATCCCCGCAGTCACATACGAAAGCGCTCACCATGGCACAGACTCTCTACGACAAACTGTGGAACACGCATGTGATCCACACCGAAGAGGACGGCACCTCGATCCTCTATATCGACCGTCACCTGCTGCATGAAGTGACGAGCCCGCAGGCGTTCGAAGGCCTGAAGCTGGCCGAGCGCCCGGTGTGGCGCATCAGCGCGAATCTGGCCGTATCCGACCACAACGTGCCGACCACGGACCGCTCGCACGGCATCGCCGATCCGGTTTCGAAGCTGCAAGTCGATACGCTCGACCAAAACTGCGATAGCTTCGGAATCACGCAGTTCAAGATGAACGATCTGCGCCAGGGCATCGTGCACATCATCGGGCCGGAGCAGGGCGCGACGCTGCCGGGCATGACCATCGTCTGCGGCGACTCGCATACGTCCACGCACGGCGCGTTCGGCGCGCTCGCGCACGGCATCGGCACGTCGGAAGTGGAGCACGTGCTCGCCACGCAAACGCTCCTGCAGAAGAAGAGCAAGAACATGCTCGTCAAGGTCGAAGGCTCGCTGCCGCGCGGCTGCACCGCGAAGGACATCGTGCTGGCGATCATCGGCAAGATCGGCACGGCGGGCGGCACGGGTTACGCGATCGAGTTCGGCGGCTCGACCATCCGCGCGTTGTCGATGGAAGGGCGCATGACCGTCTGCAACATGGCGATCGAAGCGGGCGCGCGGGCGGGCATGGTCGCCGTCGACGACACGACCATCAATTACCTGAAGGATCGTCCGTACTCGCCGCAGGGCGTTGAGTGGAATCAGGCCGTCGAATACTGGCGCCAGTTCAAGTCGGATGAAGGCGCGCAGTTCGATCGCGTCGTCGAATTGAATGCAGCCGAAATCGTGCCGCAAGTGACGTGGGGCACGTCGCCCGAAATGGTCACGTCGATCGATGGCCGCGTGCCCGATCCCGAGAAGGAAAAGGATCCGGTCAAGCGCGACGCGATGGAACGCGCGCTGACCTATATGGCGCTGCAGCCGAACACGCCGATCGAATCGATCAAGCCGGACAAGATCTTCATCGGCTCGTGCACGAATGCGCGTATCGAAGATTTGCGCGCGGCCGCATATGTCGTGAAGTCGCTGGGCAAGCGCGTCGCGTCGAACATCCGTCTCGCGATGGTCGTGCCGGGCTCGGGTCTCGTGAAGGCGCAGGCCGAGCGCGAAGGTCTCGACAAGATCTTCACGAACGCCGGCTTCGAATGGCGCGAACCGGGTTGCTCGATGTGCCTCGCGATGAACGCCGACCGGCTGGAAGCGGGCGAGCGCTGCGCATCGACGTCGAACCGCAACTTCGAAGGCCGTCAGGGCGCGGGCGGTCGCACGCACCTCGTGAGCCCCGCGATGGCCGCCGCCGCCGCGATCGAAGGCCATTTCGTCGACGTGCGCAAGCTCGCGTGATCAACCGGGATACAGAGAAAGATCATGGAAAAATTCGTTGTGCATAGCGGCCTCGTCGCGCCGCTCGATCGCGAGAACGTCGATACGGACGCGATCATCCCGAAGCAGTTTCTGAAGTCGATCAAGCGTACCGGTTTCGGCCCGAACGCGTTCGACGAATGGCGATATCTCGATGTCGGCCAGCCCGGCGAGGACAGCAGCAAGCGCCCGCTCAATCCGGACTTCGTGCTGAATCAGCCGCGTTATCAGGGCGCGTCGATTCTGCTTACGCGCAAGAACTTCGGCTGCGGCAGTTCGCGCGAGCACGCGCCGTGGGCGCTGGATCAGTACGGCTTTCGTGCAATCATCGCGCCGAGCTTCGCGGACATTTTCTATAACAACTGCTTCAAGAACGGTCTGCTGCCGGTCGTGTTGACGGAGCAGCAGGTCGACAAGCTGTTCAACGAAACCTACGCGTTCGTCGGTTTCAAACTGACGATCGATCTCGAAGCGCAAGTCGTGCGCACCGGCGACGGCACCGAGTACGCGTTCGAGGTGCCGGGCTTCCGCAAGTACTGCCTGCTGAACGGCTTCGACGATATCGGCCTCACGCTGCGTCACGCGGACAAGATCAAGCAATACGAAGCCGAGCGCCTCGCGAAGCAGCCGTGGCTGAATAACCGGCTCGTCGGATAAATCGAAACACGATCAAGAAGGAAGAGACGATGAAGATTGCAGTATTGCCCGGCGACGGGATCGGTCCGGAAATCACCGCCGAAGCGGTCAAGGTGCTGAATGCGCTCGGCGAGAAGTTCGAGCTTGAAGAAGCGCCGGTCGGTGGCGCGGGCTATGAGGCGAAGGGCCATCCGCTGCCCGATTCCACGCTGGCGCTCGCGAAGGAAGCCGACGCGATCCTGTTCGGCGCGGTCGGCGACTGGAAATACGACAAGCTCGAGCGCGCGCTGCGTCCCGAGCAGGCGATCCTCGGCCTGCGCAAGCACCTGCAACTCTTCGCGAACTTCCGTCCGGCGATCTGCTATCCGCAACTGACGGGCGCGTCGTCGCTGAAGCCGGAAATCGTTTCGGGCCTCGATATCCTGATCGTGCGCGAGTTGAACGGCGACATCTATTTCGGCGCGCCGCGCGGCCTGCGCGAAGCGCCGGACGGCCCGTTCGCCGGCGCGAAGGAAGGCTTCGACACGATGCGCTATTCCGAGCCCGAAGTGCGCCGTATCGCGCACGTCGCGTTTCAGGCCGCGCAGAAGCGTGAGAAGAAGCTGACGAGCGTCGACAAGGCGAACGTGCTGGAAACGTCGCAGTTGTGGCGCGACACAATGATCGACGTCGCGAAGGAATATCCGGACGTCGAGCTGTCGCACATGTACGTCGACAACGCCGCGATGCAGCTGGTGAAGGCGCCGAAGGCGTTCGACGTCGTCGTGACCGGCAACATGTTCGGCGACATCCTCTCCGACGAAGCCGCGATGCTCACCGGCTCCATCGGCATGTTGCCGTCGGCGTCGCTCGACAAGAACAACAAGGGCTTGTACGAGCCGTCGCACGGCTCCGCGCCGGATATCGCGGGCAAGGGCGTGGCCAATCCGCTCGCGACCATCCTCTCCGCCGCGATGATGCTGCGCTACTCGCTCGGCAAGACGGAGCAGGCGGACCGCATCGAAAGCGCGGTGAAGAAGGTGCTGGAGCAGGGCTACCGCACCGGCGACATCGCGACCGCGGACGGAAAGATCGTCGGCACGAAGGAAATGGGCGACGCGGTGCTGAAGGCGCTGTAACCGCCGGAAAGACGATCGGCGGTTGCAAGCCAAAGCGCGGCCGATCGTCTCTTTTTCCCGATGTTCACGCACGATCCGCACGATTTTCATACGCGCGCCGCAAGCGCGTGACGAAAACATCGGGTTATCGTGTATATTCTTTGGTCATGGCGAAGAACTCTCAATTCTCTCTGGATTCCATCGGACGCGGCTCATTTGCCGTCGCGACGGAACTCGCCATCGACACGCGCATCGTGGCTATTAAAGCCACGGCCGGGTTTTCCAAACTCGCGCGCATTACGAAAATCTCCATCAAAGCGATCACGATTCGCTGATCGTCCCTCGTGTCCGAGCGTCTTCCCCGCGCGGCCACGCCGGGTAAAGATGCGGGGAAGCTTCCACAAGTAAGGGTTAGTCATGAACGTAGGTCTCGTTGGTTGGCGCGGTATGGTCGGCAGCGTCCTGATGCAGCGCATGCAGCAGGAAGGCGATTTCGACTTGATCGAACCGGTGTTTTTCAGCACCAGCAATGCGGGCGGCAACGCGCCGTCGTTCGCCAAAAACGAGACGAAGCTCAAGGATGCGACAAGCATCGACGACCTGAAAAAGTGCGACGCCATCATCACGTGCCAGGGCGGCGACTACACCAACGAGGTGTATCCGAAGCTGCGCGCGGCGGGCTGGAAAGGCTACTGGATCGACGCGGCCTCGGCGCTGCGCATGAAGGACGACGCGGTCATCATCCTCGATCCGGTCAACTTGAACGTCATCAAGGATTCGCTCGTGAAGGGCGGCCGTGACTTCATCGGCGGCAATTGCACGGTCAGCCTGATGCTGATGGCGCTCGGCGGCCTGTTCCGCGAGAACCTCGTCGAATGGACGACCGCGATGACCTATCAGGCCGCTTCGGGCGCGGGCGCGCAGAACATGCGCGAACTGCTCCAGCAGATGGGCGTGCTGTACGGTTCCGCGAAGGAAGATCTGGCCGATCCGTCGTCGGCGATCCTCGACATCGACCGCCGCGTGCTCGCCGCGATGAACGGCGAGCGCATGCCCGTCGACAACTTCGGCGTGCCGCTCGCGGGTTCGCTGATTCCGTGGATCGACAAGGATCTCGGCAACGGCATGTCGAAGGAAGAGTGGAAGGGCGGCGCGGAAACCAACAAGATTCTCGGCAAGCCGGCGATGGGCACGCCGGGCTCCGTTCCCGTCGATGGCCTTTGCGTGCGTATCGGCGCGATGCGCTGCCACTCGCAGGCGCTGACCATCAAGCTCACGAAGGACGTGCCGCTCGACGAAGTGCACGGCATCCTCGCGTCCGCGAACGACTGGGTGAAGGTCGTGCCGAACGAGCGCGAAGCGTCGATCCGCGATCTTTCGCCCGCGGTCGTCACGGGCACGCTGACGGTGCCGGTCGGCCGTCTGCGCAAGCTGGCGATGGGCGGCGAGTATCTGTCGGCATTTACTGTCGGCGATCAACTGTTGTGGGGCGCGGCCGAACCGCTGCGCCGCATGCTGCGCATTCTGCTCGACAAGTAAAGTAAACTACGCGCCTGGAAGCGCGTGCCAAACCCAAAAGCGTCGCGGTTCTCGCGGCGCTTTTTGTTTTTGTGCAGTTTTATTGCAAAACCGGGTTTATCGAACGGTTTTGCGCCGTATGTTTCAATTTTTGCCGGACCCGGAGCCTCAATGATCCAACGACCACGCCGGTCTCTCCTTTCGTCATCGCGTGCGGCGTGCGCCGCGGCAAGTCTCGCGGTTTGCGCGATGTTCTGGGCGAATCCCGGCGATGCGCTCGCTCAGGCGAGCGGCGTCGCCCCCGCCCCGACGGGGCAGACATACGCGGTCAAGCCGGGGCAGTCGCTGAACGATGTCGTGAGCGAACTCACCGGATCGAAAGATCGTGACGTTCGCGCGAAGGCCGCGCGTGCGTTGTTCGACGCCAATCCGAACGCGTTCGGAAATCACGATATCAACAAGCTGAAGCTCGGCGCGGTGTTGAACGTGCCTGCCGATCTGATCGGTTCAGCGGCTTCCAGTGCTGCTTCGGTACCCGAGGCGCAACCGAATCCGCCCGCCGAGACGCCCGCGCCGGCGCAGGCATCGGAGAGCGCGATGGCGTCCGCTACCGCGCCTGCGTCGGCGGTCGAACCGCAGGCGAGCGCCACGTCGACGCAGGAGCAGCCGACGCCCGCGCCCGCATCGGCCACCGTAGCGCCCGCGAGCGAGCCTGCCTTGGCAGCGCCCGCGCCTGCCAGCGGCAGCGAAAGGAGCAGCCACGGCGTGGCAGCGGCGACTATCGGCCTTTCGCCATTCGTCATCGCCGCCGTGATCGCTGCGGTCGGCTTCCTGCTGCTCAGAATGCGCAGCGGCAAGAAGCGACGTGCCGCTGCAAGCAACGAAGGCGTCGATCGCACGTCTAGGACGTTCGCAAGTCTCGAGGAAGCCCAGGCCGACGCCGACGCGCGCAATGAAACGATACGCAAGGCGCGCGAGGCGTCGGCTGCGGCATCGGCCGTCGCCGCTGAGAAGAAGTCATCCGAGCTTGACCGGTCGGGACTTGCCGCTGCCGCCGCGAGTATCGACAACGCCGACGCGACTCGCGCGCCCGCCGTTCCGTCCGACGACGAACTGCCGCCGACGACCGAGGCGAAGCCCCGGCCCGCTGTCGCGCCCGGCCAGGCGAACCGCGCTGCACAGGAAGCGTCGTTCGCGCCGGTTGCGCCCGCGGCACGCCATCCCGATTTCGTGCCGCCGGTCGGCGCCACCGAAACGCAGGACCAGCACGACGAGCACGCGCGCGAGATCGCGGCGCGCGAAGCGGCGCGTCGTGAAGCCGAGAAATGGGAAAACGAGGAGCGCGAAGCCGCGGCGCGCCAGGCGGCCGTACGGGAAGCCGAAGAGCGTGAGATTCGCGCGCGCGAAGCCGCCGCGCGGGAAGCGCTCGCGCGCGAGTCGGCGGATCGTGAAGCCGGGAAGCGCGAAGCCGAGTTGCGTCAGGTGACCGAGCGCGAAGATCAGGCGCGCGAGGCCGCGGCTCGCGAGATCATCGCGCGCGAAGCCGAACTGCGCGAACTGCAGGCGCGTGCCGCCGAAGAGCAGGCCGCCGAGCAACGCGCCGCGGAGCAGCGCGACATCGAGGAACAGGCGGCGCGCGAAGCCGAAAAATCGGGTATCGCGCCGGACGAGGAGCCGGTGCTTGCGCATCGTTTTCCGATGCCGAAATTCCCTCAGGACGCGATTCAGGCGCTGGGCTCGCTCGAAATGGAACTGCCGCCGCGCATGGAACTGTCGATCAAGCCGCCCGGCGCAGCGGAGCCGGCAGCGGCGGCATCGTCGGTGGCGTCCGATGTGCCGCGCGAGTCGCGTCCCGCAGCCTTGCAGCCGCCGCCGACGGGTCCGCAGCCGATCGAACAGGTGCCGTTCATTCCGCAGCCGATGGCGCAGCCGGATTCGGCGCGGCCTACGCAATCGCAAGCTCAGTCCGTGGCCTCGCAAATCGAGGCGGGAACGGCTGGCGCGGCCTCGGTCGCCGGTCTCGGCGCGACGCGATTCGGGCCGCTGAGCCTCGATTTCGATCTCGGGCGCGCGTCGAGCGCGACCGAGCCGATGCCCGCGCTGACGCCCGCGCAACTGGCGACGATCGCGCGCAACAAGCTGGAACTCGCCGCCGAATACATCGAGCTGGGCGATCTCTCCGGCGCACGCACGCTGTTGCAGGAAGTGATCGAATCGAACGATCCGGCGACACGTCAGCAGGCCGCCACGCTCTTGTCGACGCTCGCCCCGCATTCCTGAGATGCGCATCGCTTTAGGCATTCAGTACGATGGCTCGGCGTTTTGCGGCTGGCAGTCTCAGCCGCACGGCAAGACGGTGCAGAACGAACTGGAGCGCGCGCTCGCCGAATTCGCGCAGACGCCGCTCCCGACGGTCGTCGCCGGGCGCACGGATACGGGCGTGCATGGTCTCGGCCAGGTCGTCCATTTCGACACCGAGCTCGATCGCACCGAATTCTCGTGGGTGCGCGGCACGAACGCGTTTTTGCCCGATACCGTCGCCGTGCAATGGGCGAAGCCGATGCCCGACGACTTCCACGCCCGCTTCGCGGCGTTCGAGCGCACCTACTTTTACGTTCTGTACGTCAATCCGGTGCGCTCACCGATGCTGGCGAAACGCGCAGGCTGGGTGCATACGCCGCTCGACGTCGACGCGATGCGCGATTCGATCGCGTGCCTGATCGGCGAGCACGATTTTTCGTCGTTCCGCGCGGCCGATTGCCAGTCGAAGACGCCGGTAAAGCATCTCTATCAGATCGACGTGCGCGAGCAGGGCGACTTCATCCACTTTCGCTTTCGCGCCAACGCGTTCCTGCATCACATGGTGCGCAATCTGATGGGATGCCTCGTCGCGATCGGACGCGGCCGTCATCCGGCTTCGTGGATGGCCGATGTCCTCGCCGCCCGCGATCGCCGTGTCGCCGCGCCGACCTTCATGCCGGACGGGCTGTATCTGGCCGAGGTCGGCTATCCTGAACACTTCGCGGTGCCGCCGCCGCATGTCGCCAGCATGCCCTGGAGCGCCATTTGGGCAGAGTCGAAATGACCGAACGAGATTTGCATCGCACCCGCGTCAAGCTATGCGGACTATCGCGCGTCGAGGACGTGCAGCACGCCGTCGCGCTGGGCGCCGACGCTGTGGGCTTCGTGTTCTATCCGCCGAGTCCGCGCTCGGTGAGCGTCGCGCAGGCGGTGGAACTGGCGCGGCACGTGCCGCCGCTGGTGTCGGCCGTGGGCCTCTTCGTCAATGCAACGCCCGAGTGGATTCGCGAAGTCACATCCAACGTGCCGCTTTCGCTGCTGCAATTTCACGGCGACGAAACCCCCGAACAATGCGAGGAACTCGCCGCGATTGCGGGTTTATCCTATTGGCGCGCGCTGCGAATTGGGGCTGATGCGGAGACAAGCCATTTGATAGAATCGTCAATCAAGTTCAAAGCCGCAGGCGGCCTTCTGCTCGACGCTCTCGTCGAGGGCTTCGGTGGCGGTGGAAAGGTATTCGATTGGTCACTTATCCCAACAGATCTCGGGCATCGGGCCGTTTTGAGTGGTGGGTTGAACGCGCAAAACGTCAGTGACGCCATTCGGCGTGTGCGCCCGTACGCGGTCGATGTCTCGAGCGGCATCGAAGTGCCGGGCGCCAAGGGCGTGAAGGATCCCGCCCGAATGGCGGCATTCGTACGCGCGGTGCGCGAAGCGGATGCCGGGTGATGTTGACGTGTGCCGCGCTGCCGGCCACGTAACCGAGAGAGTGACGTAATGTACAACTTGCCAGACGAAAGAGGCCACTTCGGCCAATATGGAGGCGTGTTCGTCTCCGAAACGCTCATCCACGCGCTCGATGAACTGCGCGTCGCGTATGAAGCGGCACATAAAGATCCCGCATTTCTCGCCGAATACGAGTACGAGCTCAAGCATTACGTGGGCCGTCCGTCGCCGATTTATCACGCGAAGCGCTGGAGCGAGATGCTCGGAGGCGCGCAGCTTTATCTCAAGCGCGAGGATCTGAATCACACCGGCGCGCACAAGGTGAATAACGTGATCGGCCAGGCGCTGCTCGCTCGCAAGATGGGCAAGCCGCGCGTGATCGCGGAAACCGGCGCGGGCCAGCACGGCGTGGCGACGGCGACCATCGCCGCGCGCTTCGGCATGGAGTGTGTGGTCTATATGGGCGCGGAAGATGTGCGTCGGCAGGCGGCGAATGTGTATCGCATGAAGCTGCTCGGCGCGACGGTCGTTCCGGTCGAATCCGGCTCGAAGACGCTCAAGGATGCGCTCAACGAAGCTATGCGCGACTGGGTGACGAACGTCGAAAACACGTTCTACATCATCGGCACGGTGGCGGGACCGCATCCCTATCCGATGATGGTGCGTGACTTCCAACGCGTGATCGGCGACGAATGCCGCGTGCAAATGCCCGAAATGGCCGGTCGTCAGCCCGATGCGGTCATCGCGTGCGTTGGCGGCGGATCGAATGCGATGGGCATCTTTTATCCGTATATCGACGACAAAGACGTCAAACTGATCGGCGTCGAAGCCGCGGGCGACGGCATAGATACGGGCCGTCACGCGGCGTCGCTGATGGGCGGCAGTCCTGGCGTGCTGCACGGCAACCGGACGTATCTGCTTCAGGACGACAACGGCCAGATCATCGAGACGCATTCGATATCGGCGGGACTCGACTATCCGGGCGTCGGCCCCGAGCACGCATGGCTGAAGGACATCGGGCGCGCGGAGTACGTCGGCATCACGGACGACGAAGCGCTCAAGGCGTTCCACGACTGCTGTCGCATCGAGGGCATCATCCCGGCGCTCGAGTCGAGCCACGCACTTGCCTACGGCGCGAAGCTCGCCAAGACGCTGCCGCGCGACAAGGTGCTGCTCGTGAATCTGTCGGGCCGGGGCGACAAGGACATGCATACGGTCGCCGAGCGATCGGGCATCCAGTTCTGAGCCGCTGACCGATGCGCACCGTTATCGACGAGCCCTTGTCCGTCGGCGCTCTTCAGGGCGCCGGCAGCGACATTCGCAACCGCGATTTTCTGGCCGATGCCGAACACATTCCCGATGCGTCGATCGATCTGATCGTCGCGGACCCGCCCTATGGTCTGGGCAAGGACTACGGGAACGATTCGGACATGCTGTCCGGCGACGCTTTTCTGGAGTGGACGTATCGCTGGCTCGATCTGGCGATCCCGAAACTCAAGCCGAGCGGCTCGCTGTACATCTTCTGCACCTGGCAATACTCGCCCGAGCTGTTCGTGTTCCTGAAGCGCCGCCTTTTGATGATCAACGAGATCGTCTGGGACCGGCGCGTGCCGAGCATGGGCGGAACGACGCGCAAATTTACGTCAGTGCACGATAACATCGGTTATTTCGCGGTATCGAAGGATTATTACTTCGATCTCGATCCGGTGCGCATCCCCTACGACGCAGAGACGAAAAAGGCGCGCTCACGCAAGATTTTCGAGGGCAGCAAGTGGCTCGAACTCGGCTATAACCCGAAGGATGTCTGGTCCGTGTCGCGTCTGCATCGGCAGCACGCGGAGCGGGTGGATCATCCGACGCAAAAGCCGCTGGAAATCGTCGAGCGCATGGTGCTTGCGAGTTGTCCGCCGGGCGGCCGCGTGCTCGATCCGTTCATGGGCAGCGGCACGACGGCGGTTGCTTGCGCGCGCCACGACCGCCAGTTCATTGGCTACGAGATCAACGCGGATTATTGCGCGATTGCGGAAAATCGCATCGCCGAAGCCCGCGCCGCGCGACTAAGGCCAGCGGAGCCGGTCCGCTCGCGCCGCAAAGCGCTCGTGACGGTCGATGCCGCTGCGCAAACCACCGAATAGCGTCTTTTTCGTCGCTAATCGCGTCAGATGACTACCGAAGCATCTGACGCTAACGAATCCGATCAAGAGAATTCCCATGTCCCGTATCAAGAATACTTTTGCGGCATTGGCCGCGCAGGGCAAAAAAGGGCTGATTCCGTTCATCACCGCGGGCGACCCGAACCCCGAGCAAACCGTGGAGTTCATGCACGCGCTGGCGAAAGGCGGCGCGGACGTCATCGAACTGGGCGTGCCGTTTTCCGATCCGATGGCCGACGGCCCCGTGATCCAGCGTTCGTCCGAGCGCGCGCTCGCACGCGGCGTGACGCTCAAAAGCGTGCTCGCCGATGTCAAACGCTTCCGCCAGACCGACGACAAGACGCCCGTCGTGCTGATGGGCTACGCGAATCCGATCGAGCGCATGGGCGCCGACGCCTTCGCGAAAGCCGCGCAGGAAGCGGGCGTCGACGGCGTGCTGGTGGTCGATTACCCGCCCGAGGAAGCGGAAAGCTTCGGTGCGACGATGCGCGCGGCCGGCATCGATCCGATCTTCCTGCTCGCGCCGACATCGACGCACGAGCGCGTCGCGGCAGTCGGCAAGATCGCGAGCGGCTATGTCTACTACGTATCGCTGAAAGGCGTGACCGGCGCGGCAAATCTGGACGTTTCCAGCATCGCGAGTAAAATCCCGGCCATCAAGTCGCATGTGCCTCTGCCGGTGGGCGTCGGCTTCGGCATTCGCGACGCCCAAACCGCACGCGCCGTCGCCGATGTCGCGGACGCCGTCGTCATCGGCAGCCGCCTCGTGCAGTTGCTCGAGGAGGCGAAGCCGGATGCCGCGGCCGCATCGCTGACGAGCTTCATCGCCGAAATTCGTCAGGCGCTCGACGCCGCACAGTAAAATACGCGCCGCCGCGGGCCGTCCGATCCGGACGTGCGCCGCGCGGCGACCGATCAGTCAAGGAAAAACGATGAGCTGGCTCGACAAACTGCTGCCGCCGAAGATCAAGCAAACCGATCCCAAAAGCCGTAAGGGCATCCCCGAGGGGCTCTGGGTGAAGTGCCCGTCGTGCGAGGCGGTGCTGTATCGCAACGACGTCGAGGCGAATCTGCATGTTTGCCCGAAGTGCAGCCATCACATGCGCATCGGCGCGCGCGAACGGCTCGACCGCCTGCTCGATCCGGAAGGCCGCTACGAAATCGGCCAGGAAGTCGTGCCGGTCGATGCGCTCAAGTTCAAGGACAGCCGCAAGTATCCGGATCGCATCAAGGAAGCGATGGAGGATACCGACGAAACCGACGCGATGGTCGTCATGGGCGGCGCGATCCACACGATTCCGTGCGTTGTCGCGTGCTTCGAGTTCTCGTTCATGGGCGGCTCGATGGGCTCGGTGGTTGGCGAGCGCTTCGTGCGCGGCGCGCGCAATGCGATCGAGCAGAACGTGCCGTTCATCTGCTTCACGGCGTCCGGCGGCGCGCGCATGCAGGAAAGCCTGCTTTCGCTGATGCAAATGGCCAAGACCACCGCGCTCCTGACCCGGCTGTCGGATGCGAAGTTGCCCTTCATCTCCGTGCTGACCGACCCGACGATGGGCGGCGTGTCGGCGAGCTTCGCTTTCCTCGGCGACGTCGTGATCGGCGAGCCGAAAGCGCTGATCGGCTTCGCCGGCCCGCGCGTGATCGAACAGACCGTGCGCGAAAAGTTGCCGGAAGGCTTCCAGCGCGCCGAATTCCTGCTGCAGAAAGGCGCGATCGACATGATCGTGGATCGCCGCAAGATGCGTGAAGAACTCGCCCAATTGATGGCGCTGATGACGCGGCAACCCGCCGATTCCGTCGCCTGAGTTGCTGATATGCAGCGCTGCGCCGCGCGAGAGCCCTGAGGTTCCGCGCGGCGTTTTGCTTTACCGATCTCGAAAATGAACACTTTCTCCACCCTCGACGCCTGGCTCGCTCATCTGGAAGCAGCGCATCCGGTCGGCATCGACATGGGTCTTGCGCGCATCGGCAAGGTGAAGGACGCGCTCGGCCTGCACTTCGATTGCCCGGTCATCACCGTCGGCGGCACGAACGGCAAAGGGTCGACGTGCGCGATCATCGAAACGATCCTGCTGCGCGCGGGTTATCGCGTCGGCTGCCACACCTCGCCGCATCTGCTTTCGTTCAACGAGCGTGCGCGCATCGACGGCGCCGAGGCCAGCGATGCCGATCTGCTCGAACATTTCGAGGCGGTGGAAAAGGCGCGCGCGAGCCTGCCCGAGCCGGTTTCGCTGACCTACTTCGAATTCACGACGCTCGCGATCCTGCATCTCTTCGCATCGCGCGGGCTCGATGCGGTGATTCTGGAAGTGGGGCTGGGCGGGCGTCTGGACGCGGTGAATATCGTCGATACGGACTGCGCGGTGATCACGAGCATCGACATCGACCATACGGATTATCTCGGCGACACGCGCGAGAAGATCGGCTTCGAGAAAGCGGGCATCTTCCGCGCGGGCAAGCCCGCCGTGTGCGGCGACCCGTCGCCGCCGCAGAGCCTGATCGATCATGCTCAGGCGATCGGCGCGGACCTGTGGCTCGTCGGACGCGATTTCCGCTACGAAGCGCAGCCCGGCAACGAGCGCCAGCAATGGAGCTATATCGGCCGCGAGCAGCGTCGCCCGGCGCTGGCGTACCCCGCGCTGCGCGGCGCGAATCAGCTGATCAACACGGCGGCGGCGCTGGCCGCGCTCGAATCGTTGCGCGAGCGCCTGCCCGTTTCGGCTCAGGATATCCGCCTCGGGCTCGCCAACGTCGAGCTGCCGGGCCGCTTCCAGGTGCTGCCGGGGAAGCCGCAGATCATTCTAGACGTTGCGCATAATCCTCACGCTGCCGCCGTTTTGTCCCAGAATCTCGGCAATATGGGCTACTTTCCGTACACTTACGCGGTGTTCGGCGCGATGGGCGACAAGGATATCGAAGGCGTCGTGAAGCAGTTGAAGGGCGAGATCGACCACTGGAATCTCGCCGCGCTGCCCACGCCGCGCGCCGCGTCGACGGAGCAACTCGAGCACGCGTTGCGCGACGCCGGTGTCAACGAGGGCCCCGACAGCAGCGTTTGTCGATTTGAGACGCCGGCCCTGGCTTTTCAAGATGCGCTAAGGCGGGCGTCCGAAAATGATAGAATTTTAGTCTTCGGCAGTTTCTACACGGTAGCGGGCGTTATGGCCTACCGTCGCACGCAGCATAACTAGCAGCATCATCCAGACGGTCGGCCGTCGGCACCAAGCGATACATGGGACTCTTTTCGTTCGGCAAGAAAGACGACTCCGGTCGCGACGCATATTCCGATTCCTCGCGCGGTTCGCGTCAGACGGTCCGCACCGAGCGCCGCACGCGCCGTTCGGAGCGTACGGGCGCCGACGCGATGATGCTCGATCCCACGCTGCCCGAGAAACAGCGCGCACGCCGCAGACTCGTCGGCGCGATCGCGCTGGTGCTGGCTGCCGTCATCGTCCTGCCGATGGTGCTCGATTCGCGCCCGAAGCCCGTCACCAACGACATTTCCATCGATATTCCCAACCGCCCCGCGCCTGCCGCGAAGCAGTCGCGCGACGCGAACGACGCGGATACGCAAGCCGGCGTCGCGCATGACGCGCCTGCGGGCGCATCGGGCAGTGTGGCCGCTGGCGTGACGCAACCGCAGCCCGCCGCACCCGCCGCCACGGCACAAGCGAAGCCCGAACCGGCGGAACAGCCGAAGCCCGAAGCGAAGCCGTCGAAGCCTGCCGCTGTCGCGAGCCAGAACGCAAAGCAGGCCGCGGAGGCTTCCGAAGAAGCCAACGCGAACACCGCCGCCAACGCGGCGGCGGGCGCGGCGAACACGCCGTCGTCGCCGGCGGGCAGCCGGTTCGTGCTGCAAATCGGCCAGTTCGACGACGAAACCGCCGCGCAGAACTGGGTCAACAAGTTGAAGTCGGCGGGTGTGCCCGCATATCTCGAACATCGCAAGCAGTCGGATGGCGCGACCAAATCGCTGTTGCGCGCAGGTCCGTTCCCGGATCGCGCGTCGGCGCAGGCTGCGCTCGTGAAGGTGCGTCAGGCCGGCCTGGGCGGCGGCACCCGGGCATCGAACTAAGCAGATTCGATGTTCACCGCTTTCGACTACGGCGTGATGGCTGTGATTGGCTTGTCGGCGCTGCGCGGCATGTGGCGCGGCCTGCTGGCCGAGGCGTTCGGTCTGGTCGGCTGGGTGGCCGCCATTCTGATCGCCGGGCGCTTCGTCGGACTCGTCGTGCCCTATATTCCGTCGACATGGCCCGGCGGCGCGCTCACGCAATGGCTCGTGGCGTTCGTACTGGTGGTCGCGGCGGTGCTGCTGATATCGAGCGTGCTGTCGGCGCTTCTGACGCGCATCACCGAAGTGACCGGCCTGCGCGGCGTCGATCGCTCGTTGGGCTTGCTGTTCGGCCTCGTGAGAGGGGCTATATTGGTAGTGGTTCTGGTCGCCCTGGCTGGCTTGACCGAACTGCCGGAAAAGGATTTTTGGCGCAATGCGCTGCTGCGGCCGATGGCCGAGCAAGGCGTGCGCGAATTGAAACCGCTGCTCCCCGATACGCTCGCCGCGTATGTGCACGTCGCTCCCGAACCGAGCGGCCTGGCGCCAAACGCCGCACAATAGACGAACGGCCAGCTACACGAGGGACACGCGACGGCTGGATGACGCTTCGGCCGGCCTCGTTACGGCCGAATTTCGAGAGAAGCGTCGATGAGATCCGGGCCACGCCTTCTCTACCCGTTTCGACTCTTTGAAGGACCATGCCATGTGCGGCATCGTAGGTGTAGTTTCCCAGACTCCCGTCAATCAGCTGATCTATGACAGCCTGCTCCTGCTCCAGCATCGCGGACAGGACGCGGCGGGCATCGCCACGGCGAACGGCAACAACTTCCACATGCATAAGGCCAACGGCATGGTGCGCGACGTGTTCCGCACGCGCAACATGCGCAGCCTGCCGGGCAACGTGGGCATCGGCCAGGTGCGTTATCCGACCGCCGGTTCCGCGTCGAGCGAGGAAGAAGCACAGCCGTTCTACGTGAACGCGCCGTTCGGCATCATCCTCGCGCATAACGGCAACCTCACGAACTGGATGCAGCTTAAGGACGAGATGTTCCGCATCGACCGTCGGCACATCAACACCGCATCCGACACCGAAGTGCTCCTCAACGTGTTCGCGCACGAACTGCAGCTCGCGAGCTCGGGCCTTCAGCTCGACGCCACCGCGCTGTTCAGGGCCGTCGCGGGCGTGCATCGGCGCGTGAAGGGTTCGTATGCGATCGTCTCGCTGATCGCGGGCTACGGGCTCGTGGCGTTCCGCGATCCGTTCGGCATTCGCCCGCTCGTGCTCGGCAAGCAGGAAACGGCGACGGGCGTTGAATGGATGGTCGCATCGGAGTCGGTGGCGATCGAAGGCATCGGCTTCGAGTTCGTGCGCGATGTCGAGCCGGGCGAAGCGATTTTCATCGACGCCGAGGGCAATCTGCACAGCCATCAATGCGCCGAGAAGCCCGCGCTCAACCCCTGCATCTTCGAGCTCGTGTATCTCGCGCGTCCGGATTCGTGCCTCGATGGCGTGCCGGTCTACAACGCGCGTCTGCGCATGGGCGATTACCTCGCCGAGAAGATCAAGCGCGTGCTGCCCGATGTGCCGATCGACGTCGTGATGCCGATTCCCGATTCCTCGCGCCCCGCCGCGATGCAGGTGGCCGCGAAGCTCGGCGTCGAGTATCGCGAGGGCTTCTTCAAGAACCGCTACGTGGGCCGCACCTTCATCATGCCGGGCCAGGCGGTGCGCAAGAAGTCGGTGCGTCAGAAGCTGAACGCGATGGGCATCGAGTTCAAGGGCAAGAACGTGCTGATCGTCGACGATTCCATCGTGCGCGGCACGACCTCGCATGAAATCGTGCAGATGGCCCGCGATGCCGGCGCGAACAAGGTGATCTTCGCGTCCGCCGCGCCGCCGGTGAAGTTCCCGAACGTGTACGGCATCGACATGCCGACGCGCGGCGAACTCGTCGCGCACGGCCGCAGCGACGAGGAAGTCGCGCGCATGATCGGCGCGGATTATCTCGTCTATCAGGACGTGGAAGATCTGAAGAACGCGATCCGCGACATCAACCCGGCGCTGAAGGAATTCGAGGCTTCGTGCTTCGACGGCAACTACATCACCGGCGACGTGACGACCGATTATCTCGATCGCATCGAGACGGCGCGTCTTGCGCCGCAATCGCAGTCGGACCGTGACGCCGCGAGCGAAGCGCAGGAAGGCGGCATGACGCGCTCGCAGTTGCATCTGCAGCTATCGGTCGAGTAAGTCTTCAGCGCTTCACAAGAGCCCGCTTCGTCTGCAAGGACCAAGCGGGCTTTTTTGCGTCGCGGGCCTTGAAACAAGGGAGAAAAACATGGACGACAACCTGAACTTCGATACGCTCGCCGTGCGCGCCGGTACCTTGCGCAGCGAATTCAACGAGCATGCCGAGGCGCTCTTTCTCACGTCGAGCTTCTGCTTTTCGAGCGCGGCGGAAGCGGCCGAGCGCTTCAGGAATTCCGAGGAAGCGTACACGTATTCACGCTTCACCAATCCGACCGTCACGATGTTCCAGAACCGCCTCGCCGCGCTCGAAGGCGGCGAAGCCTGCATGGCGACGGCATCGGGCATGTCGGCGATATTGTCGGTCGTGATGGCATCGATGCAGCAGGGCGATCACATCGTCAGTTCGAAGAGCCTGTTCGGATCGACGATCGGCATGTTCACGCAGATCTTCCCGAGGTTCGGCATCACGACGACGTTCGTCGATCCGACGAAGCCCGACGAATGGCAGGCGGCCGTGAGGCCCGAGACGAAGATGTTCTTTCTGGAGACGCCGTCGAATCCGCTGACGGAGATCGCGGACATCGAGGCGATCGCGAAGATCGCGAAGCATAACGGCGCGATCTTCGTCGTTGATAACTGCTTTTGCAGTCCGGCATTGCAACAGCCGTTGAAACTCGGCGCGGACGTCGTGATGCATTCGGCCACGAAGTTTCTCGACGGTCAGGGTCGCGTGCTCGGCGGCGCGCTCGTCGGCTCGAAGCGCTTCATCATGGAGACGGTGTTTCCGTTCGTGCGCAGCGCCGGTCCGACGATGTCGGCGTTCAACGCATGGGTGCTGTTGAAGGGGATGGAGACGCTCGCGCTTCGCGTCGAGAAACAGTCGGCGAATGCGCTGGAGATCGCGCGTTGGCTCGAAGCGCATCCGGCGGTGAATCGCGTGTTCTATCCGGGGCTCGAATCGCATCCGCAACATGCGATCGCGAAGAGGCAGCAGAAGGCGGGTGGTGCGATCGTATCGTTCGAATTGAAGGGCGACACGCAGGAGCAGCAGCGCGCGAACGCATGGCGCGTGATTGACGGCACGAAGCTGTGCTCGATCACCGGGAATCTCGGCGATACGCGCACGACGATCACGCATCCTTCTACGACGACGCACGGGCGTCTTGCAGTGGAGGTGCGGGAAGGCGCGGGCATTTTTGAAGGGCTGATTCGGCTTGCTGTCGGGCTTGAGGATCCTCGGGATGTGCTCGCCGATTTGGCGCGGGGGTTGGGTTTGTAGAGTCGATCGATGGGGGTTTTTTGTGTCGCCGGATCCCGATTTCTTATTGGTCTATTAGCACTGCCCCTGTGCGGGGCGGCAGTCACTTTCTTTGCTGCTGCAAAGAAAGTAACCAAAGAAAGCAGCTCGCTTAAGCCCGCGGTCACACGCACGTTGGCCATGCTTGCCAGCCGCCAATGGCACTCGCCTAAGTGTCGCCCTCGAAGGACTTACCGGGCTTGGCTCGCGCACGGTCTGACAAACCATAACCTTGAGCGCGCTGGTTCAGCACCAAATAGCTTCGGCACAGCGCTACGCGCTGCCGTCGGGTATGCGAGGGAAGCCGTCGAAGAAGCCCGCGCAAACCCGATTGACCCATCGGCCGCGAAGCGGGCCGGAGCTATTTGGTGCTGAACCAGTTTGTTCTGTGGTGCGATGTGTCAGACCGTGCGCGATCCAAGCCCCGCGAGACCTACGAGGGCACTCGCTACTGGCGGGCCATTAGGCCAATCGCCTGTGCCGCGGCCGGCATGAAGTGCTTAGGCTGGGGATAGCTGTTTCTTTGGTTACTTTCTTTGCAGCAGCAAAGAAAGTGACTGCCGCCCCGCACAGGGGCAACACAAATAGACCGACACGAAAACGGGATCCACCGAAGCCCAAAACATCTGCCGAAAAACCAACCTAACCGCCGCGCAACGACCTGAACCCACCATTCCGCCATTGCCCTGGCGAAATGCCGAAGCGTTTAGAAAACGCGTGCGTGAACGCACTTTGATCGGCGAAGCCAACATCGAGCGCGACATCGATAAGCGTCGCACGAGGATCGGCGAGCAAGGTCAACGCGGTATCGAGCCGCAGACGATGCAAGTACCGATGCGGCGTCTCGCCAAACGCCTCATTGAAGAGCTGATGAAAGCGCCGCATGCCGAAGCCACAATGCGCGGCGAGATCGGCGATACGCAGCGGCTCCGACAAATGCAGACGCAACCATCGATCGATGCGCGCGAAGTCGAGCCCACGCATCATGTCGATGGAATCGTCGGTATCGTGCATCAGCGCGCCGCACAGATGCGCGGCAACCTGCCATGAGAATCGCTCGGAGAAGTGCGCAGCGCCGTTCGCGCGATGAGCAACCTCGGCGACTGCCTGCGTGACGCGCGGATCGATCGCGACTGCGCGCGCCCGCTCGAAATAGCGCTCGGGCACAGCGACAGACGTGGCGGGCAGATCGAGCACGAGCTGGCGATTATCGCCGTCGGCCCAGTAATCGTGGCGCGCGCCCGCCGGGATGATCCACGCGCCGCTGCAATCGATGCGCGCGCCGTTGCCATCGACGGCCATCTCCATCGACCCTTCGAGGCCGAGCACGATCTGATGAAAGTCGTGCACGTCCGACGCTTGCGCCGCCTCATAGCGGCGCAGCGACACGGCGGGACGATGAAGCGGCGCGCTCATGCCGAGATCGCTCAGACGTCCAGCAGTTCCACTTCGAACACGAGCGTCGCGTTCGGCGGAATCACGCCGCCCGCGCCACGTGCGCCGTAGCCGAGTTGCGGCGGAATCGTGAGACGGCGCACGCCGCCCACCTTCATGCCCTGCACGCCTTCGTCCCAGCCCTTGATGACCATGCCGCCGCCCAGCACGAAGGCGAACGGGTCATTGCGGTCCTTGCTCGAATCGAATTTCTGGCCGTCCGTGAGCCAGCCCGTGTAGTGCACGCTGACCGTCTTGCCCGCGACGGCTTCAGCGCCCTCGCCAACGGTGACGTCTTCGTATTTGAGACCGGAATCGGTCGTGACAATCGACATGGTTGCTCCCTGGTTGCCCGGCCATCGCCGATGGATGGCCGGTGGTCGAAACCAACATTGTAGAACGTCGCAGGAAGCGGAGCCGGGCTTAGGCGATCAGAGATGCCGGCCGCGCGGGCCGAAGCGCGAGCCGATGCGCGGCCCGATCTCGGGCCTCACGTGCCTGCCGATGGCGGTGCCGATCGACGCGCCGTCCTGCGCATCGTGCATCGCGGCGGCAGCGGCCTTGTCCCCGACCTGCTGCCTCGCGATCTTGAGCGCGCGCACGCGCACGTACGCCATCGCGACCAGCGTCCAGGGCGCAAGATAGGCAAACTCGGGCACGGACACCATCATCATCGTCCAGGTCGCGGCGCAGCACTGGCGCAGCGCCATGCCGCGCGGGTCCCAGTCGAGCTTGAACGCCGGGTAAAGCATCAGCGAGCTGATGAATACCGTGCCGACTATGCCCGTATTGACGAGCAGCGTCGAGAACAGATCGGTCGAGCGGATATAACCGAAGCCGATGCCGAAGATCTGATTGAGCGGCGACGCATTGAACCACAGGCGCATCGATTCGAGGAACAGCAGCGAGCGGTCCGAGCCCGACTCGGTTTTCTGTTCGAGCTTGTCCACCACCATCTGCTTGAAGAGATCGGCGATGTAATCCTGCAGGAGATACGCGATCACGCACAGCACGAAGAGGCCGATCAGCGCCTTGACCGGATTGATGCCGAGCTTGCGCACGCGGATGAGCGAATACACCGCATAACCGATCAGCACCGTCGACGACGTGGTCATGAGCAGCGACAGGCCGATCACCCATACCGGCCAGCGCACGCGCGACGTCGCGTTGAAGTAGACCCAGAACGGAAAGATGGACATCGCGTACATCGACGGCTCGCCGGTGAGCGCCTTCAGGCGCTGGATCGGAATGCCCTTGATGTCGATCTGCTGGAACGAACTGCCGTTCACCGTGCCGTCCGAGCGCACGATCCCCTTGCCGAACTGATCGCCGAACGCGCGGTTAGAGACGAAGTCGCCCGGCTGGCCCGTGACGATGTAATAGGCCACCTCGAACATGCCGTACAGCGCGAACAGCGTGACGGCGGCGAGAATCCACTGGTCCCACGTCGGCTTGTAGTAGTGGTACACATAAGCCGCATAGAGCACGACAGCCGACACGTAGATGGACTGCGTGAACATGCTCTTGCGCATGATGAAGGTGAAGGGATCCTTGTCGTCGACGAGCACGATCTTGCTGAAGTCGGGATCGAAGGGCGCCATCATGTCGGCGAGTTGCGACGTGCAGACCATCAGCAGCCACACGAGGATCGCCGCGCCCACGAAGTGCATCCAGCTCTTGCGCGCGCGTCCGCCGAACAGCAGCACGAGCGGCACGGAGAGGAAGCACATCAGATAGCCGATCGTCGTGCCTTGAATCGACGGCATGACGAGGAACGACGTCACCGGCATCGCGAAGGCCCAGATTCGGTAGTACAGGTCGGTCAGCGCCGCTTTTTCTTTCATCATCGAAGATTGGATGGGCCCGTTTCAAACGGGCTGTCGATCGTTATGAATGTCGGTGCGAACCATGCTTCATGGGTCATGCACGGCGCCGGAATGTCGCCAGCATGGCCAGCAGAATCACGAGCATCGAACGCGAGGGCAGGTCTGTCGTTTCTGCGAGCCGAACCTCTTCGACAACCGGGATGGGCGTCTGAACGGGCACGGGCTCCGGCGCCGGCAAGGGCTCAGCCTTGCGCACGCGATGAAAATCGCAATGCGGACACACGTTCATGCCCACGGCCACCTGCCTGCGGCAGCGCGGGCATTGCACGAGCCGATTCCTGAAGGAAAAAGGTCCGCTCATATGCGTGTCTCTCATCGACCCGGTTGACGGCGCGAGCGCGTCGAAGCCTTCGAATCCACCCTCGCGGACAAGACGTATGAACAATCGAACACGTCCCACGGCCAGCGTTACAACGCAATGCGCCGCGTGACGGGCACGCGGCGCGATGCCTTCAACCGCTACGCTTCATTATGCGCGCGCCGTTAATGCGCCGACTTGAACGAACTCGTATATGCCGCGGCATAACCATAACTGCGACGATTGCTCGGGCGTCGCGGAATCGCATTGAACACCGAGCCGACGAGCCTGCCGCCCGAACGCTGCACCTTCTTCACGGTCTCCTCGATCTCCTCCTCGCTCTGGATGCCCGAACGCAGCACGAGCACGGTCGAACCCGCGTCGCTCGCGACGATCGCCGCATCGGTCACGACGAGGAACGGCGGTGTATCGAGGATCACGAGGTCGAACTGATCGCTCATGCGCGCAAGCATGTTGCGAAAGCCCGGCATCATCAGCAGCTCGGAAGGATTCTCCGGATAGCCGCCGCACGACATGAACGACAGCCCCGGCACGCCGACATAGCGGATCGCGTCGCCGAGCGCCAGTTCGCCCTTGAGCACTTCCGAGAGACCGCCCGGATTCGACTGCTTGAAGAACGAAGCGATATGGCCGCGCCGCATGTCGCCGTCGATCAGCAGCACGCGCAGGCCGATCTCCGCGAGCAGCACCGACAGATTCGCCGCGACGAAGCTCTTGCCCGCCGACGGAATCGGGCCCGTCAGCATCACGATGTTGTTCGGCGCATTGGCGAGATCGCGATACAACTCGGTGCGCACGGCGCGCAGCGCCTCGATCGCCGGATCGTGCGGGAAGCGCGTGGCGAGCACGCGGGCATCGCGATCCGTGTCGGCGACGTGCGGCATGGCGAACGCGTCGTGCTCCGGCAGATGAACATAGGGCAGCGCCTTCGGTGGACCACTGTTCTGCGCCCCGGAGTAAGTGAGCGGCGCATGTTCGACCGGCGATACGGCGATCTCGTGATCGAGCATGGCCTGCTGCCGGCTGTACAGCACTTCGCCCAGCACGGGCACCGACAGACGGCGCTCGACGAACATCGGATCGGTGACGCCGATCATCGCGTGGCGGCGCAGGAAGATGAAGAACGTGCCGATGAAGAAGCCGAGGCCCGTGCCCGCGGCGATCACCAGCGACTTGTGCGGTTTAACCGGACGATACGGGCGCAGCGCGTTATCGACGATATGCGCGCCGCCGCTCGTGCTCGCGCGCCGCACGGAAAGCTCCTGCGCCTTGTTCACCATGCCCATGTAAATGGTTTCGGCCACGCGCGCGTCACGCGTGAGGGTCGCGTTCTGGCGTTCCGAAGCGGGCATGCTGTCGAAGCGCTGCTGAATCTGCTTGTTCGACGCCTCCAGCTCCGAGATCTGCTGATTCAGATTGACCACTTGCGGGCTGCTCGGCTGGAAGCGCTGCAAGGCCTGCGTGCGCTGCAGCTTGAGCGTCGCCAGTTGCTGCATCGATACGATGCTGCCTTGCAGATACGCCTGCGCTTCGTTGAGCGGTTGCACCGACTGCGATTTGGAACGGAACGAGCTCAGGTTGCCCTCCGCGCGCCGCAGATCGCTTTCGAGTCGCGGCAGTTCTCCGCGGATGAATTCGAGCGTCTTCGTGTCGTTCGCCTGGCGCGCCTGAACGGCCGCGGTCAGATACGCCTGGCCGAGCGCGTTCGCGACATCGGCGGTCAGCGCGGGATCGTCGGCGTTGAAGGTGATCTGCACGACGCCCGTGTCTTTCGCGGACTCGGCCACCTTCATCGACTTCTTCATGAGCGCGATTGCATCGAGCGTATTGAGGCGCGTCACGTCGAAGTGCACGCCCGGATGGCCGAGCGCGCTGTTGACGAGAATCGACACGCCGTTCGCCGATGCCGGACGGCCGATCGTGCCGCGCAGAAGCATCGCGCCATCGGGATCGCGCAACTCGTACTGGTTGTTGTCGAGCAGAACGAGATCGAGCTTCTGGTCTTCGAGCGAGGGCGGCACGTCGAGGCGGCCGATCTGCAGCGATTCGCCGCCCCAGCCATACGAATCGAGACCGAACCATGCCGGAGACAGATGTCCCTTCTTCGCGAAGATATCCGCGATCTGGCCGAGCACGGGGAAGGTGGTCGGCTTAACCTTGATGTCGAAGTGGAACTGCTTCACGACGGGTTCGAGCACCGAGCGGCTTTGCATCACGGAGATTTCCGCGGGCGCGAGCTGGTTGACCGTCGGCTGAGACTGCTGCATCTGCATCTGGTTTTGCGGCGCGATGCCGAGCGCGTTCGGATCGGGTGGATCCACGCGCACGACGACGTCCGAAGAATAGATGGGCGTGGCAAGAAATGCATACGCGGTCGCGAGCGCGGCCGTGATCCCGATGAACAGGAACAGGATGCCAAGGTGATCGCGCAGGAGCCTGAGCATGTCGCTCGCGGTGAATTCACCGTCGTCCTTGCCGGGGCGCGAAGATCCGGAGTTCACATAGAGGGTGTTCAAAGGCGCCGTCCTCAGTTCGATAAGTTGACCGTTGTTTCCCGGGCCGAGAAAAACAGAGAGCCCGCGCGGCATGTCCGCGGTACGTCTTGCGTGTTGTTGATCCGGCCTATGGCCGTCGGAACTTCCAGACTAAAGACGCGAGAGGCTCTGAAAAGCGGGCGAAGCACATGTTGCTTCGAGGTCGCATGACGAAGCACGTCGGCTCGTCGGAGTGCGATATCTGCCAGGAGCACACTCCGTGCCTCGGCATCGCGCCTCAAGATTCGGCGGATGAAACTCGCGAATCCCGTTACGAATCGCTTGCTGTCAAACGATACGGTAAGTCTGGAAAATAAAGCGTCAAGGCTATCTTCCGGGTCCAAACTGCACGCGTCTGTTGAGTAGCGAACATAACGGGCATGGTAAGGGCGGGTACGCCACTTGCGCCCCCGCTCTTTCGCGCGATAATTTGCGGTTTCGCCCATGCTTTATTTGTCGTACCAAAGTGTCGATCTCTTACGGCATCGGGTTGGCCTTGATGAAATCCCGCACGGTATCGAAGCGCGATTTGCGCGTTTTACCGTCGTCCTGGATCACACCGTAGTTGCCATCGCCGCCGTAGCGCTGGTCGTCATATAGCTCGTACAAGGTCACGTTCTGTATGTTGTAGGTCTTCGCGAGCGACACGAATCCCTTCAATGCATCCTTGCCGACGAGATAGCCGGCCGGGTCCGCGTGGGTCGGCCGCACGCCGTACTCGGTGATCCAGATGGGCTTGCCGTAGCTGTCGCGCAGGCGCTCGAGCACGTTGACCTTCTTGTCGCCGGCCGCAGTGATCGATCCCATGTTCGAATACCAGTGCCACGCGGTGATGTCCCAGTGGGGAATGGGATGACCGCGCGTGCCGTCGGGCTGCGTGCCCGCATAAAGCATGTCGGTGAAGCCGTAATGCAGCCAGCTGAACGATGTCAGCAGGATCTTCGCGTCCGGATTCGTTTCGCGTATGCCTTTGATCAGACCGAGGATCGAGCCGCGCGCTTTCATGAACTTCGCGTTGTCGTAGTCCTGCGGATGCTCGCCGCTACGGTCCGAGCCGAGTATCGTCCAGTTGTCGTACTCGTTGCCGACCTGATAGTACGTAACGAGGCCCTTCAGTAAACGCCCCGCCGTCTTCCCTAAAGCATAGCCGCGCTCGAAGGTTTCCTGCTCGTTCGCGCGTTTTTCCGGCTCGAAGGGCGTAACGAGCGCGAGCACGCCGACGCACTGTTTCGCCGCCGCGCGCGCGAAATCCGCGACCATGTGAGCGCTTTGCTCGCTCGATACATCTTGCGCGTACATCGTGACGCCGAGATCGCGAAGCTGTGAAATCTGCAAGGCGTAGTCGCTCATGCCGTACGCGCCGTGATGTTCCAGATGCCCTGCGATACCGTAGAACACACCTTTCGATCCATTGCCGCAAGCGATTTTCGGCGACGCGACGTTCGCAGCGTGCTCCGCGGAGTTCGCCGAATGACTGCTGTGATACGCGTCGGATGTGCCGCCGCGCGCGTAGATCAGCACCGATGCGCAGCAAAGCGCACCGAACAGGGATATGGCAGCCACCAAAGTTCGCATCGATGTTCGGCCCTCGAAAAAGTGCGCGCTGTCACTCGATCAGCACGTTGGAACGTCGCGGCGTGGACTGAGCGCCCATGTCGCGCAGGGCGCTCTCGTGCAGCAAGACGTTTTGCGCCTGCTCGTCGAATGCTTCGCGCGAGAAGCGATGCCTGAATGCGCGTGCGAGCGCGGCGAGCGGAAGATCACGCGCCGCGAAGATGCGTTCGACGAATGCATCGTGATCATGCGCGGGAAAAAGCAGCGCATCGGGCAGATATGAATCGAGGCCCGACACACGCGATACGACGATCGGCCGTTGCGCGAGCACCGCTTCGATCATCACGAGCGGCACGCCTTCATATGCGGAAGGCAGCACGAGCGCATCGCTCGCGACGATCCAGGGCAGCACGTCCTTCTGCGGCCCGACCATGCGCACGCACGCGGACAGCGCCGGGCTCGCGTCGATCATGGCTTGCAGGCGCGCCCCATCCGGACCTTCGCCGACGATCAGCACGAGCGTGCGTGCGAATGCATCGGCGTGACGCTCGATGGCCTGCATCAGAAAGTCCTGACGCTTCTGTTTGAAGTTGATCCGTCCGATATGCGCGATGATCGTCGTGCCGTCGTCGGGCAAGCCGAGCGAGGCGCGCGCGGCTTCTTTCGTGAGTGTCGTGCGACTGAAGCGGTCGTCGACGTAGTTCTCGAGGACCATCGCGCGCGCATTGGGCGCGAGCGCCTTCAGCTTGCCGCGCAAATGATCGTTCAGCGTGACGTACTCGTGCGGCGCGCGATACAGCGCGCGCTTGACGAGCCATTTGATCTTGCCGGGACCGCCCGCGTTCGCGGGAGCATCGTCGACGAGCGGCAGATAGCTTACCGCCGTGGTGCGCGCCTGACGCGCGGCGAAGAGTCCCGCGAGACCGGAAGCGATGGTGCCTTGCGCGATGAGCAGCTTGTTCAGCCGCAGCGTGCGCAATTTCGCCGCGGTCGCGCGGACCGTGCGCCACAGCGCGAAGACATCGCCGCGTATCGATTCCGCCGTATGCGGAAGCCCGATCGTCTTCACTTTCGGATGCGCGTTCGCCAGGTCGCTGACGTAGCGATACAGCGGCTCGTTCGCGGTCGGCACGAGGATATGCAAAGTCTTCACATGAGTGCTCGCGATGAGCGCAAGCATGAACCGTTTAAGCATCTTTTCGTGGCCGCCGTTGATACCCGAGTCACAATAAATTCCCAACTTCACCAGCTCTTTCCCCCTCGAAATGCGTCTGTATTTGTAGCGCCGCTTGCTCTCACGGCTTGTCGATGAACTGCATCAGCAGGCGGGCGCTTTCCGTCCAGCGGAAGCGCTCGGCGTGCGCGAGGCCGCGACGTTTGAGGTCTTCGCTCAATTCAGGCGAAGCCAGCAGCTCGCGCAACTTGCTTGAAATATCTTCGACAGAATAGGGATCGCAATAGATCGATGCGTCGCCGCATGTCTCCGGCAATGCGGCCGCACGCCCGACGAGCGTCGGGCAGCCGTTGCGCATCGCTTCCAGCGGTGGAATGCCGAAGCCTTCGTAAATTGAAGGGTAGAGGAAGCATGCGGCGCGCTGGTAGAGCGCTCTCAGCTTTTCATCGCTGACATAGCCCGCCTGCTTGATGTTCGGCGCACTCGACAGATCATGTGCCTTGCCGAAGATCGCGGCATTCTTCATACCCACGATCACGAGATCGATCGAAGGATCGTTCAGACGCATGAATGCTTCGACGAGGCGCTTGAAGTTCTTCGTCGGATTCATGCTGCTCACGGCAAGCACGTAACGGCGGTTCGTGAGATTCAGTTCTTCGATCACGGATGCATCGGGCATGATGTGATCGAGATGATCGGCTGCGAGTGGCACCACGCCGATGCGCTCCGCAGGCACGCCGACATGATGCGCGAGCCGGTCGCGCGAGAACTTCGAATTCGTCAGCACGCAACTCGACGTGCGCGCGAGGATCCAGAACATCACGTGATACCACGTGCGAAACTTCCACGAGAAGTGCGCGGGTGTATCGAACACCGCGGCATCGTGCATATAGATGATCTGGTTCGCGCGAAAGATCGAGCCCGAGTTCGAGAGATTCACGATACGCGAGCGCCCGGCGAAGAGCGGCAGCACGATCTGCTCCCAGAAGACGCCCTTGCCGAAGCCGAGCTTCACGGTCTCGACACCTTGCACGGGATCGAGTCCGCTTTGCGGCGGCACCGCGAGCGTCACGTGGGAGCCTTGCGGCAATTGCACGAGCGCGGCGACGAGTTCGCGCGCGACGCGTTGCACGCCCGTGGTCTTCTGGCTCGTGAAGCGTCCGTTATAGACGAGCTTGTTGCTGGCGATGGATGTGTCCATATCAGGGCGTCAGAACTGTGAATCGGAGCTGGTTTCATAGGCGATCTCATCGGCATCGAGCGGCGCGCGCGCGTGCTTGACGGAGTCGAACTCGTACATCGAAAGCCATTGACGGAAGATCGCGTCCATCGAAAAGCGCTTGCTCGCAGATGCTCTGGCCTCGGCGCCCATGCGTGCGCGCAGCGACGAGTCGTCGCGCAACAACGCGATGTACTTCGCCATATCTTCCACGTTCGATGCGACGAAGCCCGTCACGCCATGCTGAACGACATCGCGATTGCCCACGACATCGGTCACGACGGCGGGAATGCCCGCGACCTGCGCCTCGATGAGTGCGATAGGCATGCCTTCCCATCGCGATGTCTGCACATAGATATCGAGCCCTGACGTGAGTTCGAGCGCACGATCGCGCGTGACCCAGCCGCTGCACGCTACGGCGTCTTTAGGCGTTCCCGCGGGCAACTCGTCTTCATTGCCGCCGATCCACAGGAAGCGGACGGACGCGTCGCGCAGTTCGGTCGCGAGCTTCACGAAGGCCTCATGATTCTTTTGAAACATGGCGCGGCCGCTCATGCCGATGAGAATCCCGCCGGCGCTCTTGTCGATGCGCGGCGGAATCTCCGGCACGTTCACGCCGTTCTCGATCATGCGTGCGCGACGCGCGCGCATCTTCGTTTCGATCTCCGCAAGCTCACTCTTCGAACATGCGACGATGGTCCCGCCCAGTCGCGCGGCGATGCGCTCGAAGCTCAGATAAGCGAACTGCTTCGCGGGCGACACGTCACGCCGCAGAAACGCGAGGCCATGCGGCGAATAGAACACGCGTGCGCGCGGCGCTGCGATGCGCGCGGCGGCACGTCCCAGAACGCCCGCCTTCGACGAATGCAGATGAATCACGGACGGATCGCACTCCTTCAGCTTGCGGGCCAGGTTCCACAGGCTGCTCAGATCGTTCTTCATGCTCACTTCGCGGAACATGCTGACGTAGGTTAGCTTTACCGCAGGATGAAAGAGCTTCGCGAAGTTATTCGGTGTTTCCTGCCGGATCGAATGAAGGATCGTTACGCCGACACCGGCCGCCGCCGCGCGGTTCGATAGCTGGGTCAGCATGGACAGCACACCGCCGCCGAAGGCCTCGGTGATATGGACGATCTCTTTCATATTCAACTCTTCGATTGGCGTCTCGCCGAGCACCCGCGGCAATACGCAATGTGAAGGAATGGCCTAATCGTTATGGAAAGATGACGCGACACACTCGCTTGGGGCGAACGCATCCCGGGTGGTCGTTCATGACCACCTCGAGGAACATGAAAGGCCGGGATGTGCGTGTCGGAGTACTAATCGCGCGAAGATGTAATACGCGCGCGATAAATACACACGAGATCCGGCATAGCATTACGCGTTCCTTGCGCACGGGATGCGAGGAACTCCATCAAGCCTGATAACAGGCCTGGATTTACCTGCCGCAGAATCCCGGACCAGTCAATTTGGCCGGATGGGCGCCCCGATGTCGGTCTTTGCGAAGATTGTTCTGCGTCGCGCCGAAAGCACAGTTCAGCCATTGAAGCAGCCTTTCTGCAGCGGGACGTAAAGCCGATAGGTCAGTAAAAGATCTGAGTTCTTCAGAGCCGGAGCCGTCGTTCGCCGGCTTGAGCACATTCCTCGGTCCGTGCCCGGGACGTTATCGACGCCAGCATTCCTGTGCTGACGTATACGAATTCCTGAAGCTTATTTCGTGGCGGCCGCATTCTGCTGAGCAATCGCCGTTTCGCATATCTGTAGAAGGATTTGCAGATCCTTGAGTGGCACCGCGACTGATTGCATGCGCAGGCTCTCGGCTTGATCGGCTAACTTTTGCACATGCTCGACTGACGTTTCATCCGTTTCCATTCGGCAGGCTCGCTTAATTAAACACTGTTTGGACCATTAAGATATCGGCTCGAACTGCATAGGTCGGTTCGTTGACTCACATACTTAAATGCAACTTTTGGAGTAGAGCGCAATCAAATGCGTCTAATGCGCGCTTGGCGTGCAATACAATGCTTTGTGAAAGCCAATCATTTGAAAAACGCGTTAACAAATAGAATCACTTGTTACCGTTTATAACACGTCAATTTGTTCATTGCCGAAAGCGCAAATAAACATTACGCCGATCCTGATATCCACATCGCATTTCTACATACGGTTCACGTGGTACCCGAACCCGCTCTTTCGGTAATCGGACGCTTGAGCAACGACACGCCTTGCAGATGAAGCGTGAAGGCCATCGCCGCCGCCGCCAGCGTCTCGACAATCAGCACCGTAGCTGCCGCACCCTGTTCGCCGAAGAGCTTCGCCAGCACGGCGAGCAAGCCGAAATTCAGCACGGCGGACGCCATCAGCACGCGGCTGAACTGCGCCTTCATGCCAAGCGGAAGCATGGTCTGAACACCGAAGAGATCCGTGAGGCCGACCATCAACGGTACGAACGCCATCCAACGCAACACTTCTACGGTAGGCAAGAACTTCGGTCCATACAAGAGTTTTACCGCAAGCGGCGCGCCGAAGAAGATGCAGACCGAGATCAGCGACACGATCAAGCCCTGCACGACGAACATCTTGCGCAGGAAAGCGAAGGCATCGTCCTTTGCATGATGCATGAGAAAGCTCACGCGCGGGTACGCCGCGGTCTTGAGCGGCGAGAGCATGTTCAATGCCGCGCGGATCAGCTTGTCGCCCGCGGCGAAGTAGCCGGCCGCGACGTTGCCCGAAATGAACGTGAGCAGCACGATGTTACTCGATGCATAAATATCGACGATGGACGTCGCCATGTACACGCTCCAGCCGTCCTTCAGACGACCGAAGATGGTCTTGAACGACACGGGTACGAAGTCGAGTTCGCGACGGAAATACAGATACGTGCAGATCGCAATGCCCGATAGCAGCGGAACCAGCGCGTTGACGGCCATCGCGATATCGACATCGTCGTGCTCGCGCACGAAGATATACATAGCAGGAATGCTGAGCGCACGTCCGATGAATACGAATCCGCTCAGCATGCCGAGATCTTCGATGCCTTGAAAATACCACGTAGGAATCAGCATCGCACCGATCGGCATGCCATAGCCGATGATCAGCAACTCGCGATACTCTCTCAGAGAAGGTATGAACGACGTCAGCGCGAGCAGGACGAAGAAGCCGGCACCCGCGAGCGCGGCCTGCGTGATGATGGTTTCCCAGAAGATCTTCGAGCGCTGTTCGCGGCTCGCGCGATTGATGGACACTTTCGGCGTCGCGGTCAGGGAGAAGCTGAAATTCGCGAGCGAGATGAAGTAGGCGACAAAGGCCAGGCAAAATGAAAGGCGTCCATATCCGTCCGGACCGAGGACGCGTGCAAGCCACGGCAGCGTCAGCAGCGGTGCAAGGTAGGTGGACACCTGCAACGTCATCAGGATCGTGAAGTTCTTTCGGAATGAAGCCATTGAACGGTTTTTTCCCCGGCTGGAGCGCAGCATGTTTTATGACTATGACGCAGGGTCATGAACCCTGCAGGCTCGCCTGTGTTTGGCAGCCTTTGCGTGACAGCGCCTGCAGCGAATAGTTTCGCCCGAGCGACGTGTCGTCAATGCGACGCGGGGCCAAAGAGGTCTGTGCGCCCACGCCTTGGCCTGGCTTCGGGGCACTTCGTATCGAAGGAAATGCGCCGGTTCCGGATGGTCGATAACTTCCGGAGAGGACGCAAGCGTATGAAAGAAGCTATTAAACAAGAGAAAAATGTATCTATCAGTGGGGTTGCGCACGCAAGACCGGTTCCAGCGTGCGATCGTTCGGTTGAAATTTGCGCCAAGTGCTGGTAGGAAAACATGGATGCGCGGCGATGGATCGTCTTCAAAGCGGGATCCGTCGCATTGCAAATCTCGACCGTTCTCAATGATCGGGATATCACGACTATATTCTTGCAAGCGTGCTAGTCGGGAAAAAAATAAATCGCCCACGCGAAACTCATATATCAAAGCTTCAAAAATCGAATTAATAGCAATCCGATATTTTCCATAGCCCATTGCGTGCGCGCGCCCTGAAACGGCACGCAATTCTCGGTCCGGCCACGCCGGCCGTGCACAAGAATTGCTACCGTCTGGCGGCGGGGCGCGCGGCGCGCCCGCCGCGTGCGTCGTAGGCGCTCACATATAATGACCTGCAGGGGCTTCATCCGCCGGCCCATTCTTCAGGCCAGACGAGCAGTGCGGCGGCGCATCTCGCGACATCAACCGCAACACCGAAACACGCAAGGAACCATAACCGTGACAACGTCTTTTTCCAGTACGGTCGAGCCCGAAGGCGACAAGGCTTTCGATGCGGCCGTCGCAGGAAACGACGGCGTGCTGGTGCTCGACGCCGCCCAGCGATGCCTCTCCGCCGACGCCGTCTTCACCCATCTCTTCGATCTCGATCCCGCTGCGCTGAGCGGCCGCCTGCTTGCCGATACCCCGTTGCCCCGTCCGCTCACCGCCGCGCTCGCCGCGGCTGCGGATGCCGCGCTCGCGGGCAACGGCACGCGCCGCGCGCATGTGACGTTCGGCGAGGGCGACGCGATGCGCGCCTTCTCGATCATCGCGCTGCCGGGTCCGGATTGCGTGACGCTGATCGTGTCGGCGGCGGCGTGCACATCGGATGACGAACATGGCGGCGCCGATCGCGTCGCGCATTTGCGTGCCGAGGCCGCGCTCTTCATGCGCGATCATGTGCTGTCGGTCGTGTCGCATGATCTGCGCGGACCGCTCAACGCGATCCATAGCTGGGGTTACGTGCTCGAACGAAAGGTCGACGCCAACGATCCCGCCGCGCAGCGCGCGCTCGCGGGTATTCGATCGGGCGTCGAGCAGCAGGTGAAGCTGATCGAGCAGTCGGTCGATACGACGCGCGCCGAAACCAAGGCGTTGCAAGTCGCGCTCGCGCCCGTCGCGTTACGTCCGCTGCTCGAAAAGAGCGCAGCGCTCGCGCGTGCCAGCGTGGCGCGTGCGCGTGGCGTGACGATCGAGATCGACTCGCCGCTTGCGGAAGAACAACTCGAAGGCGATGCAGAGCGTCTGTTGCAGACGCTCTGGCTCATGCTTGCATTCGCCGCCGAGGCGAGCCCGTCGGGCGCGGCTGTGCGTGCGGCGAGCAATATCGAGGGTAGCATGTGGCGCACGGACGTGCGCTTCAGCGCGTCGGCGCGGGCGCTTGGCGATCCGGCATCGCCTCATGTGCTCGAAGCCTTCGCGCGCCGGCAGGCATTGGAGCCGCGCGAAGGCGGTCGCATTGCGTGGGGCCTCGCGCTGTGCAAGCGCGTGGCCGAGGCGCATGGCGGCGCGTTCGAGCACAGCGACATCGCGGATAACGCGGAGGTCACGCTGTCGGTGCGCGTGCCGGTCGCGGGGATGTAAATTGACTTTCGATCAGCTGTCGCCCATATACTGACGCTTTCCACTTTCGAAGAGAGTTGCTTTGGCTCAGGTTGTCGCGCTGATCGGCGCATTGTTGCTCGTCGCGCTGAATGGTTTCTTCGTCGCGGCGGAGTTCGGGCTCGTCAAGCTGCGGCCCACGCGCGTCAAGGCGCTCGCGCGCACCAACGGCCTTCCTGGCCGACTGCTCGCGAAGGTGCACGGGCAGCTCGATGCCTATCTGTCCGCATGTCAGCTCGGCATTACGCTGGCATCGCTCGGGCTCGGCTGGATCGGCGAACCCGCATTCGCGACGTTGCTCCATCCGCTCTTCTCGCTGCTCGGCGTCGAATCGGAGAAGCTCATCGAGACGGTGTCGCTCTTCTTCGCGTTCACGGTCATTTCGTTTTTGCATATCGTCGTTGGCGAACTGGCGCCCAAGTCCTGGGCCATTCGTCGCGCGGAGCAGGTGGGCCTGTGGCTCGCCACGCCGCTTTACGGCTTTTACTGGCTGATGTACCCGTTCATCTGGGTGCTGAACACGAGTGCGAACTTCGTGCTGCGGCTCTTCGGCATATCGGCGGAACACGGACACGATGCGCATTACTCCACCGACGAGCTCAAGCTGATCCTGCGCGGACGGCGTCATGGCGGCGCGTCTTCGTATAACGAGGACGAGTGGAACACGATCGCGCATTCGCTCGACTTCAGCCGCATGACGGTGTCTGACCTGATGCGTCCGGCGCACGAACTCGTCGGACTGCGCAATGATTTGCCGATGCGCGACAACCTCGCCGTGATCTCGCGGCATCGCTTTTCGCGCTATCCGCTTTTCGCCGATGCATCGGGCGAGCGCGTGATCGGCATGATCCATCTGAAGGACTTGTTGCTTGCGGGCGATGGCGCTCCGCGCGGCTTCCACTTCACCTTTTCGAAGGATGCCGCCGAGAAGATCGACAAGCTGTCGCGGCATGTGCGGCCGGTGCAATATGTCGCGCCGAACCTGTCGGCGCTCGAACTGTTTCGACGCTTTCGCAAGGGCGCGCCGCATCTGGCGATCGTCGGGCGCAAGGGGGCGAAGCCCATCGGCTTCATCACGCTCGATAACCTGCTTGGCGCGCTTGTCGGACAGATTCACGACGAGTTTCGTCAGGGCGATGCCGACTGGTCGCGTATGGACGACGGCACGTTGATGGGCAAGGGGAGCTTGCCGGTGGTTTCTCTTGAGCGGGCGCTCGGCATCGATATCGATGAAGGGCGCGCGGAGTCGGTTGGCGGGCTCGTCATCAATGCGCTGGGGGATTTGCCCTCCGAAGGGCAACGGGTCGAGTTCGATCGGTTCGATATCGTGGTCAAGAAGATGAAGGGGCCGAGGATTGTTTTGGTGCGGGTTTATCCGCGGGAGGAGGCGCTTGAGGAAGCCGATTGACTGGGGTTGTTCGCTTGCGCTGGGGTTTTTGTGCTTTTGCCGGATCCCGTATTCGTGTTGGTTTATTAGCACTGCCCCTGTGCGGGGCGGCAGTCACTTTCTTTGCTGCTGCAAAGAAAGTAACCAAAGAAACAGCTCTCCCCAGCCTAAGCACTTCACACCGGCCGCGGCACAGGCGATTGGCTGAATGGCCCGGCAGTAGAGAGTGCCCTCACAAGCAGACAAGGGCTTGGCTCGCGCACGGTCTGCCGCACCAAATGTTTTGCCTCACTGGTTCAGCATCAAATAGCTCCGGCCCGCTTCGCGGCCGATGGGTCAATCGGGTGTGCGCGTGCTTCTTCTTCGATGGTTTCCCTCGCATACCCGACGGCAGCGCGTAGCGCTGTGCCGAAGCTCTTTTGTGCTGAACCAGTTCGCTAAAACATTTGGAGCGTCAGACCGTGCGCGATCCAAGCCCGGTAAGTCATTCGAGGGCGACACTTAGGCGAGTGCCGCCGGCGGCTGGCAAGCATGGCCAACGTGCGTGTGACCGCGGGCGATGAGAAGCTGCTTTCTTTGGTTACTTTCTTTGCAGCAGCAAAGAAAGTGACCCCCGCCCCGGGGAGGGGCAGTGCTAATAGACCGACACGAACACAGGATTCCACGCGAGAAGAACGCGCGAACGCACGACCCAACCCAACCCCTCAAACCTTCGGCACACCTTCCTCAACGAGCAAAGCCACCGGCATCACCCCCAAAGCATCGCGCAAAAACAACCTCTCACCCTCAGCCTTGGGCGCATTCGGACTCAACCAGTCGAACAACGCACGCGAATGCAGCGCTTCGGGCAGCACGACCGAAGTATCGCCCCAACGCTCCGCCTCAACGATCGGCACGTCACATCCCGCGCCTAACAACGGCGCCGCGAGCCGCGTAGCAATCACGATTGCATACGCGCTCCCCGCATGCCGCGCATACGCAATCACCCGCCCCGCATGCTCGCCCTGCACGTCGAGCGCCACATACTCGCCCTGAGCGAACAACGACTCGCAATGCTTGCGCAAGGCCAAAGCCCGCCTCACGAGCGACAGCTTCACACGCCCGTCGCGCCAGTTCGCCAACTGCTCCGAAGGCGGTCCTTTCTCTTCGACTTCAGCGAGCCACTGCCGACGCAATTCATAATCGACAGGCCTGCGATTATCCGGGTCCACGAGACTAAAGTCCCACAACTCCGTGCCTTGATAAAGATCCGGCACACCAGGCGATGTCAGTCGCAAAAGCGTCTGCTGGAAACTGTTGATCGCACCAAGCGGTCCGATGCGCGCGACGAACGCCGGCAACTCCTGCAGGAAGCCATTGCGCCGCTGCGGCGCGACGATATCGAACAGAAAATCCTTGCACGCATTCTCATAAGCTTCGTCGGGCGCAAACCAGCTCGTACGCAACTTCGCCTCGCGCAGCGACTTCAGTTGCCATCCCGCGACACGCTCCGCGAGCGCGTGAACGCCTGCCTCGTCGTCGGGTTCGAGCGTCATCGGCCAGCAGCCGACGAGCGTCTGATACAGCATCGCCTCCGCAGCCGGTCCCGGCGCCCAGTCATTGACATCGCTCGTCTCGCCGTGTCCGCCGCTCGGGCCGCGTCGCAGCGGCGTGTTCAAAGTGGACCATTGCCGGAGCGTCGCGGCCCATTCATCGGGAATCTCGCTCAATGCCGCGATGCGTGCGCGCACATCCTCGCCGCGCTTGTGATCGTGCGTCGCCGTGCAGAGCATCGCGTGCGGAAACGCATCGAAGCGTTCGCGATTGCCCGCGTGAAACGCATCGACGGACAGCGCGAACTCGCCCGGATCCGCGCCGACTTCATTGCGCGAAATAAGGCGTCCGTAGCGATAACACGCCGTATCCTCGACGGCCTTCGCCGCCACCGGCGATGTGAGTTGCGAGAACAGCGTCTGCGCGGCGCGCCGCTGCGAGCCGCTCGATGACGGCGGCGTCTGAGTCGCCGGCGCCTGATTGCGATCGCGCTCGCGATTGCGCTCCGCGGCGCGATCCCGTCCACGCTCGGGACGTTCGTTGCGCTCCGGTTGCGGCGGCAATTCATCGGGCAGCTTGCCGCCGAGCCATTGCGCGACCTGATCGAGCACGACATGATCCGCACGCGCAAGCACGGCGCGCGCGGCTTCGAGCGCCTTCGAGAAGAAGTGTTCGTCCTCGGGGCTGCGCACGCCGCTCACGGGATAGATGCGATACACCGGAAACTGCACGACGAGTTCCGCGACCGCGCGCCTGATCGACGTGAACGTGAAATCCCGCGTGGTATGCGCATCCCGCGCGATTCGATGCAAAGCGCGCGTCACGCGGTCCAGTTCGGCCGACAGATTCTCCGCGAGTATCTTGCGGCGCGCGGCGAGCGCTTCGTCGGCGAAAGACGCGCTTTTGCCCGTGATCTCGGCCCACAGTGCGGCGAGCGGCTGCGCGCCCGCCGGATCGTGCAGCAGCGCGCCGACATCATTCATGAAGTCGTAGCCGGTCGTTCCATCGACCTGCCACTCGCGGCGCAACGGTTCGCCGCGCGCGAGTATCTTCTCGACGACGAAATACGTGTGCCCATTGCCGTGCCGCAACGCCTCGGGACGCTCTTGCGACAGCTCTTCCAGCCGCGTTCGCAGGCGCTGGCAATACTCGCGCGGCTCGGCGAGCCCATCGACGTGATCGACTCGCACGCCATCGATCAGACCTTCGGTGAAGAGCCTGAAGACGAGCGCATGCGATGCCTCGAACACCTCGGGCCGCTCGACGCGCACGCCGCCCAGCGTGCTCACGTCGAAGAAGCGCCGCCAGTTCACTTCGTCGGCGGCGGTGCGCCACCATGCGAGCCGGTAATGCTGGCGCTCCAGCAGCCGATGCAGCCGGTCGCGGCCCGCGGGCGTGTCGGGCGCGTGCGCGGCGAGGATTGCTTCGATCGCGGCACGGCCGCCTTCGGTCTGCGCGATGGTGACGAGCGCGGTGCGCGCATCGGCGGCGCGCGGTTGATCGGTCGGCTGCGTCGTCAGGCCGACGAAGCGTTGCGCAAGCTCCGGCGCTTCCTGAAACACGGCGGGGTAATCGACCGGGCAAACCGGAAACACGTTCGAGTAGTACTCGATGACGAAACGCCCTTCGTCCGCGCGATACGCGAGCCGGATCTTGCCGTTCTGCAACTCGTCGCCATAGGCGCCGCCGAGAAACGGCGCGAGCACCTTGCCGCGCAACGCGGGATCGGGCGAATGCCAGTCGACGTCGAAGAATCGCGCGTGCGCGGCGTGCCGGCCCCATTCGAGAATGTCCTGCCACCACGCGTTTTCCGATCCGCCCACGCCCATATGATTCGGCACGATATCGACGATGAGGCCCATCTCGTGCGCGCGCAGCTTCTCGACGAAGCGCCGCAAACCGTCTTCGCCGCCCAGTTCGGGATTGACCGACGTGTAGTCCACGACGTCGTAGCCGTGCGTGGAGCCGGCGGTCGCGGTCGTGATCGGCGACACGTAGGCGTGACTCACGCCGAGCCGCGCGAAGTAGTCCACTTGCGCGGCGGCATCGTCGAAAGTGAAGCCCTTGTGAAGCTGAAGCCTGAGCGTGGAACGCGGTACGGTCATGGTGATTCGGGTTTCGATGTGTGTTCGTTCGGTTGCACGGAGCGCTTGCGCGCAGTGTCGACGGCGAGCAGGCGGTCCGAAAATGCATCGTCGAGAAACAGCTCGTCGACGGGCAGGGCGAGCCGCCTGCGCCAGTTCGGATGCTCGTCGATCGAGCCCGGCAGGTTCGGCTGCTCCGCCAGCGCGAGCAGGTCTTCGAGCGGATACGTGACGAGCGGCGCGGGCGTCGCGGCGACGAAGGCGAGCGCTTCATCGACGGGCGCATTGCCGATGTCGGGCGCAGCCACGTCGTCCGGTGCGATGCCCGCGTCCTGAAACGCGCGCCACAAATTCTCGCGATCGCCGCCGCGCTCCTCGAGCGCCACTTCGACGGCGTCGCGGCCATCCGCGCGCGCCATCGTCTGGCCGATCTTCGAGCGCCACACGATGTCCTCGCCGCGCCACCATCCGGTGACGGTCGGCAGGTCGTGTGTCGTCGTCGTCGCGGTGGCGCCGCTGTCCCATTCGCGCGGCGGCTTGAAGCCCGGGCCGTCCACTTCGCGTTCGAACCACAGCACGCGAATGCCAAGCAAGCCGTGCTCCTGCAAGCGCTCCGTAAAGCCGGGCGGCACGGTGCCGAGATCCTCGCCGACCACGATCGCGCGATGCCGCCACGATTCCAGCGCGATGAGCCGCAGCATGTCCTCCAGCGGATAGCGCAGATACGCGCCGTCCTTCGCGCTTTCGCCCTCGGGCACGAGCCAGAGCCTGCGCAAGCCGAGAATATGATCGATGCGGATGCCGCCCGCGCGCGCGAACGCACAGCGCAGCATGTCGATGAACGCCGCGAAGCCCTGCGTGCGCATCGCGCGCGGCGAGAAGGTCGTGAGTCCCCACGACTGCCCTGCCTGATTGAAGAGATCGGGCGGCGCGCCGACGGACACGCCCGTGAGCATCTCCTCGCGATACGACCACGCGTGACTGCCCGCGCTGTCGCAACCGACCGCGAGGTCCGCGACGAGGCCCACGGCCATGCCCGCATCGCGTGCGGCGTGCTGCGCGTGCATGAGTCCCTTCGCGGCGAGCCATTGCGTGAAGAGATAGAAATCGACTTCGCGCCGGTTGGCGTTCGCGAATTCCGTCACTTCGGCGCTGCGCGGATCGCGCAAGGCGTCGGGCCAGTTGCGCCAGTGACCTTCGCCGTTCGCAGCGATCTGCGCGGCCTGCAGCGCTTCGAAGCGCGCATGATCTTCGAGCGGGCGGCCGCCTTTATCGACGAAATCGGCGAAGTCCTTCGCGAAGGGCGAATCGCGGTCTTCGGAGAACGTATCGAAGAGCGCGCGCAGGATCGCGAGCCGCGCCTTCGATGCGCGCGGCCAGTCGATCAGCGCAAGTCCTTCGAGTTCGGCGAGCTGTTGCGCCACGCCCGCTTTCTCGATTGCCGCACGCGCGGCGGGCGCGCCGAGTACGGCGGCGGGATCGACATGAGCGATGTTGAGAAAGAGCCGCGACGACGGCGAATAAGGGCTGAACTTGTCCGGCTCGGCGCTGAACATCGCGTGCATCGGGCTGATCGCGACCGCATGTCCGCCGCGCTTCGCGGTCTGCGTCGCGAGCGACGCCAGCGCCGTGAAATCGCCGATGCCGCCATCGCCGTTGCGCCGCAAGCCGTACACCTGCGCCGCGACGCCCCACAGCGGCGGCGCGTGAGTCGAGTTCGCCGCGTCTTCGTCGAGCGTGCGCCACGCATCGTCGATCGTGTAGCAGCGTGCGGGCGCGACCGCGAGCGTCGTGTGATGGTCGTTGATGACGAGCGTGTGATAACCCGGCTCCGCGATCGGCGAGAGCAGCGCGATCTCGCCCTTGGGCGACGTGAAACGCCCGTCGATGACCGCGCCGCTTTCCAGTTCGATGCGATAGCGCGCCCCCGATTTCGCCGCCGACACCGGCAGCGCGATGCCGCGATCCACTTCGGCGGTGATGAGCGGCGGCAGCTTGCGCCCGCTCATCTCGGCATCGACGGCGGCCATGCTCTGTCTGATCTGCGTGGCGTTGCCGCACGGCAGGCCGAGCTTTTCGAGCAGGCTGCGTAGCGTCGTCTCCGGCACGCGCTGCATGATCTTGTGCGCGTCCTTCCATTCGATCTCGAAGCCCGCGCGTTCCGCGAGCGCCTCGATGCTGCTCACGGGGCGCGCGGCCTTCGTGTCGTTCGGGTTGCTGGCGGCGGCGCTCACGAGACCTTCCCTTCGGCCGATGCCGGTTCGAAGCGGCGCGCGTCGTGCGCGATCGCGTATTCGTTCACCTCGCCGGTGAGCCATGCGAGGAACGTGCGGCCGCCGAGTTCGCCGTCACGCGCGCGATCCTGTGCGCGCGCCGGCGTCTCGAAGACGAGCTTGCCCGGCGGCTGCTCCTTCAACGCGATGGCGCTCTCGCCGAGATTCAGCGCGACGCTCAGCGTCTCGCCGTCGCCGAGCTTCCAGCGCGCGACGAGCGCCTTGTCGCCGAGCACATCCGCTCCGAGCGATTTCGCGCCCTTCAGACGCGGCGTGACGAGCTTCGCGCGCACCGTAAGCGCCGAGCGATAGAAGTGCAGCCATTCGAGCCGGTCCGCTTCGTCCTGTTTATCGGACAGCTTCGGCGACGACATCTCGAAGGTCTTCGCGTCGTTCGGATCGGGAATCAGCGCGCGGCGCTTTTCATCGGTGAATGCGGAGAACTTCGCGAACTCCTTGCGGCGGCCTTCGCGCACCGCGTCGGCGAGCTGATCGTGATAGTCGGTGAAGAACAGGAACGGCTGCTTCGATCCGTATTGCTCTTCCATGAAGAGCAGCGGAATCTGCGGCGACAGCAACAAAAGGCCCGTTGCGGCAAAGAGCGATTCGTCGTCGGTCAGCGAGCGCAGGCGATCGCCCATCGCGCGGTTGCCGATCTGATCGTGGTTTTGCAGAAACATCACGAAGCGTGTCGGCGGCAGATGCGCGCTCTTTTCGCCGCGTGGCTTGCCGTCGTGTATCGGCGACGGATCGCCCTGATACGCGAAACCTTCCGTCAGCACGCGCGCGAGCTTTTCGATCGGCTTGTCGCAATACGCGCCGTAGTAGCTCTCGTCTTCGCCGGTCAGCAGCACGTGCAGCGTGTTGTGCGCGTCGTCGTTCCATTGCGCGTCGAAATGCGTTTCGAGCAGATTCGCGGTGTTGTGCTCGTTCTCGAGCACGAGATGCACATGACGGCTCGCCTCGACAGAACTGCGCACGCGTTGCGCGAGCTCGCGCAGCCATTCGTCGTCGTTGATCGCGTGCACCGCATCGAGGCGCAGGCCATCGAAACGGTATTCGTTGAGCCAATACAGGGCATTGTCGAAGAAAAGATCGCGCACTTGCGGGCGCTCGAAATCGATCGCCGGGCCCCACGGCGTGTGCACGCCTTCACGGAAGAAGGTTTTCGCATACGCGTTCAGATAGTTGCCGTCCGGGCCGAAGTGGTTGTAGACCACATCGAGAAAGACCATCAGGCCGAGACCATGCGCCGTATCGACGAGCTTCTTCAAATCTTCGGGACGGCCGTACGCCGAGTCGGGCGCGTAGGGCAGCACGCCGTCGTAGCCCCAGTTGCGCGTGCCGGAGAAATCGTTGAGCGGCATCAGTTCGATGGCCGTCACGCCCAGTTGCGCGAGCTCTGGCAGACGCGCGGTGACGCCCGCGAAACCGCCCATCGCGCCGACATGCAGTTCGTACAGCACGGTTTCTTCCCACGGCCTGCCGTGCCAGTTCGTGTGCGTCCAGCGATATGCGCGCGGATCGACGACTTCGCTCGGGCCGTGCACGTCCTGCGGCTGAAAGCGCGAAGCGGGGTCGGGCACGGCGAGATCCTTGTCCAGCCGATAGCGATACAGCGTGCCCGCGCCGCCGTCGGCTTCTGCTTCGAACCAGCCGTCGCCGGTCGACTGCATGTCGACGAGTTCGGGCGCGCCGCCCGCGCGCTGGATTTCCACTTGCACGGCATCGCGCGATGGCGCCCAGAAACGAAAGCGCGTACGCGGATTCTCGCGCACTGCGCCCGTCAGATGAGCGCCGAAAGGAAGGCAATACGCATGATGATGCTTGTGCGGATCGATCGGACGTTCGGACATGATTTCCTGCCTGTATTGCTGCGATGGACTGCGAGTGTCAGTGGGGCGAATCGGTTTCAGGCTCACGATGCGACGCAATCGTGCCGGGATCGGGCGGCAGCGCCGTCAGAAGGCGCGGACCCTGATGCGCGCCCGCCATCCAGACCGCCTGCCAGTCCGCCTCGCCGGTCGGCTCGGCCAGCATCACCACGATGCTGTGCGGCGCCAGTTCCACTTCGCTGCCGACGAGCGGCCGCGTCACGGAGTCGGGCTCCGCGCTATCAAGGAGCACGTTCCATTCCAAGTGCGGCGCGGGCGGCGTGAATACGAGCGCCTGCGACGATGCATTGAACATGATGAGCAGCACATCGATTTCGCCGTCGATGCCCGGGCCGGCGCGCCGCAGCGTGAGCGCGCGGCCTTCGGGGTCCTGCCATGCTTCGATCGCGAGCGCGTTGCCGCGTTCATCGAACCAGCTCACATCGTAGAGTCCCGGCAGCACTTCGCGGTCGCCGTAAAGGAAGCGCGTTTCGCGCAGCACCGGGTAGTTTTTGCGCAGTGCAATAACTCTTGCGACGAACGCCGTCATCTCGACGCCTTGCGGGCTCTGCGCCGCGTCCCAGTCGAGCCAGGAAATCTCGTTGTCCTGGCAATAGGCGTTGTTGTTGCCCTGCTGGGTGCGGCCGAATTCGTCGCCGGCGAGCAGCATCGGCGTGCCGAGCGAGAGCAATGTCGTCGCGGCCATCGAGCGGGCGAGACGTGCGCGCACTTCGAGGATCGCGGGGTCGTCGGTGGGGCCTTCGATGCCCCAGTTCGCGCTGCAGTTTTCGTTGTGGCCGTCGTTGTTGCCTTCCTGATTCGCTTCGTTGTGCTTGTGCGAATAGGCGGTGACATCGGCGAGCGTGAAACCGTCATGCGACGCGACGAAGTTCACCGACGCCCACGGTTTCCTGAAGCGGCGATTGAAGAGTTCCGCGGAGCCGGTGAGGCGCGCGGCGAGATCGGGGCGCATGCCGGAATCGCCGCGCCAGAAACGTCGCACGCCATCGCGATACTTGTCGTTCCATTCGGCGAATCCCGGCGGATGATTGCCGACCTGATAGCCGTCCGGCCCGATGTCCCACGGCTCGGAGATGAGCTTGCGCGTGGAGAGCACCGGGTCCTGGCGGACTGCGTCGAAGAAGCCCGAGCCCGGATCGAAGCCGTGTCCTTCGCGGCCGAGCGTCACGCCGAGATCGAAACGGAAGCCGTCGATGTTGAACGCGGTGCTCCAGTAGCGCAGCGAATCCATCACCATTTGCAGCACGCGCGGATGCGACAGGTTCAGCGTATTGCCGCAGCCGGTCTCGTTGATGTAATGGCGTTCGTCGCCTGGAATGAGGCGGTAATAGCTTGCGTTGTCGAGGCCGCGCCACGAGACGGTGGGCCCGAGTTCGTTGCCTTCGCACGTGTGGTTGTAGACGACATCGAGAAACACTTCGATGCCCGCCGCGTGCAACTGGCGCACGGCGATGCGCATTTCGTTCAGGCGATGCGTCGAGAGATAAGAAGGCTCGGGCGCGAAGAACGCGGCGGTGTTGTAGCCCCAGTAGTTCTTGAGACTGCGCTCGACGAGAAAGCGATCGTTCAGAAACGCGTGCACCGGCAGGAACTCGACGGCGGTGATGCCGAGCTTCTGCAGGTGCTCGATGAACCACGGCGACGAGAGCGCCGCGAACGTGCCGCGTTCGTGCTGGCGGATGTCGTTGCGCATCATCGATGTGCCGCGCACGTGCGTTTCGTAGACGATGGTTTCGCCCCACGGGGTGTCGGGGCGCACGTCGCGCGACCAGTCGAAGGCGTCGTCGGTGACGATGCACTTGGGCATCGCGGGTGCGGAGTCGCGGCGATCCATCGACATGTCGAGCCGGTTCGAATGCACGCGATAGCCGAAGAGCGCGTCCGACCAGCGCCACGGACCGACGAGCTTTTTGGCGTAGGGGTCGAGCAGCAGCTTGTGCGGATTGAAGCGATGGCCCTGCTGCGGCTGATACGGGCCGTGCGCGCGGAAACCGTAGACGGTGCCGGGATGCGCGCCGGGGAGATAGCCATGCCAGATTTCATCGGTGCACTCGGGCAGATCGAAACGCATCAGTTCCTTGCGGCCGGTGCTGTCGAAGAGACAGACCTCGATGCGGTGCGCGTTCGATGAAAATACCGCGAAGTTGACGCCCAGACCGTCCCAGTTGGCTCCGAGCGGGTAGGGTGCGCCCGGGAGCAACTTGTCGGGGAGTGCATTTGCCATGTGGGCGGTCCTTTGGTTTTTTGCCTTTTTTTGGCGGTTCGGTAAGTTTATGCCTTTGTTTCGGGTGCGGTTTTGGGTTGTTGTGGGGTTATTTGCTGCGGTTGTTTGTCTGTGCGGTAGCGCGCTTTTGGGTTCTGGCTTGTTGTCGTGGAATCCTGATTTCGCGTCGGTTTATTAGCACTGCCCCTCCCCGGGGCGGGGGTTACTTTCTTTGCTGCTGTGTATGGACCGGAGACATAGGTAACAGGTGTGTCAGGACATGGGTAACACATTTAGCTCCTTTTGCCGCGCTCCTTCAAGTTGATGGTATCGATTCGATGATGAGCGAAGTACACGTCGTAGCAGCCGTCGGTTTCGCTACATGCGCGCAACGCGATGGGCAGCTCAGCCAGCGCACTTGAAACCTTGAAGCATTGCGATTTGAAGCGCACCTCGCCGTTGATGCCCACGCGAAGCACCACGTCTGCGTCGCCGTACTCGATCGGCGGCAGACGCTCCGGATACGCTCGCGGGCTGGGTTGATAGCGCGAGATCGGCGTGGCCATGCCCAGCGCCTGATGCGGGCGCTCGTGGTTGTACATCTGGCGCCACGTATCGAAGGCTTGCTGGATACTCTTCAGGCTCTTGAAGTGCCGACCCGCGAGCAGTTCCGCCTTCAGCGTCCGATGAAACCGTTCGTCTTTACCGTTGGTCTGCGGATGCCCGGGCCGGCTGTACGAAGGTCGGATGCCCAGGCGGATCAGCCAGATCGCCAGCGCAGTCAGTTGTCCGGGTCGCGCAGGGCTGCCCCATGGCGGACCGTTGTCCGCATTGATGCGCAGCGGCAACCCGTAACGGCGAAACACCGCGCGCAAGTGCTCACGCACAACCCGCGTGGGCGTGCTGCCACACGCATCGAGCGCCAGATCGAAGCGCGAATGATCGTCAAGCACCGTGAACGGCAAGCAACGTCGTCCACTGTCGAGTTCGATATAGCCCTTGAAATCCATCTGCCACAGATCGTTGGGATGCTCGTGTTCAAAGCGCTGCCATCGCAAGGCCTCGGTGCTGCTCTCAGCGGTGATCAAGCCTTGCCGATGCAGGATGCGCGTCACGGTGCTCGGCGAAGGCGTCTGAGCGCAACCCAGATCGCTCAGGCGCCTGGCAAGCTTGGCCGCCCCCCAGGCGGGATGCGCTTGACGCAGTTCGACCACGCGTGCCTCTACTTCGGCAGCGGTACGCGAGGGGCTATGCACGGGCCGTCGGCCCTGATCGGCCAAAGCGGTGTCGCCTTGCTCGAAGCGCCTGATCCACTTGTACCCCGTCTTCGCGCTGATGCCGTACTGGCGACACAAGGCGCGCCGATTGGCCCCTTCTCGGATGGCGAATTCCACGAATTCAAGTCGCAGTTCCATGATGTCTTTGCTATCCCAGGTCATGATCTACTCCGGACGAACCATTCGTCCGAAGTGTTACCCATGTCCTGGAACAGGTGTTACCCATGTCTCCGGTCCATACACTGCTGCAAAGAAAGTAACCAAAGAAAGCAGCTTCTCACCGCCCGCGGTCACACGCAGTTTGGTCATGCTTGCCAGCCCACGGTGACACTCGCCTAAGTGTCGCCCTCGAAGGACTGACCGGGCTTGGCTCGCGCACGGTCTGACACATCGCACCACAGAACAAATTGGTTCAGCACCAAATGGCTCCGGCCCGCTACGCGGCCGACCGGTCAATTGGGTCGGCGCGTGCTTCTTTGCAAACACCGCCATCTCAATGCACTGCACATGTTCTCCGTTGGTTTCCCTTGCGGACCCAACGGCAGCGCGTAGCGCAGTGCCGAAGCTCTTTTGTGCTGAACCAGCGCGCTATAACTTATAGCGCGTCAGACCGTGCGCGATCCAAGCCCGGTGGGGCCTATGAGAGCCACACTTAGGCGAGTGCCACGGGCGGCTGGCAAGCGTGACCAAACTGCGTGTGACCGCGGGCGGTGAGAAGCTGCTTTCTTTGGTTACTTTCTTTGCAGCAGCAAAGAAAGTAACCCCCGCCCCGGGGAGGGGCAGTGCTAATAGACCGACATGAAATCAGGATTCCACGAAAGCCCCGCGCAAAAAACCCTCAATCCGCTCGCAAAACAATCGTCGCCAACGGCGGCAAGGTCAACGCCGCCGACTGTTCCTTCCCATGACTCGGATAGTCATCCGAATGAATGACCCCGCCGTTCCCGGTATTCGATCCGCCATAAATGGCAGCATCCGAATTGAACACCTCACTCCAACGCCCGCGCCGCGGCAACCCTATCCGATAAGCCAGCCGAGGCACCGGCGTCATATTGCACACGACGACAAGATCACGCCCTTCGGCATCCGTGCGCCGATACGCATACACGCTGTTCGCATTGTCATCGCCGACGATCCACTCGAACCCGCGCGCATCGCTGTCCAGCTTGTGCAACGCAGGCTCGCTCGTATAGAGATGATTCAGATCGCGCACGAGCTTCTGCAAACCGCCATGCAGCGAATCGTCGAGCAGATGCCAATGCGGCGATTCATCGTGATTGAACTCCGCGAACTGCCCGAATTCGCCGCCCATGAACAAAAGCTTCTTGCCCGGATGCGTCCACATGAAGCCGTAATACGCGCGCAGATTGGCGAACTTCTGCCACCGGTCGCCCGGCATCTTGTTGATGAGCGACCCCTTGCCGTGCACCACTTCATCATGCGACAAGGGCAGCACGAAGCGCTCGGAATACGCATACACCATCCCGAACGTATAGAGATGATGGTGATACTGCCGATAAACCGGATCCTCCTGCATGTAATGCAGCGTGTCGTGCATCCAGCCCATGTTCCACTTGAAGTCGAAGCCGAGGCCACCGCTCTCGACATTCGCCGTCACGCCCGGCCATGCCGTCGATTCCTCGGCCACGGTAATCGCGCCCGGAATCTGCCGCACTTCATGATTCAGCCGCTTCAAAAACGCGATCGATTCGAGATTCTCGCGCCCGCCGTAAATATTCGGCACCCACTCGCCCGCCTTGCGCGAATAGTCGCGATACAGCATCGACGCGACCGCATCGACGCGCAATCCATCGATGTGATAACGCTTCAGCCACGCGAGCCCCGACGCAATCAGGAACGCGCTCACCTCGTTGCGGCCGAGGTTGTAGATCATCGTGTTCCAGTCCTGGTGATACCCCTCGCGCGGGTCCGCATGTTCGTAGAGCGGCGTGCCGTCGAACTGCACGAGACCGTGCGCGTCGTTCGGAAAATGCGCCGGCACCCAGTCGATGATCACGCCGAGCCCCGCCTCGTGCGCGCGGTTCACGAACTCCGCGAACTGCTCCGGCGTGCCGAAGCGCGCGGACGGCGCGAACTGCCCGAGCGGCTGATATCCCCACGAGCCGCCGAACGGATGTTCCGCGATCGGCATGAATTCGAGGTGCGTGAAGCCCATGCCCTTCGCATACGGAATCAGGCGCTCGGCAAGCTCGTGCCAGTTCATGCCGCGATTGGCTTCCTCCGGCACGCGCAGCCACGATTCGGCATGCGCCTCGTAAATGGTGATCGGCGATTGCGGCGTCTGCTTGCCGCCGCGCGTACTCATCCAGTCGGCATCGGTCCATGCGTAGTGATCGATCGCATCCGCATCCGCGACCACCGATGCCGTCGACGGCGGCTTCTCGCTCTGCATCGCGCAGGGATCGGCCTTCAGCGGCAGCGTGTGGCCGTCGCGCGTGACGATCTCGTACTTGTAGCGCGTGCCCGCGCCGATGCCCGGAATGAAGAGCTCCCACACGCCCGCGCCGTGACGCAGGCGCATCGGATGACGCCTGCCATCCCATGTGTTGAAGTCGCCGACCACGGACACGCGCCGCGCATTCGGCGCCCATACCGCGAAGCGCGCGCCCGCCACATTGCCGTGCGTGACCGGCCGCGAGCCGAGGCATTCGAGCACCGCATACGGGTCCGCCTGCGAGAGGCGATCGAGCCATTCATCGGACAACACGGGGCCGAACGAATACGTGTCGTGCGTTTCCTGCGGCGTGCCGTGCCAGTCGACCTGCAGGCGATACGCCGTCGGCCGTTCGACGAAGCCCGCGTAGAGACCCGCATCGTGGATGCGCGCGAGCGAGCCGATGTGCTCGCCGTTGCCCGAATCCGTCACGCTCACCGACGACGCTCCCGGCAGGAACACGCGCACGACATGTCCCCGATCGGTTTCATGCAGGCCGAGCATCGAGAACGGGTCGGGATGCCTTGCCTCGACGAGCGCGTCGATGTCGAGCGGATTGAGTCCGTGCGCGGGATTTCTGGAATCCGCCGGATCGCTACGATTGTTCATGGTGGGTTCCATCCGGATTGTCCTTGGTTGCTCCGAATACGGGTCGCGTGCCCGGAGCGGGCGGCTCGCCCGTGTCTCCCAGCAAGCGGCTCGCGAGCGACGCGAGACCCCGCAACGGAAGGCCGATCCAGGTCGGCCGGTTCGCTGCTTCGTAGCGGATTTCGTAGGCGGCCTTTTCGATCAGGAAGAGATCGAGCAACGGTTCGAAAACGTCTTCGGCCGCGATCGTTTCAGGCGACGATGCGATCGCCGCCATGTACTCTCGCAAGAAGCTCTCCTCGGCGAAGGCGCGCAACCGTTCGAACAGCGCGCGCTTGCGATCCGCGGTCTGAGCGGGCGCGTTCTCAGTCGTCGATTGCGCGGCCGCGCTCGCATACGACAGCGAACGCAGCAGTCCCGCGACGTCGCGCAGCGGGCTCGTCTTCCTGCGGCGCTCCTCGAGCGCGCGCGCAGGTTCGCCTTCGAAGTCGATCAGATACGCATCGCCCTGCGCCATCAGCACCTGGCCCAGATGGAAGTCGCCGTGAATGCGGATGCACAGCGCATCGGCGCCGGCCGCGACGAGTTTCTTCACGGCATCGACGAGCAGCGCGCGGCGATCGAGCAGGCTCTGCGCGAGGAAACGGTCGTGCTCGTTGAACTCGCCGAACTTCTGCGCGAGGATATCGAGCGCCGATTCGAGCAGCTTCAGCGTGCCGTCGATCCAGCCCTTCACGTCCTCGGGCGTCGCGCGTTGCGGCGCGAAGGCTTCGTCTTCGGTCGGCGATGCGAGCGCGACATGCAGCTCGCCCAGCCGCTTGCCGATCACGCCCGCGATGTTGCCGTAGCCCGAGAAGCCTTCGGTTTGCGCATCGCGCTCCGCCGTGTGTTCTTCCGATTCCACCACGACCGCGAGTTCATCGACGGTGCGGCGCAGATAGTCGAGCGCGTAGTTCCACGCATCGCCCTGATTGTCGATGAAGCCCTGCAGGATGACGAGCGTATGCGGCACGCCCTGCGGATCGACACGCACCACTTCGCCATAGAGCGGACCGGTGTTCGCATAGCCGAGCTTCGTCAGATAGCGGCTCATCTCCGCTTCGGGATGAATGCCGCCGACAACTCGCCGCACGAGCTTCAGCACGACCTTGTCGCCGATTACGAGCGAGCTGTTGCTCTGCTCGGCCGCGAGCCAGCGGATCTCGGGCAGATCGGTGGGATAGTAGTTGAGCTCGTTGAGGCGCTCGGTCGGAATGAAACGGATCTCGCTCTTTTGCACCGTCGGCACGACCGCGCGTTCCTTCAGCTTGCGCATCACGCCATAGGTGAATTGCGGCACCGAGAACGCATCGGTCAGATGCCCGATGTTGCGGTTGCGGCGCACCCGCGCCAGCGCGAGCTGCATATAGAGCGGCGATGTCGTCTCCGTGCCCCACGCGATGGAAAGCGGCAGCACGTAGCGCTCGCAATGATCGCCGACATCGGCTTCGATCTCGGTGAACGCGAAGCCCGCGCCTTCGATCGTCGTCAGCGCGGCGAGGCGCACGCCATGCAGCTTCTGATCCTTCGACGCGAACCAGCGGCGCTTGCTCAGGTAGTTCGGCAGCACTTCGGATTCGAGCAGGCGCACGTTTTCGGGCGTCGGACCGGTCTGTCCCGCGCGGATCACCATCGTCACGAATTCGGGCAACTGCTCTGACGGCGCCTGCGCCCACGCCGGACGCAGGTTGCCCGGGCAAAGCTGGAACCACAGGAAGCCGTAGGGCGGGAACGTCAGCAGATACGTGAGCTTGCCGATGGCCGGGAACGGCGAATCGGCGGTCATTTCGAGCGGCACCGAGCCATCGAACTCCGACAGGTCGAGCTCCACCGCCTGCGGCGCGCGCGAAAGATTCGCGACGCACAGAATCGGCGGCTCGCCTTCGAGCTCGCGCAGATACGCGAGGATCTTGCGATTCGCGGGCCGCAGGAAGCGGATCGTGCCGCGTCCGAACGCGTGCTTCGAGCGGCGCACCGCGAGCATCTTGCGCGTCCAGTTCAGCAGCGAATGCGGATCGCGGCTCTGCGATTCGACATTCACCGCGTCGTAGCCGTAGAGCGAGCCCATCACCGGCGGCAACACGAGCTGTTCGGGATCGGCGCGCGAAAAACCGCCATTGCGATCGGACGACCATTGCATCGGCGTGCGCACGCCGTCGCGGTCGCCCAGGTGAATGTTGTCGCCCATGCCGAGCTCGTCGCCGTAATAGATGACGGGCGTGCCGGGCATCGACAGCAGCAGCGAATTGATCAGTTCGATGCGGCGGCGATCGCGTTCCATGAGCGGCGCGAGACGCCTTCGAATGCCGAGGTTAAGGCGGGCGCGGCGATCGCTCGCATACGTGTTCCACAGATAGTCGCGCTCGGAGTCCGTGACCATTTCGAGCGTGAGCTCGTCGTGGTTGCGCAGGAAAATCGCCCATTGATTCGTCGTGCCGAGATCGGGCGTCTGACGCATGATGTCGGTGATCGGAAAGCGGTCCTCGCTCGCGATCGACATGTAGATGCGCGGCATCAGCGGGAAGTGGAACGCCATGTGGCATTCGTCCTCGTCGCCGAAATATTCCTTCACGTCTTCCGGCCACTGGTTCGCTTCCGCGAGCAGCATGCGGTTCGGATACTCCGCATCGATGGTCGCGCGAATCTTCTTCAGGATGTCGTGCGTTTCGGGCAGGTTCTCGTTGTTCGTGCCTTCGCGCTCGACGAGATAGGGCACCGCATCCAGCCGCAGCCCGTCGATGCCCATGTCGAGCCAGAAGCGCATCACGGAGAGCACTTCCTTCAGGACCGCGGGATTGTCGAAGTTCAGGTCGGGCTGGTGCGCATAGAAGCGATGCCAGTAGTACTGGCCCGCGACCGGATCGTGCGTCCAGTTCGACGGCTCCGAGTCGATGAAGATGATGCGCGTCTCTTCATACTTCTTGTCCGTATCGGACCACACGTAGTAGTTGCGATGATTCGAGCCCGGCTTCGCATGCCGCGCGCGCTGAAACCACGGATGCTGGTCCGACGTGTGATTGATGACGAGCTCGGTGATCACGCGGATGCCGCGCGCGTGCGCTTCCTGGATGAAGCGCTTGACGTCCGCGATCGTGCCGTAGTCCGGATGCACGTTGCGGTAGTCCGCGATGTCGTAGCCGTCGTCGCGCCGTGGCGACGGATAGAACGGCAGCAGCCAGATCGTATCGACGCCCAGTTCCGCGATGTAGTCGAGCTTCGCGAGCAGGCCGGGGAAATCGCCGATGCCGTCGTTGTTCGCATCGAAGAAAGACTTGATGTGAACCTGATAGATGATCGCGTCCTTGTACCAGAGCGGATCGTCGCTGAGAATCGAGGCCTTCTTGTTGCGCTTCACCCTTGTATCCACGGTTTCGCTCCAATGTCCTTATGGGCTGAATGCATCGCTATTCGCCCTTGTTATTCGTGTGCTCTCGTTCGCTGCTGAGGATTCATCCTTCGTTGTCCGGCTGCGGCTTCGGCAAGCCCCATGTCGGTGAAATGCGCCAGATCGCGAACGGCAGCGAATGCGGATCGAGCCGCACGTGCTGACGCCGTCCGCGCCATTCGAATCGCTCGCCCGTCACCTGATCCTCGACCGCGAGCGCATCGCCTTCGTGCACGCCCCAGCGTTCGAGCGTCTGCCACGGCAACTCGATATCCGCGCCTTGCTCGTTGAACGGATCGAGATTGATCGCGACGAGCACGACGTTGTCCCGCGACGCGTTCGCCTTCTCGAAGAACAGAATGTGATCGTTATGCGCGGGCAGGAAGTTCACGCCGAGATGCGTCTGCAACGCGGGATTCGCGCGGCGGATGCGATTGAGCGCGGTGATCTCGGTCACGATATTGCCGGGACGATTCCAGTCCCACGCCCTGATTTCATACTTCTCGGAGTCGAGATACTCCTCGCTGTTCGGCAGCGCGGCGGACTCGCACAGTTCGAAGCCGCTGTACACGCCCCACAAGCCCGACAAGGTCGCCGCCAGCGCCGCGCGAATCACGAAGCCCGGACGCCCGGAGCTTTGCAGAAAGCGCGGATTGATGTCCGGCGTATTCACGAAGAAGTTCGGGCGGAAGAATTCCTTCGCGTCGGTCTGCGTGAGATCGTGCATGTAGTCGATGAAATCGCGCTTGCTCTCGCGCCACGTGAAGTACGTGTACGACTGCGAGAAGCCGAGCTTGGCGAGACGATTCATCACGCGCGGCCGCGTGAACGCTTCGGAGAGGAAGATGACGTCGGGATGGCGCGCGCGCACGTCGCCGATTACCCATTCCCAGAACGGGAACGGCTTCGTATGCGGATTGTCGACGCGGAAGATGCGCACGCCCGCCGCGATCCAGTGCAGGAAGACATCGCGCAAGCCGATCCATAGATCGGGCTTCGCGTCCTGCGCATAGAAGTCCGGATTCACGATGTCCTGATACTTCTTCGGCGGATTCTCGGCATAACGCAAAGTGCCGTCGGGACGCCATGCGAACCACGTCGGATGTTCCTTGAGCCACGGATGATCGGGCGAGCATTGCACCGCGAAGTCGAGCGCGATCTCCAGACCGTGCTCATGCGCGGCTTCGAGCATGCGCTTGAAGTCGTCGAGATTGCCGAGCTCCGGATGCACGGCGGTATGTCCGCCTTCCTTGCCGCCGATCGCATACGGGCTGCCGACATCGCCCGGACCTGCCGTCAGCGTGTTGTTCTTGCCCTTGCGATTCGCGACGCCGATCGGATGGATCGGCGGGAAATAGAGCACGTCGAAACCCATCTCGCGGATGCGCGGCAGCTTGCCGATCACGTCGATGAACGTGCCATGACGGTTTACGTCGTCGCTCATAGAACGCGGGAAGATCTCGTACCAGCTCGCGAAGCGCGCGGCGGCGCGTTCCGCATCGACGCGATACACGACCGGATCGCGCGACAGGAACGGACGATGCCGCGCCGCTGCAATGGCCTTCGCGGTGGCGGGCGCAAGCGTGAGTTCGAGCTTGCGCGCGTCGTCGGCCTTGGTGAATTCCTTCACGATTGCGTCAAGCGGCGCGCTGTCGCTGTCGGGATCGTCGGCGGTCTTGACTTCGGCGAGGATCAGCGCGAACAGATGTTTCGCTTCCTCGACTTCGAGTTCGACGGTCTGCCCGGCCTTCAGCTTCTTCTGCATGTGATCGACGAGCGACGCGAAATCGTCGCGCCACGCCATCACGACGAACTCGTGACGGCCCACGCGTTCGAGCGGAATGCGCGTGCTCCACAAATCGAGGCCGGCGGGCTGCACGGCGCGCATCGGCGCTTCGTGCCAGTCGGTTTCGTCGGCGGCGCGCCATTGCACGGCAGCGGCGATCTTGTCGTGGCCTTCCGCGAAGATCGCAGCCTGGATCTCCACCGCTTCGCCGACGATGCGTTTCGCCGGAAAGCGCCCATGATCGACCGAAGGCGTCACGCTTTCGATCGACACGCGCGGCGCGGCGATCGCCTCGGTCACCGCCTTCTTGTCGGCGGTCTTCGCGCCGCGTTTCACCTGCGGCTGCGCGAGCAGGATGAAGGGCTCGGCCTCGGCGCGGAAGAGCCGCACTTCGCCCGCCTTCAGCGTGAACGGCGCGAGACGTTCGGCCTTCCCCATGGAATCGTCGATGAGCGCGAAGCGCGTGTAATTGCCCGGCACCGACTCAAGCAGATGCAGCGTATCGACATGCACGGGCGCGACGAGATCGGGATTGATCACGGCGAGCACGGCGTCGTTGCTGTGGCGCAGATCGCCGCCGTCCGCGCGGATCAGCGCCGCGTACGGCGTGCCCGCGCCCGTCAGCGCCCGCAGTTCGCCGACGCTCGACAGCGTGGCGACATTGCGTTGCAAGTCGTTCGCACGTTTGACGCGTGCCGTGAGGTCGATGCGCTTCTCGTTCTTCGCACGTTCGTATTCGGCGGCGACGCCGTATTGCGGCGACATCGGCAGGCCGACGCCATACTCGAATCCCATCGGCACCATGATGCCGGTGCCGAGCGCGGCGGCGGTGTCGAGCACGCGCGTGTAGGCGCGTTCGACGAGCGCGGTGTCGCTCGTGTCGGAGAGATCGCTGATGAGCCGCGCGCCGAACGGATCTTCGGGAAACGTGATGGGCGATGCGATGCGCGACAGCGCCGCGTGCTCGTCGAAGAGCCACGCACTCTTGAAGTCCCACCAGCGCGTCGATGCGAACACGGCGTCGAACGCGGCGTCGGCGAGACCATGCAGATCATGGCGCGTGACGCCGACGGTCCATGCGAGCCAGCGCGTCTCGGGATGCTTCTCGCGCACCGCCGCGCCGAGTCTGCGCCACACGTGCGCGGGCACCGCATGGGGCGAATCGAAGCGAAAGCCGCCGACGCCCGCATCGGCGAGCAGGTTCAGCTCGCGCGCCCACCATTCGGTCAGATGATGCGCGGACTCGCCATCGGCGAAGTTCGCCCAGGCGACATCGCGCTGACGCGGCGGCTTGCGCGGATCGAGCCGCGCATCGGCGCTCTCGAAGGGCTGGAACCAGTGTTTGTTCTCCTGATAGAGCCCGCCTTCCGCACTCACGCGATCGATCACGATATCGACGAGCAGCGTGAGCTTGTGTTTCTTCGCGGCGTCGGCGAGCTGGCGCAGGCCATCGGATGCGCTCGCATCGGATTCGAAAACAGGATGCAGCCGATGATGATCCGCGACGGCTTCGCGGTGCCCGTTGCTGCCGGGCACGAACGGCGAGCCGATCAGGACGTGATCGAAGCCGAGCGCGGCCGCATGTCTGAACTGGTCGGGCCAGTTCGCGAGCGGGCCGACGAGCAGGGGATCGATGAAGTAAATACGCGGCGCGTACGCATGATGAGCTTGATGGTTTTCCATCGTTCGTCTTTTCCAGAGTCGTCCTGCGGTGGCGGGGATGCGGGCATCAATCGCGATCACGCTCACGGGCCAAACTGCTGAAGAGCCGGTCCGCACATACGGAATCGCGCGGCGCTCAGGCGGAACTCAGATTACACCCTGGCGCCGCGTGAATCGACGCCTGCCTGGCCGCGTATCGCGATGCACCGTGCATCGAGCGCTGGCCGCGCTCACGGTGGGCGCCACGATCCCAAGTGATTTCCTTCGGAGCATTCCCTTCGATCGTTCTTGAAGGGACTTCCTTCGGTCGTCGCACGGGGCGAGGCAGCACGTTGCGTGCCGCGCCCCTTGCGAATGCCCGGTTCGGCTTTGCATCAAGGCACTACTATGGAGCAACTGCGCCGCCCATGCTCATGCGGTGCGCGCAAGCGAACGCGCGTCCTGCGCGTGGGTCTGCGCGGGTGCCTGCATGACGTCCGGAACACGGCGCGCACGCAATGTCGAGCGGCTCGGACGCGCGTCGCTCAGCCCGACGTACAGTGCGACCATCGTCGTCACGGCTTCGTTCCATCCGAAATCGCAGGACATCGCGTTGCGCTGCAGCGCGCGCCACACTTGCGGACGCATGTAGGCATCGAGGGCGCGGCTCGCGGCGTCGATGACATCGGCGGCGCGTTCGCCATCGAAGAGAAAGCCCGTGGGCGCGTGCGAGGCGCGCGGCGCGGGGATCGACGCGATCGGCATGTCGTGCGTGCCGTCGCGCAGATACGCCGATGGACGCAGCACGTCGCGCACGCCATGCGCCGCGTTTTGCGCCGCATCGACGATCGTGTCCGCGAGGCCGCCCACGCGCGACGCGATCGGCAACGTGCCGTAGCGCATCGCATACATCTGCGTCAGTCCGCACGGCTCGAAGCGGCTGCCGTGCAGCAGAAGATCCGCGCCCGCGTGCAGTGCATGCGCGCGCCGTTCGTCATATCCGATATACACGCCCACGCGATCCGGCCATTCCTGCGCGAGCTTCCTGAAGCCCGCCTCGATATACGCTTCGCCCTTGCCGATCACCGCGAGTTGCAGTCGCGGATGTTTTTCGAGCAGCCGGGGCAGCGCCTCGACCACGACATCGGCGAGCTTTTGACCGGTCATGCGGCTGCCGATCGCCATGAGCGGCGCGAACGGATCGACAGGCAGGCCGAACTTGCGTTGCAGCGCGCGCTTGCACGCGTGCTTGCCGCGCATGTCGTCGAATGAATAATTGCGTTCGATGAGCGGATCGGCCGCGGGATCCCACGTTGCTTCGTCGATGCCGTTCACGACGCCCAGCAATTTGTCCGCGCAGCTTTGCAGCACGCCTTCCATCAGATGCCCGAAGCGCGGCGTGAGAATCTCGCGCGCGTAGGTTTCGGAGACGGTCGTCACGCGATCGGCGTGCACGATGCCCGCTTTCATCAGACTCAGCGCGCCATAGAACTCGATGCTCTGCGGATCGCTGAGCGCATGCACCAGCCATTTTTCCGGCACGCCGAGCGACGCACCAAGCGAGAGCGCGTAGTTGCCCTGGAATGCGAGATTGTGGATCGTGAATACGCTCTTCGCGTGCACGCCCGCGTGCTTCATCAGGAGCGGCGTGAGGCCCGTATGCCAGTCGTGCGCATGAACGATGTCCGGCTTCTTCACGCCGCGCACGCCTTCGGCGATCCTGACGGCGGCGGCCGAGAGCGTCGCGAAGCGGATCGCGTTGTCCGGATAGTCGCGGCCCTGCGCGTCCTGATAGAGACCGGTGCGCGCATAGAGCGCGTCACAGCGCAGCAGCAACACGGGCACGCCGGTGTCGGGCATACGGCCGCGCAACAGCGCCGCATCGCCGCCGGGCAGGCCTGTGAGCGTGCCGACCTTGCTCAGACCTTCCGCCTGAGCGATCGCGTTCGGGTAGGCGGGGAGCAGGATGGTGGCATCGACGCCGGCTTCGCGCAGCGCGGCGGCGTAGGCGCTGACCATGTCGCCGAGTCCGCCGGTCTTGGCGAGCGGTACGGCTTCGGAGGCGACCAGCAGAACGTTCAAAGGCAAAATGGGGCTCCTGAGCAAGAGGAACGTGCGGGCGAAAAGCCGCGCATGCGAGCGCTGATCGGGGTTTCGTCGGAACTGACTGGCGCAGTGCAGCAATCGGTGTGCCACGAGACCGATCGCGTGAACGGTGCAGCCCGTCCATGTGCGCCGATGGCACTAAAAGACCGCCGGCGAAACGGCACGAACGTGCCGCGTGTAAAACTGACAGCGGCGCGCGCCGCGTTTTTACACGGCGTATCCGACGAGCTTATGGAGCGCGCGTGACAGCGTCGTTTCAGCCGCCGACCATGCTCGCGGCGATGTTGATCGAGAGCCCGAGCACCGCGAGGTTGAAGAAGAACGACAGCACCGACTGCGCGAGCGCCGTGCGACGCGCCGCTGTCGATGCGAGGGCGACGTCGGCGGTCTGGGACGCGACCGCGATCGTGAAGGAGAAGTAGAGGAAGTCCCAGTAATCGGGCTTCAGATGCCGGTCGGGAAACCTGAGCGCGGGATCGTTGTCCGGCGACTGATAGTAATGGCGCGCGTAGTGCAGGGTGAACATCGTCGGGATCAGGAACCAGGCGCCGAGCATCGTCGCGCCGGTCAGCACGTAATGCACCACCGCTCCGGAGCCCATGTTCTTCGCGGTCGATAACTCCATGACGATCGCCACGATGCTCGCGATCGCCGCGACGCTCACGACCATCAGGACGGTCGCGGCGTTCTCGTCCTCGCGTTCGGCGAGCGCCTGCACGTCGCTCTGGCGCGCGGTCGCCATCTTCAGCCAGATCAGTACGAGATAGAGCCACACCGCCGAGTCCCAGCCGATCAGCGCCCGCGCGGTCGGCCGCACGTGCGCCGGAACCAAAGCGGCGACGACGCAACCAACCAGAAGGCCGATCAGGGCGCGCGGCCGGTAGCGCAGTACGGGCGGGAGAATCTGCTTCATTTCGTTTTTATCCGCATGAGAGCCAGGCTTCGCTCGATGCCTGCGATTATTGCCCGGCCACCTTTCGGCAGCCTGAGGAAAAGCATGAAAGCGTCTGAGCGCGTGTCTTTCGTGATGCGGCGGGGCGTCGTGGCGGGCGTGTGCGCCGCGTGGGCGTTGCCGCCGCTGCGCGCTCAACAGGCGCGCGCACCCGGATTCGATACGTTTCTCGCGGTATCGGCGCGACTCACCGGCCGTGCGAGCTTCGATCCGCTTCTGGCCGACCGCGTGCACGCCGCGCTCGCCCGCAACATTCCCGGATTCGCCGCGAAGATCGCCGCGCTGAATCAATGGATCGCGACGCACGGCGGCACGCCGACCGACATCATCACCGCCGCGCTCGAACCCACGCATCCCGAACTGGCGAAGACAGTGAGCGCGGTGATGCGTGCGTGGTATCTCGGCGTCGTCGGCGAGCCGCCGCATGTCGAAGTCGTTGCGTACGAACGCGCACTGATGTTCGATCCGGTCGGCGACATGCTCACGATTCCCTCATACTGCCGCGGCGAGCCGGCCGACTGGGCGAGCAAGCCCTAACAACCGGACCGCCGTATCACGACCAAGGACAAAGGCGCGCGCATGGCGGGTTCCACTTCGGCGGATGTGGTCGTCGTCGGGTCGGGCGTGGCGGGCAGTCTCGTCGCGTATCGGCTGGCGAGGGCGGGCGCGTCGGTGATCCTGCTCGAAGCCGGGCCGCGTCTCGCGCGCTGGCAGATCGTCGACAGCTTTCGCCGCGTGGCCGACAAGCGCGACCTGTGCGCGCCGTATCCGCTTCTGCGTCACGCGCCGCGCCCCGAGCCGATGAATCCGGGCGCGTATCTCATCGATCGCGGCGAGATGCCATATCAGCCGCAATATCTTCGGCTCGTCGGCGGCACGACGTGGCATTGGGGCGGCGCCGCGTGGCGACTCTTGCCCGCCGATTTTCGCGTGAAGTCGCTATACGGCGTCGGGCGCGACTGGCCGTTTCCCTACGAGACGCTGGAGCCTTGGTACGGGCAGGCGGAAGTCGAGCTGGGCGTCGCGGGCCCGGACGTCGATCTCGGCTCGCCGCGCTCCACGCCGTATCCGATGAGCGCGCTGCCGCTTTCATGGATGGACCGGCGCGTGGCCGAGGTGCTCGGCGCGCAGTCGTTGCGCGTCGTGCCCGAGCCGATGGCGCGCAACAGCCGTCCGTACGATGCGCGCCCCGCGTGCTGCGGCAACAACAATTGCATGCCCATTTGCCCGATCGGCGCGCTGTACCATGCCGCCACGCACGCCGACAAGGCCGAGCGCGCGGGCGCGACGCTGATCGCGCAGGCGGTCGCGTATCGCGTCGAGGCGAACGATCGCGGAGACATCGTCGCGATTCACTGCAAGGACCCGAACGGCCAGAGCACGCGCGTCACCGGCAGGCGCTTCGTGATCGCGGCGAACGGCATCGAAACGCCCAAGCTGCTTTTGATGTCGGCGTCGGCGCGCTATCCGAAGGGCATCGCCAACGGCTCGGATCAGGTCGGGCGCAATCTGATGGATCATCCCGGCGCGAGCGTGAGCTTTCTCGCGAACGAGGCGCTGTGGCCGGGGCGCGGGCCGGTGGAAATGAGCTCGATCGTCGATTTTCGCGACGGCCCGTTTCGCGCGCAGCAGGCGGCGAAGAAGCTACATCTGTCGAACGCCGCGCCGACGCTCGCCGTCACCTGGAATCTCGTCGGCCGGGGTCTGACGGGCGGCGAACTCGACCGGCAGATCCGCGAGCAATGCGCGCGCAGGCTCACGTTCGGCAGCTTTCACGAGCAATTGCCATCGGGCGCGAATCGCGTGACGCTGTCGGCGCAAAAGGATGCGCTCGGCTTGCCGCGCCCGGAGATCGCCTATTCCATCGATGATTACGTGCGCAGGAGCGCCGCCGATACGCACGCGCAGTTCGAGCGCATCGCCGGCATGTTCGAGGGCACCGAAATCGAATACGACGATTCGCTCGGCGCGAGCAGCCACATCATGGGCACGGCGATCATGGGCCGCGATCCGAACGATTCCGTAGTCGATGCCGACTGCCGCGCGCACGATCATCCGAATCTTTTCATCGCCGGCAGCGCGGTGATGCCGGCGGGCGGGTCGGTCAACTGCACGCTGACGATCGCGGCGCTGTCGCTGCGACTCGCCGGCACGATCGAAACCTCGCTCCGATGAACGCGCGGCTCGCGTGTCTGATCGTCGTGCTGGCGAGTCTGCCTGGCCTCGCGAAAACGCAAACGAAAGCCGCTCAGGGCGAATATCTCGTGCGCGCGGGCGGCTGCATGAGCTGCCATACCGCCGATCCCGCGCGGCCTTTCGCGGGCGGCCGGCCGATCGCGACGCCGTTCGGCAACGTGTTCGCGCCGAACATCACGAGCGACCGCGAAACGGGCATCGGCGCATGGACCGACGCGCAATTCGTCCGCGCGATGCGCGAGGGCATCGGCCGCAACGGCGAGCGGCTTTATCCGGCGTTTCCGTACACCGCGTACACGCTGCTCTCCGACGCCGATCTCCTCGCGATGCGCGCGTGGCTTGCGACCGTGCCGCCCGTGCGCGCCGCGACGCCGCGCAACACGCTCGCGTTTCCCTTCGACCAGCGCTGGCTGATGACGCTGTGGAATCTGTTCAACTTTTCGCCGGGGCGCTTCGTGCCCGATCCGTCGAAGAGCGCGGAGTGGAATCGCGGCGCGTATCTCGTCGAAGGGCTCGGGCACTGCGGCGAATGTCACACGCCGCGCAACTGGCTCGGCGGATTGAATCGAAGCGAGCGACTCGGCGGCGCGACCGTCGCGGGCTGGCGGGCCGGCAATCTCACGTCCGAGCGCGTCGCGGGCATCGGCGCGTGGCGCGACGATGAACTGCTGCGCTTTCTGTCGACCGGCGCCGCGCCCGGCCGCGCCTATGCCATCGGACCGATGGCGGAAGTCGTCTCCACGAGCACGCAATTCCTGACGACCGCCGATCTGCGCGCGATGATCGCGTATATGCGCGCGCTGCCGCCCGTCGCGGTGAAGGACGCGCGCTCGCGCACGAGCTTCGGCCGGCCAGCCCGCACGGACATCACTGCGCTCGACACCGACGGCGCACGGCTCTACGCCGCCGCGTGCGCCAGTTGCCACGGCATGACGGGCGAGGGCAGCAAGCCGTTTCCCCCGCTCGTCCACGACGGCGTGACCGGCGCACTCGGCACAGCGACGACGAGCAATCTCGTCCTCGTGATCCTGCGGGGCGTGAATCGACAGACGCGCGATGCCTACGCGCAGATGCCCGCGTTCGCCGCGCAACTGACCGACGAACAGATCGCCGCATTGAGCAATTTCCTCACGCGCCAGTTCGGCGATCCACGCGCGACGACCGATGCGAAAGCGGTCGCTCAGCTTCGCTCGATGACGCAATAAATACGGTTCCCGACAAGCACGTGCGGCAGCTTTTACGCGTGCTTCGAGCGCGCCGGTAACGCCGTTGTAACGAGTGTGGATGCGGCTTGCAGACTGCTTGCAAAAGCGAGGCAGCACTCACATTCCGTCATTGAGCAGCGCTATCATGGGCGCATGAATGGTCCTACCTATCCTATCGTCTGCAGGCATCCTGCCAATGATATCGGCCGCGATTTCGTGGTCGGCGATCTGCATGGCTGCGTGGATGCGCTGCGCTATCTGTTGCGCGAAATCGGCTTCGATGGTGCGCGGGACCGGCTATTTTCCGTCGGCGATCTGGTCGATCGCGGCACGGACTCGCTCGCGGCCGTCGATCTCATCGACAAGCCGTGGTTCTATCCGGTGCTCGGCAATCACGAGGATTCGCTGATCTCCGTGGCGGCAGGCACGATGCGCCGTCAGTCGTGGTATGCGATCGGCGGCGCGTGGGCCGAAACGGTCCCCGACGATCAGCTCGCCGCGCTCGCCGCGCGGCTCGCGAAGCTGCCGCTCGTGCGCATCGTCGGTGAGGGTGAGCGGCGCTTCAACGTGCTGCACGCGGAGTTTTTCGGCAACGACGCCGAACTCGACGCCGGCGAGTTCCACGAAGACGTGCGCAGCCAGATTCTGTGGGGCCGCGGACTCGCGCTCGGTCACGCGGACCCGCAGCAGCAGCTCGGCCTGTCGCCGACCTATTGCGGCCATACGCCGACGCGCGCGGTAAAACAGATCGGCTCGCAGATTTACATCGATACGTGCGCTTTCGCGCCTGAAGGCCGGCTCACGATTGTTCAGGCCGGCACCGAGGAGCGCTGGTCCGTGAAGGAGCGCTGGGCCGCCTCCGAAGGCGCGCGCGAACTCGCGCTGCCCTGATTCTCTCCTGCCGGCACGCACGTTGCTCGATGCATCGCCATGACTCGAACGACAATCAGGCGAGGCGCGCGGTGGCGAGAATCGGAACGAACAACGAGACAGGCGGCGGGGCCAGCGACGTTCTGACGGGCGGCGTGCAGGGCTGCCCGGAAGATTTGCCGCCGGGCCTGCGCTACATGGACGATTCGCGGCGCGGATATACGCGCGACTGGATCGACGGCGCATTCGCGTACTTCAACACGCAAGGCAAGCGTATCGACGACGAAGCCGAGATTCGCCGTATCAATGCGCTCGCCGTTCCGCCCGCTTATACCGATGTCTGGATCTGCCCCGACTCGCGCGGCCATCTCCAGGCAACCGGACGCGATGCGCGCGGGCGCAAGCAGTATCGCTATCACGCGCAATGGCGCGAAACCCGCGACGCCAACAAGTACGAGCGCATGCTCGCGTTTTCCGTCGTGCTGCCGAAGCTGCGATCGCGCGTCGCACGCGATCTCAAACTCGACGGCATGCCGCGCAACAAGGTGCTCGCGACCGTCGTGCGCCTGCTCGACACGACCCTCATCCGCGTCGGCAGCGAGGAATACGCGCGCGAGAATCGCTCGTACGGATTGACGACGCTCAGGAAGCGCCATCTGAAAGTATCGGCGGGAACGTTGAGGTTCAGGTTCCGCGGCAAGAGCGGCATCGAGCACGATGTCGCGGTCAGCGACACGCGGGTCGCGCGCATCGTCAAACGCTGCATGGACTTGCCGGGCCAGGATCTCTTCCAGTATCTCGATGCGGACGGCACGCGCCATACCGTCTCTTCATCCGATATCAACGACTATCTGCACGAGATCACGGGTGCGGATTTCACCGCGAAGGACTATCGGACGTGGGCGGGCAGCGTGTTCGCGCTCGCGGCGCTCAGACGGCTGAAATGGGAGACTGTGACGGAGGCGCGCAGGCATATCGTCGGCACGATCAAGGAAGTCGCGCAACTGCTGCGCAACACGCCCGCCGTGTGCCGCAAGTGCTATGTGCATCCGGCGGTGATCGACGCGTTCGAGGCTGGCGAGCTTGCCGAGACGATGTCCGCGTCGCGCCGCCACGGACTCAAGACCGACGAGGCCGCGCTCGCGATTTTCCTCGAAAAGGAAGCGAAGCGCCGCACGCGCGAGGCGGCGCGCAAGAACCGCAAGGGCGAGGCGCCAGCCGACGCGCGCCTGACCAGGCTGCTATCGGAATCGAGCCGCAAGGCGCGCGCCGGCGGGCTGAAGGCGAGCGGCAAGAACGTGGCAGCGCAGGCGCTGGAACATGTCGCGAAGAAGCCGGCGAGGAAAGCGGCGCGTCCGGCTTCGAAGAAGCTCGCGCGCACGCGCACCGAAACGGCGATAGCGATCCGCTGAGACGAGTGAAACGTTTGCCCGCTCAGCCGACCTGATTCAGTTCGAAGACATAGTCGATCGTCTCGCCGTTCCAGTTGTATTCGAGATACGCGGCGTGCCGACAGTCGCGCAGCATCGTCGTGCGCAGCGCGGCGAGGCATTCGCCCTCCGGATCGCGCACCGACGGATACGCAATGCCCGGCGCGCTCGCCGCACGCACCGCGCGCCCGAGCGCCGTGCCCGGGCCGTAGTCGTCCGGCGCGAGAATGCGCGGATCGAGGCCCGCCTGCACGATCGCGTCGCCGCGCAGATCGACGACTTCGCCGCGCGCCATCACCGTGTAGAGGCGCATCTGCTGGCGCAGCGGCGCTTCGTTCGTCGCCGCGAGAAAGAGACCGGCGTGATAGCGCGTCTCCGCGATCGCGGTCTGCCGTTCCCGGCCGCAATAGAACACGCCGTAGCTGCCATCGGAAAAGCGGCTGCCGTTCGGATTCAGATGCGTGAACGCGGCCATGATCGGCCCGCAACCCGGCCCGAAACAGCGTTCGTCGGCCGGCACGAGGTCGAGTTCGCCGACTTCGGTGCGCAGGCGGTCGTTGGTCATCGCTTCGAGCGCATAGAGCGCTTCGAAGTCCTGCGGCGACGCCACACGGTCGAACAGATTGACGGCGGGAAAACGCGTTGGAATCACGCGATACGCAGGCGACCAGTCGACAAAGCTGTGGGGCCACCGTTCGCGCCAGTTCGATTCGTCCTTGCTGAATGCAATCCCCATCACGCCCAGCCGCCTCGCATCGCGTCGAGATACTGGCGCACGGCGACGAGGTCGCTGATATTGCCCGCCAGCAGGCGATCGAGCGCCGGATGGCCGCCGAAGGGCGGCGCGGCGTTGGGGCGGCGGATCCAGGTATCGGCGGCTTTGGGATCGGGCAAGAGGATCTGCAGCGCCTTGTAGATGCCGAGAATCAGCGACAGGCGCTCCAGCGTGTCGCGCGCAAGCCGTGCGGATCCGGGGTCCTGCTTCCACTTGAAATAGGTCGAGCGGCCGGGCGAACCGAGCAGCGTGATCTGCTCTTCGGCCGAAAGCTCCCAGTCGCGCGCGATATTGAAGAACGCGCGCAGGCCGGCGGCAGAGAGATCGCCCGAATCCAGTGCCGGGCGCGGCACATGGCGGCTGGCCGGCGCAAGTTCGGCGCGAGCGGCGTTGGACATGTCGTTAAGTCTCCAAAGGAACTTGTTTCACATATTAGTCCACATTTGGATTAATACAAGCATGCCATGAATGTTTCGACTCGCAGCGACGGATCAGCCGTCGTCGTCAGTGGGACCGTAGCGTCGGCCCGGCACATGGGACTTGAGCGCATCCGCGATCTGCGAGGGCGTGCAATCGGCGGGAAGCACGCGCCGTTGCACGCGCTGATCGTTCTTCAGCACCCATTCGACCATGCGATACGCCGGTCCCCACAACGGTTCGACCGGCAGGGACAGACGGCATTCGCGCAGCGTGAGCGCGTATTGTTTGCGCATCGTCGGAGCGAGATTGGCAAAGCTTCGGCGCGCGGCAGTGTTGGCTGACATGGCACATTCCTCACGGTGATGACCCGGCCGTCCGATGCGGACGGCGGCAATTGAGCCGGATCGCGAGACGAGTGTGTCGGGTGAGAATTAAGGGCGACTTAATCGCGAGCGACGCCGCATCGAGCCGCGACGAAATGCCGCCGAAAGACGCCGCGAACGCAGGTCAAGAGGTGCTTCGGCATTTTCACCACGCCGCGTGCCGCCTGTTTGCCGTGGCGGCGGCTTACTGTATATTCGTACAGCTTGTCTGCAACAGGGAGCCTGCCGATGATTCCACGCAACGATCCGCTCGAAGCGGCTGCGCTCGAACGTTTCATGCGCGCGACGCGCGCGGTCAACGTTGCGTTCGACGCCACGCGAGGCGAGTCCGATTTCATGCAGGACGGGCATTCCGTCGCGCGCTCGCTCGAGCGTCTCGACGCCGCGTTGCGCGAACTGGAAACCTCCGAGCAGTCGCTAGACGCCATCCTCTCGCGCAGAGCGGGCCACTAACCGTTGGAGCGAATCACTTGAAGCGCGTATTCCTGATCCTCGTCCTTCTGATCGGCTCGTCGTCGCTTTTTGCGGCCGAGCGCTACACGGAAGTCTGGAATCCTCCCGAAGCACAGTCCGTCAAGGGCAAGAGCAAGACGCACGCGGCCGCGCAGACCGCCGCAGCCAGGAAAAAGCACAAGAGCGCCACGTCGGTGAAGCAGGTCGCCGACAGGGCCGCCATCGAGCAGCCGTCCGCCACGCCGCGTCCGAAGTCCGCGTCGCCGAAGCCGGCCGTGCCGGTCATTCCGCGCAAGATCGAGCCGAACGGGCAGGTGATGCGCGTCTAGAACGCGTGCGCGAGGCACGAACAACAAAAAGGGGCGCCCGAACGGAGCGCCCCTTTTTGCTTTTGCGGCCAGACTGGCCGCGCTATGTCACAACCGACCCATCAACAACAGAACGATCACCACGACCAGCACGACGCCGAGAATCCCGCTCGGCCCGTAGCCCCAACTGCGGCTGTGCGGCCAGGAAGGTATGGCGCCGATCAAAAGCAGGATCAGGATGATCAGCAGTATGGTTCCGATCGTCATTCGACTTCTCCTTGTTCAAATGACCGCGGGACGGACCGGCGTCCGGCGCAGCCTCCCAACTGTCATCGACAGTCATGCGCCAGGGGAACGGCGGCTCGTGGCCGCCGGCACGATCAGATGTGCGATCGACGAGAGGAGAAGAGCAACGGTCGTGCCAGTAAGCCTGAAAGACCGTGGCACAAGGCGTTCCGCGGATCGAAGGAACGTCCGCGTGAGCATACGATTGTCGAAAAGGAGAGGCGAAACGAGGCAGGGCGGGCAAAAGTTGCACGGCGCCTGAAAGCCGCCGTGCAGTTCGTCGCAAAGAACCGGTCAGAAAATGCCGCGGAACGCCCAGAACAGCAGGCCCGAGAGTGCGATCGACACCGGCAGCGTCAGGATCCACGCGAGGGCGAGGCTGCGCACCGTGCGCCATTGCAGGCCGGAGCCGTTCGCGGCCATCGTGCCCGCGACGCCCGATGACAGCACGTGCGTCGTGCTGACCGGCAGGCCGTAGACATCGGCGGCGCCGATGGTCAGCATCGCCACGAGTTCCGCCGACGCGCCTTGCCCGTACGTCAGATGCGTCTTGCCGATGCGCTCGCCGACCGTCACGACGATGCGCTTCCAGCCGACCATCGTGCCCAGACCGAGCGCGACCGCGACGGCGACCTTCACCCAGGTCGGAATGAACTTGGTCGCGTGGTCGAGTTGCTTCTTGTAGTTGTTGAGCACGGCGTCATCGTCGCTGGAGAAGGCCGGCGCTTTCTGCTTCTCCATGATGCGCAGCGCTTCGGACGCGATGTACATCTCGTTGCGCACGTTGCGGACGTTGCCTTGCGGTACGTCGGCGATCGTCTGGCTCGGGCGGATCTGCGATTCGATCGAATCGACCACGCTCTTCAGCGACGCGATCGTGTCCGGCGCGAGCGTCTTCGTCTGCACGTACTTTTCGACCTGGCCGCGCGCGTCGGCTGCCGGCGCCGCGCCGTTGCTGTAGCGCTGCAGCACGTCGGACGCGCTGTGGCTCACGGCGACGAAGGTCTGCGTCTCGTTCGCCGTCACGGCCTTGTTGAGGGCGTAGGCGGTCGGCACGGTGCCGATCAGGATCAGCATGATGAGGCCCATGCCTTTCTGGCCGTCGTTGGAGCCGTGCGCGAACGACACGCCCGTGCAGGTGAGGATCAGAAGGCAGCGAATCCAGAACGGCGGCGGCGTGTTCTTTTCCGGCTCCTTGTAGAGCGCCGGCACGCGCACGACGAGCTTCAGCACATAGAGCAGAAAGCCCGCGAGGACGAAGCCGATGATCGGCGAAAACAGCAGCGACTTGCCGACCGACATCGCCTGGCTCCAGTCGACACCCGATGTGCCATTGGTTCCATGCAGCATCTGGTTCATGAGGCCGACGCCGATCACCGAGCCGATCAACGTATGCGAACTCGAAGAAGGAAGACCGAGCGCCCAGGTGCCGAGATTCCAGATGATCGCAGCGATGAGGAGCGCGAAGACCATCGCGAAGCCCTGCGAGCTGCCCACGCCGAGAATCAGCTCGACCGGCAGCAGTTGCAGGATGCCGAACGCGACCGCGCCGCTCGAAATCAGCACGCCGATGAAATTCCATGCGCCCGACCAGACAACCGCTAAGTTTGGTGTCAAAGAGTGCGTGTAGATTACGGTTGCGACAGCATTCGCGGTGTCGTGAAAGCCGTTGACGAATTCGAAGCCGAGCGCGATCAGAAGCGCGACGCCGAGCAGGACATACGGAAACACCGACGATTCGCGCACCGGGGCGAGATCTTCGAGCAGATGCAGGACGCAATACACGGCGCCCACGCCGATGGCGAGCAGAAAAAGCAGCAGCGCGAGCCGCTGGCCGAGCGTGCGGCCTTCTCGTGATTGGGGAAAGGCAATCTGGTTCATGTCGCGTCCTTGGGTGGTCTTGCGCGAGGGCGTATCGGAAGGTGAAAAAGCAGACGAGAAGCGTTTCAGAAGCTCAAATGGCCATGTTTCCCGGTGCGTGTGTCGATTTCATGAATCGGGAAATACAAGCCTTTCGTATGAATTGACGGGCGGCGCGAGACTGCTCCGGGAGACTTCATGACGATGTGGGTCGAGGTGACGCTGCAATCCAGCCGATCGGACGACGGATCGATTTGCGCGCTCGCGGAGACGTTGCAGCGCATCGCCGCGTTCGCGGGCGCGACACCTTTGTCGACGCGCTTCGCGACGCGCGAGATTCCGCTGAAAGCGCCGGGCTGGCGGCTGTCGGTCGAAACGGCGGAGGGCGCGCGCACGCTATGCGCCGTGGAGACGGAGGGCGCGCCGATGCCAGGCTTCATGCGTTACCGGACGTTCGCGCGGCCTGCGGGCGAGGATCTGGCGGCATCGCTGATCGAATTCGCGCAAGCCGACGAAGCGTTGCGCGGGCCGCTTGCGAAGGCGTATCGGCAGGCGGAGCCCGAAACCGTCGTGCCGCCTGATGCTATTGCGCCCGAGCTCGAAGTCGAGCGCATCGAATGGCGCATCGACGCGAACGGCGCGGACATCCTCGCGACGCTCGAAACGTCCGCGCAAACGCCGCCGACGTTGCGGCTCGCGGCGCCGGCGGTGAACGGTGCGCTCGATGCGGTCTTCAGCGTCGCGGGCGAAGTGATCGATGCCGCGCCGTTTTACATCGCGCCGGACGATGAGCACGCGTCGGAAGCGGAACCGGTGTATGCGGCGACGCTCGATCTTCCGCGCACCGCGACGCGCCGCGAAGCGTTCGTCGCGATCGCGTCGTCGGTGGCGGGGCAGTGGTTCGGCAACGCGGCGGCGTCGCGCTCGGGTCTCGGCGACGAGCACGTGCACCAGTTGCGCGTCGCGCAGCGGCGGCTCAAGACTTTGCTGAAACTCTTTCGCGATTATGTCGATGATGTCTGGAGCACCCGCATCGCGCCGGATCTGACGTGGTTCGGCGACCTGCTAGCCGATGCGCGCGACTGGGACGTTTTCGTCGACAAGACGCTCCCCGCGTACGCCGAATCGGACGACAGCGCCGAGCGCTGGCAGACGCTCATCGCCGCCGCGGACGTGAAGCGCCGCGTCGCGCGGGACAAGGTGCGCGATGCGCTCGCGTCGAAGCGCTACGCGCGTCTCACGCTCGCGTTCGTCGAATGGCTCGCCCGCTTCGCCTCGCAAGAGGACGAGTCGCCGACGCGCTTCGTCAGCTATGCCGAAAAGCGCATCCGCAAGGACTACCGGCGCATCGCGCGCGTGCCCGATCTCGCATCGCTCGAAGCGCATGAGCGACATCGCGTGCGCATTCATGCAAAGCGGCTGCGCTATGCGCTCGAATTCTTCCGCTCGGTCACGTCGCGGCGCACGCGCAAGGACACCGCGAAGCTGCTCGGCGAGTTGCAGACGGCGCTCGGCGAGGCGAACGATACGGCCGTCGCCGCCGATCGGCTCGCGTCGATTCCGGAAGCCGGCGATTACCAGCGCGGTTTCGCGCGGGCGTGGGGCGCGGCGTCGGCGAGGAAGGACGCGCAGGAGGGCGAGCGGCTGCTTCGCTCGATGCGTCGTCCGCGTCTGAAGGCATCGATATAATGCGTCACGCGTTCATTGATCCGGCACGGTCCGCAAAGGCGACAGATGAGTAAGACAGCACCGTCGAACGTGCGCGATCCGCTGGAACTCGGCGGCTCCGTATGGCTGCGAAGCGGCACCGAGACGCTCGGCGGCGCGGCGCGCATCGCGCTTCTGGCGGCGATTCGCGACGCGGGATCGATCACCGGCGCGGCGAAGGCCGTCGGCATGAGTTACAAGGCCGCGTGGGATGCAGTCGATACGATGAATAACCTCGCCGGCGAGCCGCTCGTGACACGCGCGGTCGGCGGCAAGGGCGGCGGCGGCACGGTGCTCACGCCGGCCGCGCTTCGTCTCATCGACACGTTCCGCACGATCGAACGCGAACATCGAAAATTTCTGGAACGGGCGGGCGCGGCCATCGACGGCTTCGCCCATGATTGGCAACTGATCGGGAGACTAGGCATGAAAACAAGCGCACGCAACCAACTGGCCGGCAAGGTAACGAAAGTCACGCGCGGCGCGGTCAACGATGAAATCGAACTCGGCTTGCCGGGCGGTCAGACGATCGTCGCGGTCGTGACGCACGAGAGCACGCAATCGCTCGGGCTGAAGGAAGGCAGCGATGCGTTCGCGCTCATCAAGGCGTCGTGGGTCATGCTGATGGAAGACACGAACGCGAAGCTGTCGGCGCGCAATCAATTGCGTGGCACGGTTGCCAGCGTGACGAAGGGCGCGGTCAATGCGGAAGTGTCGCTCTCGCTCGACGGCGGCACGACCATCACCGCGATCATCACGAACCAGAGCGCCGATACGCTCGGCCTCGCGCAAGGTCAGAAGGCCGTGGCGGTGATCAAGGCGTCGAGCGTGATCATCGGCGTGAACGACTAAGCAGCGCGCACTGAACGCGGCGGCCGAATCAGGCGGCCGCGCGTTGCTCCGGCGGCAGTTCGGTGCGGCGATCCGGCGCGCGAAAGGTCTTCGCCTTCCAGCTCGCCCGCACATAGGGACGCTCGTGGCCCGACAGCCCGAGCGCGATTTCCGTGATCCAGTGCTGCGTCGGCACGGGCACGCCATGCAGGGCCACGACGACGGCCGCGAGACTCGCGGCGACGGGCGCGGGCGCGAGCTTGCCGGACTCGGCCCGCCACGCGATCCACACGAACGCGAGCGCGACCACCGCGCCGAGCGCGCAGCCCGCGACCACTTCCGAGACCGAATGCGCGTCGAGCACGACGCGTGACACGCCGACCCAGATTCCCAGCATCAGACCGAGCGCGACGCCGATGGCGCGCACTGCACCACGCGCGGGCAAGAGCGCGACGAAGATCGCGACGGGCAGAACCGCCGTCGACATCAACGCGTGTCCGCTGATGCCGGTGAAATCGAGATGACGCACGCCGATTCCCCAGCCGATGAAAGCGATTTTGCTTAACGCGACGAGGCCGCTTGCCGCGCCGAGCAGCGCGAGCCACGCGCCGGCGTATTTCCAGCGATAGCCGAGCGCGAGCCACGCGGCGACGATGAGCGCCACCGGTCCCATCACGCCGACGCTGCCGAGCGCGGTCACGAAAATCCAGGCGGAAAAAGATAAATCCACGTTCATTGCTACTCTTGGGAATGAGGGTTGCTGCAGTGCGGCAGCCACGCCAGAAATGGCCCGCGACTTCGGAAGCACGTCAAATGCGACGCCGCAAATTTATAGCAGTATAACGCTTGGGATCATGCTGAATTATGCGCCAATCGCCCGAGCAGTCTGCCCGTTACATCGCGTAACTTTCGTTTAATTTTGGCTTTTTTGTTGAATTGCTGTTAATTCATCCCGATATGTGAGTTCGGGGCGCGCGTCGTCAACGCGGTTTAGTGCTATTGTGCACTGCACAACCCGACGCGTTTCGACGCGTCATCCGATTGCACGTTTGTGGAGGACCCAGCCCAATGTCAAAAAGCCTTACCAAGCTCTGGTTGCGCGGCTTGAGACGCCTGGTCGCCGGCCAGGTGGATGCAATTCGCTCACCGAAGCCCCGCGCGGCGGCCAAGCCCGCGCGCGTGAAGACCACCAAATCGAAACTCAAGCCACGCACGGCCGCGAAAGCGACGGTCGCGCCCAGTGCCGCCGCGCGACCGGCGGTGCGTGAATCGCGCGTTCGTCCGCGTGCGTCGGCGTGGGCGCGCGGTAAGTGGGCGCGCTCGTACCACTCGGCGCCGCCCACGGCCGGGCGCTTTGTGAATCACATGTCGTACGCGCTCTATATGCCGCCCAAAGCCGGGTCCGAGCCGATGCCGCTCGTCGTGATGCTGCACGGCTGCAAGCAGAACGCCGACGAATTCGCGCAAGGCACGCGCATCAATCTGCTCGCCGACAGATACGGTTTCGCCGTGCTGTTTCCCGAGCAGTCGAAGCACGATCACGCGCATCGCTGCTGGCGCTGGTATGACGATGCCGGAAGCGGCGGCGGCGAGGCGGCGTCGGTCGTATCGCTGGTGAATGCGGTCGTCGAGCAGCACGATCTGGATGCGGAGCGGGTGTATGTCGCGGGGATGTCCGCCGGTGCCGGGCTCGCGGCGCTGCTCGCCGTGCGCTATCCGCACATGTTCGCCGCCGTCGGCTTGCATTCGGGCGTGGTGTTCGGCGAGGCGCGCTCGGCCATCGGTGCGATGGACGTGATGCGTCGTGGCGCGCGCAGCGATCCCGTCGCGCTGATCGACGCTGCTGTCGACGTCCGCGACTATCCGGGCATGCCCGCGATCATCGTGCACGGTGAGCTGGATTCCGTGGTGACGGCAGCGAATGCCGCACAACTGGCGAAACAGTTTCTGCGGCTGAACGGTTTCATCGATGCGGCGGGCAATCGCCGCGCGGGCGAGGCGCGCGAGGAAAAGCATCCGGACGGCGTCGTGACCGATTACTTCAAGAACAGCCGGCGCGTCGTGAAGACGTCGATCGTGCGCGGCCTCGGGCATTCATGGGCCGGTGGCGACGATACCGTTGCGTTCCATTCGTCCAAGGGGCCGGATTCGGCCGCGGTCATGTGGGAGTTCTTCAAGCACCAGCGGCGTCCCGGCGAGGCTGCGCGCGATGCGTATGTCGCCTGAAGGTCGCCGCCCAGCGTTTCAGGTGTTGCAAATTAGTCTTTCGTATCAATCTTCTAGCGGTTAGGGCTGGTGTTTGATAAGGGATTACCCTATAATCGGTTTCATAGGTAGTAACCCCAGTATTCAAGCGAGGTCCACCATGTTCCTGATTAGCCGCATTTTCCTGTTCCTTACCAAATCCGCTGACGAGCGCGATCGTGCGCGCGACGACGCCTATCTGGCCGAAGCCACGGACATCTACGATCTCGAATATCGTATGAAAAAGCTGGATCGGCGTGCGATCGCTCGTCACCCGTCGTGGATGTCGAACTAAGTTTTTCGGTTTGAAGTGCGCCAGTCGGTTTCGGCGTCACTGCGGGATGTAAATGCAAAATGCCGGCTTTCGAGCCGGCATTTTCGTTTGCGACGCCGCCAGATGCGGCACACAGTCAGGCGTTGGGCGTGCCGGTCGCGTCCGGAATGTCCGGCGAGTCCGACGACTGCACGCCGAAACAGCCGCGATAAGTCGCGTAGAACGAGCAATACAGCGCGGTCGTGACGATGATCGAAGCAGGCATGAGCACCGCCAGCGCCATTTCCTGACCCGCGCCGAGCGCCTGCATCAGCGCGGTCAGGCCGAACGACACCGCGAGCGCGATAGCGATCCACAGCACGCCGTAGTAAATAAACGCGCCGCGGTTGCGCCAGCACGACACGAGACTGAAGAACAGCGCCTTCGCGGGCGGCACGTCGTGCCATGCGACCAAGATCGGCGCGAACCAGAACAGCATCGCGACCGGGACATAGCAGCCCATCGCGACGAGCACTGCGAACGGGCTGAAGTTCGCCGCGACCGTTTCCGGATCGCCGCTCGGGCCGTCGCCCATCATGATGCTGAGCAGTGTGCCGCCATCGACGAGAGCCGATGCCGTGAAGATCACCGCCATCGCGACGATATACAGCGCGCCCAGCGCGAGCAGCCGCCGCGCGACGACGCTGCCGTACGAACGGAAGCCGTCGACGAGTATGGTCGGCCAGACGGGCTTGCCCGCGATCGTGTTGCGGCACGCCGCCATGAAGCCGACCGCGATGCCCGGAATAAAGAGCAACGGCAGGAGCGGGCCGAGGAGCGGCACGCGCGAGATCAGCGTCATCACGAACAAGTAGGCGAAGAACACCGTGAGAAACGCAAACGGGTTGCGGCGGAACAGCCAGATGCCCTGACGGAACCACACGTAGCCGGTCTTGGCGGGAACTTCGATCAGTCGCATGTGGCTAGGTTATCGATTTACGGGAGAAGCGGCTTTGACGCGTTCGCGCAGAATGCGTTCGAAGTGGCCGGGATCGTGCGCGTTCAGCATCTGTGCTTCGCGCGGGCGATGAAAGTCGAAAAGGCGCGAAACCCAGAAGCGCATCGCGCCGGCGCGCAACATGTCGTTCCAGTGACGCTCCTCCGCGGGCGTGAACGGGCGCACGGTCTGATATGCGCGCAGCATCGCATCGACGCGCGCCGAATCGAGCGTGCCCGTGGCGAGGTCGATGCACCAGTCGTTCACGGTCACGGCGACGTCGAAGAGCCATTTGTCGACGCCCGCGAAGTAGAAATCGAAGAAACCGCCGAGCCGCGCGTGCTCGCGGCCGTGGGCGAACAGCACGTTGTCGCGGAACAGATCGCAATGACACGGGCCATCGGGCAGCGACGCGTAATCCGCCGAGCCGAAGAACGCCGCCTGATGCGCAAGTTCGCTCTCGAACAGCTCGCGCTGTTCGCGGCTCAGGAAATCGACGATCGAGGGCGCCTTCTCCTGCCACCACGAAAGACTGCGCAAATTCGGCTGATGCAGCGGAAAATCGCGGCCCGCCAGATGCATGCGCGCGAGCATCTGCCCGACTTCGATGCAATGCGCGGGCGTCGGCGCAAGTTCGGGCGCGCCTTCGAGCTTCGTCACGATGCTCGCGGGCTTGCCGTGCAGCATGCCGAAGAGCGAGCCGTCGCGGCGCGGCATCGGATCGGGAACGGGCACGCGATGCGACGCCAGATGCCGCATCAGATCGAGATAGAACGGTAGCTGCGTCGCCGTGAGGTTCTCGAAGATCGTGAGCACGTACTCGCCGTGCGTCGTCGTGAGAAAAAAGTTGCTGTTCTCGATGCCCGACTGGATGCCGCGAAATTCGACGACATCGCCGAGATCGTAGTCTTGCAGCCAGTCGCCGAGATCGGCGTTGGTGACGGGAGTGAAGACGGCCATGCGGGAAAGCGTCGGTCAGGTTGGACGGCCGGGAAGAGGCCTGTGAACGGAGGCGCCGGGCAAGGAGCCACAGTGCCGCGACCCGCCCGGAAAGAGCGGGTCCGAGAGCGATACGGGATCAGTAATGCAGGTTGATCGATGGCAGGCGCGTGCTCGCCTTGCCGTTGTCGCGCACTTGCGGCGATGTGTCGGCCGGTGCGCTCATCTGATAGCGCGTGCCGAAATTGGAATGCACATCGATTTCGACGGGTTTGCCCTTGTCGCGGAATTCGGTGATTTCGGTGCCGTTCGTGCTCAGTTCGTGATAGCTCGGCGTGCGCGGCGGCGAAATCTCGACTTTCGAGCTGACATTCGCGGGCGGGCGATTGATGGCTTTCAGATCCGGAAGGCCAGCGGCTTCTTCCGGCGACATTTTCTGGGTCGCCGGTTGGGGTGCCGTGCTGCCGGCCTGCTGTGCCGGCTGCGCGAATGCGCCGAAGCTTGTTGCGGCGAGGACTGCCGCGGCGGCGGCGCAAAGGTGCGGCTTCATGATGGTTCTCCAGGCGATGGCCGGATTCTAACAAAACGGTTGCGGACTCAGTGACTCGCGCTAGGTCAACGCCTTATTTTGCGCTGGTTTCGCGAATTTTGACTTCGGAAACCAAAAAGGTGTTGCGAGGTGTGATCGCACGCACTCACACAAAGAGGGACTTCATGGTTCGCGCATTCTTCCGTGTTAATGTCGATTCACTACGAGGGCATTTGAAGAACACACAAGATCATGACAAACGACCGGACTCAAAGCACACAAGGCACACCCGCCAACGATTTTCCGACCGAATCCTTCGATGATCCCGCTGCGGCCGTCACGCGCCTTTCGTCGATCTATGAAGCGAATACCGCATTTTTGCGCGATGCGTTCGCGCGCTATCGCCGCAACGAGCGCTTCACGCATCGCGTGCGCGCGTGCTATCCGTTCGTGCGCGTGCGTACCGAACTGAACACGCAGATCGATTCGCGGCGCTCGTATGGTTTCGTGGCGGGCCCGGGCATCTATGAAACGACGCTCACGCGTCCCGATCTCTTCGGCGATTACTATCGCGAGCAATTGCGACTGCTCACGAAGAACCATCATGTTGGCCTCGAAGTGGGTGTGTCCGCGCATCCGATTCCGATTCACTTCGCGTTTGCCGAAGGCATTCATCTCGAAGGCGATCTCGATCGCGACCGGCTCCTCGCGATGCGAAACATCTTCGATACGCCCGATCTCGCGCTGCTCGACGATCGCATCGTCAACGGCACGTACGAGCCGGGTCCGGGCGAGCCGCATCCGCTTGCGCTGTTCACGGCAGCGCGCGTCGATTTCTCGCTGCATCGGCTGAGACACTACACGGCGACGTCGCCCACGCACTTTCAGAACTACGTGCTGTACACGAACTACCAGTTTTATATCGATGAATTCGTGAAGCTCGGCCGCACGATGATGTCGCGCGCCGATGACGAGGAAACGCGCGCGTATCGCAGCGAGTATTCGTCGTTTGTCGAACCCGGCGATGTCGTCACGTATAACGCGAACCTCGGCGAGCAGCCGGAGGAGGGCACGGCGTCCGCGCGTCTGCCGCAGATGCCCGCGTATCACCTGAAGCGGGCGGACGGCAGCGGCATCACGATGGTGAATATCGGCGTGGGGCCGTCGAACGCGAAGACGATCACGGATCACATCGCGGTGTTGCGGCCGCATGCGTGGATCATGCTCGGGCACTGCGCGGGCTTGCGCAACACGCAGCGTCTGGGCGATTACGTGCTCGCTCACGGCTATGTGCGTGAGGATCACGTGCTCGATGACGATCTGCCGCTGTGGGTGCCGGTGCCGGCGCTCGCGGAAGTGCAGGTTGCGCTGGAGCGCGCGGTCGCGCAAGTGACGAAACTCGAAGGCGTCGACTTGAAGCGCGTGATGCGCACGGGCACGGTCGCGAGCGTCGATAACCGCAACTGGGAATTGCGCGATCACCGCGAGCCGGTGCGTCGGCTGTCGCAGAGCAGGGCGGTCGCGCTCGACATGGAAAGTGCGACGATCGCGGCGAACGGGTTCCGTTTCCGCGTGCCCTATGGGACGCTGCTATGCGTGTCGGACAAGCCGCTGCATGGCGAACTGAAGCTGCCCGGCATGGCCGATCAGTTTTATCGCGCGCAGGTGGATCAGCATTTGCAGATCGGGGTGAAGGCTATGGAGTTGCTGCGCGAAAACGGGTTGTCGAAGTTGCATTCGCGCAAGTTGCGGAGCTTTGCGGAAGTGGCGTTTCAGTGACGCGGCTGAACTGACAGGAGGGCGGCGCAGGATGCCGCCCGCGAAGCATTTATTGCTGCACGCGCGGGGCGTTTAGCAAATCAAGCAATGGCAACTATTTTGGACAACTACGGCATGACGTACGTCCCGTCATGCCGTACCAGAAATACGTCCATCGAAAGCGGCCACTGCATCGACACCTTATAGATAAAACATCCGATCCTCATCCGACTTACCTTCCGCCGGCTGTTCGACCGAATCTTCGCGGTCTTCATAGAACCGCAGCACGGCATCGAGCACCTGATCCGGATCGTCGATCACCTGCATCAGATCGAGATCCTTCGGGCTGATCACGCCGTTGGTCAGAAGCGTGTTCTTGAACCAGTCGAGCAGTCCGGCCCAGAACTCCGCGCCGACGAGCACGATCGGCACATGACGTGACTTCTTCGTCTGAATGAGCGTCAGCACTTCGGCGAGCTCATCCAGCGTACCGAAGCCGCCCGGCATCACCACGACCGCATCCGAGTTCTTCACGAACGTCACCTTGCGCGTGAAGAAGTGACGGAAGCGTAGCGAGATGTCCTGCCACTGATTGCCCGATTGCTCGTGCGGCAGTTCGATATTGAGGCCGACCGAAGGCGACTTGCCCGCGTGCGCGCCTTTATTGGCCGCTTCCATGATGCCCGGCCCGCCGCCGGATATGACGGCGAAGCCCGCGTCGGAGAATTTCTGCGCGATTTCGATCGTGAGCTGATAGTACGGCGACTCCGGTTTCAGACGCGCCGAACCATAGATGCTGATGGCAGGGCGAATCTCCGAGAGGTACTCGGTCGCCTCGATAAACTCTGCCATAATCGTGAACATCTGCCACGATGCGCGAGCCTTCTTGGCCGTCGCGCGCTCTTGATCTGCGAGTGATCGCAGACTCGGAATCACTTTTCTCTTGTTCATAATGCCTGAAGAACTAAGTCTTGAAGGTAAGACCCTGCTATTGGTCGACGGTTCTAGCTACTTGTACCGGGCCTACCATGCGATGCCGGACTTGCGAGGCCCCGACGGCGGGCCCACCGGCGCTCTGTATGGCATGATCAACATGCTGCGGCGCTTGCGGCGCGAAATCAATGCAGAGTATAGCGCGTGCGTATTTGATGCCAAAGGCAAGACTTTCCGCGACGACTGGTACGCCGAATACAAAGCCAACCGGCCCTCGATGCCGGAAGACCTCTCCAGACAGATCGAGCCCATTCACGTCGCCGTGCGCGCGCTCGGCTGGCCGCTCGTGATGATCGAGGGCGTCGAGGCCGACGACGTCATCGGCACGCTCGCCGTCGAGGCCGAGAAGCGCGGCATGAAGGTGATCGTGTCGACGGGCGACAAGGATCTGGCTCAGCTCGTGACGGATCATGTCACCCTCATCAATACGATGACCAACGAAACGCTCGACCGTGCCGGCGTGCTCGCGAAGTTCGGCGTGCCGCCGGAGCGGATCGTCGATTATCTGTCGCTCATCGGCGATACCGTCGATAACGTGCCGGGCGTCGAGAAGTGCGGTCCCAAGACAGCGCTCAAATGGCTCACGCAATACGAAACCCTTGATGGCATCGTAGAACATGCCGGCGAGATCAAGGGTGCGGTAGGAGACAATCTGCGCAAGGCTCTGGACTTCCTGCCGATGGCGCGAAAGCTCGTCACCGTGCACACGGAATGCGACCTCGCTTCGCAGATCGAGTCGATCGAAGGCACGCTTCTGGCGCGTCCCGAAGCGCGCGACGAGTTGCGCGACGTGTTCATGCGTCACGGCTTCAAGACATGGCTGCGCGAAGTCGAAATCGCCGATGCCGTCGAAGGTCCGACCGACACGCCGCCCGCCGAAGTCACCGAAATCGTGCATCACTACGAGACGGTGCAGACCTGGGAGCAGTTCGACGCATGGCTTAAGCGCATCAATGAAGCGGAGCTCACGTCCTTCGACAGCGAGACCACGTCGCTCGATCCGATGACCGCGCAGATCGTCGGCATGTCGGTGTCGACCGAGCCCGGCCACGCGGCCTACATTCCGGTCGCGCATCGCGGGCCGGATGCGCCCGAGCAATTGCCGCGCGACGAAGTGCTCGCGAAGCTCAAGCCCTGGCTCGAAGACGCATCGAAGAAAAAAGTCGGTCAGCACCTGAAGTACGACGAGCAGGTGCTCGCGAACTACGGCATCGAAATGCGCGGGGTCGAGCACGACACGCTGCTGCAATCGTACGTGCTGGAGTCGCATCGTCCGCACGACATGGACAACCTCGCGTTGCGCCATCTCGGCGTGAAGACGATCAAGTACGAGGACGTCGCGGGCAAGGGCGCGTCGCAGATCGGTTTCGACGAAGTGCCGCTCGACAAGGCCGCCGCCTATGCGGCCGAAGATGCCGATATCACGCTGCGTCTGCATCAGGCGCTCTATCCGCAAGTGGCGCGTGAGGAAGGGCTGTTGCATGTGTATCGCGACATCGAATTGCCGACCTCGCGCGTGCTGCGCAAGATGGAACGTAACGGTGTACTGATCGATCGCGCGCGGCTCGATACGCAGAGCAACGAGATCGCGAAGCGTCTCATCGACTTGCAGGCGCAAGCGTATGAACTCGCGGGCGGCGAATTCAATCTCGGTTCGCCGAAGCAGATCGGCCAGATCTTCTTCGAGAAGCTGCAATTGCCGGTCGTGAAGAAGACGCCGAGCGGCGCGCCTTCCACCGATGAAGAAGTGCTGCAAAAGCTCGCCGAAGACTTTCCGTTGCCAAAGGTGCTGCTCGAGCATCGCGGGCTGTCGAAGCTCAAGTCCACGTACACGGACAAGCTGCCGCGCATGGTGAATGCATCGACGGGACGGGTGCATACGAACTATGCGCAGGCCGTCGCGGTGACGGGGCGCCTGTCGTCGAACGAGCCGAACCTGCAGAACATTCCGGTGCGCACGGGCGAAGGGCGGCGCATTCGCGAAGCGTTCATCGCGCCGCCGGGCAGGAAGATCGTGTCGGCGGATTACTCGCAAATCGAACTGCGCATCATGGCGCATATTTCCGGCGATGAATCGCTGATGCGCGCGTTCAAGGAAGGCGAAGACGTGCATCGCGCGACGGCGTCGGAAGTGTTCAGCGTCACGCCGCTCGAAGTCGATAACGATCAGCGTCGCATCGCGAAAGTCATCAACTTCGGTCTGATCTACGGCATGAGTTCGTTCGGCCTCGCGTCGAATCTCGGCATCACGCGCGATGCGGCCAAGCTTTATATCGACCGCTATTTCGCGCGTTATCCGGGCGTAGCGGCGTACATGGAGAACACGCGCGTGAGCGCGAAGGCGAATGGCTTCGTCGAGACCGTGTTCGGCCGGCGTCTGTGGCTGCCCGAGATCAACGGCGGCAGCGGGCCACGCCGTCAGGCGGCGGAGCGCGCCGCAATCAACGCGCCGATGCAGGGCACCGCCGCCGATCTCATCAAGCTGTCCATGATCGCGGTGCAGGACTGGCTGGAAGCGTCGGGCATCGGCGCGAAGATGATCATGCAGGTGCACGATGAACTCGTGCTCGAAGTGCCCGAGGAAGCGCTGCCCGAGGTCAGGAAGCGCTTACCTGAACTGATGTGCGGCGTCGCGAAGCTGAAGGTGCCGCTCGTCGCGGAAGTGGGTGTCGGCAACAACTGGGAAGAGGCGCACTGAAGGCGCACTGAAATTCTTTGCGCAAGGCATATGCGGCGGATGTCGCATATGCCCGACATGTTGGTGACACGCTTGTGACTGTCATCGAAGCTCACGCACAATAAGTCAGTCGAGGAAGAACAGCACGAAGGCCGATCCAATATAAAAGCACAGGGAGAGATCCATGCATCGCTTCATCATCGTCGGCGGAGGGGCTGGCGGCCTCGAACTCGCGACTCGTCTCGGCGACCGTTTCGGCTCGACGGACAGCAAGACCCCGCCGAAAGCGCAAGTCACGCTCGTCGACCGCAATCCGACGCATATCTGGAAGCCGCTCCTGCATGAAGTCGCAGCGGGCAGCATGGACCCTTTCACGCAGGAACTCGAATACGCGGCGCAAGCGCTGTGGCATGGCTTCGAATTCCAGCAGGGCGACCTCGTCGGACTGGATCGCGCGGCAAAGCGCATCACGATCGGTGCGTTGCGCGATGAAGAAGCCGGCGAGCTGCTGCCCGAGCGCGAGCTGGAATACGACACGCTCGTCATCGCTATCGGCAGTACGACGCATTTTTTCGGCGTCGAGGGTGCGCAGCAGAACTCGATCGCGCTCGATACCGTCGGTCAGGCGGAGCTCTTCCGCAAGCGCCTGATCGCGGCCTGCATGCGCGCCGAGCACTTCGCGCCGGAACCGGTCGCGGCGGGCGTGGAGGACGGCGAGGACGAACCCGGGGTCGATCCCGTGCCGCGCATCCAGGTGGCGATCGTCGGCGCCGGCGCGACGGGCGTCGAATTGTCGGCGGAACTGCGCAATACCGCGCAGGTGCTTTCCGCATACGGATTGCACAAGCTCGATCCGAAACACGATATCGGCATCGTGCTGATCGAAGCCGGGCCGCGCATTCTGCCCGCGCTGCAGGAACGCGTGTCCAGCGCGACGGCGGAACTGCTCACCAAGGTCGGCGTGAAGCTGATGACCGGCGAAACGGTCGCACAGGTTTCGCGCGACACGATCCGCACCGCGAGCGGCAAGATGATTCGCGCGGATCTCACGGTCTGGGCGGCGGGCATCAAGGCCCCCGCGATCCTCACCAATCTCGAAGGTCTGCCGACGAACCGCCTCGGTCAGCTGATCGTGCGCCGCACGCTGCAAACCGAAACCGACGACAACGTCTTCGCGCTCGGCGATTGCGCCGCGTGTCCGTGGCCCGGCAACGAGCGCAACGTGCCGCCGCGCGCGCAGGCCGCGCATCAGCAGGCGAGTTTTCTGTTCAAGTCGTTCGAGCGGATGTTGCAGGGCAAGCCGCTGCCCGAATACACGTATCGCGATTTCGGCTCGCTCGTGTCGCTCGGGCATTACAGCGCGGTCGGCAATCTGATGGGCGGGCTGATCGGCGGCAACATGCTGATCGAAGGGCTCTTCGCGCGCTTCATGTACATGTCTCTCTACCGGCTGCACGTCGCCGCGCTGCACGGCTATGCGCGCATGGTGCTCGATACCGTCGCGCACTGGCTGCGCCGCTCCACCGCACCACGCGTGAAACTGCACTGACACGGAATAGAACGCCTGCGTCATTCGTTCAAAGCTGTTTAGAATGGGCGGCGCGCCCGATCGAGGGCGCGCGTTCTTCGTCGTGCAGCGCCGCGCCGCGTGCAGCCTCGAGCACGTCGCGCGGTTTCAAGGATCCACGCCGTCGCGCTCGATCGCGAAAGTGACGCGACGGCCCCGCCGCGGGAGCTATTCATGCTAGACCCTGAAGTCGACAGCCTCATTCCGCACGTTCCGTTCAATCGGCGCACGTTCATCAAGGCGACCTTCGGCACCGGCTTCGCGGCCGCCGTGCTGCCGGTGTCGGCGCAAACCATTCATACCGATTCCGACGGGCTCGAGGCGGGCGCCATCGGCATACGCGGTGCGGACGGCACGCTCGTGCCCGCGTATCGCGCGCAGCCGAAGGGCAAGACGCATCTGCCGGTGATCATCGTGATTCACGAGATTTTCGGGGTCCACGAGCATATCGCCGATGTCTGCCGGCGCTTCGCGAAGCAGGGTTATCTCGCCATCGCGCCGGATCTCTATACGCGTCAGGGCGACGCATCGGCGTACAAGTCGATGCAGCAACTGAACGAGCAACTGGTGTCGAAGGTGCCCGATTCGCAGGTGATCTCCGACATCGACCAGACCGTCAAATGGGCGGGCGAGCACGGCGGCGATCCGAAGCGCATCGGCATCACCGGATTCTGCTGGGGCGGGCGCATCGCCTGGCTCTATGCCGAGCACAATCCCAACCTGAAGGCGGCGGTGGCGTGGTACGGGCGGCTCGTCGGCAACAAGACCGAGAACACGCCGAGCAATCCCATCGACCTCGCGAGCCAGCTCAAAGTGCCGGTGCTGGGCCTGTATGGCCGGCAGGATCAGAGCATCCCGCAGGACACCATCGAGCAGATGAAGCAGGCGCTTGCGAATGACCCGCCGCCCGCGAAGAATTCGCAGTTCGTCGTCTACGACGACGCGCCGCACGCGTTCTTCGCGGATTATCGTCCGAGTTATCGCAAGGCCGACGCGGAAGACGGCTGGAAGCGCGCGCTCGCGTGGTTCCGCGAGCACGGCGTCAAATAACGGCGTTCAGGGATTCGGGCCGGTCGCGACCGGTCGGCCCGGATCGGCGCTCCACTCGCTCCACGAGCCCGGATAAAGCGCCGCGCCGTGCAGACCCGCGATTTCCATCGCGAGCACGTTATGGCACGCCGTCACGCCCGATCCGCATTGCAGCACGATGCGGTCCGCCGGCGTTGTGCCGACCAGCGAGCCGAATGCCTCGCGCAGCTCGTGCGCGGTCTTGAAGCGGCCTTCCGCCGTCAGATTGTTCTTGAAGAAATGATTGAGCGCGCCGGGGATATGCCCGCCGACGGGATCGATCGTTTCATTCTCGCCGCGATAACGGTCGGCGGCGCGGGCGTCGATCAGCAGATGATCACGCGTGCCGATGCCGCGCTCGATCGCCTGTGCGTCGATGGTCACCTGGAGCGGCGCGCCGGCCTTGAACGTGCCTTGCGTTTTTGGCGGCACGGCGCTGTCGAGCGGATTGCCCGCGGCTTCCCACGCCTGCAGGCCGCCATCGAGCAGCGCGACGGAGTCGTGGCCGAGCCAGCGCAAGAGCCACCAGAGACGCGCGGCGTACATGCCACCTTGCGCATCGTACGCAACCACCTGCTGGCCTTCGTTCAGGCCGAAGCTCGCCAGCTTCGTGACGAGCGCGGCTCGTTCTGGCAGCGGATGACGCCCGTTCGTGCCGGTCTTGACGCCGGACAAATCGCGATCCAGATGAAGATAGTGCGCGCCGGGAATATGCCCTTGCGCATAGGCCGCTTCGCCCGATTCCGGCGCGGCGAGATCGAAGCGGCAATCGAAGACGAGGATGCTGCCGGGCGCGGCGGCGAGCCGTTCGGCGAGATTCGTCGCCGAGATGAGCGTGGTGTAGTGGGTGTGCGGCATGACGGCTCCTCAAGCGGCGCTTGTAATGCGGGGATGAGCCAATAGTCTAAAAGAAAAAACGGGCTCGAAAGCCCGTCTTTTGCCGACGTCCGACGCAAACCCGGAACCGCCATCAGATGGTCCCGAGTTGATGCCGCAAGAACTCGTGGAAGTGCTGCATGCCGGATTCCATCGGGCTCTGATACGGGCCGACCTGATTCTCGCCGCGCGACATCAGCGCGCGACGGCCGGCGTCCATGCGCTCGGCGATTTCGTCGTCCTCGCGCGCGGTTTCCATGTATGCGGCGCGTTCCGCCTCGATGAACTCACGCTCGAAAAGCGCGATTTCCTCGGGGTAATAGAACTCGACGATGTTCGTCGTCTTCTGCGTGCCGTGCGGAATGAGCCACGATACGACCAGCACGTGCGGATACCACTCGATCATCAGACCGGGGTAATACACCATCCAGATCGCGCCGAATTCGGGCGGCGTGCCGTTGCGGAAGCGCAGGACCTCGTCGTGCCACTTGCGGTACGTCGGGCTGCCCGGCTTCTCCAGATTCTTGTGGACGCCGACGGTCTGGACGCTGTACCAGTCGCCGAATTCCCACTCGAGGTTGTCGCACGACACGAAGCTGCCGAGGCCCGGATGGAACGGCGCGACGTGATAATCCTCCAGATAGACCTCGATGAAGGTCTTCCAGTTGTAGTTGCACTCGTGCACTTCGACGTGATCGAACATGAAGCCCGAAAAGTCGAAATGACGCGCCGTGCCAAGTCTCGCGAGATCCGCGGCGACATTGCGGCCCTCCGATTCGAAGAGCAGGCCTTGCCAGTTCTGCAGCGAAGTCTTGCCGAGGTTCAGGCAGGGCTTGTCCGCGAAATGCGGTGCGCCGAGCAGTTGACCGTCGAGATCGTAAGTCCAGCGATGCAGCGGGCAGACGATGTTCTCCGTGCTGCCGCGGCCATTGAGCATGATCGCCTGGCGATGACGGCACACGTTCGACAGCAGCTCGATATTGTTCTGCTGATTACGAACGAGCACGCGCCCTTCGCCTTCGCCCGGAAGCGCGAAATAGTTTCCCGCTTCGGGGACCATGAGTTCGTGCCCGACGTAGCGTGGACCTTGCCTGAAAAGTGTGTCGAGTTCGCGCGTAAGAAGCGCTTCGTCAAAGTAAGCCGTGACTGGCAGCTGACTGTGAATGGCATTCAGCTGCAATGCATTGCTCAGATTGGACATTCCCACTCCCGATGAAAACGTGAAAGCAGTGAACAACCCAACCATCGAAGATTCGATTTAGGGAGCCCGCGATTATACCGAAATCCCCCTCCTTGGGGTACTTAAGGTCTTGATTTGGGTATAAATTGTCGCGAGAGTTCCTCGCAATCGCCACGCGGACGAACGTGGATGGCACGCTCGGCGACGATTGGCGGACAATCCGGCAAAGCACTCTTGGCCGTTTCGCGCGGACGGGATGCGGGTCGAAAAATTGTCTTTTGCCGTAGAATGTGCGACTTGGTTCCAAAAATTCAATTGCACATCCACGATTCATGGCGAAGACCGCTGTCCAGGAAACAGTCGAGCAAACCGGCGACGCGCAAGGCGCGGACGCCGCGCAGCTTCCGGAGAATTACGAGTCGGCGCTGGAGGAACTCGAATCGCTTGTCGCGCGCATGGAAGAGGGCGCGCTGAGTCTCGAGGAATCGCTCGCGGCCTATCGCCGCGGCGCGGCGCTTGTGGGCTTTTGCCAACAGCAACTCGAAAAAGTCGAGCAGCAGGTACGCGTTCTCGATGGCGAGACGCTCAAGCCGCTGCCCGCCGAGGTACAGCGCGCCACCCAGGGTGCCGGAGCGACAAACGACAACGGGGACGACGACCTATGAACTTCGAACAATGGATGCGCGCGACGCTCGATCGCGTCGAGACGGCGCTCGAACACTATCTGCCGGGCACGGACGTCGCGCCGGCGCGTCTGCATGAGGCCATGCGCTATGCAGTGCTGGGCGGCGGCAAGCGCGTTCGCCCGCTGCTCGTCCACGCGGCCGGCGAACTGACCGGCGCAAGCGCGCCGGCCGTGGAAGCGGCGAGCGCGGCGCTCGAGATGATCCACGTCTATTCGCTGGTGCATGACGACATGCCCGCCATGGACGACGACGCATTGCGCCGGGGTAAGCCCACGGTACACATCCAATATGACGAAGCGACGGCACTGCTCGTCGGCGACGCGCTGCAATCGCAGGCGTTCGTCGCGTTGACGACCGAAGGCAATGGTCTGGCCGATGGCCAGCAAGCCGCGCTCGTGCGCGAGCTGGCACTCGCGAGCGGTTCGCTCGGCATGGCGGGCGGACAGGCGATCGACCTCGGAAGCGTCGGCCGCAAGCTGTCGCGCCCCGAGCTCGAGACGATGCATCGCAAGAAAACGGGTGCGCTGTTGCGCGCGTCGGTGCGCATGGGCGCGCTTGCGGGCACGCATCCGGGTGCGGAGGCGCTCGCGTCGCTGGATGATTACGCCGCCGCGATCGGCCTCGCATTCCAGGTCGTCGACGACATCCTGGATGTCACCGCCGATTCCGCCACGCTCGGCAAGACCGCCGGCAAGGACGCGCAGCACGACAAGCCCACTTACGTGTCGATCATCGGGCTCGACGCGTCGCGCGAACTCGCCGCGCAGCTCGGCCGCGACGCGCACGCCGCGATCCAGCCGTTCGGCGCACGCGGCCAGCGCCTGGCGGAACTTGCCGACCTGGTCGTGAACCGGGTGAATTGATTGTTGAACGCGTGACGAACCCCACGGCGGGAAGAGACATAATCGCGCCGAACGAATCACGCCAGTTTTCCTAAAATGGGACGACGATGTACGACTTGCTGAAAACCATCGACGATCCGGCCGATTTGCGCGCCCTCGATCGCCGCCAACTGCAACCGCTGGCCGACGAGCTGCGAGCCTATGTGCTCGACAGCGTGTCACAGACGGGCGGCCATCTGTCGTCCAATCTGGGCACGGTCGAGCTGACGATCGCGTTGCACTATGTGTTCGATACGCCTAATGACCGCATCGTCTGGGATGTCGGTCATCAGACGTATCCGCACAAGATCCTCACGGGCCGTCGCGATCAGATGCCGGGCCTGCGCCAGCTGGGCGGCATTTCCGGCTTCCCGCGCCGCGCCGAGTCCGAATACGACACCTTCGGCACCGCGCATTCGAGCACGTCGATTTCGGCGGCGCTCGGCATGGCGATCGCCAACAAGCTGCAGGGCGACAACCGCTATTCGATCGCCGTGATCGGCGACGGCGCGATGACCGCGGGCATGGCCTTCGAGGCGATGAACAACGCGGGCGTCGCCGACGACGTGCCGCTGCTCGTCATTCTCAACGACAACGACATGTCGATTTCGCCGCCGGTCGGCGCGCTGAATCGCCATCTCGCGCGTCTGATGTCGGGGCGTTTCTACGCGGCCGCGCGCGCGGGCGTCGAACGCGTGCTGCGCCATGCGCCGCCGGTGCTCGATCTCGCCCGCAAGCTCGAAGAGCACGCGAAGGGCATGATCGTGCCGGCCACGCTGTTCGAAGAGTTCGGCTTCAACTACATCGGGCCGATCGACGGTCACGATCTCGATTCGCTGATTCCGACGCTCCAGAACATCAAGGAACTGCGCGGCCCGCAATTCCTGCACGTCGTCACGAAGAAAGGCCAGGGCTACAAGCTCGCCGAAGCCGATCCGGTGCTCTACCACGGTCCGGGCAAGTTCAATCCGGCAGAAGGCATCAAGCCGTCGACGGCGCCGTCGAAGAAGACCTACACGCAAGTGTTCGGCGAGTGGTTGTGCGATGCCGCGGCGCAGGATTCGCGTGTGGTCGGCATCACGCCGGCAATGCGCGAAGGTTCTGGCATGGTCGAGTTCGAGAAGCGCTTCCCGGAGCGTTATTTCGATGTCGGCATCGCCGAGCAGCACGCGGTCACCTTCGCCGGCGGCATGGCCGCGGACGGCATGAAGCCCGTCGTCGCCATTTATTCGACCTTCCTGCAACGCGGGTACGACCAGCTGATCCACGACGTCGCGCTGCAGAACCTGCCGGTGGTGTTCGCGATCGATCGCGCGGGCCTCGTCGGCGCGGACGGCGCGACGCACGCGGGCAACTACGACCTCGCGTTCCTGCGCTGCATCCCGAACATGACGGTGATGGCCGCGTCGGACGAAAACGAGTGCCGCCAGATGCTCTACACGGCGCTGCAGCAACCGAACCCGACGGCCGTGCGCTATCCGCGCGGCGCGGGCACCGGTGTCGCGACGGTCAAGCAAATGACCGCGATTCCCGTCGGCCGTGGCGAGATTCGCCGCGAGTCGTCGCAGAAGTTCGGTTCGGGCAAGCGCATCGCGATCTGCGCGTTCGGCACGATGGTCGCGCCGTCGCTCGCCGCCGCGGAAGAACTGGATCTGACGGTCGCCAACATGCGTTTCGTGAAGCCAGTCGACGCCGATTTGCTGCGCGAACTCGCCGCGACGCACGACGCCATCGTGACGATCGAAGAAGGCGCGATCATGGGCGGCGCGGGTTCCGCGTGCGTCGAAGCGTTGCTGGCCAGCTCGATCGTGAAGCCCGTGCTGCAACTCGGGCTGCCCGACGCCTTCATCGATCACGGCGATCCGGCCAAGCTGCTGTCGAGCGTCGGCCTGGACTCGGCTGGCATCGTCAAGTCGATTCGCGAGCGCTTTATCGACGCTGTCGAAAGCGCGCACGCCGGCAAGCTGACCAAGCGCGTCGCCTGACGACGCATCGCTCGAACGGCGCGCTCGGGGTGCGCCGCGTATCAACGCTTTGGCACACGGCGCGGGCATCGTCCCGCGCCGTGTGCGCTTGAACGTTTCGATCCGCTCGCGTCCCCAGTGACGCGCGGCGCATAAGGACAAAACAAATGAATCAGATGAATCCCGCCTTCGTGATGCCCGATGTTCAGAGCACGCCCGACACGCGTCAGATCGCGATTCAGCGCGTCGGTGTGAAGGGTGTGCGGCATCCGTTGTCGGTGCGCACGGCGAACGGCGTGCAGCCGAGCGTCGGCGTGTGGAATCTCGATGTGCATCTGCCTGCCGATCAGAAGGGCACGCACATGTCGCGCTTCGTCGCGCTGCTCGAGGAGAATCGCGAGCCGCTCGATCAGGTCGCGCTGCGCACGCTGCTCGCTTCGATGCTGACGAAGCTCGAAGCGCATTCGGGGCGCATCGAAGTGACCTTGCCGTACTTCGTGATGAAGACGGCGCCGGTCTCCGGCGTGCAAAGCCTCTTGGACTACGAAGCGACCTTCATCGCAGAGAAGCGCGACGGCGAAACGCATCTGTCGATGAAAGTGCTCGTGCCCGTGACGAGCCTGTGCCCGTGCTCGAAGAAGATTTCGCAATACGGCGCGCACAATCAGCGCTCGCACGTGACGATCGCGGCGCAGCTCGCGGGGGAAGTCGCGGTCGAGGAACTCATTCGCATCGCGGAGGAAGAAGCGTCGTGCGAACTGTGGGGTTTGCTGAAGCGCCCCGACGAGAAGTTCGTGACCGAGCGCGCGTATGAAAACCCGAAGTTCGTCGAGGATCTCGTGCGAGATGTCGCGACGCGCCTGAACGCCGACGAGCGCATCGTCGCGTATGTGCTCGAAGCCGAGAACTTCGAGTCGATCCACAATCACAGCGCGTATGCGGTGATCGAGCGGGACAAGCGCCGCGACGCCTGAGCGCGTCTTCAGGCGAGCGCCGTTTCCGCAGGAATGTGCGCCGCCCGCACTGAAGCCATCACCAGCGCCGCGAGCCGCTCGACCGGCGGCGATGCGCTTCCCGATGCGCGATGCAGCGCAAGAGGAATCGAGGGCAACGCGGGCAATTCGGCTTCGCCGGCATCGAGCGCACGTACCGTCGACGGCAATCCGTAGCTCGTTCGCACGGTGACGCCCAGACCCGCTGCCGCTGCCGCCCACAATCCCGACAGACTCGGGCTCGTGAACGCCACACGCCATTTGATGCCCGCGCGATCCAGCGCCGCGGCCGCCGCGCTGTGAAAGAGACACGGACGATCGAACGCGATGAGCGGTAATGGTTCGTCGGGATCGAACTGCCACGGAACCGTCGACGAAGCGATCCAGCGCATCGACGGCGCGGCGATCGGCTCGGCGATCATCGCGGCGTTGCTGTCGTCGGTGACGCCGGGCGCGCCCCACACGAGCGCGAGATCGAGCTGCCCGGTATCGATGCGCTCCAGCAGTTCGGTATTGCGCGCCACGCGCGCTTCGATCCGCACTTTCGGATGCGCCCGCGCGAAGCGGCCGAGCACATCCGGAAGCACGACTTCGCCAAAATCCTCCTGCAAACCGAGCCGTATCCAGCCCTCCAGATCGACGCCGCGAATCGCAACGGCGGCTTCGTCGTTCAGTTCGACGAGCCGCCGCGCGTAGCCGAGCATCACCTCGCCCGCATCGGTGAGCGCGAGCCCGCGTCCGGATTTGCGGAAAAGCGTCGCGCCCGCCTGTTCCTCCAGCTTGCGTAACTGCGCGCTCACCGCCGATGTCGAGCGCCCGACACGGTCCGCCGCCTTCGCGAAGCTGCCCAGATCCATCCCCGCGACGAAGCTGCGCAGCACCGCGAGATCGAATGTCGTCTGGCTCATGGCAATCGTCCTGATTTTCTGAATGATCGATGAAAAACTTTGTGATTTTCAGGACGATCCTAAGCCTTCAAACTGGCCGCAGTCAAATTCGAAATGGATTGCATGATGGCCACTTCTCTCGTAAAAGGCGCTTACGCATTCGGCGACGCGCATCGCTGGAAAGTGCTGGGCGTCGGCGTGGCGGCCAACGCGAGCTTTTCGGCCGCGGCGGCGGGCATTCCGACCACGGCTGTGTGGATGCGCAGCGGTTATCACCTGAGCAACGGCGAACTGGGACTCGCGCTCGGCGCGCTGGGACTGGGCGTCGCGCTGTCGGAACTGCCGTGGGGCGTGCTGACGGATCGCTGGGGCGACCGTCCGGTTCTGCTGACCGGCCTGCTTTCGACGGCCGCGATGCTCGTCGCGATGAGTCTGTTCGCGGTGCCATCGTCGGCGACGCTCGGCTGGCTCGTTTTCGCGATGTGCGTGCTGGGTCTCTTGGGCGGCAGCGTCAACGGATCGAGCGGGCGGGCGGTGATGGCGTGGTTCGCCGACGGCGAGCGCGGCCTCGCGATGAGCATCCGGCAAACCGCGGTGCCGCTCGGCGGCGGCATCGGCGCGGCATTGCTGCCGTGGCTGGCGTCGTCGCATGGCTTTGCGGCGGTCTACGGCGCGCTGGCGGCGATGTGCGCGGTCTCCGGCGCGTTCGCCTGGCGCTGGCTGCATGAAGCGCCGCACGCCGTGCATCGCGCGGTTACGGGCAAAGGCGTCCCGCCGTTGAAGAACGCGCTGGTCTGGCGCGTCGTGCTCGGCATCGGCATCCTGTGCGTGCCGCAATTCGCGATTCTGACCTTCGCGACCGTCTTCCTTCACGATGCAGGTCATTTCGGCGTAACCGCGATCAGCGCGACGATGGGCGCGATCCAGCTCGGCGCGATGGTCATGCGGGTCTGGAGCGGCCGTCACACGGATCGTCACCGCAACCGGCGTGCGTACTTGCGCGGCTCGGTGATCGTGGCGTCGGCGTCCTTCGTCGTGCTCGCGGCGGCGGTCGCGGGCGGCGCGGCGCAAGCGCCTTTATTGCTCTCGGCGATACTCATTTTCGCGGGGATTTGCGTGTCGGCGTGGCACGGCGTCGCGTACACGGAACTGGCGACGCTCGCCGGCACCGAACGCGCCGGCACCGCGCTCGGAATGGCGAATACGGCCGTGTACGCCGGGTTCTTCGTGACGCCGCTCGTCATTCCGCACGTGCTCGCGGTGGGTTCGTGGCCGGTCGTATGGCTGGCGGCGGGCGTGTGCGCATCGTTGGCGTTGCTGTTGTTTCCGAGGCACGCGCGACCTTAAACTGGCCGTCCGAGAAATCGACCACGGAGCGCATCTTGATTCTCATCGGCCAATTCGATTCCCCGTTCGTGCGGCGCGTCGCCATCGCGCTGAATCTTTACGGCATGGCGTACGAGCATCGCCCGTGGTCCGTCTTCGGCGATGCCGACAAGATCGCGCCCTTCAATCCGCTGATCCGCGTGCCGACGCTCGTGCTCGATTCCGGCGACGTGCTCGTCGAAAGCGCGATGATCCTCGACTATCTCGACGAACAGGCGGGCGAGCGCGCGATGATCGCATCGGGCGGCCCGGAGCGGCGCCAGGCGCTGAAGGTCTGCGCGCTCGCGACGGGTCTCGCCGACAAGGCCGTCGCGCTCGTGTACGAACGCGTGCTGCACAGGGAGAAATCGCAGGCGTGGCTCGATCGCTGCACGGGGCAGGTCGAGCGCGTGCTGAACGCACTGGAAGCGGACCGCGCCGCGCGCGCGTCGCCGTACTGGTTCGGCGATGCGATCGGTCACGCGGACATCGCCGTGGCCTGCGCGCTGCGCTTCGCGCGCGAGGCGCATCCGGAGATTTTCAGCTCGACGCGCTGGCCTACGCTCATCGGCCATAGTGATCGCTGCGAAACGCTGCCTGTCTTCAAGGCGATCGTGCAGCCGTTCAATCCGCCGCGATGAACGCTCAGGCGCGTGCGAGCGACGTGAGATCCCAGCGCGGCTTCACGGTGAACGCGTAGTCGCGCACGGCCTGCTCGGGCCAGCGCGACAGCCGCAGCGCGCCGGCGAGCGCGATCATCGCGCCGTTGTCGGTGCAGAGCGAGAGATCGGGGTAATGCACGTCGAAGCGGCGCTTCTTCGCGGCCGCAGACAGCGCTTCGCGCAACTGCCGGTTCGCGCCGACGCCGCCCGCCACGACGAGCCGCTTCAAGCCCGTTTTCTTCAGCGCGGCGAGCGATTTCGCGACGAGCACATCCACCGCAGCATCGACGAAACCGCGCGCGAGATCGGCCTTCGCCTGTTCGCAGACGTTGGTGCCGAGCTTGCGGCTCTGCGTGAGCACGGCCGTTTTCAGGCCGCTGAAGCTGAAATCGAGGTCGCCGGAATGCAGCATCGGACGGGGCAGCGCGACCGCGCCCGGCGTGCCGAATTCCGCCAGCCTCGACACTTCCGGCCCGCCGGGATAGCCGAGGCCGAGCAGTTTCGCGGTCTTGTCGAAGGCTTCGCCGGCGGCGTCGTCGAGGGTTTCGCCGAGCGTCTCGTAGACGCCTACATCGGTTACGCGCATGAGTTGCGTATGTCCGCCCGACACGAGCAGCGCGATGAACGGAAACGGCGGCGGCGCATCGACGAGCAGCGGCGACAGCAGATGCCCTTCCAGGTGATGAATGCCGACGGTCGGCTTGTCCCACGCCATCGCCAGCGAATTCGCGATGCTCGCGCCCACGAGCAGCGCGCCCGCGAGTCCCGGCCCCTGCGTGAACGCGATGGCGTCGATGTCGGCGCGTTGCGCGCCGGATTGTTCGAGCACCTCTTCCAGCAATGGCAGCGCGCGCCGGATGTGATCGCGCGAAGCCAGTTCCGGCACGACCCCGCCGTATTCGCGATGCATCGCGATCTGCGAGTGAAGGGCGTGCGAAAGCAGACCGCGCTCGGTGTCGTAGAGGGCGAGGCCGGTTTCGTCGCAGGAGCTTTCGATGCCGAGAACGAGCATGGATTCAATGCGTCAGAGGTAACAGAAAAGTATAGCAGCGGGCTTCGATGAGCGTGTCGAAGGTAAAATGCGCGCCATGGAATCCTTCGATATCGCCGTCATCGGCGCGGGCGCGGCCGGCATGATGTGCGCGGCCGTGGCCGCTCAATCCGGGCGCCGCGTCGTGCTCATCGACCACGCCGAGCGTCTCGCCGAAAAAATCCGCATCTCCGGCGGCGGACGCTGCAACTTCACCAACATCAACGCGCAGCCGGCCAATTTCTTGTCGGCGAATCCGCATTTCTGCCGCTCCGCGCTCGCCCGCTATACGCCTCGCGATTTTCTCGCGCTGCTCAAGCAATACCGCGTCAAGTGGCACGAGAAGCACAAGGGCCAGCTCTTTTGCGACGACTCAAGCGAAACCATCATCGACGTGCTGAAAAGCGAGTGCGATGCGGGCGGCGTCGCGTGGCGGCGTCCGGTCGTCGTGCATGAAATCCGCCATGACGGCGCGCGCTTCACGCTCGATTCGACCGCGGGCGCGATCGACACGGCGGCGCTCGTGATCGCGACCGGCGGCCTGTCGATTCCGAAGATCGGCGCGACGGAGTTCGGCTATCGCGTCGCGAAGCAGTTCGGCCACAAGCTCGTCGACACGCGTCCGGCGCTGGTGCCGCTCACGTTCACGTCGGCCGACTGGGCGCCGTTCGCCGCGCTCTCGGGGCTCTCGTTGCCGGTGCGTATCAGCACGGGGCGCGGCAAGACGCGCGGCGAGTTCGACGAAGACCTGCTGCTGACGCATCGCGGCGTATCGGGACCGGGCGTGCTGCAGATTTCGAGCTATTGGAATACGTCGGAGCCGATTCACGTCGACCTGCTTCCCGATGCCGACGCCACCGAAACGCTGCTCGAAGCCAAGGCCGGCTCGAAGAAGCAGATCGGCAATTTTCTGGCGGAGCACGTGCCGGCGCGTCTCGCGCACGCGTGGCTGGAAGCGCAGCGCGTGCCCGTTGATGCGCGCCTCGCCGATTTGCCCGACCGCACGCTGAAGGCGATCGGTGCGTCGCTGTCCAACTGGACGCTCACGCCGAGCGGCACCGAAGGCTATCGCAAGGCGGAAGTCACGCGTGGCGGCGTCGATACGCGCGAGCTTTCGTCCGCGACGATGATGAGCGAACGCGTCGCCGGGCTCTATTTCATCGGCGAAGCCGTCGACGTCACGGGCTGGCTCGGCGGCTATAACTTTCAATGGGCGTGGGCGTCGGGCGTGGCGGCGGGCAAGGCCGCGGGCGAGTTCGCGCGGAACGCGTCGACGGCCGCCTGAGCGTGCCTGGCCGGGGGTTTTGGCGAGTCTCGAAACGCGAACCCGTTTGCTATACTCAGACGGTCATCGGAGGATTCTCTCCGCTCTGGCAGGCGCTAAAACGGTTAGCGCGGCAAGGGTCGTTGCACCGCTTTGCCGCGCCTCAAAACGGCCCGCTAAAAGTCCCGCTTGAGGAAGTGTTCCCAAGCGGGTTTTTGCTTTCGCGGGACAGCCGGGCGCCGGCCGGAATCCATACTTTCGCAATTGCACCGGGTGAACGATGAGCCTTAAAGACCAGATCAGCGACGACATGAAGACTGCCATGCGCGCCAAGGAAACCGAGCGCCTCGGCACGATTCGACTGCTGCTCGCGGGAATCAAGCAGCGTGAAGTCGACGATCGCGTCACGCTCGACGACGCGGGCATCACCGCCGTCATCGACAAGATGATCAAGCAGCGCAAGGATTCGATCAGCCAGTTCGAAGCCGCGGGCCGCACCGATCTCGCTGACAAGGAAAAAGCGGAGCTGGCGGTGTTGTCGGCGTATATGCCCGAACAGCTTTCCGCCGATGCGATCGCCGCCGAAGTTCAGGCCGCCGTCGCCGCGACCGGCGCCGCCGGCCCGCAGGACATGGGCAAGGTCATGGGCGTGCTGAAGCCGAAGCTCGCAGGCAAGGCCGACATGACCGCTGTCTCCGCGCAGGTGAAAGCCGCACTCGCCAAGTAACTTGCACTGCTTCTGATTCGGTGATTCCGCACGCTTTCCTGCAGGATTTGCTCAACCGCGTCGATATCGTCGACGTGGTGGGCCGCTACGTCCAGTTGAAAAAGGGCGGCGCGAACTTCATGGGCCTCTGCCCGTTCCACAACGAGAAAAGCCCTTCGTTCACGGTCAGTCCGACCAAACAGTTCTATCACTGCTTCGGCTGCGGCGCGCACGGCACCGCGATCGGCTTTCTGATGGAGCACACCGGCCTCACGTTTCCCGAGGCCGTGAAGGACCTCGCGCAAGGCGCGGGCCTTACGGTTCCCCAAGAGCCATCGAACGGTTTCCGTGGCGGCAGCGGCGGCGAGAGCGCGCCGAGCAAGGCGGTCAGCGTCGCACTGACGGAAGTCATGCAGACCGCTTGCGATTTCTATCGCAAGCAACTGCGCGGCGCGCCCGAGGCCATCGCGTATTTGAAGAAACGCGGCCTGACCGGCGAAATCGCCGCGCGTTTCGGGCTCGGCTACGCGCCGGATGGCTGGCAGAACCTCGAATCGGCGTTTCCCGATTATCGGGATGACAACCTGGTCGAATCGGGTCTCGTGATCGTCAGCGAGAAGACCGATTCGCAGGGACAGGCGCGGCGCTACGATCGCTTCCGCGAGCGCGTGATGTTCCCGATCCGCAATGTGAAGGGCAGCGTGATCGGCTTCGGCGGGCGCGTGCTCGACGGCGGCGAGCCCAAGTACCTGAATTCGCCGGAGACGCCGCTGTTCAGCAAGGGCAGCGAGCTTTACGGACTGTTCGAAGCGCGTCTCGCGATTCGTGAACTGGGCTACGTGCTCGTCGTCGAAGGGTATATGGATGTCGTCGCGCTCGCGCAACTCGGCTTTGCGAACGCCGTGGCGACGCTAGGCACGGCCTGCACGCCGATCCACGTACAGAAGCTCTTTCGCCAGACGGACACCGTGGTGTTCAGCTTCGACGGCGATTCGGCGGGCCGCCGCGCCGCGCGCCGGGCGCTGGAAGCGGCGCTGCCGCACGCGGCGGACAACCGGACGGTCAAGTTCCTCTTTCTGCCGAAAGAGCACGATCCGGACAGCTACGTGCGCGAATTCGGCACGGACGGATTCGGCGAGCAGGTCGATCGCGCGATGCCGCTGTCGCAGTTTCTCCTGAACGAGGTGCTGAACGACAAGGAACTGGAGCAGCCCGAAGGCCGCGCGAAGGCGCTCTTCGACGCCAAGCCGCTGCTTCAGGCGCTGCCCGCGAATGCGTTGCGGGTGCAGATCCTGCATATGCTCGCAGATCGGCTCGACACGCCGTTTACCGAGATCGCGGCGTTGTGCGACATCGATTCGCGCGCGGCGGCCGTGGCGCGTGCGAACGTGCCGAAGAGCGAACGCCGGCGTGTGACCGGGCAGGAACAGCGCGCGCTGCGTAATCTGGTGATGTACCCGGGCATCGCGGCTGCGCTCGATCAGGACAGCGAGCGCACCCTCGTGACGATGACCGAGCATGGCGAACTGTTCAGCGAGGTGGTGTCGCACGCGCGCGAACTGGGCGACGCAGCGGAATTCCAGTTGCTGTCCGAGATCTTGAGAAATGCCGCAAACGCGCCCACGTACGACGATATCTTCCAGGAAATTCTCGCCTATGATGAAAACGTTCGCGATTTGCTGATGCGCGACCCGGCCGACGAGGACGCGGCGCAGCGAGTCGAGGAACAGAAGCGTCTGCTCGCGGAAGAGTTGCAGGCGACGGTGGTGAAGTTGCGGCACGACAGCTATCGGGCGCGGCTCGATCAACTGGCGAGGCAAAGCAGCCTGTCGGCGGAAGAGGTGGCGGAGTTTTCGGATCTGTCCGCGAGAGTCGCACAGATCAAGGCTGGGCGGGGCGCGAGCCCGGATGCCGGAAAGTGAGAATGCTATAATAAAAAGTTCAAAATGAATGTTTTTTGTCAACTGTTCAGGCGTTTTTCATCGTTCTGAAACGTGGTTTGGCGGCGGCGCCCCGGGCAACGGGCAAAGAGCATTTGGATGGTTTTGGCGGTAATGCCGGCGTGGTTGTCCGGTGCGGGAGAGCAGCAGGAAAGAAGCGGGAAGAAAGCAGGAAGGCTGGCTGAATCGGTTCTCGGGAATGCGGCACGGTCATACGTGGTGCACGCCGCATAAATCTTACAAAAGAGGCCGATAAGCACGCCGACGAACAGACGGGCATAAGGGAAGCGGCTGCTATTGAGGGTAGGGCGAGGAGACGATTCACACTCGTTCGAACCGCGATGGCGCCCCGGGCAGGGCACGCAGGACGAAGCAGCGTGCGCGTATTGGGTATTCACGGTTCCATCGGCTGTTGTCCAGCAGCCGCGAGTCGAGACTAAGGCCGGTATGGCGAACTCCATGACGAAAAAGCTGAACGATGTATCCGTCGAAGACGACGCAACGCAAAACGCGGAGTCTGTTGCCGCTCCTGCGGCGAAGGTCGAAAAGGCCAAGGCTCGCGATCGCCGCGCGAAGGAAAAAGCACTGCTGAAGGACGCGTTCTCGTCGAGCGCGCCTGGCACCGTAGAGGAACTCGAGGAGCGGCGCTCGAAGCTGCGCGCGCTCATCAAGCTCGGCAAGGAGCGCGGTTTCCTGACCTACGGCGAGATCAACGATCACCTCCCGGACAACTTCACGGAGACAGAGGCGATCGAAGGCATCATCAGCACGTTCAATGACATGGGCGTGGCGGTGTACGAGCAAGCGCCGGATGCCGAGACCCTGCTTCTGAACGACAACGCGCCGAACGCCTCCTCCGACGACGAAGTCGAGGAAGAAGCCGAAGTCGCGCTTTCCACCGTCGATTCAGAATTCGGACGCACCACCGACCCGGTCCGCATGTACATGCGCGAGATGGGCACGGTCGAGTTGCTGACGCGCGAAGGCGAAATCGAGATTGCGAAGCGCATCGAGGATGGCCTGAAGCACATGGTCATGGCGATCTCCGCGTGCCCGACGACCATCGCCGACATCCTCGCAATGGCGGAGCGTGTGCAGAACGAAGAGATCCGTGTCGATGAACTCGTCGACGGCCTGATCGATCCGAATGCGCAGGACACCGACGGTTTCTCCGAGCAGGAAGCCGAGGCGATCGAATCCGAAGAAGAGGAAACCGAGGAAGAGAGCGACGAGGAAGAGGAAGAAGAGGACGACGGCAGCGCGCAAGCCAGCGCCAATGCCGCGCAACTCGAAGCCCTCAAGGCACAGTCGCTCGAGAAGTTCGCGCTCATCAGCGAATGGTTCGACAAGATGCGCCGCGCCTATGAGAAGGAAGGCTACAAGTCGAAGGCTTATCTCAAGGCGCAGGAAGCCATCCAGACGGAGCTGATGAACATCCGTTTCACGGCGCGCACCGTCGAGCGCCTGTGCGATACGTTGCGCGCGCAGGTCGATGAGGTGCGTCAGGTCGAGCGGCAGATTCTGCATACGGTCGTCGACAAGTGCGGCATGCCGCGCGCCGAATTCATCACGCGTTTCCCCGGCAGCGAGACGGATCTCGAATGGTCCGACAAGGTCGTCGCGGAAGGTCACGAATACAGCGCGGTGCTGGAGCGCAATATTCCGGCTATCCGCGAGCAGCAGCAGCGTCTCCTGGATCTTCAGGCGCGGGTCGTGCTGCCGCTGAAGGACCTGAAGGAAACCAACCGTCAGATGGCGGCGGGCGAATTGAAGGCGCGTCAGGCGAAGCGCGAAATGACCGAGGCGAACCTGCGTCTCGTGATTTCCATCGCGAAGAAGTACACGAATCGCGGTCTGCAGTTCCTCGACCTGATTCAGGAAGGCAACATCGGTCTGATGAAGGCGGTGGACAAGTTCGAATATCGTCGCGGCTACAAGTTCTCGACTTACGCGACGTGGTGGATCCGGCAGGCCATCACTCGCTCGATCGCGGACCAGGCGCGCACGATCCGCATTCCGGTTCACATGATCGAGACGATCAACAAGATGAACCGCATCTCGCGGCAGATTTTGCAGGAAACCGGCCTCGAACCGGATCCGGCGACGCTTGCCGAGAAGATGGAGATGCCGGAGGACAAGATCCGCAAGATCATGAAGATCGCGAAGGAACCGATCTCCATGGAAACGCCTATCGGCGACGACGACGATTCGCATCTCGGAGATTTCATCGAGGATACGAACACGGTGGCGCCGTCCGATGCCGCGTTGCATGCATCGATGCGCGATGTCGTGAAGGACGTGCTCGACTCGCTGACGCCGCGTGAGGCGAAGGTGCTGCGGATGCGCTTTGGTATCGAGATGAGCACGGATCACACGCTCGAGGAAGTGGGCAAGCAGTTCGATGTGACTCGTGAACGGATCCGCCAGATCGAGGCGAAGGCGCTGCGCAAGTTGCGGCATCCGAGCCGGTCGGACAAGCTGAAATCTTTCCTCGAAGGCAACTGACGGGACTTGTTTTGAGAGGCGTTGTGAGGCACACTCGCAACCCTTCGTAGTCGCCTCGCGCAATGTTCGGGAGTAACAGAAAGCGCCGCTATCGGCGCTTTCTTTTTGCCCTTTTAGTGCAGAGGGCCGGAAGCTTAACTGGTATAAGCTGTCGACTCATAATCGACCGATAGTGGGTTCGAGCCCCACCCGGCCCACCATTTATTTCTTCGTCATATCAAACGGTTAGCGGTTTGTGTCCCTGACTAGGGGACAATTCAGGGGCGCGGTTGGGTCACGTGTCCCACTAGGCCTGTGACGTTGCCGCCTTGCCTAGCCTGCGTTTGTGCCGTCCAACTTCCCTGTCTCCTCCTGTTCGCGGCGCCGCCTTGTGGGTGAACCCTTCGCTGTTCCCAAACTTGAAAACATTTTCGTGACATCAGGTTCGAAGGCAACTCGAACAGCATCGTCGACTAAGGCAATCACGACGGCCGCTTGACAGGGCCAGAGATGGCCGCGCCGGACGCGTCGGCCTTCATCGCCCGTCCACCCGAAGAGTGCTCACGCGCATCGTGCTGCGTTTAGGAGCGCTCCGATTCGTCTGACTGTTGGCAGCTTCTAAACTCGGTTCCATTCGCCGCAATGTTCTAGCGCGTTCGCCGGAAAGAGGATGTAACGGCTCGCAGCTGTTGCGAAATTTGAGCGTGCCAGATTGCACGCTCATGCGTCCACATCTGCCCGAGCAGTGACGCTAGGCCCACGTGGCCTATTAGCGGTCTCCATTAATTAGGAGTACACGCTATGTGTAAAGTTTTATCGCCATAAAAATGAACAAAAACTGCTACAAGCTAATTTTTTGCCGCCTCCGAGGTTTGATGGTCCCGGTTGTGGAGTTCGCGCATGCGCATGGTACGGGTCGATCAGATTCAGGGTGCCATCGATCGGGCGCACGCGTCCGGACAGAGTCAGGATTCGCGCGCTTACGCCTTGCACAAGATGGCATCGGTGGGCAAGGCCGCGGCCGCTGGCGAGGCCATGGCGAGCGGCAAGCCCGATGTGAAGATCGAATTGAGCTTCGGCAGCAGCCACAGCAAGAGCACGGCGAGCGAAGACACGACCACGCAAAGCAGGTCGAGCGTCAGAGCGGGTGGCGCGGCGAGCTTTACCGCGACGGGCAATGGCACGCAGGGCAGCGGCAACGTGACGATTGCGGGCTCGGACGTGAACGCGACCGATGTGGTGCTCGCGGCAAAGAATCAGGTCTATCTCGTCAATAACACGGATACCGATTCGACGCGCAGCACGAACGATTCGGGCAGTGCGAGCTTCAGCGTGTCATATGGCACGCAAGGCTATGGCGCGGACGCATCGTTCTCGAAGGTGCACGGTTACGCCAACAGCGACAGCGCCGCACAGATAATACGCATATCAACGCGAGCAACAACGCGACGATCATCTCGGCCGGCGATACGAACATCGTCGGCGCGAATGTGAACGGCCGTGAGGTGAGCGCTGAGATTGGCGGAAACCTCAACATCGCGAGCGTGCAGGATACGCAGACGAGCGAGGGGAATCAGCAGAGTTCGAGCGGTGGGGTGAGCGTCGGTCAAAGCGGTGGCGGCGGATCGTACAGTTCGCAGCACGGCGATGCGAGCGGCAGCGATGCCGGCGTGACGGAGCAGTCGGGCAAATGCGGCTTTGATATCAACGTGAAAAGGGGAATACGGATCTGAAGGGTGCGATGATCGCAAGCGATGCGGATGCTGCGAAGAACACGCTGAACACGGGCACGCTGGCGTTCTCGGACATCGAGAACCACTCTTGGACTACAGCGCGAAGAGCCGCGGGATCAGCGTGGGCGGCTCGATGGGCAATAAGGAGAGCGCAGAGGCCAATGGGGTGAGGTCGGTCTCGAATGGTGGTGGCCCGTCGCCGATGATCTCGCAGAACGATCACGGCAACGAGAATGCGACGACGAAAAGCGCGATCGGAGCGGGGACGATCACCATCACGGATGGCGCGAACCAGAAGCAGGACATTGCTACGCTGAACCGTGATACGAGCGATCTGAACGGGACGGTAAGCAAGCTGCCGGACTTGCAGAATCTGCTGAATCAGCAGGCGAGCACGCAGCAAGCGACGGCGATCGTGGCGCAGACGGTGGCCACGCAGATCGGGAACTATGCTCAAGGCAAGAAGGACGCAGCGGACAAGGCGGCAGACGCGGCTGAGAAAAGCGGCGACCTGGAACTGGGGGCGCAGTACAGGAAGGACGCCGCGAGTTGGGATGAAGGGGGGAAGTATCGGATCGCGATGCATGTTGCGGGCGGAGCAGCGATTGCGGGGCTGGGTGGCGGTGATGTTGCGGCGGGCGCTGCGGGTGCGGGGATATCGGCGAGCCTTGCAGGCGGCTTGAAGGAGCTGAGTCATGACATCGCGGCGTCGAGTCCAACGGGCAATGCGGATGCGGACAAGGCGTTGAGCAATATCCTTGCGAATGTGATTGCGGGCGCGGCGGTGGGCGGCGCAACTGGCGCGATGAGGCGTCGAATGCGGACATGTTTAATCGCCAGCTCACGCATAGCGAAGAGCAAAAGCTCAAGGAGTTGCAAGAGGGCAAGAGTCCGGAAGAGCGGTACAGATATGCGGCGGCGGACTGTGCGCTGGTGCATTGCGCGGATGGCGTGCCTAACAGCGATTCGAACAAGGCCGTGTTGCAGCAGATGCAGAATGACGGGCAGGGTTACAAGGCTGAACAGGACGCGATCAACAAGCAGTGATGGACGGATACATATCAGCGGGAGTGTCGTCGAAAGATGCGCAGAGGTATGCTGCCGGACTAATCGAATCCGGTACATCATTGCCCACGACTCTTACCGTAAACGCAGACACTGAACTGATTAAAGTAGTGCCCAAGGGAACATTTTGGGGAGATTCGGTTTCGGCATATTCACCCTATTTCATGACAAAGGCGGAATATGATTCGTTATCCAAGCTACCGGCTAATCAGATTGCGACGAAGCTTGGCTTGCCTGCTGAGCAGGCGGTTCGTGGTTCGCAGCTTGGTTTCGACGTGTATTCAATGAAGCCTCTGCCGGGAACCAGTCCTGAAGCTTTTACGAGCCAAGTTGCGCCTGTGGAATCAGACGCCGCTCTACTCGGGCGGTGCAACGGGAATGCTGGTTCATTCGACGTGCCGAGTGATCAATACGAATGTCGCGGTCGACTTACCACAAGTCAATACGGTGGCGTTTTCGTCGGGCACGGGAGCCGTCGCAGGAGCCCGGGCGTTTTCCCTTCTGCTTACCTGTTCAACGGGGGCCACGGTGTCCATTACGGTGTCCATTACGGTGACCGATAGCGTTGATCCTGCGAATCATGGCAGCACATTGCAGCTGGCATCGGGGTCCACCGCACAGGGAGTTGGCGTGCAACTATTAAACAGCAGCGGGGCTCCCATCGCGTTTGGCCCGGACTCAGCGACGCCTGGCAACACGAATCAGTGGACGGTCGGCGCGTCGCCAAATGGCACGCTGCAAATACCGATGACAGCGCGCTACGTGCGCACGGGTACCGTTTCTCCCGGTCAGTGAAAGCGTTGGCCACTTTCACGATGTCCTATCAATAAGCTGTTCGGAACGCTTCTGACGCACGCGGCAAACTGATCATGGCCGGCGGCCAAGATGCCAAGTCTCGTTCCGCAGCAGACGCGGAATGCGTCCGAGACGATCGACAGGTCGCCGACTACGATGCCCAGCGTGAGGCACTTGTCAGACTGCTGACCGTGCCAATTGACGCTGGGGAAGGTTATCGATCCGGTCATGATCGACAGCTTTATCGCGCGGGCGGACCCGGTGTCTCGGTATCGAAAAAAGCGCGAGCGCAGACTCGCCGCCAGCCACGCTGCGACGACCATCCTGATCATTGTCGCAAGTCTGTCTAAACCGAATTTTGCCGATGTAGACTCAGGCGGTGGCGGCGAGCGCGTTCTCCAGTCGCGCCATCTCGAGATCGTTCTGGCTGCCGTCGATCCACTTGGCGTAAGTGCGGAGGAACATCTCAACGGTGTGACCGAGCTGCCTCGCGCAGAACGCGGGCGTCATGCCGGCCATCAGCATGCTCGTGGCGTAGCTGTGCCGCATGTTGTAGGGACGGCGGTAGCGGATGCCGAGGCGCTTGAGGATGCGCGCCCAATACACACGCTGAAACGCCTTCTCGCTATGCCAAGGCTTACCCGTGCGCGGATCCTGAAACACGCGTCCGCCTGCGACTTGCGTGAAAGCACGCTGGCGTTGAAGGGCAGCAAACGAGCGGCTGTTGAGTCGCACGAGCCGCGCTTCGGCCGTCTTGGTGCGGTTCTTCTCTTCACCCGCCACCAGCACGCGCTCGATGGCGATCGTGCTGTCTTTGAAGTCGACGTAACGCCATTCGAGCCCGTTGATCTCCGAAGTGCGCAGCCCGGTCCAGAACCACAGTTCGATGTAGTTGTGAATCTGCGCATCAACGCTGCCGTCTTCGGTGATGATCGCTTCCGACTCCTCGCGCGAGAACGTATCGGTAGGCTGGCGCTGATGCTTGGCGCGTGAGACGGCTTCGGCGATGTTGGTCGTCATCAACTGATCGGCGACGGCGACGTACAGCGCCAGTCGCAACACCGACACGTAGTTGTTGATCGTCTTGCCGGAGAGTTCGCGGCGGCTGGCGATGACCGTCAAGATGTGCAAGAGTTTGAGCGAGGCGAGCGGTAGCGTGCCCATCTTCCGGCCTCGATTATCGGAGGGCGAACGGGTCCAGAACTTGACGGCGGCGTCGTAGCCGATGCGCGTGGAGGTCTCGATGCGCGTCATGTCGAGCCACTGCGTGAGCCAGGCTTCGACAGTGAGTTCAGCACGCGTGTGCGCCTTCGCCCGCCGCTTCTTTAGTGTGGTCTGGTCTTTTCGGAGAGCTGCTGCGCCGCTAAGTGTGCCTGTGTCGCCTTTGCCGGCGGTGACGCGGGCACGGGTGCCACCTCTTCGGGGAAATACTCAACAAGTGGCCGTCGTAGGTCGCGTACGCGTAGCCGGCGCGGGTGTGAATGACGCGCTCGCTCTGCTTCATGCCGTAGGTGACAAGCAGCACTTCGTCGACCTTGCGACCGAGCGGGGCGAAAAGCGCGTCGCCGACTGTCAGGCTCGCGTGCTCGACGCGGTGGATGTCGGAAGGCTTTGTGGTGTTCGCTGGCGCGTTCATTCTTTTGATTCCGTGGGTTGGGGTGAATGCATTTACGCTCGGCTCGCGCGCGACAGCGAGTCAATCGCCGAGATCGTCGCAAGCGATCGACACCCCATGATCGTGAGCAACGTTCGAGTGAAAAGGCGAACGGGCATGCTGATCGACGAAGGGATTGAGTGATGTCACGCAGCCAGTTCACGCCCTCGGTGGCACAGCGCCAGCTCGTGTTGAAGCTGGCCGCTTGCGGCACTTCGGGGTCGGAGATCTGCACGCTTGGCATGGATGCACGCGGGCGGCCCGTGTGCGAGCAGATCTTGCGTGCGCGGTTCGCGCAGGAGTCGCTGAAGGGCACGGTGCGCACCAACAACAATGTCGCGCAGTCGCTTTGAGGCCACCGACGTCGACACAATCGCGGCAATTTTCCGGCTCAAAGTGCCGCGCACGCTGGAAGGAAACCGTGCGGGCGGCTGTCGCGATCGAAGATGAAAGCATGCGACCAGGACGCAACCAACGTTGACCCATGCGTGTCGCGGATGGTCGAAACCTCGCCCTGCAGAACGCAGCATCGCGAGCACCTGATTCAATGTCGAGACACTGCACGGGCGGCGAAGTTGCTTGCAAAGCGTTTAATGCTGAGCAGCTCTCAGGTTTTAAAAGAACAATGCTTTGGAGAAAAATCCTGACCGCTTGGCAGATCTTACTGCGCAACAGGGCGTGGGATTTAATCAGAATTTGATTTCAAACTTTAACTACGGTGTTCTCGACAGCGCGCGCAGAAACGTCCACGCATTGAACGCCGCGCCCGCGAACATCAGCACGCTCGTCATCGCGAAGACCGAGTGCATGCCCGAATGTGCGGCGATAAAGCCGCCCGCGAGCGGCCCCGTCACCTGGCCGATGTATTGCGCCGACGTCGCGTAGCCGAGGATGTATCCGGCTGCATGATCGGGCACGTTGTGACGCACGACGCTCGTGATCGCGGGCAAGAGGCCGCCCAATGCGAGGCCCATCAGAAAGCGCAGCACGACGAGCTGCGTGCCGTCGGTGACGAACATCTGCGGAATCAGCAGCACGCCGCAGAAAGCGAGACACGCGACGATCACCTTCGGCGCGCCGATGCGATCCGCAAGCCGTCCGACGCGCGGCGCCGCGAGCACGCTGCCGAGCGCGGCGGCGGACATCACGAAGCCCGCGACGAGCGTGACCTGCTTCGGGTCTTTCACGAGCTGCGACACGTACACCGTGATGATCGGCTCGATCGACATGTTCGCGAACATGAGCAGCATCGCGCTCACGAGCATCGCGATGACGGGCGTGAGGACCGGCACGTCGCGCCAGCCGCCGCGCGGCCTTGTTTTCGCGTGATCCGGCGCGCGGCGCTCTTCCTTGACGAGCAACGTCGTCATGATGAACGAGCAGAAGATGAGGCCGCCCGCGAGAAAGAACGTCGCGCGTATGCCGATCAGTCCCGGCAGCAGCCCGCCGACGAGCGGCCCGACGAGATTGCCCGCCATCATGCCCGCCGCGTGCGTGCCGAGCGCCCATGCGGTGCGGTGCTTGGGCGTCTGCGTCGCGATCATCACGATGGCGCCGCTCGCATAGCCGCCGACGAGCCCCGCGAGAAAGCGCATCGCCACGAGTTGCCAGACCGTCTGCACGACGCCGAGGAGAGACATCGTGATCGCCATGCCGAGGCTCGCGCGGATCAGGATCGGCTTGCGGCCGTAGCGGTCGGCGAGACGTCCCCATAGCGGCGCAACGAGCCCCGCCGCGAGAAAGGTCGCGCCGAACGCGACGCCCGACCATTGCACCGCCGCCTCCACCGACGACGCCCCGAGTTGCTGCACGTAGAGCGGCAGGAAGGGCAGGAGCAGCGTCATCGCCATGATGGTGGTGAACGAGCCGAATACGCAGACGTAGAGATTGCGTTGCCAGTGAACGGAGCCTTCGGACATGGATGCGAGGAGGGTGGCGGAGTCTGCGTGACTTTGGCAGATTTTCCGCCGATGCGCTCGCCCACGCCGCGGCACGCAAACTGCGACGCGTGTACGATCGATTCCGGTCCACCGATGGAGAGACGCCGAGTGAAAATCGCGACCTTCAACATCAACGGCATCCGTCCGCGTCTCGACGCCTTGTTGAAATGGCTCGAACGCGAATCGCCCGATATCGTCTGTCTGCAGGAACTGAAGGCGACGGACGCGCAGTTTCCCGCCGATGCAATCGCGAACGCGGGTTATGGCGCGCTATGGCACGGACAGCAATCGTGGAACGGCGTGGCGATTCTCGCGAAGGATGCCGAGCCGGTGCTGAGCCGGCGCGGTCTGCCGGGTTTCGAAGACGATACGCATAGCCGTTATATCGAAGCGGCCGTGGGCGGTCTGCTGATCGGTTGTCTGTATCTTCCGAACGGCAATCCGCAGCCGGGCCCGAAGTTCGATTACAAGCTCGCGTGGTTCGAGCGTTTCAATGCACATGCGAAGGCGTTGTTCGATAGCGGCCATCCTGTCGTGCTCGCGGGCGATTACAACGTCGTGCCCACCGACGAGGATATCTACAACACGCGCTCATGGCTGAAGGACGCGCTCCTGCAGCCCGAAAGCCGCGCGGCCTATGCGGACCTTCTCGCGCAAGGCTGGACGGATGCGTTGCGCAAGACCTTTCCCGATGAGCGCATCTATACGTTCTGGGATTACTTTCGCAATCACTGGCAGACGAACTCGGGCTTGCGCATCGATCATCTTTTGCTCAGCAAGGATCTCGCGAAGAAGCTGGAGAGCGCGGGCGTCGATAAATGGGTGCGCGGCGAGCCGCATGCGAGCGATCATGCGCCGACGTGGGTCACGCTCAAGCTCGGGCGCACGCGAAAGAAAGCGGCGGGCGCTTAGGCCTGGAGCGTATCGCGTGCGGGTTGCAGCGAGGCGAGGAATTGCATGACGTGCTCGCGGCCGCCCATCGTCCAGACATTGAGGTGATCGGCGTCTTCGATGAGCGCGAGGCGCTTGTCGCCACGGGCGGCATCGAAAAGGCGCTGGAAGTGCGCGGGCGGGATCACGCCGTCTTTCGTGCCGCCATAGATGAGGAGCGGCGCGCGCACCGATGCGATTTTCGACAGGCTTTCGTAGCGGTCGCGTGCGAGCAGACGGACGGGGAAGAGCCAGAAGCGCCTGGCCGCCACATCGACGATGCTCGTGAACGGGGCTTCGAGCATCAGCGCGTTGATTTTCACTTCGCTGGCGAGTTGCACGGCGACGCCCGAGCCGAGCGAATAGCCATGCAGCACGATGTTCGATGACCGCGCGGATGCATAAGCGTGGGCGGCGCGGGCATCGGCGTAGAGGCCGGCTTCGTGCGGCGTGCCGGGGTTCCCGCCGTAGCCGCGATATTCGGCGAGCAGCACGCCGTAGCCGGCTTCGATCATTTCGAGCGCGATATGGCCGCGTTGGGTGAGGTCTTCGCCATTGCCGTGGAAGAGGATGACCGTTGCGTCGGTCTTGTGCTTTGGTGCTTTGTAGCGGATGGTCAGGGTGAGGTCGTCTTCGGTTTTTATGCTGATGGCTTCTGTATGTGCTTCCAGTTCCGCGTTTTTGAAGGCTTCGATCTGTTCCAGCGGATAGACGAGGCGGCCTTGCAGCCAATAGAGCCCCGTCAGAGCGATGGCGTAGATCAGCGCGATCGCTGTCAGGAGGATCCAGAGGACTTCGCGCATAGGTTCACGGAGCGGGTTTGCAGGCTCCTATATGTTAGTGGGTTTGGTTTTTTTCGTTTGTTCGCTGGATTGCTGTGGGGTTTTGGTCTTGGTTTCGCCGGATCCCGGTTTCGCGTCGGTTTATTAGCACTGCCCCTGTGCGGGGCGGCAGTCACTTTCTTTGCTGCTGCAAAGAAAGTAACCAAAGAAACAGCTATCCCCAGCCTAAGCACTTCACACCGGCCGCGGCACAGGCGATTGGCTGAATGGCCCGGCAGTAGCGAGTGCCCTCGAAGGTCTCGCGGGGCTTGGACCGCGCACGGTCTGCGCCACCAAATGTTTTTGCCTCACTGGTTCAGCACCAAATAGCTCCGGCCCGCTTCGCGGCCGACCGGTCAATCGGGTCTGCGTGTGCTTCTTCTTCGATGGTTTCCCTCGCATACCCGACGGCAGCGCGTAGCGCTGTGCCGAAGCTATTTGGTGCTGAACCAGCAACCTAAAACAACTAGCTTGTCAGACCGTGCGCGAGCCAAGCCCGATTGGGCCTGTGAGGGCGACACTTAGGCGAGGGCCACCGTGGGCTGGCAAGCATGGCCAACGTGCGTGTGACCGCGGGCGGTGAGAAGCTGCTTTCTTTGGTTACTTTCTTTGCAGCAGCAAAGAAAGTGACCCCCGCCCCGGGGAGGGGCAGTGCTAATAGACCGATAAGAAAACGGGATCCGGCGAAACCAAACCCCAAAAAAAACCCCTACTCACTCCCGAACATCCCCCTCCCCATGCCGCAAACTCATCGGCATCTCCGCGGCGATTTCCCTCTCGATATCCCCCGAATCGCGCTCGCGATTAAAAAGCGCATTGAGCAGAATCGCAAACACGGCGGCAAGCGTAATCCCGCTATGCGTAAGCGGCCCCGCCCACCCCGGCATATGCGCAAAAAACGTCGGCGCGACAAGCGGAATCACCCCCACGCCCAAACTGATCGCGATAATGAGCAAGTTGTTCTTGCTATCGAAATCCACCTTGCCGAGGATCTTCACGCCGGTCGCCGCGACCATCCCGAACATCGCGATTCCCGCGCCGCCGAGCACGACAACCGGTATCGAAGCAATCAGATTCGAAAGCTTCGGCAACAGCCCCAGCAAAATCAAAATCACACCCGACACCGCGACGACCCAGCGGCTCTTCACACCCGTAATCCCGACAAGCCCGATATTCTGCGAAAACGACGAATGCGGAAACGTATTGAAGATCCCGCCGATCACCGTGCCGAGACCATCGGTGCGCAGCCCGCGCGTCGCATCGACGCGAGAAACAGGCCGCATCGCGAGATCGCCGAGCGCGAGAAACATGCCGAGCGATTCCACCATGATGACGACCATCACGAGACACAGCGACGCAATCGCCGCGAGATCGAAGGTCGGCATGCCGAACGCGAACGGCCGCACCGGCGCGAACCACGCGGCCTGACCGACACCCGCGAAATCGACGAAGCCGAGCGGCAGCGCGATCACGAAGCCGATCGCCATGCCGAGCAACACCGAAATATTCGCGATGAAGCCCTTCAGATACTTGTTGATGAGCAGAATCGCGAGCAGCACCACAGCCGCGATCATCAGGTTCCTGGGCTCGCCGAAATTCGCCGCGCCGCGTCCGCCGCCCGCCCAGTTGATCGCCACCGGAAAGAGCGTCATGCCGATCGTCAGAATGATCGTGCCCGTGACGATCGGCGGAAAGAAGCGCATCAGCCGGCCGAAGAACGGCGCGATCAGAATCGCGAACACGCCCGCCGCGATCGTCGCGCCGAAGATCGTCGTGAGCCCCGCGCCGGATGACGCCATCGCGACCATCGGCCCCACCGGCGCGAAGCTCACGCCCATGATCACCGGCAAGCGGATGCCGAACTTCCATACGCCGATGCACTGCACCAGCGTGACGAGCCCGCACGCGAAAAGGTCCGAGCTGATCAGGAACGCGATCTGATCCTTCGGCAGCTTCAACGCCGCGCCGATGATGAGCGGCACGGCGATTGCGCCCGCGTACATCACGAGCACGTGCTGGATGCCGACCGCGAGCATCTGACCGATGGGCAGCACTTCGTCGACGGGATGAATCGTTTGGGCCATGTGCGCTCCGGCAGGTCAGGGACGTTTGAGTCGGTCGCCCGAGTATTGCATCGGGCCATAGCGGAAAAAATATTCGCGCTGCTATACACGGCATCGCATGTCGGACCTTCGTATCGTTCTATGGACGCGCACGCCGCCGCAGGATATTTGACCGCCCTTCGTCCACCCGGCCGCGAACGACCGGAAGCAATTGCCGATTGACCCCGGCGCCGTCGAATCCTTCGCGCTACAAGGCTTTCCGGACTGTCGAATTTTGAGATGACGTGCTACATTCCGAGCGCCTTGCGCCGCGTTTATTGCGATCATGTTCGCCGCGACGCAACAACCAACGCCCGGGGCTAGGCGCCCAAATAACATCAATCGCACAGGATCTCGGCATGGAAATGGTCGGCGGAACGCGGCTTGCCCAATTGTTCACCAGCAATCAGGAGCAACTGCTCACGGAGTGGTTCGCGCAACAGCACGCCATCGCTTCGCGGCGCGGACTCGTCGGGGAAGCCGAGTTGCGCAATCAGTTCACGCAGTTCGTCTCGCTGCTGATGGCGGCGCTCGCTTCATCCGAGCGCGTCGATTTCAGGACGACCGCGTGGCAGGAAGTGCGCGCGTTTCTCACGGAGATGTCCGCTCAGCGCGCGCGTCAGGGCTTCACGCCGGTCGAGACCGCGATGTTCGTGTTCTCGCTCAAGCAGCCGCTCTTCGCGCGTCTGCGCGATTCGCTCGGCAACGATGCCGCGACGCTCGCCGATCTCACCTGGACCATCAGTACGCTCTTCGACGAACTCGGTCTCTTCACGACCGAAGTCTTTCAGACGAGCCGCGAGCAGGTCATCGTGCGTCAGCAGCAGGAACTGCTCGAACTGTCGACGCCCGTCGTGCAGTTGTGGGACGGCATTCTCGCGCTGCCGCTCATCGGAACGCTCGATTCCGCGCGCACGCAGGTCGTGATGGAGAATCTGCTGCAGAAGATCGTCGAGACGGGCGCGGCGATCGCGATCATCGACATCACCGGCGTGCCGACCGTCGATACGCTCGTCGCGCAGCACTTGCTCAAGACCGTCGCGGCGGCGCGGCTGATGGGCGCGGACTGCATCATCAGCGGCATTCGTCCGCAGATCGCGCAGACCATCGTGCATCTGGGCGTGAACCTTTCGAACGTCACGACCAAGGCGACGCTCGCGGCGGCCTTCATCGTCGCGCTGCAGCGCACCGGCAAGTCGGTGACGGGGGCGTACGCACAGGACGCCGGGCGCGCGGTCCGCTCGGGCGACGGCCTCGATTCGCTGCAACCGGAATGACGCCGCGTCTCGCCATTCGAAGCACGCATCGAACGCAACGCGACTGAACGGGGTCCCAAGCGATGGAACGCATTCCGATTCTCAGGATGGGCAAGCTCTTGCTCGTCACCATTCAGGTGGACATGCACGACCGGCTCGCGCTCACGCTGCAGGACGATCTGACGAGCCGCATCGTGAAGGACGGCGCGCGCGGCGTGCTGATCGACATTTCCTCGCTCGACGTGGTCGATTCGTTTATCGGACGCATGATCGGCAATACGGCCGCGATGGCGCGCGTGCTCGATGCGGAGACGGTCGTCGTCGGCATGCAGCCGTCGGTCGCGATCACGCTGGTCGAGCTCGGGCTCACGCTGTCGGGCGTGCGCACCGCGCTCGACGTGGAGAAGGGCATGGCGCTCCTTGCAAGGAATGGCACGGTCTGACGGCCCCATGCGAACGACGCCATGACGATCTATAACTCCACAGCCGCGCCGATCTCCACTTCGCCGCCCGACACGCTGCCGATCCGGTCTGACGAGCAGATCGTGCGGCTGCGCCAGTTCGTGCGGGAAAAAGCGGTCGCGCAAGGCCTGTCTCTCATCGATCAGACCAAATTCGTGACGGCGGCGAGCGAGCTGGCACGCAACACGCTCATCTATGGCGGCGGCGGGGACGTGCATTGCTATTTAGTCGAGCGCAACGGCCGCCGCGGCCTCACACTCGAATTCGTCGACAACGGCCCGGGCATTCCGGATATCCAGCGCGCGCTGTCCGATGGCTTCACGTCGGGCAGCGGCCTGGGCCTCGGTCTCGGCGGCGCGAAACGCCTGTGCGACGAATTCGACATCCGCTCGGCACCAGGCGAGGGCACGCACGTCTCGATCACCAAATGGAAACCGTTCTGAAGGAATCGATGGCCGCGCAGCAGCGCTTCGAGATCGCCGAGGCGAGCCAGATCGCCTATGCGCGGCGCTCGATCGGTGAACTCGCGCGCGGCCTCGCCTTCGACGAGACGACCGCGGGCGAGCTCGCGATCGTCGTCACCGAATGCGGCACGAATCTGCTGAAGCACGCAGAGCGCGGCGAGCTGCTGATGCGGCCGCTCGTCGATGCAGGCGCGGGCGCGCCCCAGCGCTACGGCATCGAAGTGCTGTGCATCGACAATGGGCCGGGCATCCACGATCTGCATCGCTGTTTCGAGGACGGCTACACGACCGCCGGCAGCCCCGGCACCGGCATGGGCGCGATCGAGCGCCTGTCCGACGAGCTCGACATCTGGAGCGCGCCGGGACGCGGCACCGTGCTGCGCGTCGTGTTCTGGAATGCGCCGGGCGCGGTGAATGTGCCTGCCGCGCAACTGACCTATGGCGTCGTGAATCTGCCGCTGCAAACAGAAACCGTCAGCGGCGATGCGTGGGCATGCCATACGAATCAGGGCGAATTCACCGTGCTCGTCGCCGATGGTCTCGGTCACGGTCCGCTCGCCAATGTCGCGGCGATCGAAGCGGCGAAAGCGCTCGCCGCAAACGGCGATCAGCCGCTCGACCGCATCATGGAGGTTGCTAACGGCGCGCTGCGTCCGACGCGCGGCGCGGCGGTCGGCATCGCGCGCATGCCGGCGCTCGCGTCGATGGCGGGCATGCCGGTTTCATTCGCGGGCATCGGCAATATCTCGGCGAGCGTGTGGACGGAAAGCTCGCACAGGCATCTCGTGTCGCACAGCGGCATCGTCGGCCATGCGGCGCGGCGCGCGCAGTTGTTCGACGTGCCGTATCCGCCGGACGCGCTCGTCGTGCTGCATTCGGACGGGCTCGCGTCGCGCTGGGATCTCGCGCGCTATCCGGGTCTCGCCATGCGGCATCCGGCGCTCGTCGCGGCGGTGCTGTATCGCGACTTCTCGCGCGGCAGCGACGATGTCACCGTGTTCGTTGCCCGCGTGAACGGAGGCGCATGATGACGCAGCCGCTCTACGCGATGCATATCGAAGACGAGCGCGACATGGTCGCGGCCCGCGTGAAGGCGCGCGATGCGAGCGCGGCGCTCGGCTTCTCGCCGCAGGACCAGACGCGCATCTCGACCTCCGTGCTCGAAGCGGCGCGCACGGTGCTGACCGCGGGGCAGCCGGCGCGCGCCGAATTCCTGATCGATCACGCCACGCGCCCGCGCCGCTTCGTCGTGCGTTTTCTGGCGGGCGCCGGCGCGGGCGAGCGTCTGCGCGCGATGCGCAGCGACGACTCGCAAGCCGCGCTCGGCCTGCTCGCGGCGCAGCGTCTGATGGATCAATGCGCGATCGCCGACGAAGCGGACGGCGTCACGTCGATCTCACTCGCGAAGGCCTTGCCCGATGGCGTGGCGTGCGACATGCAGGCGGTCGGCCAGGCGCTCTCGCGTCATTCGGGCGCGGACACGGCGGCGGAATTGCAGCGCCAGAATCGCGAGCTGATCGCCGCGCTCGCCGATCTGCGCGAGCGTCAGGAAGAATTGACGCGTCTCACGCGCGAACTCGAAGACACCAATCGCGGCGTCGTCGCGCTCTACGCGGAACTCGATGCGCGCGCGGATCATCTGCGGCGCGCGGATGAATCGAAGTCGCGCTTTCTGTCGAACATGAGCCACGAGTTCCGCACGCCGCTCTCGTCGATCCGCGCGCTGTCGAAGCTCCTGCTCGACCGTATCGACGGCGAACTGACGGAAGAGCAGGAAAAGCAGGTGCGCTTCATCCGCAAGGCCGCGGAGGATTTGTCGGAGACGGTCGACGATCTGCTCGATCTCGCGAAGATCGAGGCGGGCAAGATCGAAGTGCGTCCGGCCGAGTTCGAAGTCGATACGCTGTTTTCGGCGCTGCGCGGCATGTTGCGGCCGCTGTCGCCGGGCGGCGCGGTGGAGCTGGTGTTCGAATCGTGCGAAGGCCTGCCGCCCATCCGCACCGATGAAGCCAAGGTCGCGCAGGTGGTGCGCAACTTCGTGTCGAACGCGCTCAAGTTCACCGAGCGCGGCGAAGTGCGCGTCGCCGCGAGCTACGACGAGGCGCGCCGCCTCATCACGTTTGCCGTCAGCGATACGGGCATCGGCATCGCGCCGGAGCATCAGCAAGTGGTGTTCGAGGAGTTCGGGCAAGTCGAGAACCGGCTTCAGCAATACGTGAAAGGCACGGGGCTCGGCCTGCCGCTGTGCCGCAAGCTCTGCAAGCTGCTCGGCGGCGACGTTTCGCTCGAGAGCGAAGTCGGGCGCGGCTCGACCTTCAGCGCGACGATTCCCGCTCACTACGGCGCGGACTTCGACGCCGCGCATCATGCGGCAAGCGATACGCGGCCCGCCGTGCTGATCGTCGCGAGCAATCCGGTCGAGCGCCTCGACTGCGAGGCCGCGCTGCGCGATTCGTCGTATCGTGCGATGAGCGCCGCGACGCTCGACGAAGCCGGCCGCCTGCTCGCGCGCACGCAGCCCGCCGCGCTCCTGCTCGCCGTGCGCCCCGCGCCATCGGAAGCGTGGATCTGGCTCGCCGCGCTGCGCGCGCAGGCCGCGACGCGCAGCATTCCGATCCTCGTGCTCGGCGATGCCAATGATCGCAACGAAGCGCAGGCGCTCGGCGCGACCGTGTTCATCGAAAAGCCGGTCGGCGGCCGAGCGCTGCCGGGCGTGCTGGACGCGGTGACGGGCAAGGGACCATCATGAGAAGCGACTGGAGCGAGGTGCTGATCCTCAACGTCGATGACAACGACGGCGCCCGCTATGCGAAAACGCGCATCCTGTCGCGCGCGGGCTTTCACGTGATCGAAGCGGCGACGGGCACCGCCGCGCTGGAACGCGTGCGCGCCGATGCGCCCGATCTCGTGCTGCTCGACGTGAAGCTGCCCGACATCAACGGGCTCGAAGTCTGCCGGCAGATCAAGGCGTCGGCGGATACCGCGAGCACGCTCGTGTTGCAGACTTCGGCGGCGGCGGTGCATAGCCTCGATCGCATTCGCGGTCTCGAAGGCGGCGCGGACAGCTATCTGACCGAACCCGTGGAACCGGCCGAGCTGATCGCGCACGTGCGCGCCTTGTTGCGCGCGCGGCTCGCGGAAAACGCGCTGCGTGAAAGCGAGGAGCGCTTTCGTCAGCTTGCCGAAAATATCGACGATGTGTTCTGGATGCTCGATCCCGCATCCGGCGAACTGCTGTATGTGAGCCCCGCCTACACGCATCTTTTCGATACGGGCGGCGGCGCGCCCGCGCCCGTGCCGGGACCGGATCACTGGTCGGGCGATATTCTTCCGCTGGACCGCGATCATGTCGCCGATGCGTATCGGCAACTGCTCGCGAACGGCACGCCGTACCAGGTCGAATATCGCATCGTGCGCGCGAGCGGCGGGCCGCGCTGGGTGGCGGAGCGCGCGTTTCAGGTGCGCGGCGCGGCGGGGCATCCGGCGCGGCCGTATCGCATCGCGGGCATCGTCAACGACATCTCCGAGCGCAAGGCCGCCGAACTGCTGCTGCGCGAAGCGGACCGCCGCAAGGACGAATTTCTCGCGATGCTCGCGCACGAACTGCGCAATCCGCTCGCGCCGATCCGCAATGCGGTGGACTTGCTCGATCCGCATCGCGAGCCGTCCGTGCAGCACTTCGCGACCGTGCGCGCGATCATCGACAGGCAGGTGCGGCATCTGAGCCGTCTCGTCGACGATCTGCTCGACGTCGCGCGCATCACGCAGGGCAAGATCACGCTGCGTCAGGAAGCGGTCGATCTCGCGGTGGCGATCGCGGCGGCCATCGAGACCGTGCAGCCCGCGCTCGAACGCAAGCGCCATACGCTGACCGTGAAGCAGCCGGATGCGCCGCTCTATATCCTCGGCGACAACGTGCGGCTCTCGCAGGTGTTCGCCAATCTGCTGTCGAATGCGTCGAAGTACAGTCCCGAAGAGGGCGAGATCGCGATCGAGACCGAGCAGTTCGGCGATGAGGTGCGCATCGTCGTGCGCGACAAGGGCATCGGCATCGCGCCCGACATGCTGCCGCATATCTTCGATCTCTTCGTGCAGTCGGAGACCTCGCTCGAACGGTCGGAAGGCGGGCTCGGCATCGGCCTGCCGTTGGCGGAGACGCTCGTCGAATTGCAGGGCGGGCGCATCGAGGCGTTCTCGGCGGGACCGCAGACGGGCAGCGAGTTCGTCGTGTGGCTGCCGCTCGCGCTGGATGCGCAAGTGGCCGTGCAGGGCGTAGGCGATGCGCCGGTGAGCGTGGCGAGCGGCAAGCGCGTGCTGCTCGTCGACGACAGCGTGGACGCCGCCACGGCGATGGCGCTGCTGCTCGAAGCGGACGGCTTCGATGTGCGCACGGCCCACGATGCGATCGAAGCGCTCGCGCTCTCCGATGTCTTCGTGCCGCAGATCGTGCTGCTCGACATCGGCTTGCCGGGGATGGACGGCTATAGCCTCGCGGCCGAGATGCGCATGCGCCCCGCAACCGCCGACGCCTTGCTGATCGCGGTGACGGGATACGGCCAGGCGCACGATCGCCAGCGCTCGAAAGAAGCGGGCTTCGATCATCATCTCGTGAAGCCGGTCGCGTTCGCGGAGATTCAGCGCGCGGTGTCCGCGAAGTTCGCATAATCAGGATATCGAAGTATCTTGCACCGCCGCACCGCGCTGCCGATTCCGGCATCAGCGTTTTCACCTAGCAATTCGAGGTTGACTCACGCGGTCGCGCGTCCGAAACTTTAGCCATACCGGTGTGATCACAGGTCACACGGACCGAACCCTTACGGCAGCCGAACGAAAGTACGGAGGCAAGATGGTGGCGACACGCTCGACGACGGATTTACCCGCGCTCGAATTGGTTGCACGCGAAACGATGGCCGGCCGCGTCTATGCGCAACTGAGGCAGGCGATCATGACGGGCCGCTTCGCGCCCGGACAGTTGCTGAGCTTGCGCAGCGTCGCGGAGGCGGTCGGCTCTTCCACCATGCCGGTGCGCGCCGCGCTCACGCGTTTGCAGGCCGAAGGCGCATTGATCGATGGCCCCGGCCGCGCGCTGATGGTCCCGCCGATGACGCTCGAATTGCTCGATGAATTGCGCGACGTGCGCATCGCGCTGGAAGGGGCGGTCGCGAAGCGCGCGGCGTCGCGCATGACCCGCGCGCATCTCGAAGCCTTGCAGTCGATCTTCGACACGATGGACGCGCATGTCGAAGCCGGCGACGTGCCCGCGTATCTGCGCAGCAACTTCGAATTTCATATCGCCATCTACACGCATGGCGCGAGCGATCTCACGCTTGCGACGATCCAGAACCTCTGGATGCGCATCGGTCCGTTCCTGAATCTCGTCGCACCCGACATTCCTCATATGCGCCGCTCGATGGCCGCGCATCGCCATATCGTCGAAGCGCTCTGGAAAGGCGACGGCGAAGGCGCGCGCGCGGGCATCGAGGAAGACATCGGCGATGCCGCCGCCGATTTGCAGGAACGCCTGCAAGGCGGCGACATGTCGAACGAAGCAAGCGCCTGATCTGCACGGCAACGACGACAAGAAAAGGAGACATGCATGACGGTTCTTCAGATGCTGAAACCGCACGCGGGCCTGCGCGTGCTCATTACGGGCGGCGCATCGGGCATCGGCCTCGTGATCGCGCGCGCGTTCATCGATGCGGGCGCGCGTGTGCACGTCTGCGATGCGAGCCCCGACGCGATCGATGCGCTGACGAAAGCCGAAGCGAGCGCGGAGTGCAACGCGATCACGTCGACGCTCGCGGATGTATCGGACAAGGAAGCAGTCGAGCGCGTGTTCGCCGATGTGCAGAGCGGACTCGGCGGGCTCGACGTGCTCGTGAACAACGCGGGCATCGCGGGGCCGACGGGCGGCATCGAAGAACTCGACGTGAATGAGTGGGAAGAGACCATCGACGTGAATCTGAACGCGCAGTTCTACTTCGCGCGCCGCGCGGTGCCGATGCTGCGCGACGCACATGGCGGCGGCACGATCATCGCGCTGTCGTCCGTCGCGGGACGGCTCGGCTACGCGTTTCGCACGCCTTATGCCGCGACGAAGTGGGCGGTCGTCGGCATGACCAAGAGCCTCGCGATCGAACTGGGGCCGTCGAACATACGCGTCAATGCGATACAGCCGGGCATCGTGAAAGGACCGCGCATCGAGCGCGTGATCGCCGCGCGCGCGAAGCAATTGAACCTGCCGTATGAAGAGATGGAGAAGCAGTATCTCGCGAAGATTTCGCTGCGCCGCATGACCACGCCCGAGGAAATCGCGGCCACCGCGCTCTTTCTGTGCTCGCCCGCGGGCAGTGGCATCTCGGGGCAGGCGATCTCGGTGTGCGGCAACGTGGAAGTCCTTTAAAACAACGAGGATCACATGGCAACGAAACGCAAGGTCATCATCACGTGCGCACCGACGGGCGCGATCCATACGCCGTCGATGTCGCCGCATCTTCCGGTCACGCCGCAACAGATCGGCGATGCGGCGCTCGCGGCCGCGAAGGAAGGCGCCGCGATCCTGCATCTGCACGCACGCGATCCGAACGACGGTCATCCGACGCAAGATCCCGCCGTGTTTCAGGAGTTCCTGCCGCGCATCAAGGCGAATACCGATGCGGTCATCAACATCACGACGGGCGGCAGTCCGCATATGACGGTCGCGGAGAGACTGAAGCCCGCGCATCACTTCAAACCGGAAGTCGCGTCGCTCAACATGGGCTCGATGAACTTCGGCCTCTATCCGATGCTGGAGCGCTTCAAGGACCTCAAGCACGAGTGGGAACGCAAGCATCTGGAGAACAGCCGCGATCTCGTGTTCAAGAACACGTTCGCGGATATCGAGTACATCCTGACGTCGTGCAGCGCGAACGGCACGCGCTTCGAGTACGAGTGCTACGACATCTCGCATCTCTACAACCTCGCGCACTTCGTCGATCGCGGGCTCGCGAAGCCGCCGTTCTTCGTGCAGAGCGTGTTCGGCCTGCTGGGCGGCATCGGGCCGCATCCCGAAGACCTCGCGCATATGAGACGCACCGCGGATCGACTCTTCGGCAAGGACTACGTGTGGTCGATTCTCGGCGCGGGCCGCAACCAGATTCCGCTCGGTTCGATCGGCGTGGCGCAGGGATCGAACGTGCGTGTCGGTCTCGAAGACTCGCTGTGGATCGAGCCCGGCAAACTCGCCGAATCGAGCGCGGCGCAAGTGAAGAAGATTCGCCAGGTGATCGAAGGGTTGTCGCTCGATATCGCAACGCCCGCCGAAGCGCGCGAGATGCTCAAGCTGAAAGGCGCGAGCGACACCAACTTCTGACGACGGAGGGCATCGTGAACGCGAGGCTGAAAGTAGTCGCGATGCCGACGGGCTGGCTCACCGTCGATCGCTCGTCGCAGGTGTATGGCCGCTACTTCGGCCAGCAGATTAAGGTGCCCGTGTGGTCGACGGCGATCGTCGGCGCGCAGAAGAAGATAGTCGTCGATACCGGCATTCACGATCCGGGCTGGGTCTCGAACTTCGTGTGCCCATGCGATCAGGCGCCGGAAGAAAAGCTCGAACGCGCATTGAAGGAGTATGTCGGCTGGAGCGCGGACGACGTCGATATCGTCATCAACACGCATCTGCATTACGACCATTCCGGCGGCAATACGCTCTTCAAGAATGCGCGCTTCATCGTGCAGGCGGCGGAGTGGGAATACGCGGGCCATCCGCTGCCGACGCAGGCCACGTATTACCAGGAGTTCCTGATCGGCCGCGAGCCGCTCGCGTATTTTCGCTGGCAGTTCGTGAATGGCGTGACCGATATCGTGCCCGGCGTGCGCGTCGTGCCGACCCCGGGCCATACGCCGGGACATCAGTCCGTCGCGGTCGATACGGAATACGGCGTCGTGCTGATCGCGGGCGATTGCGCGAACTGCATGGAGAACATCGTCGATCTCGTGCCGGTGGGCATCGTGCACGAAACGCTCGCGGAGATCGGCTCGCTTTCGCGCATTCGCCAGATCGCCGATTTCGTCATACCCGGACACGACCCGAACGTCGTGCCCGGCAGTGCAGGCATTGCCTTGCCCGCGAGCGCTCGTCTGCCGCACGTCCGTTGATGGAAGCGCCCGCTTCATAACCATACGAAGACCGGAGGAAGACATGAAAGCATTGACGCAGTCGATTCGTCATGCGGGACGGGCCGCGCTCGGCCTCGCGTTCGCGGCGGCGCTCGCCGTCTCGGGCCAGGCGCACGCGGCCGGCAAGTACAAGATCTTCTTGTCGATGAGCTATGTCGGCAACGACTGGCAGACGGAAGCCGCGAACATGGTCAAGGCGATGGCCAATACGCCCGCCCTCAAGGACAAGGTCGATCTCGAAGTGCAGGTCGCGGGCACCGATGCGCAGAAGCAGATCCAGCAGATCAACTCGATGGTGCAGGCCGGAGCGAAGGCCATCGTCATCTATCCGATCTCGCCGACGGCGCTCAATCGCGCGATCAAGAATGCGTGTTCGAAGGGCGTCGTCGTCGCGGCGTATGACGGCGAGGTGACCGAGCCGTGCGCGCACAACGTGACGATCGATCAGCATCAGGCCGGCACCGTTACCGCCGAATGGCTCGCCAAGACGCTCAACGGCAAAGGCAACGTGGTGATGATCACGGGCGTGCCGGGCACGTCCGTGGACCGCGCGCGCACCGAAGCGGCGAAGGCCGTGTTCGCGAAGTTCCCCGGCATCAAGATCGTCGCGGAAGGCACGGGCATGTGGAGCCAGGCGACCGCGAAGACCGAGCTTTCGAAGATTCTCGCGACGAATAGCTGGGACAAGATCGACGGCCTGTGGATGCAGGTGGGCTGCTTCACGGCGGCGTCGATGCAGCTCGAAGCCGGTATCGCCGACGACAAGATCAAGCCGTGCGCGGGCGAATCGTCGAACGGGCATCGCGTGCAGATGCTGCCGCCGGGTGAGGTGAAGGGACAGGGCGGCTATCGCTCGATCGGCTATCGCTCGATCTCTTACGGCGCGCCGCCGTACTCCGGCGCGATGGCGCTCAAGATGGCCGTGAAGAAGCTCGACGGCGGCGACTTTCCGGCGCGCGTGACACTGAAGCTTCCGCTCGTGCTGACCTCGGAGTCGAAGCTTTGCAAGACCGGCAGCATCGACGAACTGAAGGCGGGCTGCACCGCGTTCCCGCCGGATAAGGTGCCGCCGGGCTGGTTCGCGGACATCTACTCGGAAGACACGAAGGAAGTGGGCTTCAACGCGGCGCTGACGGGTAATCAGGACTGAGACCGGGATCGAGGCATGACGATGAACGACGCATCATTGGCGATCGATCTGTCGAAGGTGACGAAGCGCTTCGGAGCGACCGTCGCGCTCGATGGCGCGTCGTTCTCGGTGAAACGCGGCGCGGTGCATGCGCTGCTCGGCGAGAACGGCGCGGGCAAGTCCACTACGGTCAAGCTGTTGTCGGGGTTGATGCAGCCCGACGCGGGCAGCATCCGCGTAATGGGCAACGATGTAACGATGAAGAGCCCGAAGGACGCGCATCGCGCGGGCGTGCAGACGGCGTTTCAGGAGATGACGCTCGTGCGCGATCTCACGGTCGCGCAAAACCTGTTGATGTCGTATGAGCCGACGGGCTTTCTCGGGCGCATCAAACAGCGCGACGCGCAGCGGCAGGCGGCGGAATGGCTCGACAGGCTCGAACTGCCGGATGTGCGTCCGGGCGCGTATATCCGCGATCTTTCCTTGCCGGTGCGGCAGAAGATCGAGATTGCGAAGGCGATCGTGCGCCGCCCGAAAGTGCTGCTGCTCGACGAACCGACTTCGGCGCTGTCGGGCCGCGATGTCGCGTGGCTTTCGAGGCGCATCGACGAACTGAAGGCGAGCGACGTGACCTTCGTGTTCATCTCGCATCGCATGCAGGAAGTGCGCGAGTTCTGCGACAGCCTCACGGTGTATCGCAATGGCCGCGACGTGGGCGCATTCGACGCCGCCGATATCTCCGATGACGAAGTGATCCGCCTCGTCATCGGCCGCTCGATGGAGGCGAAGTATCCGCCGAAGGTCGCATCCGCGATAAGCGACGCGACGCCGGCGATCGAGACGCGCAATGTTCGCGTCGATGGTGTGGTGACCGATTTCGATCTCGCCGTAAAGCCCGGCGAAGTGCACGGCATCGCGGCACTGCAGGGCATGGGGCAGCGCGAATTGTTCGAGGCGCTTTTCGGCGCGACCTATATCGACGATGGCGAAATACGCATCGACGGCAAGCCGGTCACGCTCACCTGCACGGCGGATTCGCTGAAGGCCGGCGTATCGACGAGCTTCCTGCCGGAGGATCGCAAGACCGAAGGGCTGTTTCTGCGCCTGCCCGGCGGCGAGAACGTGTCGCTGCCGGTGATCGGCCGCTATTCGCGCTTCGGCCTCATCGATCGAAAGCGCGAGCAGACCGCGATACGCCGCTCGCTCGCGCAGATGGAGGTGAATCCGCGCGCGCTCTACAAGCCTTGTCTGTCGTTCTCGGGCGGCAATCAGCAGAAGATCGCGATGGCGAAGTGGCTGCTCACGCAAAGCCGCGTGTGGCTCATGTTCGATCCGACGCGCGGCATCGACGTCGGCACCAAGCATCAGATCTTCGTGTTGATGCGCGCGTTCGCGGCGGCGGGCGGCTCCGTGCTGTTCTATTCGACCGATGTGCCCGAACTCGTCAACGTATGCGACCGCGTCGCGGTGATGTATCGCGGCCGCAATGTCGGCGAACTGACCGGCGACGCGCTCACCGAAGAGAACGTGATGCGCAAGATGCTTTCCAGTTGAGAGGTTGCTCATGAAGATAGCCGTTGCGTCGCCCGATAGCGAGGTCGTGCGGCCGGGCGCGCGCGTGGGTTGGGGCGCGCGCATCGATCATCATCGCGGGCTCATCATCGCGATCAGCGCGTTGCTCGCGATGCTCGCCGGATGGGTCGCGCTGTCCGCGACGCCCGTCGGGCTCTACGACATCGGCTCGGTGATTTCGAGCGCGACCACGCTCGCGCTCGCGGCGATCGGTCAGACGATCGTCGTGTTGTCGGGCGGTTTCGATCTGTCGGCGTCGGCGGTCGTGTCGCTCGCCAACGTGCTCGCGGTGCGCTTCGTGCAGGGATCGCCCGTCGAGCAATGGGCGGGCGCCGCGCTGATTCTCGCGATAGGCGGCGGCATCGGCCTCGTGAACGGCGCGCTGATCGCATGGTTTCGGCTGCAATCGATCGTCGTCACGCTCGCGACGATGTTCATGGTGCAGGGCCTCACGCTGCTGATCCAGAACAAGCCGGGCGGCAGCGTCGGCGACCAGTTCGGCGCGGTGCTCACGGCCGATCTGATCCCCGACAAGATGCCGATGTCCGCGGCCCTGCTGATTCTCGCGTTGCTGATCTGGTCGTTCATCAAGCGCACCCGCTTCGGCGTGGGTCTCTATGCGCTCGGCAGCGATCCGGACGGCGCATACGCGAACGGCATGCCGGTCACGCGCTATCGCATCTCTACCTACGCGCTCGCGGGCATGTTCTACGCGGCGGCGGGCCTGTATGTATCGGCGCAGACAGGTTCCGCCGATCCGCTCGTCGGCCGTCCCTTGCTGCTTTCGATGTTCACCGCCGTCGTGCTCGGCGGCACGCTGCTCGGCGGCGGGCGCGGCGGCTGCGTCGGCACCGTGTTCGCCGCGATGACGCTCATGATCACCGTGAACATCCTGCTCGTGCTGAACGTGTCGGCGTTTTTCACGACGATCGCGGAAGCCGTGATCCTGATGCTCGCGGTGCTCGGTTCGTCGATCGGCAAGCAATCGGCGGCGAACGAATGCGCGCGTCACGCCGCGCAGTGGTTCAAGGCGATACGAACCGGAACACGCGCGCGCGACGACACTCACGCGCGACGCGTCACGTTCGAGGTCGATGACTTTCGTCCGGTCGAGAATACGGAGTTGAAGGGCCGCCCGATTGCGGACTGGATCGAACGCAATCGCGAATGGGTCAAGTATGTCGTTCCGGCGTATCTGCTGTTCTTCGCGGTGGTGATCATCACGGGCTTCGTCTACGGCCCCGGCGTGCTCGTCAGCGCGAACTTCTACACGAGCCTGCTCACGCTGACCTTGTTTCTCGCGATTCTCGGCCTGGGGCAGGGCGCGGTGATTCTGACGGGCGGACTCGATCTTTCGATGCCCTGGCTCATCACGCTATCCGGCGTGCTGTTGACGGGGCTCACGCACGGCATGAACGGCGCGGCCGCGTGGGCGGTGCCGGTGGTGCTGCTCGTCGGCCTGCTCGTCGGCGTGTTCAACGGCGTGGGCGTCGTGATGCTCGGCTTGCCGCCCATCGTCGTCACGCTTGCCGCGAACGGCTTGCTGCAGGGTCTCACGCTGATCTATTGCAACGGTTCGCCGCAAGGATGGTCGCCCTCGGCGATCAGCGAATTCACCAACGGACGAGTCGGGCCGCTGTCGCTCGCGGCGTGGAGCGTGCCGGTGTTTCTCGTCATCGCGCTGGTGCTGCTGCATCGCACGCCGTTCGGGCGTCGTGTGTATGCGGTCGGCAATTCGCCTGTCGCCGCGAAGCTCTCGGGCGTGCGCGTGGGCACGACGTTGATCGCGGTCTATTGCCTCTCCGGTCTTTGCTCGGCGATCGTCGGTCTGCTGCTCGCGGGGTTCAGCTCGCAGGCGTTTCTCGGCATGGGCGACCCTTATCTGTTGCCTTCGATTGCCGTGGTCGTGGTCGGCGGCGCGCTCATCACGGGCGGTCGCGGGCACTATCTCGGCGTGTTCGGCGGCGCGCTGCTGCTCACGGCGCTCGGGACCTTGCTCGCGGGCACCACCGTGCCGCCCGCGGTGCGGGACATCATCAACGGGCTCGTCGTGCTGGCCGCTGTCATCACGTTGCGGGACAAGAAAGGCTGAACCAACTCGAATGAGGATCACACACAGATGCAAGCGAAGAACATTGCGGTGATCGGCTCGGGCCGCATCGGCCGCGCGTGGGCGATCGTGTTCGCGAAGAGCGGCTTCGACGTGAAGATTCACGATGCATCGAAGGAGATGCTCGGCGGTGCGATTCCGTCGATCCGCGAAAGCCTGGACGATCTCGCGTCCTTCGATCTGATCGATGAACCCGTCGATGCGATCGTCGCGCGCATCACCACATGCGAAAGCCTCGCCGATGCCGTCGCCGATGCGGATCTCGTGCAGGAGAACATCGCGGAAGTGGTTGGGGCGAAGCGCGCGTTGTTCATCGAACTGGACCGCCTGACGAAGCCCGATGCGCTGCTCGCGAGTTCGACGTCGGGCTTGCCCGCATCGACCTTCACGGAAAGTATCGAAGGCCGCGCGCGCTGTCTCGTCGCGCATCCGGTCAATCCGCCGTCGCTCGTGCCGCTCGTCGAGTTGTGCGGTGCGCCGTGGACTTCGCATGACACGGTGGAACGCGCCCGCGCCATCTACGAACGAGCGGGACAAAAGCCCGTGACCGTCAACAGGGAGATTTCGGGGTTTCTGCTCAATCGACTGCAAGGCGCGCTGCTCGACGAAGCGTTGAGTCTCTACGAGCAAGGCTATGCGAGCGCCGCCGATCTCGACACCGTGATCCGCGACGGGCTCGCGATGCGCTGGTCGTTCATGGGTCCGTTCGAAACCATCGACCTGAACGCGCCCGGCGGCGTGGCCGATTACGCGGCGCGTTACGGCGGCACATATCGCACGATCGCATCGGGACGCAAGCCGTTCGACTGGCCCGCCGACACGCTCGATAAGCTCGATACGGAGCGCCGTGCCGTCTTGCCGCGCGAGCGTATCGAGGAACGCAGCCGCTGGCGCGATCGCCGTTTGATGGCGTTGCTCGCGCATCGGCGCAATGACAAGGACGGTGAAGCCTAACCCAAGGAGACGACGATGCCCGAAGTACGCTTGCTGGTCGATGCGAACAATCATCTCGGAGAAGGGCCGCTTTGGGACGTCAAGGAGGAGCGTTTGTACTGGATCGACAGCACGGCGGCGGAGATCTATAGCTGCCGTGCCGACGGCAGCGACGTGAAGCGCTATTTCGTGCCGCGTCATATCGGCTCGATGGCCTTGCGCGAGCGAGGCGGCGCGGTGGTCGCGCTCGCCAACGGCCTGCATTTCTACGACTTCGACGCGCAGACCGTGCAGTTCATCGCCGACCCGGAAAGCGACGATCCCGAGACGCGTTTCAACGACGGCAAGGTGGATCGGCGTGGCCGCTTCGTCGCGGGCACGATGTCCTACGACTTCGATCGCTACGATGCCGATCGCGGCCAGCGCTCGACGCGCAGCGGCGGACTCTACCGGCTCGATACGGATGGCAAGGTCACGCGCCTCGACAGCGGCATCAGTTGTTCGAACGGCCCATGCTGGAGCCCCGACAACAAGACGTTCTACTTCACCGACACATACAGCAAGGAGATGTACGCGTACGACTATGACATCGAAACCGGCGCGGCAACGAACAAGCGTTTGTTCGTCTCCGCGCACGACATGGCCGGCACCTTCGATGGCGCGACCGTAGACGAGGAAGGTTATGTCTGGTCCGCGCTCGTGTTTGGCGGCCGCATTCTGCGCTTCGCGCCCGACGGCAAGCTCGATCGCATCGTGCCGTTCCCCGTGCGGAATCTGACGAGCGTGATGTTCGGCGGACCGAATCTCGACATCCTCTATGTATCGACGATGGGCCGCCCGATGTGGGGCATTCCGCAGAAGGAGCGCGACAAGGGCGGCTTGTTCGCGGTGACGGGCCTCGGCGTGCGTGGCATTCCGGAGCCGCGTTTCGCGGGTTGATGCATGAGCGTTATCATTCGGGCCTCAGGGTCACGAACGGTATCGCCCGATATGGATACGAACAAGCTCATCGCGTCGCTGCCCGCGCGCATCGACGCGATCGTCTCGCGCGGCGCGCAGGCGCATCCCGATCACATCGCGTTGCATGAGGACACGCGCACGCTGACGTATGCGCAACTCGACGATGCCGTCGATGCGCTCGCCGCGCGTCTTGCAGCGGCGGGCGTGCGAGCCGGCGATCGCGTGATGCTGATCGGCGAGAACAGCGTCGCGCTCGTCGCATCGCTCTTTGCCGCGAGTCGTCTCGATGCATGGGCGCTCGTCGCGAATGCGCGCCTGTCCGCTGTCGAGCTCGATGCGATCCGCGCGCATGCGACGCCGCGCATCGCGCTCTATACCGTCGAAGCATCCGACGATGCCGCGCGTCATGCACAACGGGACGGCGCCGCGATCGAATCGCTCGACGCAACGCCGATCGGCGCGTTCGCGCTGAGTGCCGTCGATAATGCTTCCACGCAAGAACCGCACGGCCTGCCTTCGGACCAGCAATGCGCGGCGCTCATCTACACGACGGGCACGACGGGCGCACCGAAGGGCGTGATGCTGTCGCATCGCAATCTGCTCTTCGTCGCGGCGGTATCGAGCACGCTGCGCCGCGTGAATTCCGGCGATCGCGTCTATGCCGCGTTGCCGATCTCGCATGTGTTCGGGCTTGCGTCCATGTGCCTCGGCTCGCTCCATGCGGGCGCGTCGCTGCGGCTCGCGGCACGTTTCGATGCCGAGCGCGCGGGACGCGTACTCAGCGAAGAACGCATGACGATCTTTCAGGGCGTGCCCGCGATGCACGCGAAGCTGATCGATCATTTCACGCCGCGCGGCGGGCTGAATGCGCCGTCGCTGCGATTCGTCTATTGCGGCGGCTCGCCGCTCGACATGACGCTGAAGGCCGCTGCCGAAGCGTTTTACGGCGTGCCCTTGCACAACGGCTACGGCATGACCGAAAGCAGTCCGACCGTGTCGAACACATTGCTCGATGCGCCCGCGCACGATTCTTCCGTCGGTCCGTTGATACCGGGCGTCGAGGCGCGCATCGTGCCGCTCGCGCAAGCAGACGACGCCGACGATACCGGCGAATTGTGGATTCGCGGCCCGAACGTGATGCTCGGCTACTACCGCGATGCGGCACAAACAGCGGCGACGGTGACCGCCGACGGCTGGCTCAAAACCGGCGATCTCGCGCGCTTCGAGAACGGCAATCTGTATATCGTCGGACGCAGCAAGGAACTCATCATCCGTTCTGGCTTCAACGTGTATCCCGCCGAAGTGGAGCAGGCGTTCAACAGTCACCCTGCCGTGCTGCATTCCGCCGTGATCGGGCGAAGCGCGGTGGGCAACGAGGACGTGCTCGCGTTCGTCGAACTGAGGCCGGGTTGCATGGCGGACGAGCGCGAACTCGCTCAATGGGTAAGCGCACGGCTCGCACCGTACAAGCGGCCTTCGACGATCCGCATTCTCGATGCGCTGCCGGTGTCCGCGAGCGGCAAGGTGCTCAAGCATCGGCTCGGAATGCTCGCTAGTTAATCGCGGATGCAACCGGCTCGATCGCGCCTTTCGTGTCCTCGCCGGCGCCGCCCAGCGACTGGAAGAGCGCGGCCGTGTCTGACAAGCGATTCGCTTGCGCGACCGCGTAATCGAGCTGCGTTTGCAGCGCCTGACGTTGCGTGTCGAGCAGATCGAAGCGGCTCACACCGCCCGCCGTATAGCGCGCGCCCGTGGTATCGAGGTTCGCTCGTGCTTCGCTCGCCGCGATCTCGCGCGCCTGCACGGTGCTCGCGTCGTTCTGTAGCGCGGTCAGACTATCGGCGACTTGCTGTAGGGCTTCCAGCACGGTTTGTCGATAACCTTGCATGGCTGCATCGTAGGCCGCTTCCGCCGATCGCTTCTTCGCGCGCAGTTCGCCGCCATGAAACAGCGGCTGCGTGAGATTCAGCCCGACATTCCATACGTTCAGGCTGTTGAGCATGTCGTGGATATTCGTGCGCTGGCTTCCCACGCCCGCCGACAGCGAGAACTTCGGATAGAGATCGGCCGTCGCCACGCCGACATTCGCGCTCGCCTGATGCAGCAGCGCCTCGGATGCGCGGATATCGGGACGTTCGCGTGCGAGCGTCGAAGGCAGCGTGAGCGGAACGCTGTCCGGCAGACGCAGCGAATCGAGCGTGATCGCATCGAAATCGGCGACGGACGGTTCGACGCCGAGCAGCACCGCAAGCCGATGATCGGCCTGATCGCGCTGCGTGACGAGCGATGGCAGACCCGCGCGCGTTTGCTCGACGAGCGTGCGCTGGCTGCGCACATCGAACGATGCGACGCCGCCCGCTTGCAGGCGGCCTTCCATGATCGACAACTGCCTCATCTGTGCATCGACGAGGCGCTCGGTGAGCGTGATCTGCTGCTGCAATGAAGCGCGCCGGATCGCGCTCGCGACGACATTGCCCGCGATCGAAAGACGCGCCGCGTCGAGTTCGAAGGACTGGTAATCCACTTGCGCACGCAACGCTTCGAGCGCGCGCCGCTCGCCGCCGAAGACATCGAGCGTGTACGACACGCTGACCGATGCATCGTAGAGCGTGAAAGGACCGGGGCTCGGAATGGGCACGCCGAACGCGGCGGGGTCCACCTTTTGACGCGTGCCGGAAAGCGAGGCATCGACGGCGGGGAAGTATGTCGCGCCGGCTTGCGCGCGATAGTCTTCATGCGCTTGCAGAAGCTTCGCGCGAGCTTGTTCGAGCGTCGGGCTGTCGTTCAATGCGCGATCGACGAGACGGTTCAGCGCATCGGAGCCGAATTGCGTCCACCAGCGCGGCAAAGCATGATCGATGGCGGGAAAGCCTTGCATCGCGACGGAAGTCTTGACATAGGTCTGCGTCTCGGGCGGCGCGGGCGCGTGAAAGTCGGGGCCGACCGTGCAGCCGCACAACACGAGCGCGCAAAGGGAAAGAAGCGGTTTCATCGACGTCTCCCTAATCCAGCGTGCGCCGGTAGAAGCGCAGCGCAATGCACATCACGATCACGGTGAAAAGCGCCATCGGCCAGACCGAAGGCCATAGGTCCGCCCAGCCGCTGCCCTTGAGCAGAATGCCGCGTATCAGGCGGTTGAAGTAAGTGAGCGGCAGAAGATTGCCGATTAACTGCGCCCACGCGGGCATGCCCGCGAACGGAAACATGAAGCCCGAAAGAAGGATGTTCGGCAGGAAGTAGAACATGGTCAGTTGCATCGCCTGAAGCTGATTTTGCGCGAGCGACGACAGCGTGATGCCCACCGTCAGATTCGCGGCGATGAACAGCAGCGCGGCGAGATAGATCGCGAGGGGATTGCCGACGAACGGCACATGAAACACGAAGCGCGTGGCTCCGAGAATGATCGTCGCCTGAATGAGGCCGATGAACACGTAGGGCACGATCTTGCCCGTCATCACTTCGACGGGGCGCACGGGTGTCGCGAGCAGGTTCTCCATCGTGCCGCGTTCGCGTTCGCGCGTCATGGCAAGGCCCGTCATCATCACGAGGGTCATCGTGAGGATCACGCCCATCAAACCCGGCACGACGTTGTATTGCGTGATGCCTTCGGGGTTATAGAGGTTGTGGACCTGCACGTCGAACGCGGCGGGCCCGCCATTCAAACGCGCGAGCGGACCGGTGAGGTCCTTGCTCGCCACCGATTGCACGAGCGCGGACAGTGAATTGCTCGCCTTGCTGACCGCGTTCGGATCGGTGGCGTCGGCTTCGACGAGCAGCGCGGGCCGCTCGCCGCGCAACAGCTTGCGCGAGAAGTCGGCGGGAATGTCGAGCACGAAAAGCACGCGGCCTTGCGCGAGGGCGCGGCGGCCGGCTTCGTCGTCGGGCAGTGTTTCGACGATATCGAAGTAGTCGGAGTGCTCCATCGCGGCGATGAAGCTGCGCGAAAACGGACTCTGATCGCCGACGATCACGGCTGTCGGCAGATGCTTCGGGTCCGTGTTGATCGCATAGCCGAAGAGCGCGAGCTGTACGATCGGCAGCCCCACGATCATGCCGAACGTGATGCGGTCGCGCCGTAGCTGGAGAAACTCCTTGATCACGATGCTCCACCACCGCGTGATGGAGAAGCGCGCGAACAGTGCGAGGCCACCGCGCGCTGTCATGACGTCACCTTGAAGTTGTCGGTCGAGTGGCTCATCAGATAGATGAAGACGTCTTCCAGCCCGGTTTCGATGCGCTCCGCTTGGGTTGCGCCGTCTTTCGTCGCGTCACGCACGGCCTGTTCGAGCGCGGCGTGATCGCTGCCGCTCACATGCAGCGCCGAGCCGAACACGACCGTCTGGTCGATGCCGGGCGTCTTGCGCAAGCGCTCCGAGAGCGCACTGAGATGCTGACCGTGAATGCTCCACGTAGCGAGATTCTGCGACGCGATGACTTCGTTCGCGGTGCCTTGCGCGAGCAGCTTGCCGTAAGCGATATACGCGAGCTTGTGACAGCGCTCGGCTTCGTCCATGTAGTGCGTGCTGACGAGCACGGAGATGCCTTTCGCAGCGAGACGATGCAGCTCTTCCCAAAAGTCGCGGCGCGCGGTGGGATCGACGCCCGCGGTGGGTTCGTCGAGCAACAACAGTTTCGGCTCGTGCAACATGCATGCGGCGAGTGCGAGCCGTTGCTTCCATCCACCCGAGAGCGACCCCGTCAGTTGCTTCGCGCGGCTCTGCAAGCCCAGCGCTTCGAGTGCGCGATCCACGGCTTCGCGGCGGTTCTTCATCTGATACATGCGCGCGACGAAGTCGAGATTCTCGCGGATGGTCAGGTCTTCCCAGTACGAGAAGCGCTGCGTCATATAGCCGACGTTGCGCTTGATCTCCTCACTCTCGCGCACGATGTCGTAGCCGAGACATGTGCCGCTACCCGAATCGGGCGTGAGCAGGCCGCACATCAGGCGGATGGAGGTCGTCTTGCCGCTGCCGTTCGGACCGAGAAAGCCGAAGATTTCGCCGCGCGCGACCTGCAACGACACATCGTTGACGACATGCTTGTCGCCGAAACGCTTGTTGAGATTGTGTACGTCGATGACGTAGGGCGTGTCCTGCGCCTTCATTGCAACCTCACCGCGACGGGTTGGCCGGGATGAAGCTTCGCCGCATCGGCGGGTTGAGGATGCGCCTCGACCATGAACACGAGCTTCGCGCGATTTTCGTTGCTATAGATGACGGGCGGCGTGTATTCCGCCTGATTCGACACGTAGGTGATCTTCGCGGCCACGTCTTCCGCGCAGCCGTCGCAATGAATCGATACCGCGCGCCCCGCCGCGAGACCGCCCACCGCGTTCTCCGGCACGAAGAAGCGCACCTTCACATTCTGCGGCGGCAGCATCTGCACGACGGGCGTGCCCGCCTGCACCCATTCTCCGACGCGATAGAGCGTGTCGTACACGAGCCCGTCCGCCGGCGCCTCGACACGTTTTTGATCGACTTTCCATTGAGCCTGGACGACGAACGCCTGCGCGGCGGCCACTTGTGCGCGCTGCGCTTCGATCTGCTGGGGACGGCCGGGCAAGCGTGCGATATCGACCTGTTCGGCGAGATCGCGCACTTGCGCGGCGGCGGCATCGGCATTGGCGCGGGAATCGTCGAGTTGCCCTTTGGCGATGCCGCCGGCACTGAACTGCGCCTCGTCGCGGCTCAGTTGCAACGCGGCCTTGCGGGCGTTCGCGCGCGCCTGCGCGAGTTGCGCGCGCACCGAAGCGACCTCCGGCGCGCGTTTGCCTGTGAGGATGTCTTCGAGTTGCGACTGCGCGGCGGTGAGTTGGCGTTGCGCCTGATCGAGCGCGGCGGTTTCATCGACGGATTCGAGCGCGAACGTGCCCGTGCCCGCTTTAACCGTTTGCCCGCGCGAGACGGAGAGCGCGGCGAGCTTGCCCGATTGCGACGAGCCGAGATAGACGAACTCTCCTTCGACGTAGCCTTGATAGACGTCGCGATCCTGATGAGAGCACGCCGCGAGTGCCACGGCGAAAAGAAGATAGAAGGTTATGCCGGTCATGCGGCTCATGGCGCGCTCCATGATCAGGTATCGTTCAGTGTCTTGGTTGGTGTACCAAACAATAAACGAGTCGAGTCGTTACTGTCAAGCGGTGGGTGCGTGGGACGCACGCTCCTGCGTACAAGACAAGGATAGGAGAGGACGGCGCCGGCGAGACGCCTGGCGTGGCGTTTAGAGCGCTTTGACGATGAAAGAGGCGATGAGGCGCGGCTCGTCGAACATGGTCGCGAGTTCGAAGAAGAACAGGAACGCGAGCATGTAGCCCACGGCGGGCCAGTGTTCCATGAACCGCACGAAAAACGGCGCAAAGCGCGAGCGCAGCGGGGCGCGCGTGACGATCCATGCCGAGACCGCGCCGATGGCCGCGCCCGCGATCACATCGGTCGGATAGTGCAGCCCGAGATAGACGCGCGGCAGGCACACGAGGATGATGCAGTGCAGGATCGCGAGTACGCCGATCCATCGCCAGACGAGAAAGATGCCTGCTGCGATAGCCATCCACAGGGCGGCATGATCGCTGGGAAAGGAACTCCACATGCGCAGAAAACTGCCCGTCTCGCTCGTCAACGGGAAGGTCAGGTGAATATTCGGATCGTAGACGGGGCGCAGTCGGAAAGGCAGCGCGAGCGCAGCGAGTCTGCCGAGCAGAAACGCAATGAAGCCCGACATGAGAATGGCGACGACCATCTCGCGTCGCCATTGCTGGGAGTCGCCGGCCTTGAACCAGATCGCCCAGAGAATCGCCAGTGGAAGGACGCCTTTCGTTAGGTAAAAATCGGCAATCGCGTGGACGGCATGAGTAAAAATGACGGACGAGGCCGCAATATGCACGAGCCAGGTCTGGATCGACGTGTCAAAAGCATTCACGCGACACTTCTCCGTCCATTTATGAACATTCGATGAAAAGCGTACGAGTGCGAGCGCACGTTGTTAGTGCGCCGCCTCGCATAACTCGTCGGACAAACGCAAGCAAGCGGGACGATGAGAGTAGGACGCACGCGTGGGCAGGCATCGCGTGTGCTTCGCCGATACTGCAATGAGGCGAATTCGACAGCGACATGGATACTCTTCTAAAGATCGCGCAGGACTGCGGCTTTTCGGTGGTGCTGGAAGGCCGGATCGGCAACCAGGAATACAACAGCGTGAGTGGTCCGCTGCAGGCATTGGAGAAGTTTGCGGAAGTCATCCGCGACGCGGCCTTGCAGGAGCAGCCGCGCCAGAACGAATGACATACCGCGTCTAAAGCGATCTGCCTTCCGATGCTTCGTGCGGAATCATCCATCCGAAGAAGACCTGGGCTTCGATGAGATTGCCATCACGAATGGTTAGAACTTCCGTGTTGCGAAACGCGCTGTCGTCCTTCATGCGCAGGTCGTAGGTGACGAACACATGTTCTCCGTCGCGCACGAGATGAACGAAAGTGAATTCGGCGATCGTGCGCGAATTCGGCCAGCATCGCGCAAAGTAGGTCGCCCGGTCGAGCCGATTGTCGCGTGGACTCGTGAAGTGGAAATCGTCTGCGACGAGTGCTTCGATCGCATCACGGTCTTTCGTGACATAAGCATCATAGACGCGCTTCGCTATCGATATCGGATCAGGGATGGTCATCGGGTATCTCCTTTGTCACGGCGCGTGCTTCTTCGTTTGCGCCATTACCATGTCGACGAATGAAGATGCTATCGCTCGACATCATTTTCCAATTGGCGTATCCGGATGTAACCTTTGCGCGTTTGCAGCATTCGCATAACATTGCGATATCCGCGTGAATTGACATCGATAACAACGGAGACGCCACGATGAAGGGAAGAAAGGGTCAACGCCTGCTTGCGCTGATGATCGGCGCATCGCTGTTCGGGCCGCTTGCGGCGCAAGTCGCGCTCGCTGATGCGCCCGCGGACGAAACGATTGCCGTCGCGGGGCTCTCACAGCCATCGGACATTCTGATCGACCGCTGGGGCGTACCGCACATCTACGCGGCCAACGACAGCGATGCGTTCTTCGTGCAAGGCTTCAATGCGGCACGCGATCGCATGTTCCAGATCGATCTCTGGCGCAGACGCGGACTCGGCGAGCTCTCGGAAGTATTCGGCCCGGCCTACGTGGAGCAGGACAAGGCCACGCGGCTCTTTCTCTATCGTGGCGACATGGCGACCGAATGGCAGCGCTATGGTCCCGATGCAAAGCCTGCCGCGACGCGCTTCGCGGCAGGCGTCAACGCGTATATCGACTGGCTCGCGGCGCATCCGGACCGCATGCCCTATGAATTTCGCAAGATCGGCTATTGGCCGGCGAAATGGAATGCCGACGACATCGTGCGCATTCGCAGTCACGGTCTCACGCGAAACCTGACGAGTGAAGTCGCGCGTGCGCGCGTGGCCTGCAAGAGTTCGCTCGATGCGGATGCTTTGCGCTTCGGCCTTCAGCCGCAGTGGAAGGCCCAGATGCCTGCCGGCCTCGATCCATGTCTCCCCGACGATGTCCTCAAGGTCTTCACGCTCGCCACGCAAGGCGTGCGCGTGACGAAAGAGTCGATGAAAAGCGCGGATGCATCGACGACACTGATCGCCGCCGCCGACAATCCCGAGGAAGTCACCGAAGGCAGCAACAACTGGGTGATCGCACCATCGAAGTCGGCAACGGGGCGCGCGATCATGGCGAACGATCCGCATCGCGCGTACGCGGCGCCGAGCCTTCGGTACATCCAGCAGATCAGCACGCCAACGCTCGATATCATCGGTGCGGGCGAACCTTCCGCACCGGGTATTTCGATCGGTCATAACGGTTCGATCGCCTACGGTCTCACGATCTTCAATATCGATCAGGAAGATCTCTACGTGTACGAGCTGAACCCGGCGAATCCACGGCAGTATCGATACAAGGGCAAGTGGGAGCCGATGCGCGTAGTGCACGAGCAGATCGCGGTGCGCAACGGATCGCCCGTCAACGCCGAATTGCTGTTCACGCGTCACGGGCCCGTGATCTATACGGAAGAAAGCAAACATCGCGCATTCGCGGTGCGCACGGCGTGGCTGTCGCCGGGAATGTCGCCGTACTTCGATTCGATGCGCTACATGCGCGCGAAGAATTACGCGCAATTCAAGGCTTCGCTTGCGACCTGGGGCGCGCCGACCGTCAATCAGGTCTACGCGGACAAGGACGGCAACATAGGTTGGGTGCCGAGCGGACTCGCGCCGATACGCCCGAACTGGGATGGCCTCATGCCCGTGCCCGGCGATGGCCGCTATGAATGGGCGGGCTTCTGGCCGCGCGACGCGATGCCCTCCGTCTATAACCCCGCGCAAGCCTATTTCACCACGTCGAATGAAATGAATCTGCCGGCGGGTTATCCGTATGCCGAGCGCAAGCTCGGTTTCGAGTGGACCAACGGCTCGCGGCATCAGCGTATCGACGAGGTGTTGAAGTCGCTGCCCAAGGTGTCGATCGAAGATTCAGAGCGCTTGCAGAACGATATCGTTTCGATTCCGGCGCGCAGGCTCGTCGCATTGCTCGCACCGCTTTCGAGCGATGACGAAGACACACGCGCCGCACTCGCGATGCTGAAAGGCTGGGATGCGCACATGGGCGCGGATTCACCGCAAGCCGCGCTCGAAGAAGTGTGGCTGTCGCGCCATCTCGGACGCACGTTCAAGGAAGCGGTGCTGCCGAAGAACGCGGCATCGTCGTTCGGTGCTCCCGACACGGCCGTGATGCTCGATACGCTCGAACATCCTGAAGCGCGTTTCGGCGATAACGCGCAAGCCAGACGCGATGCGGTTCTGCTTTCGAGTCTGCGGGATGCCTACGGTGAAATGCGGCATCTGCAAGGCGACGATGCAAGCCAGTGGCAATGGGGCAAGCTCCAGACGAACCTGAACGCGCATCCTCTGGCCGATGTCGTCGATGCGGATATGCGCGCGAAGCTCAACGTCGGGCCTATCGGAAAGGGAGGCAGCGCTTATACGCCGAACCAGTCGACCTATCGTGCGAGCGATTTCCGCGAGACCAACGGGCCTTCGTTTCGTGTGGTCGTCGATGTCGGCAACTGGGACAACTCGCGCGCGGTGAATCTGCCGGGCGAATCGGGCGACCCCGATAACCCGCATTACCGCGATCTCGCGCAGATGTGGCTCGACGGACAGTACTTTCCGTTGCTGTATTCGCGCTCGGCCGTCGAAGCCGCGACCGAGAAGCGCGTGCATCTCGTGCCGGACGCGCATTGAGCATCGGCTTCGCGGACGTCATTGTTGCGAGATCGGCAAGGCATCTTCAACGCGAGCAGCGATGATCTTCGCGGCGGCTTGCGTCACAATTCGATCGCGGTGGACGGGCGCTGGCTGGCGCCTTGCCGGACTCCTCATCCGGTTCGTCCGCCGCGCTCCCATCCTTCACTTCCTTCGACGCCGACTTACGTTCGACGCAAATCGTGCGTCGGCGTGGGAATAGATCGCGGCATGTCCGGGTTAACCAATCGAAGCCTCTACGCTTGAAACCTGGATCGAGTGAGTCGAAGCCGCGCAAGGGCCCTGTGCGTTCGATGAGGTTCGTGGATCGCGTGCGATCCGGTCAACCTTTTCTGTCGGAGTGTGAACATCATGAACGCCATCGCCAAATTTGTCGTTTCCCTCGCCGTCGTCGCCGCGCCCACGTTTGTTTTCGCGCAGAGCCAGAACGCTCCGCTGACGCGCGCACAAGTGAAGGCCGAGCTGGTCCAGCTCGAACAGGCCGGCTATTCGCCCGCCATGGGAGAGCAAGCCGACTATCCCGCCGATATTCAGGCCGCGGAAGCGAAGGTCGCTGCACAAAAGAATGCGAACGCAACGAACGAAGCCTACGGCGGCACGAGTGCCGGCGGCGCATCTTCCGGATCCGGCTCGATGCGCACGCCGATGTCGATGAAGCATGGTTCGATGCCGTCGTCGGAGTGCGTCGGGCCTGCGGGATTCTGCACGCCGTTCTTTGGAAGTTGAGTCGTCGGGCGATTATCGAGCGTGGAAAGATCGGTAAAGGCTTTCCACGCTCGCAATCTCCGCATTGAAGTTTTTGACGTGCACTTGCGGCTTCAGAAAATAATTTGCGTGGGGGGCTTGCGAGGAGATCATCGGCCCGTCATAATCTCGTTTCTCTGCTGCTGATGCAGCGACGCAAGACGGAAGTTGAGGTAGTGAATGTCTTGCGATGTGCTCTTTAAAAACTAACAGCCGATAAGTGTGGGCGCTTGATAGCGAGTGCGGTTTCAGTCTTTTGGGGCTGAGACAACAAGCAAAAGTATCAAGAGTCTCACACGAAGTATCAGAGGAAGGTTTTTCATCTTTAAGATGAACAATCATCGTCAGAACGTTGAGTGAGCGACCGGTTTCTAACGGAACCGAAAAACAGTAACAGGTTTGAACTGAAGAGTTTGATCCTGGCTCAGATTGAACGCTGGCGGCATGCCTTACACATGCAAGTCGAACGGCAGCACGGGGGCAACCCTGGTGGCGAGTGGCGAACGG